>NZ_VRUU01000041.1 GCF_008039875.1 Methylobacterium sp. WL119 | reverse complement strand
CCCCCCCCCCCCCCCCACCACCCCCCCCCCCCCCCCGCGCCCGCGCCCCCCCCCCCCCCCCCCCCCCCCCCCCGCGCCCCCCGGGGCCCCCCCCCCCCCCCCCCCCGCAAGGGGGGAGGGAAGACGTGCCCTAAGCGATCACGCCGCCGTCGCCTCCTGCCCGCCCGCGCGCTCCTGCGCGAGCTTGGTCACCGCCACCTGATCGACCTTGCCGGTGCCGAGCATCGGGATCGCGTCGACCACCACCACCTCGGCCGGGATCGCGAGGTCGGGGGCGCCCCGGCCCTTGGCGAAGGTCTGGTAGGCGGCGCGCGTCGCGTCCTTGCGCTGGGTGAACAGCACCAGCCGCTCGCCCTTGCGCGCGTCCGGCACCGCGGCCACCGCGCTCGGGCTGTCCGGCCACAGGTCGGCGGCGGTCGCCTCGATGCCGGCGAGCGAGATCATCTCGCCGGCGATCTTGGCGAAGCGCTTGGCGCGGCCCTTGATCGCGACGAAGCCCTGCGCGTCGATGGCGACGATGTCGCCGGTGTCGTGCCAGCCGTCCGGCGGCGGCTCCAGCACGCCGGGGTTCTCGGCGCGCAGGTAGCCGAGCATGATGTTGGGGCCGCGCACCACGAGGCGGCCGCCCTCCTCGATGCCGGGGACCGGGTCGAGGCGGTGCTCCATGCCCGGCACCAGGCGCCCGACGGTGCCGAAGCGGTTGAACATCGGCGTGTTGACCGCGACCACCGGTCCGCACTCGGTGACGCCGTAGCCCTCGAGGATGCGCAGGCCGAACTTCTCCGCGTAGGTCCGGCGGGTCGAATCCTTCACCGGCTCGGCGCCGGCCACGACGTAGCGCAAGCTGCGCAGGTCGTAGGCGTGCGCCACCTTGGCGTAGCCGGTCAGGAAGGTGTCGGTGCCGAACAGGACCGTGGCGTTCGAGCCGTAGACCAGCTCCGGCACGATCCGGTAGTGCAGCGGCGACGGGTAGAGGTAGACCGGCACACCCGAGACCAGCGGCAGCACCAGCGCCGAGGTCAGCCCGAAGGCGTGGAAGATCGGCAGCACGTTGAACACCTTGTCGGATGGCCCGAAATCGATCCGGGCCGCGACCTGGGCGACGTTCGAGAGCATGCCGCGGTTGGCGACCATCACGCCCTTCGGCGTCCCCTCCGAGCCGGAGGTGAACAGGATCGCGGCCGCATCCTCTCCGGTCCGCGCCACGAGGGGCCTGCGCGCTGCCAGCAGTCCGCGGATCTTGTCGCCCGTCGTGATCGTGGCGCGCACGTCCTCCAGGTAGATCAGCTCGACCTTGTCCTTGATCGCCTCGACGAGGGGCCCGAGGCGGCCCTTCTCGATGAAGGCGCGCGAGGTGAAGATCTTCGTCACCTGCGCCGCCGTGCACGCGGAGAGGATGTTGGCCGCGCCGGCCGAGAAGTTGATCATCGCCGGCACCCGGCCGGCGGAGGCCAGCGCGAAGAACGTCACCGCGGCGCCGTTCGCGTTGGGCAGCATCAGCCCGATCGCCCGCCCCTCCCCCGCCAACGGCATCAGCTTGCGGCCGAGGATGTTGGCGCCCATCACGAGGCGGGAATAAGTGAGCTTGCCCGAGACCGGATCCTCCAGCGCCGTGCGGCGCCAGCCGAAGCGCTCGGCGGCCGCGATCAGCGCCGTCATCACGCTCCGGTCGATGTCGGTTGTGTCGAACACCAGCTCGGACATGATGCCGTAGAGCGCCGCGCCCGCCGCCTGCCGGCGCGCCTTGCCCTTCAGCTCCGGGTCGACCCCGAGCTTGACCGGCGGCATCACCGTGACGACCACCTTCGGCCACCAGCGCCGCTTCACCTGATCGCGGGACAGCCGCGAGAACACGGTCTTCTCGAGCCCCTCGATCCGCACCGGCAGGACCATCGCGCCGGACTTGTCGGCGATCAGGCCGGCGCCGTCGTAGACCTTCATCAGGCTGCCGGTGACGGTGAGGCGGCCTTCGGGGAAGATGATCAGGGTCTCGCCGCCCTTCACCGCGTTGATCAGCGAGCGGGTGGCGAGCGGCCGGGTCGGATCGAGCGGCATCGCCTTGGTGACCCGCAGGAACGGCTTCACCCACCAGCGCTGCGCGATGCCGTGGTCGACGGCGAAGACCGGCTCCTGGTCGAGCAGCGACAGGGCGAGCGGCGCGTCGAGGAACGAGACGTGGTTCAGGGCGACGATGCAGTTCGCGCCGGCCTTCTCCACGTTGTCGAGTCCGCGCACCTCGAGCCGGTAGAACGCCCGGAACAGGATCGACAGGAAGTCGCGGAACGGGCTCGTCTCCAGGGTGACGAGGACCACGACCGCGACGACGAGGTTGAGCACCGCCACGAGCGCCAGCAGCGTCGCGCTCGAGAAGCCGGCGCCCTGAAGCGCGGCGAGCGCCAAGGTGCCGCCGACCATGAAGGCCGCGGTCATCACGTTGACGGCGCCGATGATGCGGGCGCGCTTGTCCTTGTCGGTCCAGGCCTGCACCGCGGCAAACGACGGCACGATGTAGAGGCCGCCGGCCATGGCCAGCCCGAGGAAGTCGATCGCCACCCGCAGGCCGGAGCCCGTGCGCAGGAAGTCGGCGGCGCCGATCATCGCGCCGGGCTCGGGCGCGTGGTGGGCGACCGTCCAGGCGAGGTCGAGGCCGAACAGGGCCATCAGCAGCGCGCCGACGGGGGTGGGCAGCAGCACGATCCGCCCGCTGCACAGCCACGAGGCCAGGCCCGAGCCCAGCGCGATGCCGACCGAGAACACCGCGAGCAGCAACGTGACCACCGTCTCCGAGCCGTTGAAGTCGTGCCGCACCAGCAGCGGCAGCAAGGACAGCACCACCACACCGACGAGCCAGAACCAGCTGACGATGATCGAGCCGCGCCACAGGCGGCGGTCGCTCCACAGGTCGCGCAGCAGGGCCACGGTGGAGCGCGCGACGTTGCGGTCGACCTGCAGGTCGGGCGCGCCCTCGCCGGTACGCGGGATCGCCCGCGCCGCGAGCCAGCACAGCACGGCAAAGGCCATGATCAGGCCGCCGAAGACGAGGTGCGAGCCGCCCATGGCGCTGGCGAAGCCGGCGGCGATCGTGCCGAGCAGGATCGCGAGGAAGGTCGCGGCCTCGACCAGCGCGTTGCCGGCCGGCAGCTCCTCGCGGCGCAGGTGGTCGGGCAGGATGCCGTACTTGATCGGCCCGAACAGGGCCGCGATCGTCCCGAACAGCCCGAGCGCGACGAACAGGATCGGCACCGAGGCGAGGAAGAACCCGAGCACCGCGGTGCCGGCGGCGAAGATCTCGGCGAACTTCAGCCGCTTGGCGATCACCGCCTTGTCGTAGCGGTCGGCGAGCTCGCCCCCGAGGCCCGACAGGATGAAGAACGGCCCGATGAACACGGCGCTCGCCAGCGTCACCAGGATGCCGGAGTCGGAATCGCCGCCTTGCGAGACCTTGAACAGGATCAGGAAGGCGAGCGCGTTCTTCAGGAAGTTGTCGTTGAAGGCCGAGAAGAACTGGCACCAGAACAGCGGCGCGAAACGCCGGGCGGTCATCAGCGAACGGAACATGGCGGTCTCCCCGGCTGGGCCATGACTGGCTCAACCCGTGCGGTCGCGTCAAATCCCGGGCCCGGTGCGATCCACGCTGGACGACGGCATTTGAACAACGTGCAAACTAAGCGATCGCGGGCGGTGCGCAAGCTTGTTCTTGCACGCCGTGCAATCTATCGCTGCATCCCGTGCGCGACCGCACGGGACACCGCGGATGCATAGCGTGAAGACCGTTAAGAAGCGCGCCGCCGGCCCGCGCGGCGACGTCGACCGGGCCGGCTTCCTCGCGCTGGTCTGCGAGGCCGCCGAGGGCATCGTCCGGAACCAGGGCGTGCGCGCCCTCGGGATGCGGCCGCTCGCCGCCGCGATCGGCTACGCGCCGAACTCGATCTACAATGCGGTCGGCGATCTCGACGCGGTGCTGCTGCGGGTGAACGCCCGCACCTTCGCCCGGCTGCGGGACGCGCTCGCGGCGGCCCTCGACCCGGCGGGGTCACCGCGGGCGAACGCGGCGGCCCTGGCCTCCGCCTACCTCGCCTTCGTCGCCGCGGATTCGGCGATCTGGAGCCTCGTCTCCGACGAGGCGCCCGCGCGCGGCGCCGCGGTGCCGGACTGGTACTGGGAGGCGTTGGCCTCCGCGACCGGCCTCGTCGACGGAACGCTGGAGCCGCTGCTGCCCGACGCCGCCGAGCGCGCCCAGGCGGTGGCCGCCCTGTGGGCGTCGCTGCACGGGCTCGCCTCGCTCTCGACCTCGGGCAAGCTCGGGGCGCTGACCGACGCCGCCCCCGCGGACCTCGCGCGGATGCTCGTCGCCCGCTTCCTGGCGGCGGATCCGGCGGGCTGATTGACCGCTCCCGCGAAACCGGGTTGTTGGGCGGAAAGTCCCTGAGAGATCGAGCGAACCATGGTCCTGAAACGCGTGCCGACGACGCCGTTCTCCGATCAGAAGCCCGGCACGTCCGGCTTGCGCAAGAAGGTCGCCCACTTCCGCCAGCCGCACTACGTCGAGACCTTCGTTCAGGCGATCGTCCAGTCCGTCGCCGGCCGCGAGGGCGCGACCCTGGTGCTCGGCGGCGACGGGCGCTTCTTCAACCGCGCGGTGGTCCAGACCACGCTGAAGATCGCCGCCGCCAACGGCTTCGGCCGCGTCCTCGTCGGCCGGGGCGGCCTGCTCTCGACGCCGGCCGCGTCCTGCGTGATCCGCAAAGCCGGCGCGATCGGCGGCATCATCCTCTCGGCGAGCCATAATCCCGGCGGGCCGGACGGCGATTTCGGCATCAAGTTCAACACCGCCAACGGCGGCCCGGCGCCCGAGAGCGTCACCGAGGCGATCTATTCCGCGACGAAGACGCTGACGGAATATCGCATCGCCGACGTGCCCGACCTCGACCTCGACCAGGTCGGGGCGACGCGGATCGGCGACATGGTCGTAGAGGTGATCGATCCGGTCGCCGACTACGCCGCGCTGATGGCCGAGCTGATCGATTTCGACGCGATCCGCCGCCTGTTCGCATCCGGCTTCCGCATGCGCTTCGATGCGATGAGCGCGGTGACCGGCCCCTACGCCCACGCGATCCTCGAAGGCATGCTCGGCGCCGAGCCCGGCACGGTGGTCAACGGCGAGCCGAAGGAGGATTTCGGCGGCCACCACCCCGATCCGAACCCGGTCCACGCCCACGACCTCTACCAGCTGATGCTCGGCCCCGACGCGCCGGATTTCGGCGCGGCCTCGGACGGCGACGGCGACCGCAACATGATCGTCGCGCCGGGCCTGTTCGTGACCCCGAGCGACAGCCTCGCGATCCTGGCGGCGCACGCAAGCGTCGCGCCCGGCTACGCATCCGGGCTCGCCGGCATCGCCCGCTCGATGCCGACGAGCCGCGCGGCCGACCGCGTCGCGGCCCGCCTCGGGATCGGCGCCTACGAGACGCCGACCGGGTGGAAGTTCTTCGGCACGCTGCTCGATGCCGGCTTGATCACGCTCTGCGGCGAGGAGAGCGCCGGCACCGGCTCGAACCACGTCCGCGAGAAGGACGGGCTGTGGGCGGTGCTGCTCTGGCTCAACATCCTGGCCGCGACGGGCAAGCGCGCCGACGCGATCGTGCGCGAGCACTGGGCGGAGTACGGGCGCGACTACTACACCCGGCACGATTACGAGGAGATCGCCTCGGACGCCGCCAACCGGCTGATGGACGGGTTGCGGGACAAGCTCGCGGAGCTGCCCGGCCGGCGGATCGGCGACGTCACGGTCTCGGCGGCGGACGATTTCCGCTACGTCGACCCGGTCGACGGCTCGGTGAGCGAGCGCCAGGGCATTCGCGTCACCTTCGCGGAGGATGCCCGCATCGTCTACCGCCTGTCCGGCACCGGCACGGCGGGCGCGACGCTGCGCGTCTACATCGAGCGCTACGAGGCGGCGCCGGACCGGCTCGAGCGGCCGGTCGCCGCGGTGCTGGCTCCGCTGGTCGCCGTCGCCCGCGAGCTGGCGGAGATCGAGGCGCTGACCGGACGGGCCGAGCCGAGCGTGGTGACGTGAGCCGGAACCGATCCCGGTAGACTACCGGTTGCGGAGGTGCCGGGCGGCGCTTGGCATATTGTGTGCCTCCCATGTCGGCACGAGCCCACGCGGCGGAACGCAAGGAGGTCCTCCTTGCCCGTGGATCGGTGATGCCGTCCGATCGACGGAGGGCGTCGCCGTTTCCTTCGACGCGCGGATCGTTCCCGTTCCGCGATCGAAAAGTGCCCGATGAACAAGACTTCGCTCACGCGCCGCAACCTCGTGCTCGGCAGCGCCGCCCTCGGCGCGCTCGGGGTGGGCTGGCCGCTCGCCGCGCCCGGCGCCCTCGCCCAGGGGGGCTCGGCGCCCGGCGGCAAACCCGCGGGCACCCTGACCTACAGCATCTCGATGTCGGACCTGCCGCTCACCACCGGGCAGCCGGACAAGGGCGCGGGCGGCTACCAGTTCACCGGGCTGACCCTCTACGATCCGCTGATCGCCTGGGAGCTCGACGTTGCGGACCGCCCCGGCAGGATGGTGCCCGGCCTCGCGACGTCCTGGGAGAGCGACCCGGCCGACCGCAAGAACTGGACGTTCCACCTGCGCGACGGGGTGAAGTTCCACGACGGCTCGGCCTTCGATGCGGACGCGGTGATCTGGAACTTCGACAAGGTGCTCAACAAGGAGGCGCCGCACTTCGACCAGCGCCAGGCCGCCCAGGTGAGGCCGCGCCTGCCCGGCGTGGCGTCGTATCGGAAGCTCGATGCGATGACCGTGCAGGTGACGACGAAGACCGCCGACAGCCTGTTCCCCTACCAGATGCTGTGGTTCCTGATCTCGTCGCCGGCCGGGTTCGAGGCGGCCGGGCGCGACTGGTCGAAGTTCGCGTTCCAGCCTTCCGGGACCGGGCCTTACAAGATCGGCCAGCTCCAGCCCCGCGTCCGCCTCGAGCTCGTGGCGAACGAGGCCTACTGGAACCCCAAGCGCGCCCCGAAGCTCGCCAAGCTGACGCTGGCCTGCGTGCCCGAAGACCTCGCCCGCGTGAACGCGCTCCTGTCGGGCAACGTCGACCTGATCGAATTGCCCGCGCCCGACGCCGTGCCGCGTCTGAAGGCCGCCGGCATGCGGATCGTCGGCAACGACACGCCGCATGTCTGGAACTACCACCTCTCGATGGTCGAGGGCTCGCCCTGGCGCGACATCCGCCTGCGCAAGGCCGCCAACCTCGCGATCGACCGCGACGGCGTGGTGCAGCTGATGGGCGGCCTGGCCGCCCCGGCCGTCGGGCAGGTGCAGGCGTCGAGCCCGTGGTTCGGCAAGCCGACCTTCCAGATCAAGACCGACGTCGCGGCGGCCAAGACGCTCGTGGAGGAGGCCGGCTTCTCGGTGAAGAACCCGGTCAAGGCGACGATCCTGATCCCCACCGGCGGCACCGGGCAGATGCTGTCCCTGCCGATCAACGAGTTCATCCAGCAGAGCTGGGCCGAGATCGGCATCCAGGTCGAGTTCAAGACCGTCGAGCTGGAGGTCGCCTATACCGGCTGGCGCCAGGGCGCGGCCGACCCGAGCCAGAAGGGCGTCTCGGCCGGCAACATCGCCTACGTCACCTCCGATCCGTTCTACGCGATCCTGCGCTTCTACGATTCGCGCCAGATCGCCCCGAACGGCGTGAACTGGAGCCACTGGAAGAACGCCGAGGTCGATGCGCTCTGCGACAAGGTCAAGGCCAGCCTCGACCCGGCGGAGCAGGACAAGCTGCTGGCCCGCATCCACGAGATCGTGGTCGACGAGGCGGTGCAGGTCTGGGTCGTGCACGACACCAACCCGCACGCGCTCTCGCCGAAGGTGAAGGGCTACACCCAGGCCCAGCACTGGTTCCAGGACCTGACGACGCTGGCGTGATGGGGCGGCGCGGGTTTCCTTCGCTACCGGATCGCGCAGCAGATGCGTGACGGGTACTCCCTCCCCCGCAGAGGGGGGAGGGAAGAGCGTGGTCAGGGATGCGGGGTCGGCGATGCGCCGGCCCCCTGCCCCACCCCGTTAAAGCCGCTCGACCTCGGCCGTCTCGCCCGCCAGCCGCACCAGCACCTGCCGCAGCCAGCGGTGGGCCGGGTCGTCGTCGTAGGAGGCGTGCCACAGCATCGAGACCGAGACCGCGTCTAGCTCCACCGGCGCCGGGCTCACCGTCAGCCCGAGCGCGTCGGCGAAGTAGGTGGCGAGCCGCGCGTGCATCGTCGTGATCACCGGGGCGGCGCGTACCAGGAACGGCACCACCAGGAACCGCGGCGTCGTCAGCGCCAGCGTCCGCGCCCGCCCGAGCTTGGCCAGCGCGTCGTCCACGACACCGTGGGCGGTCTCGCGCAGGCTGGTGAGGATGTGCGGGAAGCGGAGGTAGTCGTCCAGGGAGATCGGCGGCGCGAGCCCGACCTGGCCGGCGTCGAACAGGCAGACGTAGGTGTCGCGGTAGAGCAGGCGCTGCTTGTGATGGGTCTGCCCCTCGAACCCGAAGCCGATGGCGAGGTCGACCCGGTCGGCGTCGAGCTCCTCCAGGATGTGCGTGCGGTCGACCGAGCGCAACAGCAGGCGGATGCCCGGCGCCTCGGCGCGCAGGTAGCCGAGTAGCCGGGGCCCGAGCAGGACCTCGGTGCTGTCCGGCAAGCTGACCGTGAAGGTCCGCTCGGTCGTGGCCGGATCGAACGCCGCCTCGCGCCGGACGATCGCCTGGATCTGCCGCAGGGCCGCGCGGACGGGCTCGGCCAGCGCCAGGGCGCGTGGCGTCGGCCGCATGCCGTCGGGGGCGCGGGTCAGCAGCTCGTCGTCGTACAGCCGGCGCAGGCGGGCGAGGCTCGAGCTCATCGCCGACTGGCCGATGCCGATGCGAGCCGCGGCGCGGGTCACGCTGCGCTCGGCCAGCATCGCGTCGAGGGCGACGAGCAGATTCAGGTCGATGCGGCTAAGATCGATGTGATCGATAGTCATCAGCGATACGATCGGTTTGATCCATGCTGCACTGCAGAACATATTCGTGACCAAGGCAAGGGCATCGGGCCCTTGGCAGCACGAAGGTCACACGATCATGTCCATCAAGACTCGCAGCCGCACCGTCGCCCTCGCGGCCATCGTCGCCCTCACCGCCGGCCTCGGCAGTGCCGGCGCAGCCGAGATCAAGCCGGCCGCGGCCGGCAGCGTCGACCTCGGGACCCTGTCCGGCGTCGCCTACTACACCGCCGAGCCGAAAGGGTATCGCGTCGTCGTCACCCTGGCGCCGCGCGCCGCAGCCCCCGCCGTCCGCTTCGAGACGGTCCTGGCCGACGACCAGAGCGTGACGCTCTCGACCCCGCGCCCGGCCGACTCGCCCGCCGAGACGATCGAGATCAGCCGCGTCGGCGACCGCATCCTGGTCCAGCCCTCCCGGACCAAGGCCGTCACGCTGGAAGCCGCGGCCGTCGACTGAGCGCTCTGGGCATGCCCGGCCGTGCCGACCCTCCCGGCCTCGCGACGAGGCCGGGAGCCGGCAGACGCCGTCAGGCCGGATCATGGAGCCGCCGACCGGACGACGCGCGCGCCACCTCCGCGCGGACATGCTCGCGGAACAGCCGGACCCGCGCCGGCAATTCGCGCCCCGCGAGGCTGACCGCCCGGAGCGTCCCGCCGCGGCTCGCCCAATCGGGCATCACCGGAACCAGCGTGCCGGCGCCCAGCGCCTTCGCGGCGACGAGGCTCGGGATGTGGCCGATGCCGACGCCGGCCAGCGTCAACCGCAGCACGGTGGCGAAATCCGTCGCCCGCACCACCGGGCGCACGTCGATCAGCGCCTCGCGCCCGAGCCGGTCCGACACCGCGATCTGCGAGGCGCCGACGCGCTCGCGCGAGAACACCACGTCGTGGTCGCAGAGCCCGGCGAGGTCGGCCGGAGCCGGCTTCCGAGCGAGATAGGCCGGGGCGGCGTAGAGGCCGATCGTCAGCTCGGCGAGGATCGGCGCCATGTAGCCGCTGTCCGGATGCGCGCCGCCGAGCCGCAGGGCGAGGTCGACGCGGTTGGCGGCGAGGTCCAGCCGGTTGTCGGTGATCAGCATTTCGATGGTGATCTGCGGGTAGCGAGCGCGGAAGCTCGCCACGAGATCGGGCAGCACCTCGACGCCGAAATCGATGGAGGCGGTGACGCGCAGGTGCCCGCGCGGTTCGGTGCGCGCGCCGCGCGCCGTCTCCAGAGCCTCGTCGAGGAGCGCAAGGCTCTCCTGGGCGCGGGCGTGGAAGACCAGCCCGTCGGCTGTCGGCGAGACCGCGCGCGAGGTTCGCGCCAGCAGCGTCACGCCGAGCACCGCCTCCAGTCGCGAGACGCGGCGGCTGACGCTGCCCTTGGTCTCGCGCACGAAGGCCGCCGCCTGGGTCACGCTGCCGAGGTCGACCACCGCGCAGAAGGCACGCACGTCGTCGAGATGCCCGGTGAAGGTTTCCGGAATCGCAACCATGCGTCTCCGGTTACCGCGCTTCCGCACCGCTGGGAAGCGGCCTATCTCGGCGCCTCCGAACGGCGCATCCCGCCGTGCCAGCGAGCCCGGAGCTCTTCGTGAAGCCCTTCAGCCCCTCCGCCCTGTCGATCGCACTCATGCTCGCCGCCGCCCCGGCGCTGGCGCAGACACCGCCGACCCGCGACCCGGCCCAGATCCAGGCCGGCGCCTACGCGGTCGATGCCGGCCACACCCAGGTCGGGTTCACCGTGTCGCACATGGGCTTCTCGAACTATTCCGGCGGGTTCTCCGAGGTTTCGGGCACTCTCGACCTTCAGCCGAAGAGCCCGGCTCAGAGCAGCCTCAAGATCACGATTCCCGTCGCGTCGGTCACCACCACCAGCACCAAGCTCACCGACGAGCTGAAGGGCGACCAGTGGCTCGACGCGACCAAGTACCCGGAGATGACCTTCGTCTCGACCAAGGTCACGCCCGAGGGCAAGGACAAGGCCAAGGTCGCCGGCAACCTGACGCTCCACGGCGTGACCAAGCCGGTAACCCTCGACGTGACCCTGGTCGGCGCCGGCGTGAACCCGCTGAGCAAGAAGTACACGGTCGGCTTCGACGCCAAGGGCACGATCAAGCGCTCGGAATTCGGCGTGAAGACCTACGTGCCGCTGATCGGCGACGAGCTGCACCTCACCATCGCCGGCGCGTTCGAGCGCACCGAATAGGCCCAAGCCGCGCACGACCGCCGGCCCCGAGATCGCGATGCCAGGAACGACCATGCCCGAGGCCGTGGCCCCTGCCCCGCTCCGGTACACCCGCGTCGCGATCGCCTTCCACTGGGCGATCGCGGCCCTGGTGCTCGCGCTCCTCGGCATCGGCCTCGCGATGACGCATGCGGACCTGGCGCCGATGCGCCGGTTCCAGCTCTACCAGTGGGACAAGTCGGTCGGCATCACCGTGCTCGTGCTGTCGCTGCTCCGGCTCGGCTGGCGCGCCTTCCACAGGCCCCCGCCCCTGCCGGCGGCGATGCCGGCCCTGGAGCGGGCCGCGGCGCATCTCGCCCACGGCGTGCTCTACGCGCTGATCATCGCGATGCCCCTGGTCGGCTGGGCGCTGGTCTCGGCCTCGCCGTTCAACATCCCGACGGTCCTGTACAGCGTCGTGCCCTGGCCGCATCTGCCGATCGTCACGGACCTCCCGAACAAGGCGGCGGTCGAGGCCGGATTGAAGCTGGTCCATGCGTCCGGCGCCTGGTTCCTGATCGCCCTTCTCGGGCTGCATGCCGGCGCCGCCCTGCGGCACCATTTCGTCCTGCGGGACGACACCCTGCGGGGGAGGCTGCCGTCGCTCGGCCCCACCCGCCGCGAGGTTTCGCCCCGATGACGTATCGCCTGCTGCTCGCCGCCGCGATCCTCGCCGCACCCGCCTGCGCCGAGGCCGCGGATTGGGCCGTCGACCCGGCCTAGAGCCGCCTCGGCTTCTCGGGGGTTCAGGTCGGCGTCCCGTTCAAGGGCCGCTTCAAGCGCTTCGAGGCCGAGATCGCCTTCGACCCGGCCGCCCCGGAGACCGGGCATGCGCTGGTGACCGTCGACCTCGCCAGCGCCGAGACCGGCGACGTCCAGCGCGACGAGGCCCTGTCGCAGGCCGACTGGTTCGCCACCAAGGCGACGCCTCAGGCCCGCTTCGAGGCGAGGCGCTTCGTGCCCAGGGGCGGCGACGCCTACGAGGCCGTCGGCAGCCTCACGATCCGCGGCATCCGCCACGACGCGACCCTGCCCTTCCGCCTCACCCTTGCCGGCGATGCCGCTCACGCCACCGGGCATCTCGATCTCGTGCGCACCGATTTCGGCGTCGGGCAGGGGCCGTGGGCGTCGGGCCAATGGGTCGCCCTCGAGGTCGGCGTCGACCTCGATCTCGTGGCGCGCCGGAAGGACGGTGCGCGCTAGGATCGCGATGCTCGAAGTGCCGGCTGCCTGCGACCTCGGCCGGCACGCTGCCGGTCGTCCTTCGCCGAGCCGGAGCCATTTCCGAGCCGACGCGGCCGAGGCCGCGCCGAACGAAGCCGAAGGCGCGAATGACCGGCGGCGCAAGGGCGCAGCCGGTCAGGATCTCGGCGCGACCGCGCTCGTCGACTAACGGCGATCACCGATCGCGAAACGTCGTCGCCCGGTCGCCCTCGAGCGGGCCCTTGGACCCCGGGACCAAGCCGCTGTCGATCAGCCAGAGGGCCAGCGCCGCGGCTGCGATCAGCGTCGCCAGCGATCCGAGCCGTCCGATATGCCGGCGCGTTACCAGCATCACCACGAGGATGCCGAGGAAGGCCAGCAGAAGCACGGTCATCAGCATGGGCCTATCCTTCGGATGGAGGTGCACTCCGGGAGCCTGCCGGGTCCGGAGACGCCCTCATGCGGAGCGGCCCTTCGACCTCATCGCGGCGGATCCGACATCTCGCGCCTCGGTGCCGGCTGCGACCTCCTCATGGCCGCGGCGCCGCGGGTGGGGTTGCCGGCGTCGTACCGGGCTGCGTCGGCGCCTGTGGGTTCGGAGGCGCCGGCGCCGGCTGCCCGGGCCCGGCCGGCGGAACACCAGGGCCGGTCTGCAATGTCTGGTCGGCCTTCGTCTGGATCTGATCGGCGGTCTGCTGGGTGATCAAGCCGTAGGACACGGCGACGGCCAGGGCGACGGCGAGGATCGCCCCGATGATCGTCTTCGCGAGCCTGCTCTGCATGAAAGCCTCCCCGGGTCCGACGCCCCTACGCAGCTTCCTTGCGCGTGACCACCAGGGCCCAGATCGTTGCCGGGATCCAGCCGATGACGGTGATGTGGAGGAGGATGCACAGGATGCCCTGGATCACCTTCCCGCGCAGGAACATTGCCAGCCACGGCGCCAGGAAGCAGATGATGATCATGACCATGGCGCGTCGCATCCCCAGACGATGTCGGCGGGTGCACGGCGTCGGCAATGCTGCCCCGCACACTCAGGCTGTTTCAGCCCGATTTGTTCCGACTCAGGCTCGCCCAAGCGGCGTGGGCGCGGTGAGAGAGCCTGTCGCAACGGTTGGCGTGCTTTGTCGTTTGACCGACCGTCGCGGATCGGCGCGGCAACATCGCGCTTCTCTTCGGGCTGCTCCTCCTGCCGCTGATCGGCACCACGGGGCTCGCCATCGATTACGGGCAGCTGCTCACCGCCCGGACCACCTGCCAGACCGCCGCCGACGCCGCCGCCCTCTATGCCAGCGGCGTCGCCAAGGCGCTGATCCAGCAATCGGACGGCAGCGCCGCTTCGGTCGCGTCCGCCAAGACCGAGGCGCAGACCCGTGCGACGGGCCTGTTCAACGCGCACGTGGCGCGGATGACCAACGTCATCGCGACGGGCGGAACCGTGACCGTCGCCAAGGTCGGCCAGCGCATCGACGCGCTGGCGACGTTCAACGTCGCGACCAGGACGTCGTTCGGCGGCATCTTCGGCGTCCGGAGCATGAATGCCTCCGGCTCCGCGAAATCCTCGGCCTCGATGCCGCTCTATACCGATCTCTACATGGCTCTGGACGTGTCGCATTCGATGGGCCTCGCCTCGACCACGGCGGGAGCCAAGAGCCTCTTCACCCTGATCAAGACGATGGAGAGGAACGCCGGCAACTCGGGCGCCACGGGCTGCGTCTTCGGCTGTCACGTCGTGCAGACCGGCAGCAGGCTGGCGAGCAGCTATCAGTCCATCGCCGGCAGCGCCGTTCCACCGATCACCCTGCGCATCGACGTCCTGCGCAATGCCGTGAACAAGACGATCTCCACGGCCCAGAGCGACGCCCTCGCCGCCGGCACCAGCAACTACCGGATCGCGCTCTACACGACGGGCCTCTCATCCGCGAACGGAACGACCTACAGCCTCAATCAGCTGGCGACGCTCAGCTCGAACTGGAACAGCCTGTCGGCCGCGGCGGCGAACATCGACCTGGGCCCGAACAACGGTGGCGGAACCGGCGACAGCTACCTCAAGGAGCCGCTGACCGATCTGCTGACTAAGATCCCGACGAGCGGCGACGGAACCAGCCAGGCGACGTCCCGCGCCTACGTCATCATCATCACCGACGGCCTGCGTGACGTGAAGGGTTCCTCCTGCACCTCCGGGCATTGCACCGCGGCGTTCGATCCGGCCGTCTGCCAGAGCTACAACAACAAGAACATCACCGTCGGGGTGATCTACACCACCTACCTGCCGATCCTGGCCGATCCGACCACGGGAAGCTCGGCGCTGGATGGCAACTATCGAAGCCTGGTCCAGCCCTACGTCTCGCAGATCGCGCCGAACCTGCAGGCCTGCTCCTCGCCGGGCTGGTATGCCGAAGCCTCCGGCGGGCCGTCCATCGATGCGGCGCTGGCGAAGATGTTCGGGCAGACGACCATGCAGCCGCAGATCACCAACTGATGCCGACGCGCGGCGCGGACGGGCGTGAAGCCTGGCGCCGCGACCCACGATGCTGCTTCGCGCCTGCGACCGCCGCGGGAACGCACCATCCGCTCATGCCGATCGGTGTCGATTATGACCAAGGGCGCCCGGCGCGCAGACCGATCGACGTGATCTTTCAAGGCTGGTCGAAGAGCTTGTTTCGGGCCCCGCATCAGCGATCGAGCGGGTCGCGGACCGTCCGCTCGCTGAGAGCGCACCCGAATTGATCGCGTCATGCGGCCGGTCGATGCGTGAGAGCGCGACGGAGGGCGAGATCCCGTTGCGAAGGCGTTGCTTCAGGCGATCGTCGATTGCGTCGAGAACGCTATCCGCATCATTGGCGATACGGCCAGCCCGGAACCCGTCATCGCCGGCGCTGGCTCACCCGCCGGGCAGGTGTTCGCGGTTCTGTACGGAATTGGCGCACCCGACACGATTCGAACGTGTGACCTTTGCCTTCGGAGGGCAACGCTCTATCCAGCTGAGCTACGGGTGCTGACCGTGCCGATTTCCTAGCCGATGCCGCTGCGCGGCGCAACGGGGCTGTCGCGGGGTCGAAGGCCGGGGGGATGACGCTCGAAGGGATTATGGCGAGGGCTCCTGCGGCAAAGGTCACACATTCGAATCGTGTCGGGTGGCGCGGGTGATAGAGCAGTCGTCGGCAGTGGTCGGCGATGCGCTTGCAGCTGCGGCGCGCGTGCGGCACTCGATGTGCGCCGCGCCTGTGCCGCGCCTGAGCACCTCGCGGAAGGGCTACGACGGCGTCGGGTTTTCGCTTTCCTGTTCGTGTCGGCAAAGGCGCTCACGCGTTGCGAGCGCGTCGCCAGTTGCCGCGAAGGCGGCGGTGTTATCGAAGATACACCAGCACTCGCGCCCCTGCGCGTTATCCGCAGCCAGTCGCTTAGCAACCGCGTCGAGAGCGGGCGGCTCGTAAGCGGAGTAGTAGATCTTCGGTGAACCGTGCAGTCGGTAGTAGCGGATGCCTTGATAGCCGCCTGGTTCATGTGCGCCGGGCACTGGCGCCGGATCGGCTGACACGCGAGCGATGCGTAGCTCGGCCAGCAACTTGTCGACATCGGGCATGAACCAACTGGCGTGCCTTGGTTCGCACACGACGGTGCCGTCGTAGATGGTTCTGAAGGCGTGCAGGAACCCAGCGCTTGTGTGTGGGTCAAAATGAAGGCTCGGCGGTAGCTGGAGCAGAAGTGCGCCAAGCTTTGGACCAAGCCCAGCAACTTCGTCGAGGAATCGCTGCAGCAGCTCCTCGGCCTGCTCGAGCCGCCGCTCGTGCGAGATCGTGCGCGGAAGCTTCACGGCAAAGCGAAATTGTTCGGGCACGGAAGCTGCCCATCGAGCGTAGGTGCCGACCCGATGGGGACGATAGAACGAGGTGTTAATCTCCGTCGCGTGGAGGCGCCGCGCGTAACGCTCCAGATGGCTCCCGGCTTCGGGAAACGCACCGGCGTATTCCTTTGGGACGTTCCAGCCAGCCGTTCCGATCGCGATCACGCCGACTGCTCCATCGTTTCGCCGAGACACCTGCGCTTCAGGCTCAGTCGCCGCATCTCGGACCGCATTGGTGAACCTCGCCCGGCTCTCTGGTTCCGAAAGAAAATACGGTATGCCAAAGCAGGTCCACGCCGAATCATAAGGACCGTTGCCACGGCGCGCTAAGCGCCGGCAGGGAGGAATGTTCGATGAATCGGAACCCGAGACTCCTCACGCTTGTGTCGATGACCGCTGTGCTGGCTTTCACTGGAGCGAGCTGGGCAAGATCTGTTCCCGAGCAGAAGCCTGGCGATCCGCCGGTCGTGACGAACAATGTCGATCGTCCGGAGACGGACAGCGATGCCGTTCTATCTCTGAAGTCGATGACGATGCCGATCACGGCGACGCCGGTCGACAAGCTGCCGTTAGACAAGCTGCATCTGCCGGACGGCTTCAAACTCGAGGTCTACGCGTCTGGTTTGGCGAACGGACGCACGATGCAGCTTGGCGACAAAGGCACGCTATTCGTCGGAACCCGCATCGCCGGCCGCGTCTATGCGGTGACCGATCGTGATGGCAAACGCGAGGTCAAGATCATCGCTAAGGGCCTGCACCGCCCCAATGGCGTCGCGTTTCATGATGGAACGCTCTATGTCGCGGAAATCTCCAAGATCTCGAAGTTCCCCGACATCGAAGCTAATCTCGATCACCCGCCGGCACCTGTGTCTGTCTACGAGGATTTGCCGAAGGACGAGGCCCACGGCTGGAAGTTCATCAAGGTCGGCCCTGACGGGAAACTTTACGTGCCGGTCGGCTCACCCGGGAACTCACTGATCCCGCCCGACACGCACGCGCAGATCCGCCGAATGGATCTCGACGGCAAGAACGTTGAAGTGGTCGCCCGAGGCGTGCGCAATACGGTTGGCTTCGACTGGAACCCAAAGACGCGTCAACTCTGGTTCACCGACAACGGGCGCGATTGGATCTCGGAGGACCTGCCCAACGACGAGCTGAATGTGCTCGCCGAGCCCGGCAAGCAGCATTTCGGCTTCCCCTACTGCCATCAGGGAAATTTCACCGACCCGGAGTATGGATGGGGTCATTCCTGTGATGAGTTCACGGCGCCTGTGGCGTTGCTGGGCGCGCACACGGCCTCGCTTGGCATGCGGTTTTCCAGTGGCTCGCAGTTCCCGGACGCCTATCGAAACGGCATCTTTATCGCTCAGCACGGGTCGTGGAACCGGACGAAGAAGTCCGGTGGACAGGTGGTTTTTGCCAAGCTCGACGACAGCGGGAAAGTCGTTTCGGTCGAACCGTTCCTTACGGGCTTTCTTGAGAACAACGATCTGATCGGACGGCCGGTCGACGTTCAGGTTGCGCCCGACGGCACGCTCCTGGTGTCTGACGATCTGAATGGTGCGATCTATCGGATCAGCTACGACGCGAATGCGAAGCACGCGTCGCGGTAATCATCGCGCGGGTCGTTCAGATGGGCGACCCGCGTCCTCCATGGATGCCCGATCGAGGGCTTCGCACCCGGGCGCCCGATGCATCGCAGATCTCGTTTGATGCCGACATTTCTCGCGAGCGCTCTTGCTGCGCTGCTCAGTCCGGGGATGGCGTCGGCCGCGTCGCCGTCGATCGAGACCTGCACCGGATGCCACGGCTCCGGCACCTCGCAGTCCGAGGGCGTGCCATCCTTGGGCGGCATGCCCGCGGTCTATGTCACCAACCAGCTATTCATGTTCCGCGAAGGGCAGCGCAAGGCCGATCCTATGAACGCGCTCGCCGAGCCGATGAGCGACGAGGATCTGCAGGCCTACGCTGCCGCGATCGCGGCCCTGCCCAAACCCGTCTCCCAGGGCGAGCCGGGCGAGCCGGCTCGGATGGCGCGTGCCGAAGCCGCGATCGGTAAGCATCGCTGCGCGTCCTGCCACGGGCGTGATCTCGGCGGCGACAAAGGCATTCCACGCATTCTCGGCCAGCGGGAAGAGTATCTCGGCAAGACACTGACCGCCTACAAGACGAGCGATCGGGCAGGGTTCGACCCGCAGATGAACGAGGTAGCCGGCGAACTGAGTGCCGCCGAGATCTCGGATCTCGCCTACGGCATCGCGCACGGCGCCCAGGGTTCGACGCCTCGATAGCCGCTGTTTAATGCGAACGGATGGTGGCGAGTGCTCCTGCGGCAAACGTCACACGTTCGAATCGTGTCGGGTGGCGCGTGCGATAGGTAGTCGTTGGCAGTGGTCGGCGATGCGCTAGCAGACGCAGCTGCCGCGCGCTTGCGGCGCTCGGTGTGTGCCGCGCCTGTGTCGCTTTCATTCAACATGGGAACTGATGCCTTATTACGGCGCCACCTATGCAGTTCGTTGCAACCTCTCGCGCCGTATGTCGGAGCGCTATGCCGCCTGCGATCATCGCCGTCGGAGGATCAGCCATGGGACCGGTCTTCGCACACTCGCGGCCCGGAGAACCAACTGAAGCCTGGGAGCCTCTGGCAGCGCATCTGGCGGTTGTCGCTGACCGCGCGGCGTGCTTCGCGTCGGCGTTCGGTTGGGCGGAAGCGGCCCGCGTCGCGGGTCTGCTGCACGATATCGGCAAGGTCTCGCCCGAGGTGCAGGCTTACCTGCGTGGTCTCGGGCCGAGCCGGGATCATTCGACCGCCGGCGCCCGGGTCGCTGCCGAGACGTTCGGCTGCGGTCTCGGCCGCTTGATCGCGACGATCGTGGCCGGCCACCATGCCGGGCTCGGCGACGGCGCGGATCTCGATCGACGCCTCGATCGAACGCTCACGCCGCTCCCGTCCTATGCCAGCTGGGAGCGGCATGCGACGGCTTTGCCGACGCTCGCGGCCCTGAGGCCTTCACGTCGGTTCGTCGAGACCACGGCGCCGGGCTTCAGCCGTGCCTTTCTCACGCGGATGCTGTTCTCCTGCCTCGTCGATGCCGACTTCCTCGAGACCGAGCGGTTCTACGCGCGCGGGAAGACCGTCGCGCGGGGCGGTCATCCCGATCTCGTCGCCCTGCGTGGTCGCCTGGCCGCCCACATGGCTCGGATCCGGGCCGGTGCGGAGGCGACCACGGTGAACACCGTGCGGGCCGCGGTGCTCGACTATGCGCTGTCGCGCGCCGCGCTCGCGCCGGGACTATTCACCTTCACCGTGCCCACCGGTGGCGGCAAGACGCTCGCCTCCCTCGCCTTCGCGCTGGAGCACGCCGCGCAGCATGGTCTGCGCCGGGTCATCCACGTCGCGCCCTTCACCGCGATCATCGAGCAGACGGCAGCGGTGTTCCGCGACGCGCTCGGCGCTGATGCCGGCGTGCTGGAGCACCATGCCAGCTTCGACTGGGAGGCCCCCGCCGATCGCGCGCGCGACGGTGGCTGGGGCACGGACCCGGTCTCCCGCCTGCGCAGGGCCGCCGAGAATTGGGATGCGCCGGTGGTCGTTACGACGGCCGTCCAATTCTTCGAAAGCCTGTTCGCCGACCGCACCGCGCGGTGCCGCAAGCTCCACAACATCGCCGGCAGCATCGTCGTGCTCGACGAGGCCCAGGCGATGCCGCTGCGTCTACTCCGGCCGTGCATGGCGGCGATCGCGGAACTCGCGGCCAATTACGGGGCCAGCATCGTGCTCTGCACCGCGACCCAACCGGCTTTGCGGCGCATCGACGGCTTTGAGAACGGATTGCCGATCGATGCGGACCGGGAACTCGCGCCCAATCCGCCACGCCTCTACGCAGCGCTCCGCCGCGTCTCGGTCGAGCGCCTGCCTGAGCCCGTTGCCGACGAGACGATCGCCCGACGCTTCGGGAAGGCGGAACGGATGCTGTGCATCGTCAACAGCCGCGCCCATGCTCGGGCGCTGTTCGACCGCATGCGAGAAATGCCGGGCGCGATGCATCTCTCGACGCTGATGTGTCCCCGCCACCGCCGCATGGTGCTCAACGACGCCCGCACGCGATTGCGGGCCGACGCGCCGACGCGGATCGTAAGCACCTCGCTGATCGAGGCCGGGGTGGATATCGATCTGCCGGAAGTTTGGCGTGCGGCCACCGGCCTCGATGTCCTCGCGCAGGCGGCTGGGCGGTGTAACCGCGAGGGGCGGCTCGCCCTCGGGCGGGTCGTGGTGTTCGAGCCGGCCGAGACCCCGGTGCCGCGCGACCTCCGCCTGCCGTGGGGCGCAGCCGATCCGATCCTGTGCGCAACCGACGACCCGCTGTCGGCTGAGGCCATGCGCAGCTACTTTTCGGAGTTGTATTGGCGCCGCGGGCCCGAGGCGTTCGATGCCGGCCACCTCGACGGATCAGTCTGGCCCATCCTCCCCCACATCGAAGAGCGTGCCGGAAACGGCGCGTTTCCGTTCGCATCAATCGCGAAAACCTTTCGTTTCATCGAGGAAACGATGGAGCCGGTGATCGTGCCCTGGCAGGCGAACCCCGCCGACGACGAGGCTGAAACTCTTCTCCGGAGCATCGCCGCCATGGAAAAACCGCTTGGCGCCGATCTTCGGCGCCTTCAAGCCTACACCGTTCCGATCCCGCCCAGGCTGCGTCTGGCATGGCTGGGGCAAGGCGTCCTTCGGCCGGTGCATACCAGACTGGGCGCGTCTTTGCTGCGGTTGAACGACCTAAAGCGTTACGATCCTTGTGCGGGCCTTCGTCTGGAGGAGGCTTCCGAGCGATCGCCATCGGACAACATCATCGGTTAGACCGGCGGGCCGCGGCCACCCCAGGCTGAGGCGAGATCACGATCGGGCGCGACGTGAAGCGTTGCCCTCGGTAAAAAGGCGTAGAACGCGTTACGGATCATTTGCATCGATCCGCGCGCCCGTGAGAGGGCGACCGGGCGATGGCTACGCCCCTTGCGTGTCGTTGGTTTCGATCCGCGCCCCCGTGAGAGGGCGACCGCCTCCCCAGCGCCGGCCGCATCGGCGGGAGGGGTTTCGATCCGCGCCCCCGTGCGAGGGCGACCAGCCTAACACTGGCCCAACGCAGGATAGAGGAGAGTTTCGATCCGCGCCCCCGTTAGAGAGCGACCCACTTCAATCGTGATGAGCCCCAGCTCCAGCGCGTTTCCATCCGCGCGCCCGTGAGAGGGCGACACGGCCCTAGCCGGCCTCCCCTGACGCAACAAAGGTTTCGATCCGCGCCCGCGTTGAGAGGGCGACCTTCACCGCCGCCGAGACCCGCGCGGAGGAGGCGGTTTCGATCCGCGCCCCCGTGAGAGGGCGACGCGGCATGGCGCGCCAGCACGGCGCCCCGCCGGTGATTCGATCCGCGCCCCCGTGAGAGGGCGACCCCTTCCCCAGCCACACCCCGAACGCAACGCCTGTTTCGATCCGCGCCCCCGTGAGAGGGCGACCAGCGTCCATGGACGCATCCATCTCGTCGCCCATGTTTCGATCCGCGCGCCCGTGAGAGGGCGACGCATCGGCCCCGCCCCTTCCTTCAGACGGAGAGAGTTTCGATCCGCGCCCCCGTGAGAGGGCGACACCATGCTTCCCGTCGTGATCGGTGGCAATGAACCGTTTCGATCCGCGCCCCCGTAAGAGGGCGACCCGGCAACGCGGCGAGCGAAGCCGCCTCGAGCGAGTTTCGATCCGCGCCCCCGTGAGAGGGCGACGGCAGCACGGACTGGGCCGGCATCGCGAGCTGGGAGTTTCGATCCGCGCCCCCGTGAGAGGGCGACACCCGCCGTCGATCGCAACAAGCGACCCGATCGGGTTTCGATCCGCGCCCCCGTGAGAGGGCGACCGGGGGCGTCATGGTCCACCCGGCTCATCGCGGCGTTTCGATCCGCGCCCCCGTGAGAGGGCGACTGTTGCTTGTCCGCGCGTTCCTCGATCTTTGGATGTTTCGATCCGCGCCCCCGTGAGAGGGCGACGGCCCGCCCGGCGCCCTCTCCGGCCAAGGGAGGGTTTCGATCCGCGCCCCCGTGAGAGGGCGACGTCGTCCGTTATCTTGACGAGGCAGAAGCGCTCGTTTCGATCCGCGCCCCCGTGAGAGAGCGACTAGCAGGTAGAGGCCGAGCCAAGACGTAACCCAGTTTCGATCCACGCCCCGTGAGAGGGCGACTTGCTACCCCAGCCGAGGACGTGCCGGCGGAGCGGGTTTCAATCCGTGCCCCGTGAGTGGGCGACTCGGCAACAACGCCGCACTGCGCACAGGCGCGGAGGTCTCGATCCGCGCCCCGTGAGTGGGCGACCTTGGCCTTTCACGCCTTCACAAACTGCCAACGCGTCGCGATCAGCGCGCCCGTGAGAGAACGACCAGCGCGGTCTCAGATCTACGACAGGCCGTTCATGGAGTGGCACTACCGCTCGATGATCTCCACCCCCTCCGGTAGGCCCTCGCGGTCGATCGTGATCGCATAGTCCGAGATGCTGCGTGCCACCGGCCAGTTGTCGATCTCCTGCGCGCCGATCTCCCGACGTTCGCCCTGATGCGCGCGCCACGTCTTCACCCGGTCGAACAGTGCGTGGGCGTGCGCATTGCCAAGCGCCGAGGCGTGGCGGAAGATCACGAGTTTTCGCGTGGCCATCTCGCCGCGGGCCGCCGAGCGGTCGTGCTCGAACATTGCGCTGAGCGCCTCGAACAACAGGTCGAGGTCGGCGTCCGAGAAGCCGGTGCCCTTCACTGGGTGCGAGGCCAGGGGCGCCGAGACGAATCCGTGGGCGCGGTAGAGCCCGTAGGGCACGATGTGCTTGCGCCCCATTGTGCGGCCGCCCTTGGATTCCGCGTCGGCTTCGGTGGTGGCGGCGAGTCGGGTGATGGAGATCTCCAGCGGCAGCACCGGCTCGACCGAGCGCGCGAAGGCGATCTGCACCGGCCCGCGAACCTGGCCCGCGTTGACGCCCGTGGTCATCACCGCGCCAAAGGTGCGGATGTCCCAGAAGTTGGCGCACATCCAGCGCGTCAGCGCGCGGCCTTTGTCGGCGTCCTTGGGAGCTTTCTTGAGGTCATCCGCCTTCGTGACCTCAGGCATCACCGCAGCCCAGGCACGCTTGTGCTCAACGTTGAGCGTCGCGCCGTCGCGCATGTAGATCTCGTGGCCGGGCGCGTCGGCACGGGCGAGCGCCACGTAGTTCCGGATCTTACGTTTGAGGGCGACGTCGGAGACCAGGCCCTGATTGGTTTCGGGGTCGAGCCGGGGCAGGTTTCCGGCGTCCGGGTCGCCATTCGGGTTGCCGTTAATTACGTCGAAGTAGAGCACGAATTCGTGTCGGCGCTGCACGCCCATGGTGTCAGACGTCATCGCCGATCTCCTCGTTGTCGCCCGCCTCCGCCTCGACCGCCGCCTGTAGGGTGGGCCGTCCGGCGAATTGCGCCTGTCGCTGATGGTAGTATCCGATGGCGAACCGCCCCTGCGCCTCGAGCTTGAGCGAGCGCGGCAGCGCCGGCGGCAGGCGCTCGACGATCTCGGCGATCTCGCGCTCGATCCAGCCGTCTTTGCGCTCTTTGCGCAGCTTGCCCATGTGGTTCTGGGCGCCGCGCAGTAGCAGCGGGAACACGCCGGCCGGCGTCGCCGAGGCGGCCCCGAAATAGCGGTCGCGGATCGAGGCGTTAACGGGCCCCAGGGCGAGGCGCTGGGCGGTTTCCAGAGCGGCGAACAGGCGCCCGAGCTGGTAGGCGGCGTGGGGGTCGTCCTTGGCGAGGCTCACCGGGATATCTCCTGTCTGATCACGGACGAGGCAGGCGCGGATGGCCGCCGCATGCCAACCGGTCGCGGGGTCGTCGCCCGCCCGGAGGCGTGTGATCGCCGCCGCGAGCCAGGTCCGCGGGTAGCGGCCACCGCCGAGCACGGCACGGGCGACCTCGCCGGCGAGCAACGGCGGGACGTTCTCGTATTTCTCCTGCAGAGCCGTCGTCCTGACCAACAGGCGGGCGATCGACGGCGCTCCGCCCCAGCCGCGCGGGAGGGGTTCGAGGCGCAGGTTCGCATGGTGCCGTGCGAGCCGTTGGGCGAAGCTCTCGAAGGTGTCGTCGAGCCAATAACGCACCGAAAGCCGGGCGGCGTTCGGGGCGAGGCCGAGGACGTGGAAACGCGTGCCCGCGACAACACTCGGCACGATCTCGGCGACGGCGCGCCCGGCTGCGACCGCGTCCAACGCATCGCGTAGCTTGGCGGCCTCCTGATCGTCCGCGGGCGCCGGCGCGAACATCTGGCCGAACCAATCCTCGGCCGCCGCGGCTTGCGCCTCGCCGACCGCCTCCGAGGTGTCGGCCCAGAACACAACGGTGGCATCGCCGATCGGCCGGGCGAGGCGATTGCGGCTGCCGCGGTCGAGCATCCGGTTCAGTGCTGCGCCGTAGCGGAAGGCGACGGCCTCGCCAACGGGGGCGTTGGCGCCCTGCACCTTCCCATAGGAGGTGAAGGCATCGAGGTTGAACGAGACGAGCGCTGCGCCCGAGGATTGCGCCCCGGCGACGCCCTTGATCGACGGATGGAGCCGAGCGGCGTTCGCGGGAAGTCCGGTGACGAGGCAGACGGTCGCGCCGCCCGCCGGCCCGTCGGCGACTGCAATGAGACGGCGCGCAGCGTCCCGCTGGTGGAGATAGGCGTGCTCGCTCCCGAGACGGAATACGAGGTTGGCGTCGAGGAGGTCGGCGCCGTGCGAGAGCGCGTCGAGGTTCGCCGGATCCCATCGGTCGAGGAAGCGCGCGAGGGCCAGGAGCCCGGGATCGTCCGAGTTCGCCAGCAGGTCCCGATGTAGGGCTTTGAAGGCTTCATGCTCCTCGGCGGTGCGACGGCCCGGCCCTGCCGTCCGCCCGAGCACGTAGGCCGACTTGTCCCAGAGCCGATTCGGGACGATCGCCACCGTGCGTTTGACGGCGGCTGGCACCTCCATCAGGCGCGGCTGCGGCTTGCGACTAGAATGATCGCGCAGGTCGAGGATGTCGACCACGTCGCCGTCTGGCGACAGGGTCAGGCAGAAACCGATCTTCTCGCGCGAGAAGCCGGGCGCCTCCGCCTCGCCGCGTTCGGCCATGCGCGTGTAGTAGCGGTCCAGCGCCTGCAGCACCGTCATGACACGGTGCCGTCGGAAAGGCAGGCGTCGACATCGAGGATGCCGGCCCGCAGCCGCGCCCGGAAGAACGTGGAGGCGCGCTCCGGCCCGACGATGTCGTGGAGCATAAAACCGAGGTCGCGCTCGCGCGGTTCGGGCGGAAAGGCGCTCTCCGGCAGCGGAGCTTCGGTCGGGATCAGCGCGAAGTCGGCGGGGAATTCGCGCGTGCCAAGGCACGGGCGATGGAAGCACTGTCCCGCCGCCGCGCGCCGGTTGAACATGCTGAGATACTTGGCCGGGGTGTCGTCGGGACCGGCCTTGTCGGTCAAGACGAAATGCGCGGCGATGACGTAGTCGACATCGACCAGCAGCGTGGTGGCGCGCTGTTGCCGGTGGTCCTCAACGACGAGGCCAAGACCGTCGGCCGAGCCGGCCCGCATGGCCCGCTCGGCAGTTGCGGACGAGATTTTCGCGCCGACCTCATTGCGTCGCAACGCCTGGAATCGGATCGGCTTGAGGACGTGGATGCGCTCGATCACCCAGCGGATCTGCGGCTTCCACAGCACAGCCTCGAGGATGCCCCGGGCGGCGGACGGCGTCATCACATCATAAGAGACGCGCTCCACCTTCATCTCAGGCCGCGTAAAACACGCTCGCTCGCCCCAGACGCGAAGCCGAATGCCGAAGCTCACCTATCGATCCCCGTCACGGAGGCGGGCCGATCGTGGGCTGGGTCGTTGCGCGCTCTCGATACAGATCCGCAACATCCGGCTTTCCCCGCCAGCAACCTCAACGCGATTTTGCGCGACGATAGCGACCATGAGCTCGGCTTGCGAGCGGACAGACATGCGTGCGGGTTGGAGCGCCGAGACCGTGATCATTCTGCAACTTCTGAACGTCGCTGCGGAGGCCGTGGAACTGGGGCTGCTCTACAAAAGCCCATAAACAAGATGCGCCCGAGTGGCTGGGGCAGGTCTTCGACGACGTTAGGACGACGCGGCTCATTGAAGTGATTGATGAGCTCGACCGGAGTGCCGTGGCGTAGGAGCCCATAAGGTCCCGAAGCGACCCTACGTGGAGTCTTTGCGGTCCCACCGACCCGCCGAACCGCCCACGTTTCATCATCGAGCGCTCAGATCGGCGAGCCGCCTCGGTTCCAGAATCAACAAAATCAATGACTTATCGGAAAGTTCATTTTGCTACGAAAACGCCTCCCCCAACTCGCTATAGAATATGTGTCAGGCTCCTCTGAGCCATGGCGCGCTCGATCCGAGCATCAGAGCAGGCAGATGCAAAAGAATTCACGCACGAGCATCGAGAGCATCCTCGTGATCGAACAGGTGTTCGCGGACCTCAAGTTCAGCTGGGAACAGGAGATGATGCGTCTCGCACTGGCCGCGTATTATCGCCAGGGTGGAACGGAATTTCCCGCTCCCGAGTGTTCAAGGATCGCGAAGGTCCGCGGCACTTACTACGCCTACATCGGCAACAAGGCAGGCAAGCTGGCTGTTTATCGCATCCGGGGTGAGCGGAGCTTCGCTCGTCAGGCTCGTTCATGGCCTAAGGCTATCGCAACGCCTGGCGACCGGGAGAATTTTACATCGTCGACTCTTGCCGTCTCTGTCGATCATTTCTTGCTGTCTTTGAGTGAAACTAAGCACTGATCTCGCAGGCCGCAGATCTTAACGCCTAGCTGGACCGCTAGCCTACGAACTTCCTAGCGGCTTCGAACCTCGGCGCTCGAAAAATCAACCGCCATTATGCGGAACGCCGCTCGCTGGTCGCTATAACGACTTCAGCACGGCGCCGCGCTCTCAAATCCCTCAGAAGGAACCCACAGATGACCCATTCGTCTGGCAGCACCCCCATGCGTATTTTCGACCAGCTCGATCCACTAGTGCTTCATCAGCGCGCAGAACTTATTCTCGAAGCCGCCTCACATATGTCACCACAGTGCTGGGCTGCAGAGCGCATTCTCGCGAACTTTAAGTGGTTTGACTATCGATTCCTCTCGCCGGTCCAGGCAACGAATCTCTTTGTCGAAGAATATATCCTGGTATATCGCCAGAAGTGGGGAGAGAATTTCGACACTGTTGCGGCAAGTAAGAAGCGAGCTACTGCTGCTGGCGGCCTCTTTCATAGCCGCAAGGAATTTAGCGAGTTTTGGAACGCTCGTGCGCACGCTGACTTACTGGGGGTTACTTACAGGCTCTACATCTGGACCGCGATGGAGACCGCGCTTCGTCGGGCTAAGCAGCAGCGTCTGTTGAGGGCCGGGCAGATGCGTCGGGCGGACTGCGTGGTGGCTATTGAAAAGCGGTCGGAGGAGGAACTTACCGGCGCCTGCTGGTTCTCCGAGTTTCCACACTATCGCATGGAGAACGATCACGCTCTGCCGGACCAGACCGCGCATCAGGAACATATTGCTCGTGCGGCTCGGATGCGGACTAACGGGTCCATCGCGATCGGTATGGCCATCGACAATGCACGTGTCTTGTCGGTCGATAAGGCTACCGCATTTTACGGAGCGGAGTTCGTCGCGACCGCTCGGGAGAGGTCTGCCGGCTTGGGAGCTGTGGCGCCGATCAAGGCACTCCCGGTTGAGCAGCTCATCCCGTCGTGTTTCGGCCTACCGGCTCCTTTGAATTCCGCAGCGGAGCGGTGCAATCGGTGCCCACTCGTCGCGCAGTGTCAGCCGGTCACGGATCGTCTCCTCGAAGATGTAGCCGCCCGGTATGGCTCGACGAACCCTGTGCTTGAACACCGTAGGCGGTCTGCAAAGAATCGCGCACGCCGCTTCCGCGAGAACAAGCGCTTAGTGGCGGCGTCTGCCAATCCGGACGCGATCATCGAGATCGAGGCTGCATAAGCGACCGGGACATCGCAGACTCTCTGGTGCTTGGAAGCCCTCCGGGTTCGACCGGAGGATTTCCGTCACACGCCGTAACGGGCTCTATAATTTAGGCCTCTCAAAAATGAAGCCAAAACAATGGAAAACGTTACGGGACGCCCAGCTCTCGCTGGGGTTCCAATCGATTAGAAGACCGGTCGATGATGATCATCCGGTCGTTCTAAGTTGGTGTCCGGCTGCCAAGGACAGACTCCGGCTTCTTGTGAGCTCGTCAGGCACTCCCTACACGCTGCTCCGGTTCTTCTAGGACTTCCATGCTGTGGCGGAAGAGCCACCTCGACTCATCCCAGACGCGCTGCGAGATCGGCAGCCCTCAGGTGCGTGTAGCGCTGGAGCATGCGCAACTCCCGGTGCCCCGAGATCGACGCGACCTCGACGACGTTGAACCCCTTCTCGAATAGGCGGGACACCGCCTCGTGCCGGAGATCATGCAGGTGTAGATCAGATAGCCCCACACGTCGCGTTAGGCGCTCCCAGGCGAGCCTGACAGTGTTGGGGGCAGCTGAGAACACCGTCGCGTCCTCGCCCGTCCTGAGCTTCCTGAGCGTATCCACCGCGCGGGTAGAGAGCGGCACGTCCCGGCTCGTTCCGTTCTTCGTCATCGGAAGGTGCGCAACACGCCGATCGAGATCGACATGCTCCCATCGGAGCGCCAGCAGCTCGCCTCGGCGCATGCCAGTCTCAATAGCCAGCACGATCAGTGGGTGAAGATAGGGAGTGCGCCCCCTGTCTGCGGCAGTGAGTAGAAGCACCTCTTCGTTTCCCTCGAGGCGACGGGTGCGCCCCTTCGGCGGTGACGGGCGGCGCACGAGTTTGCATGGATTCTGTGCGATGTGGATGTTCCACTCGCGACGAGCGGTGTCGATTGCATGCGAAATCGTGTTCAGCTCCCGGATCACGGTCGCTGCTGCCACCATCTTGAGGCGCTCGTCGCGGTAGGCAGCGAGATCTGCCGTCGAGAGCATGGTCATCGTCCGAAAGCAGACCGAGCGACGGAGGATCGCGTTGATCCGAGCAATTTCCGTAATGGCGCTGCGCTTTGTGGGCGAGACCTCGTCCCGGTAGCGCGTCAGGAGCTCCGCGAGCGTCATGCTCTCAGCTGGTCGCATGTCGGGGAGCGCACCGTTACGGTCCAGCTCAGCTTCCAAGCTGCGAGCCCAACGTTCTGCGTCGCTCTTTGCGTCGAAGGACTTCGAACGGGGCTGCATCCCCTTGCGGCGGACAGCGGCCTGCCAGCGTCCTCGAAGTTTCCTGATAGTCGCCATCGCAGCTGCGCCTCTCGTTTGAGCGCTGCACTCAAGGACGCCGCGGCAGGATCATCAAGGACTTTTCCTGTGATCGACGAAGATAGACAACGTCTCCTAAGGATGCCGAGCCACAAGGATGATCGCACCGACCCGGTTCGACCAACTTAAGCCACCAAATTCGCATTACTATTTTGTATGTGAGAGGAGATTTCATTTCTCCTGAAGCGCCACTTACATCGGACGCACCGTCGTATATTGGATCTATCCTGCGTCGCCTGACGTTGCTTGCAGGGCGCGATCCTCTCTGTGCGACGTCTCTCTGACGCTCTTATGCGCTGAAAGCTCTCTGTGACGCTCTCATGCGATTTGCACGATCTGAGCGCCTTAGACGATCTCTCGCTGGGTCTCTTGAGGGGTTCTTTTCGATCGCTCGATCGCATGTCTCATCGGATGAGACATTTTCCACAAAACGAGTTCGCATTGGATTTGAATGGGACAACGAGGGGACATCCAGGTGACATCGGTGAGACATTTGCCCCTAAGAATGTCTCATCGGTCGATAGTTCGCATTGGCTCCCGGATGGACATCGTCGTGACAGCGGTAGGACATGGATGTCTCATCCGGGACATGGCCTGTAAGCCTGATGGATCGTAGGCCTGGCCTAGGCCTGAACGGACCTGGCCTCGCTCTTACCAGGCCCAGTCGCGGTAGATGTCGATGCCTGGCACGGTTACGTTGGCGAAGGAGCTAACGCCGACAGCCGAGAAGCACTCGTCCTCCCATGGCTTGTTGGCGATGGGCATCCCCTTGAAGCGCACGCACTCGTAGCAGCCGTAGCGCTTCTCGACCTTCACACTCGTTCCCTTAGAGAGCTTGATGCAGAGGCTGCCGGTGCTCCGTGGGTTGCTGGGGTCCGAGCGGGCGCGGAACTGCTCCCAGCCCTCGCACTGATCGCCGGGATGGGCGGTGTTGGTGATCTAAGGGTGAGGCCGTCGTAGACGGCGACGTTCTGGCAGCTGAACTGTGTGGCCTTTATAATGTGCGGTCCGGGGTTCTTGGCGCACTTGGTCGGTGGGGCTCCCTGGTCGGCTGCCGTGGTCAGGATGAGGGCTGTAAGTATGTTCTTCATGCTCGCTGTCTATCGAAAGACAACGTCGGCGCAGGTGGCGCCGATACAGCCTTCCGCAATCAAACTCGGGACCTTAGCGGCGTCCCGGTCGGTGATTACCTAGCACTTCGTAAAAATTCATAGATGCAACATGCCGCCCATCCGCATCGTAGACCTCCACCATCCACCCTGAACAGTCGCGCGGCGCGCGGCTGAGAATCACGTCCAGCGCGACGCGCTCGGTGGGAACCCGCATCAGCGCCCAGGTCGGGCGCCGCTTTCCTATGCAGGAACGCTTGGTGAAGAGTGTGACAGCTTGTCCGTGTTGGAGAACGTCGATCTGGTGTGTGACCGGTGAAGCACTCTCATTTCAGTCATCCACTCTCCTAGCTTCGTCCATCGCCGTTTCGCACTTCGGGTGCGAACCGTCATGCCGAACTTGCAAACGCTAAAACTGTCGATCATACCCCGTGAGACAAATGAGATAGATCCTACTGATTAATTCACGCGAGCGGGAAGTATGAAATTATTTATTAAAAAGCTATTTATCTTAACCTTGTTTTTTCTTCTAGGGCGACTTGTAAGAAAGTTAATCGTATCGAGCCCGGCTAGCGTAAATCAATTCGATATCGAATTGGCATCAATAGACGAAGGTAGTTTCAGCGTTCAGCGCGTCTATTTGGCTTTAGAAGGAGGCGGGGCCAAAGGATTAGTCCACGTGGGAGCAGTGAAATCACTGGAGCATCCCAAAGTTAAGATCATGGGTATCGCTGGGACGTCAGCAGGCGCCATCGTTGCCGCTCTGAAGGCTGCTGGTTTTACTGCGGATGAGATGGTTGATCCGAAAAAGCAAACGGATCTCATCACTTGGCTGCGAAATCACAAAGTTCCTGTTGAAAGTGCCAAAGACTTCTTTGGTCCTGGAGGCTGGATAAAAATTTCAGCAATTCGACGTATTCTAAAGGCTTTTAGGAAGCTATCTCCAAAACAGTGGCTAATAGTTCTGGGAGCATTAATATTTTCTTCCTTAATCGCGTCAGCAAATGAAAACGCCAGCACCGTTGTTGTAGTCGTTTCAATATGGTTAGTTATCGCCTCCTGCTTTACGTGGTCTCTATTAAGCGGGTTGGTGTCTGCAACGTATTTTAGAGACATTATGGATAGTGCACTAAAAATTAAACTCGGCAGATGCACGCAGGAAAATCGAGTAACATTCGCAGATCTACACCAATCTGGCGGCTTGCCACTGAAAATAGTTGCGACCGATCTCACCGATCGTCAACTTAGGATGTTTTCTTATGAGGAGACGCCAGATGTATCTGTTGCTGACGCTGTGACTGCTTCCATATGCCTACCAATCATATTTGAATTATGGGAGCTGCCACTCAGCTCGAAAAATGAACCTCATCAATTTTTTGATGGGGGCTTGGTCTCGAACCTACCGGCTTGGCCCTTCGATGCTGAGCGCGCAGTGGACCCATTTGCAATCACCGTGGCCGTCGAAATTATTGAAAGCGACGGGAGCAACAGGAAAAAAATCAGTAGGGCGGGTTGGATGGGTGCTGCAATTAGCACTGCAGCATTTGGCGCTGGACTTCTCAACAAGCGAGCAATCGGGCGTCTCGAAGTCGTGGCTCTCGAGCCAGGAAACAGTGTGCTTGATTTTGACACCCCCAGAATAGGCATGTTCAAAATTGTAAGGGAGGCGAAAAAGGCCTCTGATGCAAGAATTATTAGTAGGATTATAGATAATCCGCGCATTCTCACTGCAGCAGCTTCTGCTGCTCGCAAACTTGTCATCAGCAGGTATCACAAATATCCTACTATGATTAAAGAAAAGAAAGGAGGCTCTCGTATCAGGGCGTCTATCGCCGTTCCTGACGATCAATACAATAAAACCCTACGCCTTAGATACTGCGCAGGATTCGAAGAGGACGCTGACGAAGGAATTATTATTCCTGTAGAAGGCTCGTTTTCGGGATATGCATGGAAAGAAAATACACCGTTTTTTCAGATTGTTCCATTTGCCTCCGATCTTTGTCTCCCGGGTCCTGAGAATGACCTGCGTCGTCGGCTTATATGGAAAGATATGGCATGGTCATTCTCCATCCCCATATCCAGCCCATCGAGAGCGGGCTCTGGTAGCCCATCGATGATCGTTGCCATCGATGGCAGCGACCTGCTAGATGAAACTTGTAGCGAACTGCAGGCGTTTACCGATGAGGTCGCATACTTGATCGAGAGCAATCTGAAACACGCAGTAGTAGCACTGTAGGAGCTTCGTTCCATGGCAGTCACAATTCTCAGGTCTGGAACAAAACAGGCCATTGTAAAAGATAAGACTAAGCGCGTTTCAAGTGATGTAGAGGCGTCGGCACACAGGATTTTTAGTCCAGTGTTAAAGATGGCTCAAAGCACCTCTGATCGTCGAAGGGCTAATCTCCGTGCCATAACTGATGAAAAGTTAAAATTAAGCGCATCTAGTTAGGTATTTCAAAATAATAGGAATAACGTGCTTGCAGAGAAAATCGTAGAACGTGATGCAGTTGCAAAACTCTGAGCTTTCTGTGCCAGGGATTTTGTTCAATCCGCCAAGGGTGGGATTGCGCCTTTGCGATAACGAAACGCGATGACTCAGGGTTAACGCGAAGACTTCTCAGAGCTCGCGTATACCTTTGAGTCCGTCCAATAACATCTGGTTGTGGTGTAAGCAGCCGGAATGGTAGCGGGTCTAGAGGGGTGTTGAAGCTTGATCTAGAAGTGACAGGTGGTCCCCAACCGCTCATCGACAGCATAGCGTGAGAGCTTGCGCTACAAAACCGACCTGGCGAGTTAAAATGAGCGGTGATCGCGCGCTGGTCCTGGAATCTGCGCCGTTCGGTAGCCCGCTGGTCTGCACGATGAGAGAGATTTAAAGCGCGATCGTCAACGTGCTGCGCGGCCGCACTGTGTGGCTCAGGATCCCGAAGGACATACCTCCACGCAGCAGGACGTTCTGCACTTACGCGCGTTGAAACGACGATGGGCTGTTTAGCCAGATCAACGACACGCATGTCGTGATAGACTATAGCCCAGCTGTATCGGATGCTGGCCGAGCGTGCGTCCAGCCCCTCATCCGCCCGTTGGAAAGAAGTCGGCAGCGGCGATTTCCTCGTCCAAGAATGTAGCCAACTCGCGCAGGAATCGCTGCGGCTCCTGCAATTGGGGCACGTGTGCGCAGCCCGACAGGATCGTGAGGCGAGCATCCGGCAGCCCGGCTGCCAACTCTCGAGACATGGGCGGTGGCGTAGCCTCATCCTGCTCGCCTACGAGCACCAGCACAGGCACGTCGACCGCCCTGAGGTCCGGCCGGAGGTCGAGCTCCGCCAGGGCGTCGCATGCGGCACGGAACACCGTCGGGTCGGTCCGCAAGAAGGCGGCGAGACGCTCCTGCATCAGAACGGGATTTGCCTGCTGAAATTCGGGTGCGAAAAGTCGGCGCATCGCGGTCTCGCTCAAGGCGCTGAGACCCTTCTCGCGAGAGATGGCGGCCATGTTCCGGAACGCCTGACGCCCCTGCTCGGAGAAGCATGCGCCGCAATCGGCCAGCACGAGGCGGCTGACTAGGCCGGGATGGCGAATTGCCATTTGCAAGGCCACGAACCCACCGAAGCCGTTTCCGAGCACGGTTGGTCGCCTGCCGAGATCCCGCAACGCTTCGGCCATGCGGTCAGCTACAGCTTCAAGGCCGCCGGACACTGACTCCGACGCGCCAAAGCCAGGCAGGTCTGTGACGATCACGCGGAACCGCTCCGCCAAAGGCTCAGCGATCCGGTCAAAGCTCGCCGCGTCGGCAAGGAGCGAGTGGAATAGAACGAGCGGCTCCCCTGCCCCCAATTCCTGCGCCGAAATCCGTCCGCCCGCGAGCGCAATCCGCATCCTTATCGTCCCCTTCCGCTTGGCCAGACCGCCGTTGCATCCGACCGACAAGCCGAAAAATTCGTTGACGTGATATTTCACAGATGCAATCTTAAGGCAACTTGATCGGGTCAGAACCGTGCTTCTCCGCGATAACATCTATCACGCCATCCGCGCTGAGATCTTGGCTTGCCGTATGCCTCCGGGAGTTGAGGTTAGAGAGCAGGAGCTGGCGGAACGCTACGCGGTGAGCCGCCAGCCGGTGCGTGAAGCGCTGCTGCGGCTCGAGCGCGAGCGTCTAGTCACAGTTCATGCCCGTCAGGGATATCAGGTCAATCGCATTTCGATTGCTGATGCCCGCGATCTGCTGGCGTTTCGCCTTGTGATCGAACCGGCTTGCGCATGCGATGCCGCTGAGTCCGGGACGACGGAAGCGCTGGAAGCGCTTGATGCCTACCGCACGCTCGATGAGGGCACCGACTTCATCGACTACAATCGTGCCTTCCACACCGCTTTGGCCCAGGCCTCCGGAAGTCCTCGCATGGCGGCCACGGCGCGGGACTTAATTGAGCAGGCCGACCGGCTCGTGCGGGTCAGCCTTGCGGGCATCAAGGGACGGGAACCTAATCAACTCATCGCGGAGCATGTCGCGATCATCGAGGCCGTCCAACGGCGCGATGCCCGCACAGCCCGGCGTCTTGTGCGTGAGCACGTCGCCCAGGCCCAGCGCCGCATCATCCCGGCGCTCGAACGCAGCGCTGTCATCCTTTGAGGGAGATCACCCCGTGAACATGATCACAAGACCGGACCTCGCCGTCGAGACGCGGGGCAACTTCGTCGATGGGCGCGAGATCGAGGCTGGGGACGGTCCGCTCATCGATGTGAAGAATCCCGCCACGGGGGCGGTAATCGCTCGTATCCCGAACTCGACTCAAGCGGATGTTGATCGCGCCATGCGCAGCGCCCGCGCCGCCTTCGAGTCGAAAGAGTGGGGCGGTATGGACGTCCGCTCGCGAGCCCGTCTGGTTAACCGCCTCGCGGATGCGTTCGAGGCCAACCTAGACACGCTCTTCAAACTCGAGACGCTGAATAACGGCCGGCCGATCAACGAGACCCGCGCTCAGCTCTCGCGCTTGCCGGACTTCTTCCGCTACGCCGCCGGCCTTGCTCTCGCGCGGCGAGACGCGGTGATCCCGGTGGAAGGGTCCTACCTGAACTACACCCGCCGCACGCCCATCGGGGTGGTAGCGAACTGCACGCCGTTCAACCACCCACTGATGATCCTGTGTAAGTCTCTCGCGGTCGTGCTGGCAACTGGCTGCACCACCGTGGTGAAGCCCTCCGAATACACTCCTCTGACAACTCTGAAGCTCGCCCAAATCTTCAGTGAGGCGGGCCTTCCCAAGGGCGTATTTAATATTGTTCTCGGTCTCGGGCCGACTACGGGTAAGCACCTCGCCGAGCACCCCGACATCAACAAGCTCGTTCTGACCGGTGGCACCGAGGCAGGTCGCATCGCAGGTAGTGCCGCCGCAAAAGTCTTTGCGCATCAAACGATGGAGCTCGGCGGTAAGACGCCAGTGATGGTCTTTGATGACTTCGACCTTGATCAGGCGGTGAATTACGCCGCGTTCGGCGCCTTCATCGGCGCCGGCCAGACTTGTGTCTGCGCAAGTCGCCATCTCGTCCAGGCCTCGATCTACGACGCATTCGTGGAAAAGTTGGCTGCGAAGGCGAAGAGCATCCGCATCGGCGATCCCTTCGATCCTGCCACTCAACTCGGGCCGGTGATTTCGGGCAAGCAGCGCGACCGGGTGCTCGCCTATGCCGGATACGGCCGCGACGAGGGCGCCCGGGCTGTTGCCGGTGGGCAGGCGGCACATGTTGTAGGCGGCGAGGACGGCTACTTCGTGGAGCCCACCGTCTTCGCCGACGTCCGCTCCGATATGCGCATCTTCCAGGAGGAGGTTTTCGGCCCCTTCACCAGCGTCACGCCCTTCAAGGACGAGGCCGAGGCCCTGCGCCTCGCCAACGACTCGCCCTTCGGCTTGGCTGCCGCGATCCGCACCCGCGATGTTGCCCGCGCCCATAGGGTGGCTGCGGCGGTGAAGGCGGGGATCGTGTGGGTGAACGACCATCACCGGCTTGATCCCGCCTCCCCCTGGGGCGGCGTCGATGACAGCGGGCTCGGCCGCGAATGCGGGCTCGAGAGTTTTGACGATCACTTCAACATCAAGAGTATCATGGTTGCGACCCATGATACCCCGTTCGATTGGTATCGCGACACCGCAGGCCAACGTCGCCTGAACTGACGAACACGAGAAACGGACGGAGGGCGACAGACCCGCGTCAGACGGGTGCACTCCGCGCTAATCCCTTATGCGGAGGAAACGCCATGACCTCGACCGTCAATGCGGGAGGCCGGCTCGACCGGCTTCCGATCGGCCCGTTCCATTATCGGATCATGTGGCTGATCGGCATCGGGATGTTCTTCGACGGGTTTGACATCTACATCGCAGCGACAGTCCTGGGCGCCACGCTGAAAAGCGGCTTCTCGACACTGCCGGAAAACGCTCTCTTCGTCTCGGCGACGTTCGTTGGGATGATGGGCGGTTCGTTTCTCACGGGCTTCCTCGGGGACCGCTACGGACGGCGGTTCACCTACCAGGCAAATCTCCTCGTCTTCGGTCTCGCGGCTATTGCCGCTGCCTTCGCCCCGAATATGACGACGCTTATCGCGCTGCGATTCATCATGGGCCTCGGCCTCGGCGCTGAGAACGTTGTTGGCTATTCGACCATGACCGAGTTCGTGCCGGCCCGCTCGCGGGGCCGCTGGCTCGGGCTGATGGCGGTGTTCGTGGTCACCGGTCTGCCAGTCGCCTCGCTCCTGGGTTATCTCGTCATCCCGATCTTCGGCTGGCGCGCGATGTTCGTGCTCGGGGGCCTCGGAGCTCTGGGCGTCTGGTATCTGCGCAAGAGCCTGCCGGAGTCACCGCGCTGGCTGGAAGTCGTAGGGCGTCACGCCGAAGCGGAGACCCTCCTGCAGCAGATCGAGACCCAGGCGGCTCGCGGCGGCGTGCTACTGCCCCCTGCCCCCCTATCGGCCCCGGCGCCGAAGGTCGCGTTCGCGACGTTGTTCAGGCCGCCACTCCTCGGCCGGATGATTGTCGGCTGTCTTTGCCTCATCGTCATCAACACGCTGCTCTACGGCTTCGTGACGTGGCTACCGGTCTTCTTCATCAAGCAGGGCCTCAGCGTCGCGACCTCTTATGGGTATTCGCTGCTGATGGGGCTTGGTGCACCCGTGGGAAGCGCCATCGGTGCCCTGACTGCCGACAGGTGGGGCCGGAAGACGACCATCGTTGGAGCGTCGGCCGCGGCGATCGTATTTGGGATCGCATATCCGTTGACGACCGACCCATGGCTTCTGCCTCTGGTTGGGTTCTGCCTGACCGTGCCGATCTACGTGCTCGTGGCGCTGCTGTTCGGCATCTACATCCCAGAACTTTTCCCTACGGAGGTGCGGCTGCGGGCCTCCGGCATCTGCAACACCTTCGGGCGCGGCGCGACGATCATCACGCCCTTCATTGTCATCTCACTGTTCGAGACCTATGGGATCAGCGGAGTCATGGCGCTGATGATCGGCTTGCTCGTTCTTCAGATCGTGACAGTCGTGACGCTCGGCGTTGAGACGCGTCAGCAGAGCCTTGAAGAGGTCGAACCGCTCCTTGGGTCGGATCGGCTCGTCGAGAGCGCCGCCGCAGCTCGGCAGGGTGTCGCGTAGGCGTCGAGCATCATCGCGATGATCCACGCCGCGCGGCGAGCGGCAGTCGATTGCGCGACGTCCTGGGGCATCGATTAGCGTCCAATTGAAAAACTCACTCATGATGTGAACTGACTATCAACGCCGACAGATGTTCGTTGAGCAATCAACGCCTTTATATCCGACTGTGACTGGAAATTTAGATTCTGGAAGGGTGGCCGATGCAGAGTTCAAATTGGAAGAGCGGAACAGCCGCACTTTTCTGCCTCAGCGTGCTCATGGCTGGTAGTGCGTTCGCGTCTGACGGTCGTTCGAACGCAATTGGCACCGTGCAGCAGGTCTACGATGGATGGCTCACTCCTGACGTCCAGGCAAACACCTTCAGAAACATCGATCGGCTATTCCCGACTCGGACGGTGAATCGGGGTGGGCCTGCTATACCACTCGAGACTTCATCGAAGCCAATTACCGACGTGAAGTTCCAGTCCAACGGCAAGACGGTAGACCTTTTTGACTATCTCTCGCTCAATCGTGTGGCTGGCCTCCTGATTTTGAAGGACGGAAAGGTCGCCTACGAGGATTACGAGTTGGGTAACAGCGAAGCGACCCGCTGGATGTCGATGTCGGTCGCGAAGTCGATCAGCTCCACCCTGGTCGGTGCAGCCATCAAAGATGGCTTCATCAAAAGCATTGATGACCCGGTTACCCAATACCTCCCGGAGTTGGCGGGAGGCGCCTACGAGGGCGTAAGCGTTCGAAACCTTCTTCAGATGGCATCGGGCGCCAAGTGGGACGAGACTTACACAGACCCAAACTCTGACCGCCGGCACATGCTGGAGCGACAGCTCGAGGGGAAGCCAGGCACGATCGTGGCCATGATGGCCAGGCTGCCTCGCGCACACGAGCCGGGAGCGGCGTGGAATTACAGCACCGGCGAGACCCATCTGGTAGGCGCCCTGGTGCGTGCCGCGGTCGGGCGCCCCGTTTCTGTCTATTTGTCGGAGAAAATCTGGTCGAAGCTCGGCATGGAGCAGGATGCGACTTGGTGGGTCGAGTCTCCTAACGGCTTGGAGGTCGGAGGAAGCGGATTCAGCGCTACCCTGCGTGATTACGCACGCTTCGGCCAGTTCGTGCTGAACAAGGGCGTAATCGATGGCGAAAGCGTCGTTCCCGAGGGCTGGTTCGATCAGGCCGGGTCACCAAAGGAGCTGAGTGGGAAGACGGTCAATTACGGCTTCATGTGGTGGCCACTCGCGGCGCCTGCAGGAACGCCGAATGAAAGCGCGTTCACGGCTCGCGGGATTTTCGGACAATATGTCTACGTAAACCCGAAAGAGCATGTCGTGATCGCCATGTGGAGCGCTCGGTCAAAGCCGACAGGTGCACCTCCGATTGTGGATGTCGACTTCTTCGCAGCAGCAGTCAGTGCGCTTCGGTAAATTTGTGATTCTTCCTACTCAATAAGCCTTTTTAACCGCCAAGGAACAGCAGGAAAACTCTATGGCTCCAGATAACGCCCCCAAGGCTAAGAAGTAAATTTTGTAGTATATGGCCTCTTCACCGTAGGCAAAGTGACACAGCTCTGAACGATCTCTGCTTCCGAACGAATGACTTCTCGCATAAGCTTTCAAAGTGCCGAAGCGTTCGAGCACGGTGCACGCACGTAAGCTCGCATAGTCCGGCGCTGCTTTCTCGGATGATGCCACCAGAGCCTTGGATCAACGAATGACCGGCATGCGTTCACGTAGCGGACCGCCGATCCTTGAAGAACATGTTCCGGGCTCGGGCTTGGTTTCAGGCGTAAGCGCGAACGAGAAAAGGTCCACGAGAATGAACAAGGCGTTCGGTGTTCAGGTGACGGTGACACCACCCGGCGCGCAGGAGGCGAAGACCGCCCCTGTGATCGTTGTCGCCAAGGATGATCAGGATGCTGCGCTTGTCGCGGCCGAAGCCGCGGGTGAAGGTGCGCAAGCAGACACTCTGCGGGAGCTAACCGAAGAAGAGGTCATGGAGCACGATCTCGACCTGAGTGAACATGGGATCGTGAAAGCCCTGTCCATTCTGAACCTCTAAGTGAGATTCGCTCGCCAAGGGTTGGATCCGTGAGCTGGGGAGCACAGAAGGCATTCCCCAGCCGCTCCGCCTCATCTTCTAGGACTTCGTCCTGCTAGCAGGATCCGAATGCTGCGTTGTCGTCAAGCTCAGACTGAAGTGCTCTAGCCTCGGAAGCTGGAGTGACATCGGGCTCGATCTGAAATCTCGCTAATGGAGGGCTATCGAAAAAATGGTCGAGGCTTCGCTGGGCAGACATTGTGCCTCTGCGTTTCAGCTCGCATCTCGTCAGCCGTTTGAGCGCCGTCGCCGCGACATTCATCGAAGGCACCTTCAGCGCCCCGATGTGGCCCAATTGCGCCGCGACGGGCTTTTTCACAGCGAAGATGTGGACGTTGACACGCTAAGTTATTGAAGCATCTGGAGGCACTTAGCACATCGGAGAGCCGGGTCCTCCACCTTCGGAGGGCAACGCTCTATCCAGCTGAGCTACGGGTGCTGACCGTGCCGATTTCCTAGCCGATGCCGCTGCGCGGCGCAACGGGGCTGTCGCGGGGTCGAAGGCGGGGGGATGACGACGTGGGATCGCCGTTGCCGCGGTCCCACCGATCGGCGAGGCGTCACGGCGCACGTCGCTGTCCGCGGCGCTCGGTGCGCATCGCGCCATGGTGCTACGGGCCGGCGAAGAGGGGGATTGGGGTTCTGCGATCCGAGCGAGGCTTCGTACGCCACCCGGGCAAAGTGTTCGAGCGATACCGGTATCCTTATACTGTAGCCCAAACGGCAGGCCCGGCCAAAGACGGCACGGCCATCTTGTATCGGCCATGTTTCTGATTGTTTCTGGCGGGCATCCGCGCTGCGACGCTCAGCGTGCAACACCGTTCGAAGCGCCGGCGATGCAGACTCGTCTCGACCGACATCATCCTCCCGCCGTCACGGCCCCGACGCATTCGGGGCCGGCAGGCGGCGCCCTGGCGGCCGTGAGCATCGCGCGGCCCGGCGGGGCGCTGGCGAACCTGCAGCTTCTGCGGGCGTTCGCGGCGAGCCTCGTCCTGGTGCACCACGTCGCCGTGTATGCCCAGGCGCTGCGTGGCGCCGCACGGCCGTTCGCGACCCTCGACACCCTGATGGGCGTCTGGGGCGTGGCGATCTTCTTCGCCCTGTCGGGCTTCCTGATGGCCCGGCTCGTCACCCGCGATGCGCCGCTCGTCTTCCTCGCGCATCGGGTCAGCCGCATCTTCCCGACTTACTTCGGGGTGGTGGCGCTGTCCGCCGGCCTGTTCGCGGCGCTGGGCCTGCAGTTCGGCGGCATGTCCGTGCTCGCCCTGTCCCTCGCGCCCGGAGGCGCGCGAAGCTCGCCCCTCAACGTGGAGTGGACGCTCGCCCTGGAGCTGTCGTTCTATGTCGGCCTGTTCCTCCTGGCCTCGGCCGGGCAGGCGCGGCGCCTCGTTCCCCTCGCCGCCGGCTGGCTCGTCCTGCTGGCGGTCGCCTTTCCGCTGCTGCCGCCCGACAGCCGCAGCCTAATGCCGCCGCCGCTCTACCTGGTGCCGGTCACGGCGGCCTGTGCGCCCTTTGCGGGCGGCCTGCTGCTGCCGCGGCTGATCGCGTCGGGCTGGATGCGTCCGGCGACGGCGCTCCTCGCCCTGCCCTTCCTGGTGCTCTGCGTCTTCGTCGACACGGCGGCCGCGCGCTGGCTCGGTGGCGTTGCCGCGGTGCTGATCGTGGGCGCCGCCGTCACGGCGCCGCCCGTCCGCCGGGAGGGGCCGGTGGCGCGGGGGACGATCGCGCTGGGGGATTGGAGCTACGTGCTCTACCTCGCGCATCCGCCGGTGCTGCTGCTGGCGGGCTGGGCTTGCCCGCCGGACTGGTCGGGGCCTGCCTATGCCGGCGTCTGCCTCGCGGGCTCGCTTCTGGCCGCCGCGCTCCTCGGGCCCCTCGACGTCGCGTTCTATCGGCGCGTTCGCGGCCGGATCGACGCTGCGGGTCCGGTCGCGCTGAGGCGGGGCGTGACCGCCTTCCTCGTCGTGTTCACCGGTTGCGCCCTCTGGGGCAGCACCGAGACGGCGCGCAACGACTGGGCCGAGAGCCGGGCCCGCGATGCGGTCGCCGCCCTGCCCGCCCAGGCATGGACGTCGCGGGCGGCGGCCGTGGCGGCCATCGCCGCGCGGGGCCTCGCCCTGCCCCCCACCCTGCGAACGGCCGTCGAGACGGTGGAGCGCATCTCCCCAACGGAGCTCCTGGTCGGGGCCTACGCGCTGGATCCGGACCAGCCGAGCCGAAGCATGCATCTCGCCCTGTTCTGCGGCGGGCGCCTCGCCGCCTTGGACAAGCCGCGGCGCTTGCGCCGGGACCTCGCGGCTCGGCCTGGCTTCGAAGCGATGAGCGAGCGGCGGATCGGCTATCGCCTGCGCATCACTGCCGATTCCTGCAGCCGGGAGAACGCGGTCGCGGCGCTCGTCAACGAGACCGGCCTGATGACGGCGCTCGCCGTCCCGCGAGCCGGGTGGTGATCGGGATCCACGTCGGCGGGGGCGGCGGGCGATGACCGGCATGCGTCGTGGCGATGCCGGGCCCTGGTTCGTCGATTGCATCCGCGTTCCGCCGCGTCGCCGCGCCGAGCGCGACGCCGCGACCTGTGATCCGAGCCGAGGAGCGCACATGCCGACGCATCACGAGATCCCGGCCACCCCCGACAAGATGGTGCTCGGCTACTTCGACGCCGCGCTGCCGCCGGTGCTCGAGATCGCGTCCGGGGACACGGTCACCCTCCATTCC
>NZ_VRUU01000040.1 GCF_008039875.1 Methylobacterium sp. WL119 | reverse complement strand
CTTTCAGGCACCGTCGCTCCCCTCTCCCGACCCGCTTAGCGGGCCACCCTCCCCCGCTTAAGGGGGGAGGAAGAATGCGGCAGCTCCCCCCCCGAACCCGACGAGCAGGCCCCTCACCTCCGCCGCTCCACGTTCACGTAGATCGCGGCCCCCAGCGTCATCGCGGCGAGGGTGAACCAGGTCAGCGCGTAGACGAGGTGGTTGTTGTGGAAGGCGACCACCGTCAGCCCGCCGACGGGCAAGCGATCATCCGCCGACGCATCCGCATCGATGAAGTAGGGCGCGATGCCGGAGAGCCCCCGGGCCGAAGCGATCGCGGCGACATCGCGGGAATACCAACGATCCTCGGCGGTCGCGTTGCTGCGCAGGAACGCGCCGCCGGGTTCGGTGAGGCGCAACAGGCCGGTGACGTCGACCTCGCCCTCGGGCCGGCGCCAGCCGGCAGGATCGCGGCGATCGGAGGGAACGAAGCCGCGGTTCACCAGCACCGTGAAGCCGTCGGCGACCAGCGGCGTCAGCACCCAGAACCCGCCGCCGAGCACCGTCACCGCCTGGACCAGCGTGGTGGACTCGTGGCGGAAGCGGCCCGCCACCCGGACGTGGCGGTAGGCGTCGGCGGCCTCGGTCACGCTCGGCCACGCCGCCGGCCCGGGCGCCGGGACCGGGGCCGCGCCGATTCGGGCCTCGACCCGCGCGATCAGGTCGAGCTTCCATGCCCGGCGCTCGACCTGCCAGATCCCGAGGGCGACGAGCCCCGCGACCGCCAGCGCGCTCGCGAGGTTGAAGGCCGCCAGGCCGAGGCGGGACGTCCTCAGGGCTTGTGGTGCATCAGGTCGTGCGGCGACGTCGGCATCATGTTGGTGTTCAGGTGATACATCACCCAGATCGAGCCGGTCAGCGTGATCACGACGAGGGTCAGCGTGAAGATCAGGGCCAGGATCGTCCATCCGCCCTCGGACTTCGTGTTCATGTGCAGGAAGTAGATCATGTGGACCACGATCTGCACCACCGCGAAGGCCATGATGATCAGGCTGGTGTGCACGGCGTTGCCGAGCACGTCGCTCATCACCAGCCAGAACGGGATCGCGGTGAGGATCACCGAGAGCACGAAGCCGGTCATGTAGCTCTTGAACGAGCCGTGCGCCCCGGCCGGGTGGCCGTGCGCGTCGTGGCCGTGCGCGTCGTGGCCGTGACCGTGCGGTTCGGCGTGGTGCCCCGCCCCCGTCGCCGAGCTCATTGCAGCACTCCCATTAGGTACACGAAGGTGAAGACGCCGATCCAGACGACGTCGAGGAAGTGCCAGAACATCGACAGGCACATCAGCCGGCGCTTGTTCTCGACGATCAGCCCCTTCTGGGCGGTCTGCACCATCAGCACGATCAACCAGACGATGCCGAGCGAGACGTGCAGGCCGTGGGTGCCGACCAGGGCGAAGAACGAGGACAGGAAGGCCGAGCGCTGCGGCGTCGCGCCCTCGTGGATCAGGTGGGCGAACTCGTAGAGCTCGATGCCGATGAAGCACGCGCCGAACAGGCCGGTGATCGCGAGCCAGACCTGCATCGTCCGGACGTTGTCCTTCTCCATCTCCAGCATGGCGAAGCCGTAGGTGATGGAGGACAGGAGCAGCATGGAGGTGTTGAGCGCCACCAGCGGCAGCTCGAACAGGTCGCGCGGCGAGGGCCCGGCCGCGTAGTTGCGGCCGAGAACCCCGTAGGTGGCGAACAGCACCGCGAAGATGAGGCAATCGCTCATCAGGTACATCCAGAAGCCGAGCATGGTGCTCGACTCGTGGGCGTGGTCCTCGTCGAGGTAGAAGGCCGGAGCCTCGGTGCCCGGCGGGGCCGTGTCGGTGTGCATCATCGGCTCAGGCCCGTCCCGCCATCACGCTCGTCCGCTGCCCCTCGGCCCGCACCACGTCGGCGGCGGGGATGTAGAACTCGCGGTTGTAGTTGAAGGTGTGGATCACGGTGACGAGGAACATCGTCGCGAAGGTCGCGGCCGCGAGCCACCAGATGTACCAGATCATCGCGAACGAGAAGCCGATCGAGACCACGCCGAGGATCACGCCGGTGGCGGTGTTCTTCGGCATGTGGATCGGCTTGTAACCCTTGAGCGGGCGCTCGTAGCCGCGCTTCTTCATGTCGGACCACGCGTCGAGATCGTGGATGACCGGGGTGAAGGCGAAGTTGTAGTCCGGCGGCGGCGAGGCGGTCGACCACTCGAGGGTGCGGCCGTTCCAGGGATCGCCCGTGAGGTCGCGCAGCGCCTCGCGGTTGCGGATCGAGACCACGAACTGGACGATCATCGACAGGATGCCGAGCAGGATCAGCACCGCGCCGAAGGCGGCGATCACGAACCAGATCTGCAGCGACGGATCGTCGAAGTGGTTGGCGCGGCGCGTCACGCCCATCAGGCCGAGGACGTAGAGCGGCATGAAGGCGAAGTAGAACCCCACCGTCCAGAACCAGAACGACATCTTCCCCCAGAACGGGTCCAGCTTGAACCCGAAGGCCTTCGGGAACCAGTAGGTCACGCCGGCGAAGCTCCCGAACAGCACGCCGCCGATGATGACGTTGTGGAAGTGCGCGATCAGGAACAGCGAGTTGTGCAGCACGAAGTCGGCCGGGGGCACGGCGAGCAGCACGCCGGTCATGCCGCCGATGGTGAAGGTAACCATGAAGCTCACGGTCCACATCATCGGCAGCTCGAACCGGATCCGGCCGCGATACATCGTAAACAGCCAGTTGAAGATCTTCGCGCCCGTCGGGATCGAGATGATCATCGTCGTGATGCCGAAGAACGAGTTCACGTCGGCGCCGGAGCCCATCGTGAAGAAGTGGTGCAGCCAGACGAGGTACGAGAGGATCGTGATGACCACGGTCGCGTAGACCATCGAGGCGTAGCCGAACAGGCGCTTGCCGGAGAAGGTCGAGGTCACCTCCGAGAAGATGCCGAACGCCGGCAGGATGAGGATGTAGACCTCCGGGTGGCCCCAGATCCAGATGAGGTTGAAGTACATCATCGGGTTGCCGCCGAGGTCGTTCGTGAAGAAGTGCGTGCCGACGTAGCGGTCCATCGACAGCAGGGCGAGGACGGCGGTGAGGATCGGGAAGGCCGCCGTGATCAGCACGTTGGTGCAGAGCGAGGTCCAGACGAAGATCGGCAGCTTCATCATGGTCATGCCCGGCGCGCGCATCTTCACGATGGTCGCGATCAGGTTGATGCCCGAGAGCAGCGTGCCGATGCCGGCGATCTGCAGCGCCCAGATGTAGTAGTCGACGCCGACGCCCGGGCTCATGTCCGCGCCTGAGAGCGGCGGATAGGCGAGCCAGCCGGTGCGGGCGAACTCGCCGACGAACAGCGAGGCCATGATCGTCATGGCGCCCGAGACCGTCATCCAGAAGCTGAAGTTGTTGAGGAATGGGAAGGCCACGTCGCGGGCGCCGATCTGCAGCGGCACGACGTAGTTCATCAGGCCGGTGACGAACGGCATCGCCACGAAGAAGATCATGATCACGCCGTGCGCCGTGAAGATCTGGTCGTAGTGGTGCGGCGGCAGGTAGCCCTCGTTGGCGCCGAACGCGACCGCTTGCTGCGCGCGCATCATCAGCGCGTCGGCGAAGCCGCGCAGCAGCATGACGAAGGCCAGCACGATGTACATCACGCCGATCTTCTTGTGGTCGACCGAGGTCAGCCAGTCCCGCCAGAGCGGGCCCCAGAAGCGGTAGTAGGTGATCGCGCCGAGCACGACGAGGCCACCCAGCGCCACCATGGCGAAGGTCACCTGAAGGATCGGCTCGTGGTAGGGGATGTCTTCCAGCGAGAGCCGTCCGAAGACGAGCTTCTGGAGATCCGGATTGGAGAACATGGGTTCGATCCGTTGAGGGTGGTTCGGCGGCGGGGCGCCGGTCCTACTTGTTGTTGAGCTGCGACGGGGCGACCGAGTCCCGCTCCGGCGCCGGCATCTGGTTCTCGGGTTTCGTTCCGTTTTCGTGGACGTGCGGGTTGTTGCCGTCGGGCTTCATGCCCTGCGGCTGCTCCTGGCCGTGCGGGGTGCGGCCGGACGCGGGTGCTGTGGCGCCCGGCGCCTCGTCGCCCTGCTCGATGTGGCGGTTGTCGTAGCGGAGGCGCTCGCGGTTCTCGGTGGAGTCCTTGCCGGCGCCGCCCTTGGCGTCGATGGTCATCATCTCGCTCATGCACATCTTGCCCGGCACGGCGCACATGTTGACGATGGTGTCGAACAGCCCGTCGGCGACGGACTTGTAGTACTTCACCGGCTCGGCCTCGCTCGGCTTCTCGAGCTTGAGATAGTCCTCGCGGGTGAGGTCGGAGCCCTGCGCCTTCGCCTTGGCGACCCAGGCGTCGAACCCGGCATCGTCGAGGCCATGGAACTTGAACGTCATCCGCGAGAAGCCGGTGCCGCTGTAGTGCGAGGACAGGCCGGCATACTCGCCCGGCTTGTTGATCACCGCGTGGAGCTGCGTCTGCATGCCGGGCATCGCGTAGATCATCCCGGCCAGCGCGGGGACGTAGAAGGCGTTCATCACCGAGGAGGCGGTGATCTTGAAGTCGATCGGCCGGTCGACGGGGGCGGCGAGCTCGTTGACGGTGGCGATCCCGTATTCCGGGTAGAAGAATAGCCACTTCCAATCGAGGGCGACGACCTCGACGGCGAGCGGCTTCACGCCGGCCGCCACGGGGCGGCTGGAGTCGATCCGCCGGAGCGCCCGGAACGGGTCGAGGGTGTGGGTGCTGATCCAGGTGAGCGCGCCGAGCGCGATGATGATCAGCAGCGGCGCCGTCCAGATCACCACCTCGAGCTGGGTCGAGTGGTGCCAGTCCGGATCGTAGGGGGCCGACTCGTTGGTCGCCCGGTAGCGCCAGGCGAAGATCAGCGTCAGCGCGATCACCGGGAGCACGATCAGCAGCATCAGCCCGACCGAGGCGAGGACGAGGTTCCGCTGCTGCAGGGCGACGTCGCCCGAGGGCTGCATCACCACGAGGTTGCAGCCGGCGAGCAGCCCGGAGAGCGACACGGCGCAGAGGCCGCGCAGGAGCCGGGCGGCCGTGCGGGCCGGGGGACGGGAAGGTGAGGCGGAGCGTGCCACGGCGATCAACTCGGTTTGCCTGGCCGGCGGGCCCTGGGGCCGTTCGGCGCGAACATGTATCGGAACGGGGTGAGGGACGACGCGGGCCTCCCGACTACATCTGACGCATCTCGGAACGGTCGAGGGTGAGGGCAAGGAGCGATGCCGCCGCACCCGAGAGCAGGTAGAGGCCGACCATCCACAGCCCGTAGCGGGACGAGAGCCAGAGGACGACCAGCGGGGCGAAGCCTGCGCCGAACAGCCACGCCAGATCCGAGGTCAGCGCCGCGCCGGTGTAGCGGTAGCGCGCGCCGAGCCGCGCCGTCACCGCGCCGGCGGTCTGGCCGTAGGCGAGGCCCATCAGCATGAAGCCGATGGTGACGTACATGGTCTGGCCGATCGCGCTGTCGCCGAACACCAGGGGCGCGATGATGCTGCCGAGAGCGAAGACGGCGATCAGGCCGGAGCTGAGCAGCAGCGCGTTGCGGCGGCCGATCTGGTCGGCGATCAGCCCGGAGGCCGCGACCGCGCCGGCGCAGACGATGGCGCCCGAGCACTGCACGATCAGGAACTCGCCGGGCGAGCGATCGGTGAACAGGGTCAGCCAGCTGATCGGGAAGATCGTCACGAGGTGGAACAGCGCGAAGGCGGCCAGCGGCACGAAGGCGCCGATCCACACGTCCACCGCATGGTGGCGCACCACCTCGATCACCGGCACCGGCTCGAGCCGGCCCTTCTCCATCAGGCGGACGAACTCGTCGGTCGCCACCAGCCGCAAGCGGGCGAACAGCGCCACGACGTTGATGGTGAAGGCGCAGTAGAACGGAAAGCGCCAGCCCCAATCGAGGAAGTCGGCCGAATCGAGGTTGACGAGGAAGAACGAGAACAGGGCGCTGGCGACGATGAAGCCGAGGGGTGCGCCGAGCTGGGGGATCATCGCGAACCAGCCGCGGCGCTCGCGCGGGGCGTTCAGCGCCAGGAGCGAGGCGAGCCCGTCCCAGGCGCCGCCGAGCGCGAGGCCCTGGAGGATGCGCAGGCCGGCCAGCAGCCAGATCGAGGCGTGGCCGATGCTGGCGTAGCTCGGCAGGAAGCTCACCGCCGCGGTGGCGCCGCCGAGCATGAACAGCGCGATCGTCAGCTTGACGCCGCGGCCGTGCCGCCGGTCGACGGCCATGAAGATCACCGAGCCGATCGGCCGGGCGATGAAGGCGAGGGAGAACACCGCGAAGGAGTACAGCGTGGCCGTGAGCGCATCCGGCTCGAACGAGAAGAACACCTTCGGGAACACCAGCACCGAGGCGATGCCGTAGACGAAGAAGTCGAAATATTCCGAGGCCCGGCCGATCACCACGCCGGCCGCGATCTCTCCCGGCGCGACCTTGTGGTCGGTCGAGACGAGGTGCGCGTCGCGCTCGAGGGGCGAGGAGTTTGCCAGGGCGGGCTCAGGGATCATGTCGGACAGCCGGCTTGCTCGATGACGACGGTGACGCGGTGCGGCGATCGACGCGAGGCGTGCGCCGGGACCGCGACCGGAAGGTATCCGCTCAGGGCCGTCGGTGACACCGCCGCGTAGTCGCAGGCCGATCAGGGCTGTCCCGGCTGATAGCGCAAGGCTGCGCGATGGTCTCCCTTGAATCCGGCATGTCCATGCCGTCCCGGACGCATGACCACGTCTGTCCCACGTCTTCGTCGTGTCACGCAGGAGCCGCGACGCAGCCGGATCAGCGGGCGTTCTGCGGGACGTCGACCGTGAGCATCGGCAGCGTGATCGTGCCGGCGGGCGCGGGCGGGCTCGCGAGCAGCGCGAAGGCGGCGACGCTCAGGGCGAAGCCGAAGGCCAGCAGCGACGTTTCGAGGCCGTGGTAGAATGCGTCCATCGCCCGAGCTCCGACCTCGCGTCAGGGGGCGATGATCGCGCGGGTGGGTTAAGCGAACCGTAACGTCCGCCCGCCCGGCTTCCCCGGGGGAAGGCCGGCGGGCGCCGTGCGCCGGGGCGGGTCGGGCCGTCAGGCGCTGCCGGCGGCCTCCATCCGGGCGAGGTCCGGCGCACGCGGCTGAAGCAAGGCGGCGGCGAGATGCGCTTCCAGCACGATCAGGTCGGTGTCCGGGTCGGGCACCCAGCCGCAGGTGCAGGTCGTGCCGGCGCCGTGCGCCGCGGCGATCTGGCCGTAGAGCACGCCGATGGTGCGCGACGCGGCTTCGAGGGCGGCCATCACCGACAGGCCCTGACCATCGAGGGCGTGCCAGAACGCCCGCGTCAGCGCCTGCTCGACCGCCGCCTGCCCGCGGGACTCGTCGCAGCGGCACCGATTCGATTCGGCGATCATCGGCGGCCTCCGAGGCGGCGCCCCCGCTTCGGCTGCGGGCTCGCCGCGACGTGGTCGATCAGGTCCGGCAGGCGGTGCAGGCGCAGGCCGAGACATGAGCCGTCCCACCACGCCACCGTCACGCAGGCATCGATCAGGTCCATCACCCGTCCCATTCCGGCCTCCAGCGCTCGGCGGGCACGCCACCTTGAAAGCAAGGCGGAAGTACATCGCCGGAGAACGCTCTAGCAGGGATGGAAATCGACAATCAAGCGACGTCGACAATATTGGAAACGTTGTAATTTCAATCTTCGTCGGGCGATATCGAAGTTTATAGTTGAAACGATTCCATGGTACGCCGCAGCCGTCATGCACCGATCGCGACCAGGACGGCGCCGGCGGCGATCAGCGCCACGCCGAGCCAGTTGGTCGGGCTCAGCGTCTCGCCGAGCAGGACCACGCCGAAGATCGCCACCAGCACGACGCTGAGCTTGTCGATCGGCGCGACGCGGGCGGCATCGCCCAGGGACAGGGCGCGGAAGTAGCAGAGCCACGAGGCGCCGGTGGCGAGCCCCGACAGGACGAGGAAGACCGCGCTCCGCCCCGGGATCCGCGCGAGGTCGGCCGCCTGGCCGGTGACGGCCACGATCGCCGCCGTGAGGCCGAGGATCACCACCGTGCGGACGAGGGTGGCGACGTCCGACGGCACGCCGGCGACGCCGACCTTGGCCAGGATCGCGGTGAGCGCGGCGAAGGCCGCCGAGAGCAGCGCCCAGAAGCGCCAGGACTGCATCAAGGCTAACATCACGCCGGGCCCGTCACAGGATCGCGCGCATCAGCAGCAGCCCGGCGAACAGGCCGGCGAGGCCGAGCACGACCGAGCCGACGATGTAGATCGCCGCCGCGCCGGCCTGGCCGCGCTCCAGCAGCATCACGGCCTCAAGCGAATAGGACGAGAAGGTGGTGAAGCCGCCGAGCACGCCGGTGGCGATGAACAGCCGCAGCGGCTGCCCGCCGCCCCGCAGGGCGAACCAGCCGGTGAACAGGCCCATCAGCACCGAGCCGACGATGTTGATCGCCATGGTGCCGTAGGGAAAGCCCGACCCGAGCCGCAGGGACGCGGTGCTGACGCCGTAGCGCGCCACGCCGCCGATCCCGGCACCGACGAAGACGAGGAAGAGGTTCATGACGACCGCACGGCCCGAGGATTCGGAGCGGGCGCCGTAGCACATTCGGGACCGCGGCGACGGCCCGCATCCGGGCCGCCGGCTTCGGACGGGCGCCCGGGGCCCGTCGCGATCTCCTCGCAGGCGAACGGCCTCGGCCGCGGCGGGTGCCGCGGCCGAGGCCGTCTCGACCGGACCGTCGCCGAGCGGACGTCGCTCGGGCCGGGTCCGCTAGCCCAGGATCTTGTCGACCGTGATCGGAAGGTTGCGGATGCGCTTGCCGGTGGCGTGGAACACGGCGTTGGCCACCGCCGCCGCGGTGCCGACGATGCCGATCTCGCCGAGCCCCTTCACGCCGAGCGGGTTCGCCTTGTCCTCCTCGTCGACGAAGATCACGTCGATGTCGTGGATGTCGGCGTTCACCGGCACGTGATACTCGCCGAGATTGTGGTTCATGAAGCGGCCGATGCGGTCGTCCATCATCGACTCCTCCTCCAGCGCCGAGCCGATGCCCATCACCACGCCGCCGAGGATCTGGCTGCGCGCGGTCTTGGGATTCAGCACCTTTCCGGCCGCGATCGCCGAGACGACGCGGGTGACGCGGACCTGGCCCAGCTCCTCGTCCACCTTCACCTCCACGAAGATCGCCGAGTGGGTGTAGGCCTCGTACTTGGCGTTGAAGTCCTTGTCGGGGGCGGCGTTGGCCGTGGCCTCGACCTTGTCGACGCCGGAAGCCCGCAGCACGTCGACCAGAGCGACGCTGCGCGCGGGGTCGCCCGCCACCGCGATGCACCCGTCGGCGAAGGCGACGCGCTCGAAGTCGACGTTGGCCAGCGGCGAATCCTCCATCTGCCGGGCGAGCTTGAACACCTGCTCGCCGACGTCGCGGCAGGCCTTCATCACGGCGGTGCCGGACGAGGCCGCGGTCCAGGAGCCGCCCGCCACCGGCGCCTCGGGCAGCGCGGTGTCGCCGAGCTTCGTCGTCACGTCCTCCATCGTCAGGCCGAGGGTGTCGGCGGCGATCTGGGTGAGGATCGTGTAGGTGCCGGTGCCGATGTCGCCGGTCGAGTTGCCGACCTCGAGCTTGCCGTCGGGGGTGAGGATGGCGCGGGCGCTCGTCTGCATCATCATCGATTCCCAGACGCCCGACGCCATGCCCCAGCCGACGAGCTCGCGGCCCTCGCGCATCGAGCGCGGCTCCGGGTTGCGCCGGTCCCAGCCGAAGCGCGCGGCGCCCTCCGAGAAGCAGCTCTTCAGCGCCTTCGAGCCGAAGGGCTTGTTCTCGGCGGTGGCGTCGGCCTCGGTGAAGTTCTTCAGGCGGAGCTGGATCGGGTCGAGGCCGCTCGCGTAGGCAAGCTCGTCCATCGCGGTCTCGATCGCGAAGACGCCGGTGACGGCGCCGGGCGCGCGCATGTCGCCGGGTGTGTAGGTGTCAAGCTTGGCGATCTTGTAGGTCAAGAGGACGTTGTCGCAGCGGTACATCACGCCCGACCAGTTCACGACCACCTCCTGGTAGTCCTCGAAGGTCGAGGTCGCGCCGACCGCGTCGTGGCGCAGCGCCAGGAGCGTGCCGTCGCGCTCGGCCCCGAGGCTGATGGTCTGCAGCGCCTCCGGCCGGTAGGTGATGCTCCACATCTGGTCGCGGGTCAGCACCACGCGCACCGAGCGCTCGAGGTCGCGCGCGGCCAGCATCGCCAGGAAGAGCTGGTATTGCGGGCGCAGGCCCGAGCCGAAGCCGCCGCCGAGATAGGGGTTGAGCACCCGCAGGTCGTCCTTGGCGATACCGAACACCTTCGCGAGGTAGGCATGGCTGTTCGAGACGCCCTGGACCTTGTCGTAGACCGTGTACTTGCCGTCGCCCTCGAAGATCACCGTCGAGGCGTGGGGCTCCATCGGGTTGTGATGCTCGGTGGCGAGGCGATACTCCTGCTTGAGCTGGATCGCCGAGGCGTCGAACGCCGCATCCGCGTCGCCCCAGGGCTTGGGCGGCGGCTTGATGCCGTTGCGCCGCATCGGCGGCTCGTAGGCGAAGGCGTTGGCGGCTTCGAGATCCGTCAGCGGCTCCTCGACCTCGTAGTCGACCGCCACCAGCGCCGCGGCGTGGCGGGCCGTCTCGAAATCCTCGGCCAGCACCAGGGCGATCGGCTGGCCGCTGTAGTGGATCTTGTCGTCGTACAGGGCGCGGAAGGGCGAGCCGGGGGGCGCGACCTGATCCTGGTAATTGTAGTCGAGCCAGGCGGTGCGGGTGCGGTTCTCGTGGGTCAGCACCTTGACGACGCCGGGCACGGCTTCGGCCTTGCCGGTGTCGATGGTCCTGATCCGGCCCTTGGCGATGCCACTCGACACCACGTAGCCGTGCAGCAGGTCGGGGGCGGCGAACTCGCCCGCGTACTTGGCGAGGCCCGTCACCTTGGCGGGGCCGTCGACGCGGCTGCGGGCGCTGCCGACGAACGTGTCCCGGCCGGTGGAGGAGAAGGTCTGGGTCATCGGGGGCTCACTGGATGCGCTTGTCGGTGATCGATTGCGGCGTGCCGGCGGCGGCCTGCTCCAGGCCGCGCACGATGGCGCGCCGCGCCAGCTCGACCTTGAAGGCGTTGCCCGCCTGCGGCTGGGCCTCGGCCACGATCAGGTCGGCCGCCGCCTGGAAGCTCTCGCGGGTGGCGGGCTTGTCCTGCAGCAGCGCCTCGGCCTCGCGGTTGCGCCAGGGCTTGTGGGCGACGCCGCCGAGCGCGAGGCGGGCGGTCCGAACCGTGTCGCCGTCGAGCTCGAGGGCGGCGGCGACCGAGACCAGCGCGAAGGCGTAGGAGAGCCGGTCGCGCAGCTTCAGGTAGGTGACGTGCTGGCCGAAATCGCGCTCGGGCAGGTCGACCGCCACGACGATCTCGCCGGGCTTCAGCGTGGTGTCCTGCTCCGGGGCGTCGCCCGGCAGGCGGTGGAACTCGGAGAAGGGAATCGCCCGGTCGCCGTCCGGCCCGCTCACCTGCACCACCGCCTCCAGCGCGGCCAGCGCCACGCACATGTCGGAAGGGTGCGTCGCGATGCAGCTCGGACTGGTGCCGAAGATCGCGTGGATGCGGGTGACGCCGCCGATCGCCTGGCAGCCGGAACCGGGCTGGCGCTTGTTGCACGGCGTGGACGTGTCGTAGAAATAATAGCAGCGGGTGCGCTGGAGCAGGTTGCCGCCGGTCGAGGCGGCGTTGCGCAGCTGCGCCGAAGCGCCGGCCAGGATCGCGTTCGACAGCAGCGGGTAGCGGGCGCGGACGCGCGCGTCGTAGGCGACGGTGGCGTTCGTCGCCAGCGCGCCGAGGCGCAGGCCGCCGTCGTGCTCGACGATCTCGCCGAGCGGCAGGCGGGTGATGTCGACGAGGCGGCCGGGCCGCTCGACGTCGTACTTCATCAGGTCGATCAGGTTGGTGCCGCCCGCGATGAAGCGGGCCCCGGGCGCGGCGGCGAAGGCCTGGACCGCCTCGGCCACGGTGTCGGCGCGGACGTAGTCGAAGCGGTTCATCGGGCTTCCCCCTGCATCACGTCCTCGATCGCGTCGACGATGTTGGTGTAGGCGCCGCAGCGGCAGATGTTGCCGCTCATCGCCTCGCGGATCTCGTCGCGCGAGTGGGCGTGGCCCTCGTTCATCAGGCCGACCGAGGAGCAGAGCTGGCCGGGCGTGCAGTAGCCGCACTGGAACGCGTCGTGCTCGATGAAGGCCTCCTGGATCGGGTGGAGCCCGTTCGAGCCGGCGCCCGCGTTGGCGATGCCGGCGAGGCCCTCGACGGTGGTGATCTCGGCCCCGTCCTTCATCACCGCCAGCGCCAGGCAGGAATTCACCCGCGTGCCGTCGACCAGCACCGTGCAGGCGCCGCACTGGCCGTGGTCGCAGCCCTTCTTGGTGCCGGTAAGGTCGAGGTGCTCGCGCAGCAGGTCGAGCAGGGTGGTCCAGGGCGCGACCTGAAGCTCGCGCGGCTGGCCGTTGATGGTGAGGCGGATGCCGATCCGGTTGTCCGCCGCGACGGGCGAGCCGCTTTCGATGAGCATGGGGCGTTCCAAGAAAAAGGGGTTTCCGCACGAACCGCGCGGGGGAGGGCGACCGACGTCGGGCACCGCCCGGTCTCGCGACGGGTCGCGGGACGTATCGCAGGACTTGCGTCCGGCCAGGCTGCGCGACGGCCGCCGTTCCTCCCGATAACGGTTCCAATCTGCGGCTGTTCCCCGGGGCGGGCGATCGCGCTGCGGGCGAAACGGTTTCCGTTTGCGCACGCCTCGGCTAACCCTGGGCCGGACAGCCGAACCGTCCCAGGAGCCCCGATGGCCGCCCTCGATTCCGTCCTCAACGACATCGACAAGGATCTCGACAACGCCCTGGAGCGCCTGTTCGCCTTCCTGCGGATCCCGTCGATCTCCACCGATCCAGCCTATGCCGGCCCGTGCCGCGAGGCGGCGGCCTGGCTCGCCGCGGACCTGACGGCGCTCGGGTTCGAGACCTCGGTGGAGGAGACCTCGCTCCATCCGGTGGTGCTGGCGCACAAGCCGAAGCCGGGGGCGCCGCACGTGCTGTTCTACGGGCACTACGACGTGCAGCCGGTCGATCCGCTGGCCTTGTGGGAGACGCCGCCGTTCGAGCCGCGGATCGCCACCGACGCCAAGGGCAACAAGACCATCGTCGCCCGCGGCGCCTCGGACGACAAGGGCCAGGTGATGACCTTCGTCGAGGCCTGCCGGGCGCATCTGGCGATGAACGCCGAGCTGCCCTGCGCGGTCACGATCCTGATCGAGGGCGCCGAGGAGAACGGCTCGCAGGGGCTGCCCGAATGGGTGGCGCAGAACAAGGACCGGCTCGGCGCCGACGTCGTGCTGGTCTGCGACACCTCCATGTGGAACCCGACGACGCCGGCGATCACCTCGTCCCTGCGCGGGCTCGCGTACTTCGAGGTCGAGGTGACCTGCGCCGACCGCGACCTGCATTCGGGCTTCTTCGGGGGCGCCGCGCGCAACCCGATCCACGTGCTGTCGCGGATCCTCGCCGACCTGCACGACGCCGACGGCCGGGTGACGCTGCCGGGCTTCTACGACGGGGTGCACGAGCGCCCGCCCGAGGTGCTGGAGCAGTGGCGCGGCCTCGACTTCACGCCCGAGAAGTTCCTCGGCCCGATCGGCCTGTCGGAGCCGGCCGGCGAGCGCGGCCGGCTGCTGATCGAGCTGGTGCAGTCCCGGCCGGCCTGCGACGTCAACGGCATCATCGGCGGCTACACCGGCGAGGGCACCAAGACGGTGATCGCCGGCAAGGCAAGCGCCAAGGTCTCGTTCCGCCTCGTGGACGACCAGGACCCGCAGAGACTCGCCGAGACCTTCGAGGCGTTCGTGCGCCAGCGCATCCCGGCCGACTGCTCGGTGAACGTGATCTGCTACAAGGGCTCGCGCGCGATCAGCCTGCCCTTCGACATGCCGGAGCTCGAGACCGCCCGCGCCGCGCTCGCCGACGAGTGGGGCGTGCCCGCGGTGACGGTGGGCGCCGGCGGCTCGATCCCGATCGTCGGCGACTTCAAGCGCCTGCTCGACCGCAACACCCTGCTTATCGGCTTCGGCCTCGACGACGACCGCATCCACTCGCCGAACGAGAAGTACGACCTGCGCAGCTTCCACAAGGGCACGCGCTCGTGGGCGCGCATCCTGTCGGCGCTCGGACGGGGCTGACCGCCGCGCGCGCGGCGGGGCACGGGGTCAGTCTGCCGGCACCGGATGCCCCATCTTCGCGTCGATCCACGCCCAGAGCGCGCGGATCTCGGCGGCGGCCTGGCCCCCCGGGGCGCGCTCGGTGACGCCGAGGCCCATGGCCAGGGCATCCTGGTGGTCGACCCGCTGGATGATGCTCGGCTCGGCGAGCACGCCGAGCGTCCGCATCTGCGCGGCATAGGCCTCCGTCCGCGGCGATGGCGGCGGCGGGCATTGGTTCAGCACGAAGGCCAGCTTCCGCCGCATCCCCAGGCCGACCAGGGCCTGCAGCGTAGGCCCGGCCGCGATGAGATCGAGGCGGGAGGGACGCACCGGCATCAAGACCAGGTCGGCGATCCGCAAGGCGTGGGCGACCCCGGCCATGGCGCCCGCGGTATCGACGACGGCGAGCGTCGCGCCGTCGTCGGCGGCTTGAACGAGGACGTCGTCGAGCTGCCCGATCTCCCAGGGCTGGATGCGGTCGACCGCGACCGAGCCCGTCGCGCGCATCGCCCCCCAGGACGCGAGAGAGCCCTGCGGATCGAGGTCGAGGGCGATCACGCGCTCGCCCGCCTCCGCCGCGGCGACGGCCAACGAGGCTGCGAGCGTCGTCTTGCCGGTGCCGCCCTTCTGCACCGCGACGGCCACGACCCGGGGCCGCAGAAAGCCGCTCCCGATCGGCGGATGCGGGTGGGATCCTTCGAGGGCCATGTGCGTCCCGCCCGTTCGATCTCGATCCATGCGCGGCGCGGTCGTGCTCCGCGGCCGTCCGCGACCTTCGCGGAGGCGAGCGGGGTGGGACCGATTCGCCACAGGAATCCATTCCGCCACCTGCCCGCAGGGAGGTGCTTATGGGAGGATAGTCGGATATGCCAGCGGTTCTCGGCCGTCGGCCATGCCGAATGCGCACGACCGCCAGCCCGAGGATCCCCACGCATTCCGAAGGTCCGCGCGGCACGCGTCGGTCCCGGATGCGGGCGCGGATCGGATCCGGGATCGCTTGCGGGCCTTGGGCGTTCACCCGGTCCCGGGTGATGGGCTCGGGTCCTTGGAATGCCATGCCGAACCTTCACAGACGCGTCGTCCTCGCGGCCGGCCTCGGCCTGCTCGCGGCCTCGACGGTGCGGGCAGCGGGCGCGGTGGTGCGGGTCGACGATCCGCGGCTCGACGCCCTGATCGATCCCGCCGCCCCGATCCGGACGCTGTTCGACGACGGGCGCTGGTGCGAGGGGCCGTGCTGGGCACCCGGGCTCGGCGGGCTGGTGTTCAGCGACACCAAGGCCAACCGCATCCGCGTGCTCGCCGACGACCGGTCGGTGAAAACCCTGTTCGACCCCTCCGAGAACGGCAACGGCAACACGCTCGACGGGCAGGGGCGGCTGATTACCTGCGAGCACCGCACCCGGCGGGTGGTGCGGCGCGAGCCGGACGGGACGAAGATCGTGCTAGCGGACGCCTTCGCCGGCAGACGCTTAAACTCGCCCAACGACGCGGTGGTCGCCGCCGACGGGGCGGTGTGGTTCACCGACCCGGTCTTCGGCATCACCCAGCCCGAGGAGGGCATCCTGGCCGAGCCCGAGCAGGGTGCGCGCCGCGTCTACCGGGTCACCGCGCCGGGCACGCCGGCGGCCAAGGTCGAGGCGATGACCGACGCCCTCGACCAGCCGAACGGCCTCGCCTTCGCACCCGACGGGCGCACCCTCTACGTCAGCGAATCCGGCGCGTCGCTCAACCCCGAGGCCGGCCGGGCCGTGATGGCGTTCTCCGTCGGCGCGGACGGCCGGCTCGGGCCGCCGCGGACCTTCGCGCCGATCGAGGCCGGCGTGCCCGACGGCCTGAAGGTTGACGGCGCCGGGCGGGTCTACGCCGCCTGCGGCGACGGCATCCGCATCTTCGCTCCCGACGGCACGCCGCTCGGCCGCATCGCCACGCCGACGCCGGCCGCGAACCTCGCCTTCGGCGGATCGGACGGGCGGCGGCTGTTCGTCGCCGCCGGCCACGCCATCCTCGCCATCGACCTGCGCGTCGCGCCTCGCGGCTGAAACGGTAAGCTCCATGCCCCTCGTCCGACGCCACCTCCTCGCCGGCGGCCTCGCCGCCCTCGCCCTGCCCGCGGCCGCGGCCGAGACGGGCTCGCCCGCGCCGGGCGGCACCGCGGTGGCGAGCCGGACCGCGCCGCGGATGGAGCTGGCGCTCGCCGCGCACGCGCCCTCGACGCCGACGGGCCTGGCGATCTCGCACGGGGGCCGCGTCTTCGTGATGATGCCGCGCTTCACCGGCAAGGAGACGGTCACCATCGGCGAGGTGCTGCCCGACGGCTCGGTGAAGCCCTATCCCGACCAAGCCACCAACACCCCCGACGCGGGCCGGCCGCAGGCGACGTTCTTCCACGTTCCGAACGGCGTCTTCGCCCCCGACGACAGCCTGTGGCTGCTCGATTCCGGCCTGCCCGAGGGCAAGGGCGCGCCGGTGCCGGGCGGGGCGAAGCTCGTCCAGATGGACCTGGCGACGAACCGCATCGTCCGCATGATCCCGCTCGAGGCCGGCATCGTGCCGACCTCGTCGCTGAACGACCTGCGCGTCGAGATCAGGCCTGGGCGCCAGCGCGCCTACATCACCGACCAGGGCCAGGGGGAGGACGGGGCGATCCTCGCCGTCGACCTCGCCACCGGCCAGGTGGCGCGGCGGCTGGCCGAGCATGCCAGCACCAAGTCGCAGAAGGGGGTGGTGAAGTTCGTCGAGGAGCGCCCGGTGATGCAGACCAAGGGCGACGGCCCGCCGCAGCACCTGAAGGGCGGCGCCAACGGCATCGCGCTTAGCCCCGACGGCAGCCGCCTGTACTACGCGCCGCTGATGGCGCGCCGGCTGTATTCGGTCGAGACGGCGGGCCTGCTCGACCCGAAGGTTTCGGATGCCGAGGTGGCCGCGACCGTGAAGGACCTCGGCGAGAAGGGGATGACCGGCGGCCTCACCACCGATTCCAAGGACCGGGTCTATCTCAGCCTGCAGGAGCAGAACGCCGTCGGGCGGCGCGACCCCGACGGGACGATCACCGTGATCGCCTCCGATCCGCGGCTGATCTGGGCGGACACGTTCTGGATCACCGCCGACCGCTGGCTCTACATCTCGGCCGCCCAGGTGAACCGCCGGCCCGAGTACAACCACGGCCGCGACCTGCAGGAGCCGCCCTACGCGATCCTGCGGGTGCGGATCGATGCCGACCCGGTCGACGGCCTCGCTCAGTAGCGGCGGCCGGCGCGGGCGGCGTCCACGCTCAAGGGGCCGGCGCCCGCGAAGACGAGGTAGAGGAACACGAAGCAGAACAGGATCGCGGCATCGCCCCCGTTCACCGCCGGAAACAGCGATTTCGGTGCGTGGACGAGGAAGTAGCCCACCGCCATCTGGCCCGACAGCAAGAACGCGACCGGCCGGGTGAACAGCCCGAGCACGATCAGCGTGCCGCCGACCAGCTCGAGCAGGCCCGCGGCACCGGCGAGCGAGAGCAGCTCGGGCGCCGGCATCGTCCGCGGCGGAAGCCCGAGCAACTTCTGCGTGCCGTGCTGCAGGAACACGAGGCCGGTCACCGCGCGCAGCAGCGACAGGGCGTAGGGCGCGTAGCCGTTCAGGCGCGGGACGAGCGAGTTCATGGGAGGACGGGTCTCCGACGCTTCGGGGAGGCACCATCGCGAGGACTTCGCCCCGCCTGTCAAGCTTTCGCATTTGCGGAACGGAACGCCGCCCGCGCGCCCGCGCCGGTTCAGGAAATACCAACCGGCGCGTGCAACGCTTCCGGCCTTGGGGCGACGCTCGGGGGAACGATGCCGCTGGTTCCGGTCTCGACGACGGCGGCGCTCGCGGTGACGATGATCGCGAAGCACGTCGCCTTCGGCGTCCCGCTACGAACCGCCCCGATGGCACGGGCCAAGGAGCGTGCGGCGGGCGGACCGGAGCCGTTCTCCGCCCGAGCGGGCAAGCTCGGCATCGCGTGGGCGGTCGCGCCGCGGCTGTGGCGGCCGGCGCTGGTCGACGTCGCGATCCTTATCGGATGTCGACCGCATCGAGGCGGTCGTCGCCCTGCGCACCGGCTCGCCCCCCCCGCGCGGTCCGGTTCCGGCGGCTGCGCGGCTTCGGCCCGAAGCACGGGCCGACCGGTCCCGGTCTCGTGGGCGCCGTCCTCAGCCTCCGATCCGGCGCTCCGCCGGATCGTCCCCCGCGCTCGAAGAACCGACGCCATGACCTCGGGTCTTCCGTCGGGGCCCCCAGGGAGCGGACGGACAGGCCCTGACACGGTGCCGGAGTCGCGGCCCGCGGTGGTTCCCAAGCGTCGCCGGACCGGTCACAACGGACCGATCGCGCCGCCGGCCTCCACGGGCCGGGGCGCTCCGGCGAGTCCCGAGGTTCCATCCGTGCCCCTGCCCCGCGTCGTCGCGTTCTCGGCGAGCATCAACCGGCCCTCGCGTACCCGCACGCTCGTCGAGGCGATCGGCGCGCAGCTCGGCCGCCATCGCCGCATCGACCTGAGCGTGATCGACCTGATCGATGCCGGGCCGGGCCTCGGCGCGCTCACGCGCGACGGCCTCCCGCCGGCGGCCGAGGCGCTGGTCGCGGCGATCGAGGGGGCCGACGCGCTGATCGTCGGGACGCCGGTCTACAAGGGCGCCTATTCCGGCCTGTTCAAGCACGTGTTCGATTTCGTCGACGCCGAGGCCCTCGTCAGCATGCCGGTGGCGCTCGCCGCCACGGGGGGCGGCCTGCGCCATGCGCTGGTGGTCGAGCACTCGCTCCGGCCGCTGTTCGGGTTCTTCTCCGCGCACATCGCGCCGACCTCGGTCTATGCCGGCGGCGACGAGATCGCGGACGGCGTCGTCGCCGACGCGACCGTGGCCGCGCGCATCGAGGCGGCAGGACGCGAGCTCGACGCGCTGCTGAAGGTGTCGCGCGGGGCCGACCGGGAGAAGGCGCCGGCGGCGTGAGCCTCAGGCCGTGACGCTCAAGCCTTGTCGAGCGCCGCGGCGATCGCGCTGATCACCCGCGGGTCGGTCGGCTCGACCTGGGTCGCGAAGGCGGCGGCCAGCGTTCCGTCGCGGGCCACGAGATACTTGTGGAAGTTCCAGCGCGGCGTCTCGCCGGGCTTCTCCAGCGCCGCCCATTGGTAGAACGGGTGGGCGCCCGGCATCTTCACCCGCGTCTTGGCGGTGAGCGGGAAGGTGACGCCGTGGTTCTTGCGGGCGGCCTCGGCGATGGCGGCGCCATCGAGGGGCTCCTGGTTGCCGAAATCGGGCGAGGGCACGCCGATCACCGTCAGCGCGCGTTCCTGGAAGCGCGTCCACAGCGTCTGCAGCCCGGTAAGCTGCCCGGCATAGCCGCACGCGGTGGCGGTGTTGACCACCAGGATCGGCCGCCCGGCATAGGCCGACAGCGGCATCGCCCCGCCCTCCGGCCCGTCGAAGGCGAAGGCGGTGGCGCGCGTCCCGGCATCGAGGGCGTGGGCGCTGCCGGCGGCGGCACTCATGGCCGCACCGAGGAGGGTGAGGGCTTCGCGGCGGAGCAGGGTCATGGGCGGGTACGGCCTCCGGAGCGGTCGCGGGCTCGGCCCACGACCAGATGGCGCACGCGGCCGCGAGGTCCAGGGCGGCCCCCTCGCGTTTTCCGGAGCCGGCGCACCATGCGGGCACGGTGGAACCTTCTGATGCGGCGGGCCTTTTGCGGGGGAGCTTCACTGTAGACCCCGGGCCGGATCGGGCTCGGGGCGACGATGGAAAGACGAGACGCGATGCGCAGCCTGATTGCCGGAACGGTCCTCCTCACCCTGGGCACGACCGTCCTGGGACCGAGCCTCGCGCTCGCGCAGACGTCGTCCCCGACCACGGCCGCGCCGGGCACCCAGGCCGTGCCGCCCGAGAAGCCAGCGACGGCCTCGCCGGATGCGCCCAAGCCCGACTCCGTCAAGCCCGACGTCGTCAAGCCCGATCCGGTGAAGCCCGACGCGTCGGCGGCGCCGATGAAGCCGGTCGAGGCGGTGCCGGGGCAGCCCGCGACCTTCACCGACAACCTGCGGCCGACCTTCGTCGCGCAGTCGCCCGACGACATGGTCAGCTCGAAGCTCGTCGGCCAGACCATCATCAACGGCGCCAACGAGACCATCGGCGAGATCGCCGACGTGGTGATCGGCTTCGACGGCAAGGTGAAGGCCTGGGTCGTCGGCGTCGGCGGCTTCCTCGGGATCGGCACCAAGTACGTCGCGGTCGACCCGAGCGCGATGCATCTGCAGCGCGTCGATGGCAAGGCGCTGCGGGCGATGATCAACACCGACAAGGACCAGCTCCGCGCGGCGCCGGAATACATCTACCTCGGCAAGGAGAAGCCGAAGGACGATGCCGGCAAGGCGGACGCTGCCAAGTAAAGGCCCGTCGCGAGCAGCGGACGAGCCCGGCGGCGGCAAGCCTCAGGGCGCGACCCGGCGGAGCACGAAGGCGACGCCGGTCTCCGGGTCGCGCCGCCAGGTTCCGTCGCCGGCGGGCACGAGGTTCACCACGTGCCCGCGCTTGGCCACCAGGGTCATGCGGCCTTCGCTCGTGCGCCACGTCGCCGGATCGAACACCTCGATCCCGCTGTCGCGGCAGCCCGGGAGGAGGCGCACCGGCGCACCCGGCCCGTCGCCGAGATCGAGGCGGCAGACGTCGCGGTTGAGCAGGCGGTCGAGCGCGTAGATCCCCGCCGGCGCCCCGGGCCCCGGGGCCGACCGCGGAGCTTGCGCCGGCACCGGATCGGGCGCGGCCTCGGGCGGCGCCGCGGCGATTGCCATCGGGTCGAGGGGGCTCGACGCACGCATCGCCGCGATCTCGAGGGGCACCAGGCTGTAGCTCTCGCCCGCCTCGGCGGTAGCGACGTAGCTGCGCTGGTCGGGCCGCTTGGCGAAGGCCAGCACCGGGCGGACGTTGCGGTCGACGAGGCGGACGACGCCGTCGGCGAAGAGCCAGCCGGCGACCGCGCCCACCACCGGCACCGACCGCCGGCACCCGGCCGGGAAGTACACCTTCTGCCCGGCCTCGCCGGATTCGGAGGCCAGCGTCATCACGCAGCGCCGGTTGGTGCCGTCGCGCGAGAGGTCCCAGGTGCCGGGCACGCCGCCGCGCCCCTCGGGCAGGGTGATCGCGAAGGGTGCGGGCGCGGCCGGAGGCTCGGATGCAGGCGAGGCCGGAGGAGCGGACGGGGCGGGAGCATCCTGCCCGGCGGCCGCGCCGACCAGCGCGAGCCAGGCCCCGGCGGCCAGCCGCAGGCAGACGGTGTTCCGGGCCGGATTCATGCCCGGGCGCCCGCTGCCGGCCAGGGCGTCTCCGCCACCGGCGTGAGCGGCCCGCGGCCCTCGAACCACGAGATCAGGTTGTCGACGACGAGTTGCCCCATGGCGGCGCGGGTCTCGTGCGTGCCCGATCCGACATGCGGCAGCAGCACCACCCGGTCGAGGGCGACGAGCCGCTCCGGCACGTGCGGTTCGGCGGCGAAGACGTCAAGGCCGGCCGCGTGGATCGTGCCGGCCTCCAGCGCCGCGACCAGCGCCGCCTCGTCCACCACGCTGCCGCGGGCGACGTTGATCAGGAGGCCCTCCGGCCCGAGGGCGGCGAGCACCGCGGCATCGACTAGGCCGTCCGTGCCGGCGCCGCCCGGCGCCACCACCATCAGCACGTGGACGGCCTGCGCCAGCCCGACCAGGGTCGGATGATAGGCGTAGGGCACGTCGCCTTGCGGGCGCCGCCCGTGATAGGCGACCGCGACGCCGAAGCCTTCGAGCCGCCTCGCGATCGCCCGCCCGATCCGCCCGAGCCCGAGGATGCCGATCCGGCGCCCGCGCAGCGACGCCGTGAGCGGGAACGGCTTCTCCGGCCAGCGCCCGGCGCGCAGATACCGGTCCGCCTGCGGGATCTGCCGCACCGTGGCGAGCAGCAGGCCGATCGCCAGGTCCGCGACCTCGTCGGTGAGCACGTCCGGCGTGTTGGTGACGACGACGCCGCGCCGCCCGGCCTCGGCCGCAGCGATGGTGTCGTAGCCGACCCCGAAATTGGCGACGATCTCCAGGTTGGGCAGCCGGTCCAGCAGCGGCCCGTCGACCACGGCCTGGGCGTTGACGGCGAGGCCGCGGATGCGCGGGCCGACCTCGGCGAGGAACGCGTCGCGGTCGGTCGCGGCGTCGAGCCGGTGCAGGTCGAAGGCGGGCGTCAACGCCTCGCCGACGCTCGCGAGCATCGGCTTCAGCATCAGGAGTTCGGGTCGAAGGCTCAAAGGTCGGCTCCTAGCGCCGTCGGGGCGTGGTTCCGGCGCGATGATGGGCGCCCCATGCGGTGGCGACAAGGCCGTACGGGCCGCGCGGCTCCGGGTCCAGGCTATCCCATCTCGTCGATCATCTGGTCGTCGCGCACGTCGACCAGGCGGCGCAGCGCCGTGAGGGCGCGGCGCAGGTCGTCGCGCGGCGGCGCGGCGAGCGCGAGCCTCACGGCGTTCGGGGCATGCCCCGGGACGATGGCGAAGGCCGAGGCCGGCGTGATGGCGATGCCCTGCCGCAGGGCCGCCGTCGCGTAGGCCTCGGCGCGCCAGGTCTCGGGCAGGTCGAGCCAGAGATGATAGGCGCAGGGGTCGCCGCCGATCGACAGGTCGCCCAGGCAATCGCGGGCCAGGTTCTGCCGCGCGACCGCGTCCGCGCGCTTGACCACGGCGAGCCGCGCGGCGGAGCCGTCGCCCATCCAGTGGGTTCCGGCGGCGAGCGGAAACCCGGTCGCGGCCCATCCGCCCTGGCGGACGGAGGCCGAGAGGCGGTCGGTCCAATCGGGCGGCGACGCAATCAGGCCGACCGTCAGCCCCGGCATGACGCGCTTCGACAGGCTGTCGATCACGATCGTCCGGCCCGGCGCCCGGGCCGCCAGCGGCACCGCATCCGAGAGGAAGCTGTAGACCGCGTCCTCGATCGCGACGAGGCCTGTCTGGGCCAGCACCGCCGCGATCTCGGACCGGCGATGCGGCCCCATGGTAAGGCCCAGGGGGTTCTGAAGGGTCGGCTGGAGGTAGAGGCCGCTCAAGGGGGCGGCACGATGCGCCTGCAGGATCGCGTCGGGCCGGATGCCCTCCGCGTCGAGGGCGAGCGGGACGAGGGCGATCCCGAGGCGGGCGGCGATGCCCTTCACCACCGGATAGGTCAGCGGCTCGCAGCCGATGCGGTCCCCGGGCCGCGCCAGCGCCGCCAGGACCGCAGCCAAGCCCTGCCGCCCGTTCCCGGTGAACAGGACGCCGTCGGGATCGGGGGCGAAATCGCCGCGTGCGAGGAAGCGGGCGGCGACGGCCCGCGCCCGGGGCGTGCCCGCCGGTCCGTACTGGTTCAGGGCCGCGCCCGTGGCGCCGGCCCGCGAGAGGGCGGCCAGCCCCTCGGTCAGCACGACGTCCTGTTCCGGCAGGTTGGAATGGGTGCGCTGGAGGTCGACCGCGCCCGGGGCCGGCTCCGGCTGCATCCGGACCGGGGCGCTCAGGTCCGAGCGGACGTAGGTGCCGCGCCCGACCTCGCCGAGGGTGAGGCCGCGCCGGGCCAGCTCGGCGTAGACGCGGCTCGCCGTCGAGACCGCGATGCCGCGCTCGTAGGCGAAGGCGCGCTGCGGCGGCAGGCGATGGCCCGGCTTGATCTGCCCGCTGGCGATCTCCGCCGCGACCGCGTCGGCGACGCTCCGGTAATCGGTCATCCGCTAAATTGATCCGAGGCCAATAAACATATTGAACCGAGATTCGTATCGGTTCAATCCTGCCCGGGCAATCCCGGCCGGATCGCTTTCCCCTCCCCGCTTCGGACCGCTGATCATGCCCGCCGCCACATCCCTACCCCAGTCGCCATCCGCCTCCGACCGCTGGCGGATCTTCGGTCTCGATCCGTCCGTGGTGCGGACCTGGATCCGGCGCCACCGGGCGCGCCGCGAGCTCGCCGGCCTGCGGGACGACCAGCTGCGCGACGCCGGCCTCGACCGCCGTGCCGTTCGCGCGGAGGCCGACAAGCCGTTCTGGCGGCCGTGACCGGAGGCGGCCGGCCGCCCCCCCTGCAGCCGATGCCGGTCAGCCATTTGCGGCGGCCGGCCGGCGAGCACTTCCGAAATCGCGTTTCGAACCTTACTAAAGACCTCCGCGCCGGCTAGAGGCCGGCCACAGACACGCCGCGAAGCGACCAGAGCCATGACGAGCCCGCGCACCCTCTACGACAAGATCTGGGACGACCACGTCGTCGACGTCGAGGCCGACGGCTCGACGCTGCTCTACATCGACCGGCACCTCGTCCACGAGGTCACGAGCCCGCAGGCCTTCGAGGGCCTGCGCGTGGCCGGCCGCACGGTGCGCGCCCCGGAGAAGACGCTGGCGGTGGTCGACCACAACGTCCAGACCTCGGACCGCTCCAAGGGCATCGAGGACCCGGAGAGCCGGATCCAGCTCGAGGCGCTGGCGCAGAACGTCCAGGATTTCGGCATCGAGTTCTACGACGCGCTCGATCGCCGCCAGGGCATCGTCCACATCATCGGCCCCGAGCAGGGCTTCACCCTGCCCGGCCAGACCATCGTCTGCGGCGACAGCCACACCTCGACGCATGGCGCGTTCGGGGCGCTGGCCCACGGCATCGGCACCTCGGAGGTCGAGCACGTGCTCGCCACGCAGACGCTGCTGCAGAAGAAGGCCAAGAACATGCGCGTCACCGTCGACGGCGCGCTGCCGGCCGGCGTCAGCGCCAAGGACATCGTGCTCGCGATCATCGGCGAGATCGGCACCGCCGGCGGCACCGGCCACGTCATCGAATATGCGGGCGAGGCGATCCGCGCGCTGTCGATGGAAGGCCGGATGACGATCTGCAACATGTCGATCGAGGGCGGCGCGCGCGCCGGCCTCGTCGCGCCCGACGCCACGACCTACGCCTATTGCGAGGGCCGGCCGATGGCGCCGAAGGGCGAGGCCTTCGCACGGGCCCGCGCCTATTGGGAGAGCCTCGTCAGCGACGAGGGCGCGCATTTCGATCGCGAGGTCCGGCTCGACGCCGCGAGCCTGCCGCCGATCGTGAGCTGGGGCACGAGCCCCGAGGACGTGATCTCGGTGCTGGGCTCGGTGCCCGATCCGGCGACGATCCTCGACGAGAACAAGCGCGCCTCGAAGGAGAAGGCGCTGTCCTACATGGGGCTGACGCCGGGCACCAAGATCACCGACATCACCCTCGACCGGGTGTTCATCGGCTCCTGCACCAACGGCCGGATCGAGGACCTGCGCATCGTCGCCAAGATGGTCGCGGGCCAGAAGGTCCACGCGGGCGTCTCGGCGATGGTGGTGCCGGGCTCCGGGCTGGTGAAGGCACAGGCCGAGGCCGAGGGGATCGACGCGGTGCTGAAGGCCGCCGGCTTCGACTGGCGCGAGCCGGGCTGCTCGATGTGCCTCGGCATGAACGCCGACCGCCTCAGCCCGAACGAGCGCTGCGCCTCGACCTCGAACCGCAACTTCGAGGGCCGCCAGGGCCATCGCGGCCGCACCCACCTCGTCTCCCCGGCCATGGCTGCGGCGGCGGCGGTGGCGGGCCGCTTCGTCGACATCCGGGCCTGGCCGAAGGGTTAGGCACTTCGGCAGGTTCGCGCGCGACCTTCCCTCCCCCTCTGCGGGGGAGGGAAGAAGCCCGTCCTCAGAACTCCATGTCGAGCTCTTCGATCTCCTCCGGCTCCTCGGCGGCGGCCTCCGCCCACTCGACCATCAGCGGCCAGTGCAGGATCGCGTCGCGGTAGGCGGTGGCGCGCGGCGGCAGGGTCACGTCGTAGGTGCGGAAGCGGGTGCAGACCGGGGCGTACATCGCGTCGGCCAGCGTCGGGCGCTCGCCGAACAGGAACGGGCCCTCGTAGCGGGCGAGGCAATCGTCGAAGATCGTGACGATGCGCTCGATGTCGCCCCTGGCGCCGTTGAACACCCGGAAGCGCGGGTGGAAGGCCTTCAGGTTCATCGGCAGGGCCGAGCGCAGGTTGATGAACCCGCCATGCATCTCGCCGCTGATCGAGCGGCAATGCGCCCGCGCGGCGGCGTCCTTCGGCAGGAAGCCGGCTTCGGGGAAGGTCTCGTTGAGGTATTGCGCGATCGCCAGCGTGTCCCACACCACGATGCCCTCGTGGTGCAGGCGGGGCACGAGGAACGAGGGCGACAGGTGGAGGAGCTCGGCGCGGGAGGTCTCGTCGCCGCCGGGCAGCACCTCGGTCTCGAAGTCGAGACCGGCCATCTTGCAGATCAGCCAGCCGCGAAGCGACCACGACGAGTAGTTCCGGCTCGAGATGGTGAGAGTCGCCGTGGCCATGCGCGTTCCCCTTCGCGGGTTCTTCTCGCGAAAGGCGGATCCAAGACTCGTGCCGTTTCGGACGCGTCGTCTCGAATCCGCCAGCGTGCATCATGGGCCGGACGTTCGGGAGACGCTACGGCGCGCGGATCACTCCCGGCGGAGCAGCGCCGCGACGTCGGCCTCCTCGGCGGCGGACAGGCCGCGCTCCGGCGCCGGCGCCTTCCGGCGCGACAGGCGCCAGATGCCGAAGCCGCCGAGCAGCACCGCGAGCAGGGGCGTCAGCCACAGCAGGACGGTGTGCAGGGCCAAGACCGGGCGCAGCAGCACGAACTCGCCGTAGCGGTTCACCACGTAATCCTCGACGCCCTGGTTGGTGTCGCCAGCCTTGAGCCGCTCGCGCACGATCAGCCGCAGATCCTTGGCCAGCGGCGCATCCGAATCGTCGATCGACTGGTTCTGGCAAACCAGGCAGCGCAGGCCCGACGAGATGTCCCGCGCGCGATGCTCGAGGGCGGGGTCCTTCAGCACCTCGTCCGGCTGCACGGCTTGGGCCGCGGTCGCCCCCCCGAGCACGAGGCCGGCGAGCAGGACGCGGCGGAGCGCGCGCGCGGGGCTCATTCGGCCGGGACCGCGTGCGGGGGAACCGGCTTGAGCTTGGCGCGAGCGGGCGCCCCGACGCGCATGCGCCGGTCGGTCAGCGACAGGCCGCCGCCGAGGGCCATCACCACAGCGCCGAGCCAGATCAGCAGCACCAGCGGCTTGTAGTACAGCCTCAGGCCGATGCTGCCGTCGGGCGCGATCTCGCCGAGGCTGGCATAGACCTGGCTCACGCCGCGGGTGAGCAGGCCAGATTCTGTCACCGTCATCTTGCGGCTCGGGTAGAAGCGCTTGCCGGTGTCGACCCGGCCGATCTCGTCGCCGGCCTTGTTGCGGATGGTGAGGAAGGCCGCGACCTCCTCGTAGTTCGGGCCGGGGCGCGGCGCGACGCGATCGAGCGTCGCGACGTAGGGGCCGGTGGCCAGCGTCTGGCCGGGCTTCAGGGTGGCGAGGCCCTCGGTGGCCCAGCCCTGCGCCGCGATGCCGAGCACCACCACGCCGACGCCGGCATGGGCGATGGCCGTGCCCCAGGCCGAGCGCGGCAGGCCGAGCGCCCGGCGCCAGACCACGCCGACCGCGCGGGTGCGGCTGCTGCCGTATCCGCGGGCCCGCGAGACGATCTCCAGGACGGAGCCGACGATGAGGTAGGCGCCCAGGCCCACGCCGACGGGCGCCATCGCCGGCCCCCCCCAGGTCCAGGCCAGGGTGCCGAGGCCGATCGCCAGGGCGAGGCCCAGCGCGGCGAACAGGCGCTGCGAGGCAGCGAGCGCATCGCCGCGCTTCCAGGCCAGGGTCTGCCCGAACGGCACGATCAGCAGCAGCGGGATCGCCAGCGGCACGAAGGTGTAGTTGAAGAACGGCGGCCCGACCGAGATCTTCTCCGCCGTCAGCATCTCGAGCAGCAACGGGTAGAGCGTGCCGACGAGCACGGTGGCGCAGGCGGCCACCAGGAACAGGTTGTTCATCACCAGCGCGCCCTCGCGCGAGATCGGTGCGAACAGGCCGCCCTGCCGCAGCATCGGGGCGCGCCACGCGAACAGCGTCAGCGAGCCGCCGATGAACAGGATCAGGATCACGAGGATGAAGATGCCGCGGGTCGGGTCGGTGGCGAAGGAATGCACCGAGGTGAGCACGCCGGAGCGCACGATGAAGGTGCCGAGTAGCGAGAGCGAGAAGGTGAGGATCGCAAGCAGGACCGTCCAGACCTTCAGCGCGTCGCGCTTCTCCATCACCACGGTCGAGTGCAGGAGCGCCGTGCCGGCGATCCACGGCATCAGCGAGGCGTTCTCGACCGGGTCCCAGAACCACCAGCCGCCCCAGCCGAGCTCGTAATAGGCCCAGTAGCTGCCCATCGCGATGCCGAGCGTCAGGAAGCTCCAGGCAGTCAGCGTCCACGGGCGCACGGCGCGGGCCCAGACGGCGTCGATGCGCCCGTCGATCAGCGCGGCGATGGCGAAGGCGAAGGTGATCGAGAAGCCGACATAGCCGACGTAGAGCAGCGGCGGATGCACCGCGAGGCCGAAATCCTGCAGCAGCGGGTTGAGGTCGTTGCCCTCCACCGGCGCCGGCACCGCCCGCGTGAACGGGTTCGAGGTGGTGATCACGAACAGCACGAAGACGAAGGTGATGAAGCCCTGCACCGCCAGGGTGTTGGCCCGCAGCACCGGCGGCACCGAGTCCCGCGCCACCGACACCATCGCGCCGAACAGGGTGAGGATCAGGATCCAGAGGAGCATCGAGCCCTCGTGGTTCCCCCAGACGCCGGAGAGCTTGTAGATGAACGGCTTCGTCGTGTGCGAGTTCTCGACCACGTTCTGGACCGAGAAGTCGGACGTGGCGTGGGCGTAGGTCAGCGCGGCGAACGCGAACAGCACGCAGGCGAAGGCGCCGAGCGCGGCCGGCGTCGCCACCTGCCGCAGGGCGGCGTCGCCCGAGCGGGCGGCCCAGATCGGCATCACCGACTGGACCAGGGAGAGCGCCAGCGCGAGCGCCAACGCGAAATGTCCGACCTCAACGATCAAGCGGCGGTTCCTCGAGTCAATGACATCGGTTTTCGGCGTTCGGACATCGGTTTCAGCGCTCGGTGCGCGGTCCGAGGTTCGGGGGCGCGGCGTCGGCGGCCTTCGGCGGGTCCATTCTCACGGAGCCCTTGCCGTCCTTGCCGCCCTCCTGCCAGCGCCCCTGCGCCTTGAGCGCGTCCGCGACCTCGCGCGGCATGTAGGATTCGTCGTGCTTGGCCAGCACGGTGTCGGCGCGGAAGATGCCGCCCGGCTCGAGCGTCCCTTCGGCGACCACGCCCTGCCCCTCGCGGAACAGGTCGGGCAGAAGGCCGGTATACTGGACCTGGACGGTGGCGTTGGTGTCGGTCACGGCGAAGTCCACCGTCTGGTTCGGCCCGCGCTGGAGCGAGCCGTCCTTGACCAGGCCGCCGAGGCGGAAGCGCGTGCCCGGCCCGACGCCCTGTGCCGCCACCTCGCTGGGGGAGCGGAAGAACACGATCGAGCCGCTCATCGCCGACAGGATGAGCCCGACGGCGAGCGCCAGGACGGCGCCGCAGGCGGCGATCAGGATCAGGCGGCGGCTCTTGCGCGTCACGAGTGGGTCCGTCCCCGGCGGGTTGGTCCGGCCCCGGTGCCGACCTCACGGAGGTCGGCCCGGTGCGGGACCGTCCTCATTCTTGTCCCTCGGATGTCGGACGCGGCGCGTCCCGGGTCAAGTCGCCCGTGCCGGGACAGATCGTCAGGGGCGGACCGGAAGGCCGAGCTCCTTGGCCAGGGTGTCGAGCTTCTCGGCCGCGCCCGGGTCGGCGGCGAGCGCCATCCGCGCGCGGCTCAGGACCTTGCCGGCCTGCTCGGGATCGCCGAGGGCGCTGTAGGAGCGCACCAGGCGCTGCCACTCGTCGACGCTGCCGCCCTTGGCCGCGAGCCGGCGATCGAGGCCGGCGACCATGCCGCGGATCGCGGCGTCGCGCTCGGCCGGCGGCATCGCCGACACCGCGGCGGCCGCCGATTCGGTCTCGGCGCGGGATTCGGGTGTCGTGGCGTTCAGGGCGGCCGGAGGCGCGGCGCTGCGCCCATCGCGCGCCATGCCGTCGGCCGGCCTGCCGGACAGGCCGAGGTCGCGCGCGCCCGCTTCCAGGCTCGCGAGCGCCGCGGGATCGGACTTCAGCGCGACGCGGGCGCGTTCCAGCACCGCCTGCGCCCGCTCGGGCTCGCCGAGCACGCCGCGGGAGCGGGCGAGCCGCAGCCACTCGTCGGCGCTGCCGCCCTTGGCCGCGAGCCGCTCGTCGAGGCCGTCGACCATGCCCTGGATCGCGGCGCGCTGCTCGGGCGGCAGCCCGGGGGCGGATTTCGACGGCGTCCCGGACAATTGCGGTGCGGGGTCGCCCTTGAGCCGCGCTAGGTTCTCGCGCACCAGCCCGAGCCAGGGCGCGTCGGCCGGGCTCGTGTCGTTCAGGGCGGTGAGCTGGCGGATCGCTTCGGCCGTGTCGCCGTTCTGCTCGGCGGCACGGGCGAGGTAGAAGCGGGGCTTGGGCGCCTTCGGGTCGAGGGCGAGGGCGCGGGTGAGGGCGGCCTTGGCCTCCTCGGGCACGATGCCGTTGCCGGCCGCGACCATCGCCTCGCCCCAGTCGGACAGGGATTCGGCGGTCTCGCCCTTGATCCGGACGATCGCCGCGTAGGCCCGCGCGGCATCCTCGAACCGCCCGAGCCGCATGTAGACCGGCGCCAGCACGGCCCAGCCCCGCGCGTCGTTCGGGTCGGCGGCCAGCCGCGCCTCGATCTGGCCGACGGCCTTCATCAGGTCCTGCGCGCCCGACTGCACCGCCTGGCGGTCGGCCGGCGTCTGGGCCGGCAGGTCGGGCGAGCCGTAGAGGCCGTAGGCGAGCAGGGCGACCAGGGGGATCGTCGAGAGCGCGAAGGCCGAGGCCGCGCGGCGCTGGCGCAGGCGCGGCTCGGCCACGCTCGCCTCTCCGGGGGCCGGCGCGCGGCTCGCGCGCAGGAGCCGGCGGGCGGCCTCGGTGCGAGCGGATTCCGCCTCCGCCGGGGCGATCAGCCCACGATCGAGGTCGCGCTCGATCTCGGCGAGCTGGTCCTCGTAGAACGCCGTCTCGGTGACGGTGCCGGCCGCATCGGGGACGATGGCGACGCGGCGCGACATCGGCCAGAGCAGGGCCAGGACGGCCGCGGCGGTCATGGCCGCCAGAATGAACCAGATCGCCGTCATCGCACCTTCGAAGCGGTCCCGGTTCGCGCAAGGCGAGGCCGCGGCAGCTCCATCCCTTCGATTGATAAGACGGCCCCCGCTGGAGCCGAATGGCCGTGCCGCCGATGGTAGAGAGCGGGCACGGGCGGCACGATGCCCGCCCTCGGCGTCACGGTGTCACGCAAGTTTTTCGCGATGACAAGGGCGGACGGGACGAGAGCAGACAGGGCAAGGGCGACGGGACGGGAGCGACGGGGCGGGGGCGGCCGCCGCCACGGCCGCAGGGCTCAATGCCCGGCGGCGCCCTTGGGCACGTCGCCCGGCACCTCGAGCACGGCGCGCAGGCCGCCGAGCGCCGCCTGCTCGAGGCGGAAGCGGCCGCGATAGAGCGTGGCGAGGTCGGCGACGATCGAGAGGCCGAGGCCGGAGCCGGGCTTCGATTCGTCCATCCGCCGCCCGCGCCCGAGCACCGCCGAGCGCGCCTCCTCCGGCAGGCCGGGGCCGTCGTCCTCGATCGCCACGAGAAGGTGGGGATAATCGTGGGCATCCACCGCCTCAGCCCGGATCGCGACGCGGCCGGCTGCCCATTTCGAGGCGTTGTCGACGAGGTTGCCGACCATCTCCTCGAAATCCTGGCGCTCGCCGCGGAAGCGCAGGCCCGGCGGCACATGGACCTCGTAGGCGATGTCCTTGTCGCGATAGATCTTCCCGAAGGTCCGCACCAGGCCGGCGAGCGCCGGCTCGACGTCGGTCGAGGTCCCGAGCGTGCCGGCGAGCGCGGCGGCGCGCGCCCGGTCGAGGTGGTAGTTCACCTGGTCGCGCATCACCGCCGCCTGCTCGCGGATCTTCTCGGCGAGGTCGGCCGGGGCGTCGGAGGCGCCGACCTCGTTGACGATGATCGAGAGCGGCGTCTTGAGCGCGTGGGCGAGGTTGCCGACCTGGGTGCGGGCGCGCTCCAGGATCTCGCGGTTGGTCTCGATCAGGAGGTTCACCTCGCCGGTGAGCGGGGCGATGTCGCGCGGATAGGTGCCGGTGATCCGGTCGGCCTCGCCGCGCCGGATCGCGCCCAAGGCCGCGCGCATCTTCTTCAGCGGCGCCAGGCCGAAGCGGATCTGCAGCAGGGTCGTCAGCGCGAGCGACAGGCCGAGCAGGCCGAAGGTCATGAACAGGGAATTTCGGAAGCGCTCGACGTCGTTGACGATCTCGTCGGCGGGGCCGGCGACGCGCACGGTGTAGCGCCCGTCCTCGCCGAGGTCGACGTCGCGCTCGATGATGCGGAGCAGCCGGTCGTCCTGCGCCCGCCCGTAGCCCTGGCGGATCTGCCCGACCCCCGCCTTGCCGTCGGGATCGGTGGCGGGCTTCAGGGGCACGCCGACCAGGGAGCGCGAGGTGCGCAGGTCCCGCGGCCGGGCGTCGGGCTTGCCGACCTGCCAGTACCAGCCCGACAGCGGCAGGTCGAAGCGGGGGTCGCCGAGCGTGAAGGCCCGGCTCTCGGTGTCGCTCGGGGTGACGAGGTCGGTGGCGAGGTTGTTGGCGAAGACCAGCAGCCGGCTGTCGAAGGCCCGCTCCGTGGTCTCGCGATACAGCGTCGTCAGGATCCAGGCGGCGATCAGCAGGATCGCGGAGCTGGCGAGCAGCGCCGAGACGGCGAGCCGCACGGCGATCGAGCGACGGCGGAGCGAGAACAGGCTGAGGACGGCGTTCATGGGTGGCGCATGCTGCGGCACGGGCGGCGGGACCGACCGCCGGGTGGGATACCGTGATCCGGCTCGGCGGGAAGGCTTCCCCTCGAGCCGACATGACGGTCGCGCTCGGTCGTAGCCCGCTCCGTCACACCCGTGCCGGCGGCTGGCTCGGGTCGACCAGGTAGCCCAGCCCGCGCACCGTCTGGATCAGGTCCACCGCGAGCTTCTTCCGCAGGCGGCCGACGAACACCTCGATGGTGTTCGAATCGCGGTCGAAATCCTGGTCGTAGAGATGCTCGGTCAGCTCGGCGCGGGAGACGACGCGGCCGGTGTGGTGCATCAGGTAGGAGAGCAGCCGGTATTCGTGGCTCGTCAGCTTGATCGGGTTGCCGTCGACGAACACCCGCCCCGAGCGGGTGTCGAGGGTGACGGGGCCGCAGGCGATCTGGCTGGTGGCGTGGCCGGCGGCGCGGCGAAGCAGCGCGCGGACGCGCGCCATCAGCTCCTCCATGTGGAACGGCTTGGTGACGTAGTCGTCGGCGCCGGCATCGAACCCGTCGACCTTGTCGGACCAGCGGTCGCGCGCGGTGAGGATGATGACGGGGGTCTTGATCCCGGCGCGGCGCCACTTCTGCAGGACGCTGACGCCGTCGGCCTTGGGCAGCCCCATGTCGAGGATGATCGCGTCGTAGGGCTCGCTCTCGCCGAGGTAGCCGCCCTCCTCGCCGTCGAAGGCCTTGTCGGCGACGTAGCCCGCCTCCTCCAGCGCGCTGACCACCTGCCGGTTGATGTCCCGGTCATCCTCGACCACGAGCAGACGCACGGATCACCCTCCCTCGAGCGACGGCCTTCCCGGCCGTCAGTACTGGCCCGCCACCTGGCCGGTCTTGGCGTCGACCATCACGTGCACGAAGTGGCCGTCCCGACGCAAGGCGGTCAGCATGTAGACGAGGCCGTCGGCGTGGCGGCACAGGCTCGCCCGCTGGATCTCGGCCCGCGGGATCACCGTGCGCGCGGCCTTGATCGCCGTCACCGGCGCGATCACCCGGCGCTCGGACACCTCCTCGCGCATGTCGGCGGGCGACAGGCACTCCTCGACCCGCAGCTGCGGCGGGCCGGGCGCGGCGACGGCCGGGGCCGCCTCGCGGGTCTCCTCCGCCGATATGCCGAGGCCGCCCGCCGCAAGGGCCGCGGCGGTCAGGCAGATCGCTGCGAGGGCGAGGGGGTAGCGCATGGGGAGGGACTGTCGGCCCGAGGCACTGAATGCGCCCTGAATGCCGCCGGCCGCGGACCCATGGCCGGGGCCGTGCGGGCGGAGGGTGGCTCGGGCGGCGGCGGGTCTCATCGAAGGTCCGTGGGAAGCTGCGAAGCGTTACGGCCGAGAACCGCAGCGGTTCCATCGCGCCCCGTGCGATCCACGGGGATGCGCGTCCGGCCGCCGCCGGACGGAGCGAGGATCGGCGACGAAGAGGCCACGCGCGACGACTGTCGAACGCCGAGGCCGTCGGTAGTTTATACGCGAACCCGCCCAACGAAGACGCAGATGGCGCCCGAAGCGGCGGCCGAAGACCGCAAACGACCCAGCGCACCGCGGAACCAAGTTTGTAAACCGATTATTCTATTTTGAGTTGTATTCATCATGCGCGGCGGCTTCGGCCGCCCGCGTGAGGCGGGACCCGTCATGGCGATCGATCCGAACCACCTGTCGCAGACCGCGACGCTGACCTTCGCCGAGGAGTTCGACGCGTTCACGCCGTGGAACGGCACGACGGGCCTCGACACGGTCGGGGCGCCGCAATGGTCGACGAAGGTCCGCGCGACCGGGACGATGCCATACAACGATGAATTGCAATATTACGTCGCCGGCGCGGACGGCGCCGCGGGCGGCACGGCCGGCCTGCCCGACCCGTTCCAGGTCTCCGACGGCGCGCTGACGATCTCCGCCGCGCCGGCCGCCCCCGACATCCAGGGTTCGATCGAGGGGCAGACCTACACGTCGGGGATGATCAACACCTACCACAGCTTCAGCCAGACCTACGGCTACTTCGAGATCCGCGCGCAGCTCCCCGCGGCCCACGGAATGTGGCCGGCGTTCTGGATGCTGCCCGCGGACGGGAGCTGGCCGCCGGAGCTCGACGTGATGGAGATGGTCGGCGGCGACCCGAACACCCTGCGCAACACCGTCCACAGCCAGGTCTCGGGCAGCCAGCGGGTCGACGCGACGCATTACCTGGACGAGGCGAACGTCGCCGTGCCGGACATGACGTCGGGCTTCCACACCTACGGCGTCGACTGGGAGCCCGACACCATCACCTGGTACTACGACGGGCACCCGACCTTCCAGGCCGCCACGCCGGCCGATCTCAACAAGCCGATGTACCTGATCGCCAACCTCGCCGTCGGCGGGGCCTGGGCCGGCGACCCGGACGCGGCGTCGGCGCAGATGACGATCGATTACATCCGGGCCTATGCGAGCGCGCCGACCGCGGCGTCGCCGAGCGACACCTTCCACTTCCGCGACGCGAGCACCGGCGACGACCTCTACACGACGAGCGCGAGCGAACGGGCCTACGTCGCGCAGAACCTGCCGTCCTACACCGCGGAGGGCGTGGCCTGGATGGCGCCCGCCACGAGTGCGGACACGGTGGACGTGTTCCGCTTCGTCGATACGCGGACGGGCGAGCACTTCTATACGGCGAGCCCCACGGAGCGCGCCCACATCGACGCGATGATGCCGAGCTTCCACGACGAGGGCGTGGCGTTCCAGGCCTATGCCGACCCGGCGCTGGCCGGCGCCGACGCGCTGACGGTGCAGCGCTTCCTCGACACCGCGACCGGCGAGCACCACTACACGGCCGGCACCGCCGAGACGGCGGCCTTCGAGAAGGCCCAGGCCGGCGGCAGCTGGGTTCACGAGGGGGCAGCCTTCACGGTGCACGCGCCGTCGCCCGGAATGCTGGACCTGTGACCCCGCCGCAGGTCACCCGGAAGGGGGGGATCGCGTCCGGCTGGCGCTGGCGGAAGACGGTGCGCTGAAGCCAGTTGCAGGCGGCCGACGGGCTCTCGACCAGGATCGCGGGGCCGCAGGGGAAGTCGGCCGGGATCTCGGTCTCGATGGTCTGGGGCCGGCCGTCGCGGTCCCAGGGCGGCGCATCGAAGGCGATCTCGGGGAGCATCACCCGGCGCCCGTCGGCGCCGAGGCTCTGCAGGCGCCACGTGACGTGCAGCGCGCATTCGGCGCCGTAGGCGATCACCCGCGTCTGGCGCAGGGCGCCGCCGGGCGCGACCTCGGGCGTCAGCAGGTCCGTCGAGCGGACGCGGTAGGGCCCGTGCCAGTCGCCGGCGGTGTAGGAGACGAAGGCGCACAGCGCGAGGAACAGGCTCCCGCCGACCGCGTGGTAGAGCCGGGTGAGCCAGCGGTCGAGGGCGGCGCTCATCGCAGATCTCCCCGGAACAGCCGCCAAATCTGGCGGACGAGCGGCAGCCGGTCGATCCCGAACTGCGCCAGCGCGAAGGCCGTGACGGCGACGGCGACCGCCGCATGCTTCATCCGCCGGTAGTACCGGGCCAGCGCCCGCCGCTCGATCCGGTCGTCGATCACCGCGTCGAGGGCGGCGAGGCGGTCCGGCGTCTGGTGCCGGATGAAGCTGCGCCACTCGGTGCCGAACCGGACGACCAGCCGGTCTACGTCCGGCTCGGTCGCGGCCCGCTCGGCGTAGGCGCGGCGGATCAGGGTCTCGCCGAGGCCGTCGTCGGGGGGCGGCAGCACCCGGCCGACGCCCTCGCCGATCGCCGCGAGGGCCGCCCGGCGGCAGGCGGGGTCGCGCTCCGCCGGGCTTCGTGGTGTCGCGTCCATGCCGTCCCTCCGCGGATGCCAGCGTGTCGTTCGAGCACCCGCACGGGCGTCCCGGCCGCGGACGGGGCCGTCGCTCCGGCGCTATCGCGCCGCGAGGCCGGCGGCGGCGAGGGCCGGCGCGAGCGTGTTGGCGGCGGTCGCGCGGTCTTCCAACGCGAGGCGGCGGAACACCTTCTCGGCGATGCCGGGCAGGCCTCCGGCGGCCTTCACGACGAAGCCCGGCACCTGGTCGGACGCCCGCTGCACCGCCGCGGCGATGACGGCCGAGCCGACCGGCACGGTGAGCACCTGCCCCTTGGCGGCGCCGGCCACCGCGTTGAGCGCGTAGTCGGTGACCCGGCGGACCATGCCCTCCACGACGGACTTCGACAGGACGTAGCCGAGCAGCGGCGCGAACCGGGCGATCAGCCCGGTCGCCAGGGCGACGAGGAGCGGCGTCAGCACCGCCTGCGCCGTCGTGGCGAAGCCGACGATCCAGTCGCCCCAGGGCAGCACGACGGCGCCCCCCGCCGCGGCGAGGGCGGGCGGGGCCGCGAGGCCGATCGAGAGGGCACCGGCGAGCGCCGGCGCCGCGGAGAAGCGGGACATGGTCGAATCCTTCGGCTGGGGTTGCGCGGCTGGACCCGGCCGGCACGGGATCTGGGATCGGGCGCGGCGGATCAGGCCCGGGCCTTCGCCGGCGCGGCGGCCGCGGCGAGCCAGGCCTCGATTCGGTGCCGCAGCCGCGCGAGCCGACCCGGCCGCGGCACGGTCGGCACCAGGACCGGGGTCGCGACGCCCGGGTCCGTGACCGCGGCGACGGGGGCCGCGATCCGGAGCCGCGCGGCGTTCACGGTCGGGCGCGGCAGGGCGACGGCGTAGGCGGTGACGAGCTGCTCGGCCTCGGCGCGGCGGCGGGGCAGGATCGCCGCGGGCTTGCGCCACAGCAGCAGCGCGTCGGCGGCACCGGCCGCGTCGCCGGCGTTGATCCGTCTCAGGACGGTCGAGCCGGCGAAGGCCGCCGGGCCGATGTTGTAGCAGAGCGAGACGAGGGCATCGAAGGCGTGCGGCCCGACCGCCGCCGTCAGGCCGTCGCGGACCGCGGCGACGTAGGTCGCGACGTCGCGCGCGAAGATCGCGTCGCACTCGGCCGCGGTGATCGCGAGGCCGGGGACGACGCGGGGGCGCCCCGCCGCGGAGGTGTGGCCGACGCCGATGGTCCAGACGCCGACGGAATCGCGGTAGGCCGTCAGCCGCCGTCCCTCGCGCGCGATGAGGCACGCCTCGCCGATAAGGGTGAGATTCATGGGGATCTCCGGGGCGGGGAACGGCGGTCGGTGCGGCGGGCGCCCGGCCTCAGCCCAGCTGCTGCGCGCCGAAGGACGCATCGGCCGCGGCCACGTAGCCGTCGGCCCCCGTGAACCGCACCCAGACCTCGACGCCGTCGCCGGCCGCGAGCTTCAGGGTCGTGGCGAGCGACAGGGCGGTGACCCCGTCCACCAGCGCACCGGTCGCGGCGGCGCGGCCGCGCCCGGCGGGGGCGCCGTTCCGGTAGAGCTGGACCTCGAAGGCCGTCGGCGCGCTCGCGTTGTTGCGCTTGTAGGTGAGCATGGCCGAGACCCGATAGAGGCCGGCCTCGGGGGCGGTGAAGCGGTTCGTCGCGGCCGCGAACGCGCCCTGGTCGTTGCTGTCGGCGATGTTGAACTGCACCTTCGTCCAGGCGCCGGCCGGGACGTAGTTGTCGAAGCTCGTGGTCGCCGCCGCCTTGGCGAAATTGCTGATCCGCGCCCAGCCCGTGCCGGTGTACCACTTGAGCGCGGTCGCGGTGCTGTCGGCGTAGAGCTGCCCTTGCGCGAGCCCCGTCGTCGGGTCGGCGGCCAGCGGCGCGAGGCGCACCGCCCCGCTGGCCTCGACGGCGAACGCCTCGGCCGTGGCCGTGGTGCCGGCCGGCGTGGTGCGCAGGCTGATCCGCGTCGGCTGCGACGCGTCCGACCACGCCTCCGAGGCCAGGAAGGCGACCTGCACCCGCGGCGCCGACGCGTAGCCGGAGGCGCCGTAGCCGTATGCGGAGAGCTGCCCGATCGCGGCATCCGGCGGCAGGGCAGCCGGCGCGGCGGCGCTCCCGGCCGCGGCCCGGAAGGCGAGGTGTCCCGCGGCGTTGGCGCCGTATCCGTCGAGGACGAGCCGCGGCGTCGTCCCGTCGGCGCCGGAGACCCGCAGCACCGTCTGGGGCGGCGCGTCGGGAAGCGCGCCGGCATGGGTGCCGATCTCCACCGGCCCGGCGATCCGCCCGAGGGCGAGCCGGCCGGTCGCCGCCGAGACCGAGAGCGCGGTCGAGAAGCTCGCGCCGTCCGGGCTCACCTTCAGGGCCACGTCGTCGGCGCCGAAGGTGCCGAGCAGCGCCCGCGTCGAGAACCCGGTCTGGAACGCCAGGCCGGCATCGCGCGCCGCCGCCTGCTTGTTGAGGGTGAGCCGCACGCTGCCCGAGCCCGGCGTCGCGTCGTCCCAGGAGAGCAGAGCGGCCTCGGACTTCACCGCCAGCCGGTTCACGGCGTCGGCCGCGGTGCCGATCCCGAGGCGGGCGAGGTTCTGGAGGCTCGCCAGGGTGGCGCGGAAGCTCGTCCAGGCGCTGCCGGTGAAGATGTAGAGGTCGCCCTCGTCGGCCACGAAGGCGAGCCAGCCCGGTCGGGGCGCGAGCCCGACCCAGACCCCGTCCCGGAAGCAGGCGACCTGGCCCGACAGCCCGGCCCAGGCCCCGGTGGGCGCGGCCGCGACGACAAGGTAGCGGTCGCCCTCGGCCGGGGCGGCCGGCGGCGCGGCGAGGTCCTTGTCGAGGCAGGCGAGCTGCACCAGCGCGTCGAGCTGCACCAGGGCCTCGTTGTGGGTGACGTGCTTCTGCGCCTGGTTGGCCGCGATCAGCGGCAGCGCGAGGTTCTGCGTGGTGTCCGGCATCGGCGGGCTCCGTCGAGGGATCGAGGTGTCAGCCCCGGCGCACGGCGACGCGCGCGCGGGTGGCCGGGCCCGGCCCGAACACCGCCCCGACCTGCGCGACGGCGATGTCGAGCACCGCCTGCGGGCCGCCGAAATCCGCGGCCTCGTCGGCGTAGAGCAAGCTCGGCCCGGCGGCGGCGAGGCTGCGCAGCCCGTGGCCGTCGGCGGCGAAGACGGTGACGGCGTAGGCTTCCACCGCCTCGTCGAGGGGAATGTCCGCGACGTCCCAGCTGTCGGCGTCGCGGCGCGCCCGGCGGATCCACGACAGGCGCACGCCGCCGGGCTCGCGCCGGGCGCGGAGGTGGACCGGGCTCGACGGCGCCAGCGCCGCGAGGCCGGCGGCGGCGAAGATCTCGACGAAGCACGGGTCGCCGGGATCGCGCGAGGCCGGGCCGATCCGGTAGCGGAACCGGCGCCCGGCCTCGTCGAGCCGGTCGACGAGGGGAATCACCGCGCCGTCGTCGAGGCGCACGATCAGGCTTCCGGCCGGGGCCGGGCGCGAGGCCGCCGCCTCGCTGCCGGCGAGCCCGCGCAGCAACCGGCCGAGACGGAACGTTTCGGGCCCGACGAGCACGGCCTCCTGCGCCGCGATCATCTCCACGCTGCCGTCCGGCGCGATCACCGCGAACAGGTTGCCGCCGGCCAGCATCGCCGGCAGGTCGAGGCTGCCGAGCGCGCCGGCGTTGCGCAGGGTCGCATCGAGGCGCGTCGCGCGGTCGAGACGCCAGAGGGGCCCCGGGGGCAGCGCCGTCAGCGTCCGCCCGAGGCAGGCCGGGTAGTCGGCGGTGCCGTGGAGCGCCAGCGGCGCGCCCGCGCCGTCCGAGCGCCAGATCGCCAGCGCACCGGGCCACGGCTCGGCGGTCGCGGCGAGGTACTGCAGCGCGGTCGGGGTTCCGCGGTCGGCGGGCAGGTCGAGGGCGAGCGCGAACGGGGCGCCGGCGAGCAGCGGAGGCCGGACGGGCCGGGTCGTCGACGCGTGGCGCGCCGGCCGCGTGCCCGGCCCGTGCAGCGGCACGCCGCGGGTCTCGAGCCGGCGGCCGGCCGGCCCGTCGTCGATGCGCACGATGCGCTGAAGGCCGGCCGGCGTCGCCAGCAGGTCGCCGGGCTCGAGATCGAGGCGGCGCGGGCTGAGCGTCAAGCCGGCGGTGTCGCGGCCCGCGATGGCCCGGTCGAGGAGCGCCTCGGCAAGGTTTTCTGCGGTCTCGCGCCGGGTGACGACCGCCGCCTCGATCCGGGTCTCGCGCCGCCGGCCGCCGGCCGGCCGGATCGCGGCGGCGGACGCGCGGCGATAGTCCGGGTTCTCGGAATCGGTGAAGCCGATCTCGATCGAGCGCGGCAGGCCGCTCTCCTCGGCGCGCACCCGGCGCAGCGGCGCCTCGTCCTCGGAGACGCGCACGAGGTCGTCGTCGGCGATGATCACCGCCGCCTCGCGCCGCGGCCCGCGCAGCTGCAGGGTGCCGGCGACCGCCGACACGTCGAGGCCGTAGAGCTGCGCCAGCGGCTCCAGGGCGGCGCGGGCCGAGAGCGGCCGGTCGATCACCGCGCCGTCGAGGTAGGCGGCGGCCTCGATCGCGATCGGCACGGCGACGCCGAGGTCGGACAGGATCCGCTCGATCAGCCGGTCGAGGTCGCAGCCCTCGATCCGGCCGGTGATCCAGTGGCCGACCCGCCAGTTGCCGGCATCGGCCCAGACCGAGCCCTGGTCGGGAAAGGCCGGGTAGGGCCGCGCGTCCCAGGCCCAGACGAAGACCGCGCCCGGGTCGACCATCGGCCCGCCGTAGACGGGCGAGAGCGGGTTGTCGGCGGCCGCGAAGCCCGCCGCGACGGGATCGAACCGCGACAGGATCGCCTCCAGGCCGCGCAGCTGGATCAGCTCGTCGCGCAGGCCGCGCGAGGCGGGCGGAAAGGCGCTCTCGGAGGATTTCGGGTCGGGGAAGACGTTGGGTCCGTTGGTGCCCTTGTCGACCGCCGGCACGCCGATCTCGGTGAGCCAGATCGGCTTCCCGCGCGGCACCCAGGCCGTGGCGCGGGTCTCGACCCCGCCCGCCCGCTCGACGTGCGCGCTCGACCACCAGCCGACGAGGTCCTTGGGCCGGAACGTCCACGGCTTCCCGTAGGCGCCGTCGGTGATCGGACTGCGGCGCTGCGCGGCGCGGGCCTCGTCGTCGGCGTAGTACCAGTCGAACGCCTCGCCGCCGCCGAGCCGGGCCTTGAGGAAGCCGCGGTCGTAGATCGTGTCGGTCTCGGCGAGGTCGGCCTGCGCGGGCGTGTCGCGAAAGTCCGAGATCGGCGGATAATAGTCGATCCCGACCGCGTCGATGCTCGGGTCGGAAAACAGCGCGTCGAGGGGGAAGCGCACGCTGGCGCCGCCGTCGCGGACCTGGGCGCCGTACTCGGTCCAGTCGGCGGCGTAGACGAGCTTCACCGACGGCCCGAGCCTCCGGCGCACCGTTCGGGCGAGGTCGATCAGCGCCGTTGCCGCCGGGCAGGTCTCGCCCGCGCCGCGCACGCGGGTGAGGCCGACGAGCTCGCTGGCGAGGACGAAGCCGGAGAGCAGCGTGCCGGCGGCCGCCCAGCCGGCCGCGAGGTCGGCATAGTGCAGCACCTGCCGGCGATAGCCCTGCGCGCCGGCGAAGTAGGCCAGCACCTGCGCCTCGGCCGCCGCCGTCCCGTCCGGGCTGCCGGGCTGGCCGGGGGCGGGATCGCAGGTGATGCGGCCGCGCCAGGGGTAGGCCGGCTGGCCGACGCTGCCGGGCGCGTAGGGATCGGGCAGCGCGTTGCCGGCGGCGACGTCCATCATCACGAACGGGTAGAGCACCACCGCGAGGCCGCGCCGGGCCAGCTCCGCCATCAGGCGGCTGAGGCCGGCATCGGAGGGCGTGCCGCCATAGGCCGGCGTGCCGTCCGGCGCGGCGGAGACGGGCGCGACCTGCGTGCGGCCGAGGCCGGCCACGAGCCAGCCGTCGCCGGTGGTCGCCTTGTCGCGGATCTCGACGCGGGGCGCGACCGTGCAGTGCCCGGCGCGCAGGTCGTCGCCGAACCACGCCACCACCACCGCGATGCGGGCGAGGTTCGGGCACAACGCCTGCAGCGCGTCGAGCGACGCGACCACGTCGGTCGCCGCCTGGAGCTGGAACCGGTTGGCGGCCCGCGTCCGGCCGAGGCCGAGATCGACCGTGACCGGCATCGGGTCGAGGCCGAACTCGGACGCGCCGGGGATCAGGTTCACCGCGCGGATCAGCGGCGCGACGCCGTTGACCGGCCGCACCACCTCGAAGGCGAATTGCGGGATGCGGTTGCCGTAATCGGCCAGGGGCAGCCCCTCGAACACCACGTAGGCGAGGCCGCGATAGGCCGGCGCGTCGGCGCCCTCCTTGGCGACGATCAGCGGATCGGGCGCCTGGTCGGCCGCGCCGGCATGGACCCGGCAGGTGATCGCGGTGCGGTCGAGCTCGATCCCGTCCGCCCAGATCCGCCGGACGAGGGCGATCTCGCCCTCGCACAGGCCGACCGCGAGGTTGGCGAAGTAGGCGTAGCGCGTCCGCACGGTCTTCTGCCCGCCGCCGCCCTTCGCCGGGGAGGACGCCCGCTCGACGGCCGTGTTGGCGACCTCGAGCGGCCGCGTCGCCCAGATCAGGGTGCCGCCCAGCTTCGCCCGGCCGTAGACGCGCGGCACCGGATCGCCCTCGGTCGAGGACAGGCCGGCGACGTCCGACAGCCGCGGCCCGGCGACGAAGCGCGGGCTCGTCCCCGCCCCGAACAGGGCGCCGTCGAGCCCGGCCCCCGC
>NZ_VRUU01000003.1 GCF_008039875.1 Methylobacterium sp. WL119 | reverse complement strand
GCCCGGCCCTGTCGCTGGTGTTCGGACCCGGAACCCCCCTCCCCTCTCCGCCGCCTGCCGAGACCGTCGAGATCCGCCGTGCACCGGTCCTGTCGGCCATGGCCGCCCGCGCCGCGATCCGGCCCGCGCGCGCGATGGAGCCGGCGGTCGCCTCGCCGCGACCGTTCCTGCCCGAGGTCTCCCTGTCCGAGGTCTCCCTGCCCGAGGTCTCTCTGCCCGAGGTCCGCGAGCCGGAGATCGAGCTCGGCTTCGAGAACGCCGAGCCGGACTTTGCCGAGCCGGACTTTGCCGAGCCGGACTTTGCCGAGCCGGACTTTGCCGAGCCGGATTTCAGCGAGCATGCTTTCGCGGCGCACGCCTTCGAGCCTTCCTTCGCGATGCCGGCCGCCGCGCCGCCGGTGATCGTCCCGATCCCGCCGCGTCCCGTGCTGCTGCGCGGCAAGGCCGCCCCGGCACCGGAGCCGGTCGCGGTCGCGCCGGCCCCCGAGCCCGAGGAGGTCCCCGCCCCCGTGGAGGCCTACGCCGAACCGGTCGTCCAGGCGCCCGCGATCCCCGCCCCGGCGATGCCGATCGTCGGCCGCCCACACCTGATCGCCGCCGGCCGGCACCTCGCCATCGCCTCGGTCGAGAACGCCGACTACGAGCTTCCCGCCCTCGATCTCCTCGCCATGCCGGTGCCCGGCGAGAGCCCCGAGGTCGATGCCGACGTGCTGGAGCAGAACGCCCTCAACCTGCAGCAGACGGTCCAGGATTTCGGCGTGCGCGGCGACATCCTCGCGGTGCGCCCAGGCCCGGTCGTGACCCTCTACGAGCTCGAGCCGGCGCCCGGCACCAAGTCCTCCCGCGTCATCGGCCTGTCGGACGACATCGCGCGCTCGATGTCGGCGGTCTCGGCCCGCGTCGCCGTCGTGCCGGGCCGCAACGTCATCGGCATCGAGCTGCCGAACGAGATCCGCGAGACGGTCTTCCTGCGCGAGCTGCTCTCGGCGCCGGACTTCTTCGCCAGCAAGCACAAGCTCGCGCTGTGCTTGGGGAAAAACATCGGCGGCGAGCCGATCATCGCCGATCTCGCCCGCATGCCGCACCTGCTGGTGGCCGGCACCACCGGCTCGGGCAAGTCGGTGGCGATCAACACCATGATCCTCTCGCTCCTCTACCGGATGAAGCCGGAGGAGTGCCGCCTGATCATGGTCGACCCGAAGATGCTGGAGCTGTCGGTCTACGACGGCATCCCGCACCTGCTCTCCCCCGTCGTCATCGACCCGAAGAAGGCGGTCATCGCCCTCAAATGGGCGGTGCGCGAGATGGAGGAGCGCTACAAGAAGATGTCCAAGATCGCGGTCCGGAACATCGACGGCTACAACGCCCGGATGGCCGAGGCCCGCGCCAAGGGCGAGACCATCACGCGGACGATCCAGACCGGCTTCAACCGCGAGACCGGCGAGGCGGTGTTCGAGGACGAGGCGATGGACCTCGCGGCCCTGCCCTACATCGTGATCGTGGTCGACGAGATGGCCGACCTGATGATGGTGGCCGGCAAGGACATCGAAGGCGCGATCCAGCGCTTGGCGCAGATGGCGCGCGCGGCGGGCATCCACCTGATCATGGCGACGCAGCGTCCGTCGGTGGACGTGATCACCGGGACGATCAAGGCGAACTTCCCGACCCGGATCAGCTTCCAGGTGACGAGCAAGATCGACTCGCGCACGATCCTGGGCGAGATGGGCGCCGAGCAGCTCCTGGGCCAGGGCGACATGCTGTTCATGGCCGGCGGCGGGCGCACGACCCGGGTGCACGGGCCGTTCTGCTCGGATTCGGAGGTCGAGAGCGTGGTCGCCCACCTCAAGCGCCAGGGCCGCCCGGCCTACCTCGAGGCGGTCACCGCCGACGACGGGTCCGACGAGGCGCCGAAATCGGCCGGCAGGGGCAAGGGCAAGGCCGAGGCGGTCGAGGCCGAGACCGAGGAGGCCGACCTTCCGGTCTTCGACGTCGGCGCTTTCGTGGCGGCGTCGGGCGGCGAGGCCGGCGACCTCTACGAGCAGGCGATCCAGGTGGTCTTACGCGACCGCAAGGCGTCGACCAGCTACATCCAGCGCCGTCTGCAGATCGGCTACAACCGCGCCGCGTCGATCATGGAGCGGATGGAGATCGAGGGCATCGTCGGGCAGGCCAACCACGCCGGCAAGCGCGAGATCCTGGTCGAGGGCGCGCCCCACGCCGCCAGCATGTACGACGACGAGTGACGACGAGGCGCCGGCCGGAAACGCGGCCGGCGTCGCATCTTCGCCACAGGGCGCCGCTCTAACGGCATCCGACGACACGGCCCGGCGCCCCGAGGGGGCATCACGGCGCGACGGGCGTTTCGCACGCCTTCGCGCTTGAAGCCGACCATCGCTTGCGGGACGCCGCACCCGCCCAGGAGACGCCTGACCATGCTCGGCCGCCGCACCCGACTTGCCGGATCGCTCCTCGCGGTCGCGGCCTGGATCGCCCCTGTGGCGCCGGCCGACGCACAGGTCAGCAGCTTCCTCGACGGCCTGTTCGGCCGCAAGGAGCAGCCCGCTCCCGCGCCCGAGCCCGAGGCGGCCCCCGCCGCACCGGCCGCGGCACCCGCGAAGAAGACGGTCGCCAAGCCTGCGGCCAAGGATGCGAGCAAGGACTCGGCGAAGGACGCGAAGTCGCGCTCGGCCGAGAAGCCCGCCGCCAAGCCGGTCGCCGCCAAGCCCGCCGCGGCGGATGCGAAGGTCGCCGCCGTCGGCGCGCCGACCCCCGCCCCAGCCGCCGCCTCCGACGAGGCGCCGGACGCCGCCACCGTGCTGGCCCAGGCCAACGCCTACTTCAACGGCATGAGCACGCTCACCGGCTCGTTCATCCAGATCGCCGCGGACGGGCGGAAGATCGGCGGCAAGCTCACCATCGCCAAGCCCGGGCGCCTGCGTTTCGACTACGACGCGCCCTCGCCGCTGGAGGTGGTGGCCGACGGCACCTCGGTGGCGGTGCGCGACCGCAAGCTCGCGACCCAGGACCTGTACTTCATCGCGCAGACCCCGCTGAAATTCCTGGTCCGCGAGAAGATCGACCTCGCCCGCGACCTCACCGTCACCGACGTCTCGAACGACCCGGGCGGCGTCCGCATCAGCCTGGAGGACCGCGCCACGCTCGGCGGGACCTCGAAGATCCAGCTGTACTTCGATGCCGACATGAAGGTGCTCGGCCAGTGGCGGATCACCGATCCGCAGGGCTACCTCACCACCGTGCAGCTCTCGAACCTGCAGAAGGGCAAGGCCGTCGACGGCAACCTGTTCTTCATCAATTACGGGCGCCCCGAGGACAAGGCGATGCAGGAGCGGATCAAGCAGTCCCAGACCCCCTGAGGTCCGCGAAAGGCCGCCATGGTGAGGCTTCCTTAACGCTTTCCGCATCGATCCGGGGAAGGACGTCCCGAAGCGCGCCGATCGGCGTGGCCTGGCGCGCCGGTGAACCCGCCGTCAAGGCGCGCCGCCCGATCGTGCCCCTCGATCGATTCGAGGAAGGGTTCGACATGGAAATCGCCAGGCTGCTCCACACCTTCGCAGGTCCCGTCGCCGCGTTCCTCGCGGTGGTGCCGGGCCTTCGCCGCCCGGCCGGCCCGCCGCCGCCGGTGCTGGATGGGCCGACGATGACGAACGTCGACTTCCCGGCCGTCCAGCCGCCGAGCGCGACGTACTGGCCCGAGCGCTCCTGCATCCTCTCGGGCCGCCCCGAGCAGACCGCGACCTACGTCTACGAGAGCCCCGACAAGCTGTTCGCCGCCGGGATCTGGACCTGCCGGCCGGGCAAGTTCCGCATCGATTTCGGCCGGGACGAGTTCATCCACCTGCTCGAAGGCGTGGTGACCGTCACCGACGCCGAGGGCCGTTCGAAGACCTATCGCGCGGGCGACGCCTTCGTCACGCCGAAGGGCTTCTCCGGCACCTGGGACGTGATCGAGCCGGTGCGGAAGCACTTCACCTATTACGGCGCGGTCGATTGAGGGCCCTCACGCCGCCTGCGGGCGCCAGCGGTCGAGCTCGCTGTCGATCGCGCCTTCGGTGCCGCGCATGAACTCGGCGGCCGGCAGGCCCGGCGCCAGGGTGGCGAGGTAGCTCACCGTCACGGTGCCGGCGCGCGTCGACGACCCGGTCGGCCAGTACAGCCCGGAATTGACCGCCACCGGCAGCACCGGCAGGCCGAGACGCCCGTACAGCAGCTCGACGCCGCGCTTGAACTGCAGCTTCTCGTCGATGGTGCCGCGGGTGCCCTCGGGGAAGATCAGCACCGAGCGCCCGTCGGCTACCGCGGCGCGGCTCTCGTCGATCATCGTGCGCAGGGCCTGGGTGCCGTTGGCCCGGTCGATGATGATCATCGGCGAGCGCCGCAGGAACCAGCCGACCACGGGGATCGCGACGAGCTCGCGCTTGGCGATGATCGCCACGTCGGGCACCAAGATGAGGAAGGCCAGCGTCTCCCAGGCCGACTGATGGTTGGCGACGATCAGGCAGGGCTCGGCCGGGATGCGCTCGCGCCCCTCCTCGACGTAGCGCAGGCCGCAGATCGTGCGGAGCCCGAACAGGATGCCCCGCGCCCACAGGCGCGTCGCCGCGCGGATCGGCCGGACCGGTGAGCCGGAGGCGGCCAGCACCGCGAGCGGTGCCAGGAACAAGGCCGTCCAGGCGGCCCAGTAGGCGTTGAACAGGACGGAGCGGATGCGCGGCAAGGGGCTATGTCTCTGGCGTGTCGTCGAGCGGGGCCGACCGATGGTCTTTGCGCGGACATACCCCGTCGTCCGGGGCGGAGCACGCCATTTCCGCAGGCCGCCCGGTCGCAGCGTCGATCGCGCCGGCGAATCGCGCTATCCACCGGCCTCCCCCCGACAACCGCGAGCGTTTCCGTTGCGCCTCACCGTCACGTCCTGGAACATCAACTCGGTGCGCCTGCGCATCGATCTCGTGCTGCGCTTCCTCGCCGAGGCGAAGCCCGACGTGCTGTGCCTGCAGGAGACCAAGTGCCCGGACGACGCCTTCCCGCTGAAGGCCTTGCGCGGCTCGGGCTACGAGAACGTCGTCTTCGCCGGGCAGAAGGGCTACAACGGCGTCGCGATCCTGTCGCGGTTTCCGCTCGTCACCCGCGCGGTGATGAGCTTCTGCGAGCGCCAGGACGCGCGCCACATCTCGGCGGTGCTCGGCCCCGAGGCCGGCGCCGCGGCGGGCATCGCGCTGCACGATTTCTACGTGCCGGCCGGCGGCGACGTGCCCGACACCGCGCTCAACCCGAAATTCGCGCACAAGCTCGACTTCCTGCGCGACCTGCGCGCCTGGGGCGGGCGGCGCGTGAAGGGCCCCGCGATCCTCGTCGGCGACCTCAACGTCGCGCCGCTGGAGCACGACGTCTGGTCGCACAAGCAGCTGCTCGACGTGGTGAGCCACACCCCCGTCGAGACCGAGGCGCTGGAACGCTTGCGCAACGAGGCCGGCTGGGTCGACACCGCGCGCCTGCTGACGCCGCCGCCGGAGAAGATCTTCACCTGGTGGAGCTACCGCTCGCCCGACTGGTCGGCGGCCGACAAGGGCCGCCGCCTCGACCATGCCTGGGTCTCGCCCGACCTCGCCGGCACCGTGCGCAAGGTCGAGGTCGCGCGCGAGGCCCGCGGCTGGGCGCGCCCGTCCGACCACGCGCCCGTGACGTTGACGCTGGAGCTCTGACCGGAACGCGAACGGGGCCGGCGCATTGCATCTTCACACGCTCGTGAAGAAGGTTCGCCGACCCCATGCGAAAGATCCTGCTCGCCTTCCTGCTGCCGAAGGTCGTCTCTTATCTCCGCCGCCGCTACGGCGGCGCCCAGACCCCGCACCGCCGCTCGTTCTGAGCGTCCGTACCCAGCCTCATGGGTCAGGCCCCATGAGGCTCGGTTCCAGCTCTAAGCCCGCGACGCGCCCGCCCTCACCCGGCGGGCGTTCCTGCGTCCGTAGCCCACGTACAGGGCGAGGCCGAGCGTCAGCCAGACCGCGAGGCGGATCCAGGTCTGGCCCGGCAGGCCCGCCATCAGCAGCAGGCAGGACAGGATCCCGAGGCTCGCCACCAGCCCGACCGCCGGGACCCGGAACGGGCGCGGCCGCTCCGGCTCGGTCCGGCGCAGGATCAGCACGGCGGTGCAGACCAGCACGAAGGCGAAGAGCGTGCCGATGCTAACCAGCTCGCCGAGTTCCTCGATCGGCACGAGGCCGGCCACGAGCGCGGTCATCAGGCCGATCGTCGCCTGGCTCAGCATGGGCGTGCGCGTCGTCGGGCTCACCCGCGCGAACAGCCGCGGCAGCAGGCCGTCGCGGGCCATGGCGTAGAAGACCCGCGCCTGGCCGTAGAGCGCGGTCAGCGTCGAGGTCGTCAGCCCGATCAGCGCGCCGAGCTTGATCGCGACGGCGAAGCCGCCGAGCCCGATCGCGTCGATCGCCTTGGCGATCGGGTCGGCGACGTTCAGCGCCCGGTAGGGCACGAGCCCGGTGAGCACCGCGGCGACCGCGACGTAGAGCACCGTGCTCACCGCCAGGGACCCGAGGAGGCCGATCGGCGCGTCGCGCTGCGGGTCGCGGGTCTCGCCGGCGGCGGTCGAGACCGTCTCGAAGCCGATGAAGGCGAAGAACACCACGCCGGCGCCGCGCAGGATGCCGCTCCAGCCGAATTCCCCGAAGGTGCCGGTGTTCTCCGGGATGAACGGGTGCCACAACTCCGGCTTCAGGTGCGCCGCCCCGACGCCGACGAAGGCAAGGATGATCGCGACCTTCAGCGCCACCATCGCGGTGTTGACGAGCGAGGCCTCGCGGCTGCCGCGCATCAGGAGCGCCGTCAGCGCGAGCACGATCTTGGCCGCCGGCAGGTTGACGAGGCCGCCTCCGCCGGGCGCCGCGGCGAGCGCCGCCGGCAGGCGCAGGCCCGCATCCGCGAGCAGGCTCTGCGCGTAGCCCGACCAGCCCACCGCGACGGTGGCGGCGGCGAAGGCGAATTCGAGGACGAGGTCCCAGCCGATGATCCACGCGCAGAGCTCGCCGAGCGTCGCGTAGGTGTAGGCGTAGGTCGAGCCCGGCACCGGGATCATCGCGGCCAGCTCTGCGTAGCACAGCCCGACGAAGGCGCAGGCGATCCCGCCGGCGACGAAGGATAGCGCGAGCGCCGGGCCGGCATAGTCCGCCGCCGCGGTGCCGGTGAGGACGAAGATTCCCGCCCCGATCGTCGCGCCGAGGCCGATGCAGACCAGCCCGAACGCCGACAGGCTCCGCGCCAGCGCCGGCCCGTGGTCGTCCTCATGCCCGGCGACGAGCGCGGCGACGGATTTCTTCGCGGCGAAGAAGCCTGTGGTCATGGCGTGGCGATGTCCGAGCCCGCGGAAGATGCAGCGAGGCTGCGGCAAGTGCCGCGCCAGCGATAGCCGCGCCACGGAAAGTTTCTCAGGGTCGTCCGCGACGGAGCGCTCAGGCACCGGCCGGACGCCGAATCGAGCACGGGTCCCTTCGCCCAGGGGGAAAAGGACAGGATGAGGGGCGTGAGCTTTCGGAGAGTCACGCCCCTCTCCCCGACACACTTTTCATGGGAGAGCGAGCGCGGCGTGCTTCGCAGGATCCATCCGGCGCCGTCACGCCGCGATGGAGACCGGATCGATCGCAGGGCGGCGTCCGCGAACGCCCCGCTCAGCGGCGCTCGTACAGCAGCCGCGCGCGGATCGTGCCCGGGATCGCGCGGATCTCGGCGAGCAGGGTCTCGGCGTCGGCGTTGGTGGCGTCGGTCTCGAGCACCACGTAACCGACCTCGCCGTCGGTCTGGTAGAACTGCCCGGCGATGTTGATGCCCGCGCTCGAGAACACCGCGTTGAGGCGGTTGAGCATGCCGGGCAGGTTCTGCTGCACGTGGATGAAGCGCGCGCCGGTCGGGCGCGGCGGGAGCTGCACCTGCGGGAAGTTCACCGCGCCGATGGTCGAGCCGATGTCGGAGTAATCCACCAGCTTGCGCGCGACCTCCGAGCCGATGCGCTCCTGGGCCTCCTCGGTCGAGCCGCCGACGTGGGGTGTGAGGATCACGTTCTCCAGGCCCTGGAGCGGCGAGACGAAGCGCTCCTGGTTCGAGCCGGGCTCGACCGGGAAGACGTCGACGGCGGCGCCGGCGAGGTGCCCGTCGCGCAGGGCCCGTGCGAGCGCGTCGAGGTCGACGACGGTGCCGCGGGCGTTGTTGATCAGGTACGCGCCCGGCTTCATCGCGCGGATCTCGGCCTCGCCGATCATGTTGGCGGTGGCGTCGGTCTCGGGCACGTGCAGCGAGACCACGTCGCTCTGGGCGAGCAGCTCGGCGAGCGAGGCGGTCGGCTCGGTGTTGCCGTGGCGGAGCTTGTCGGTGTGGTCGTAAAAGTCGACCCGCATGCCCATGGCCTCGGCCAGCGTCGAGAGCTGCGTACCGATGTTGCCGTAGCCGACGATGCCGAGCGTCTTGCCGCGCACCTCGACCGAGCCGGCCGCCGACTTGTCCCACTGGCCGGCATGCGCCCCGACCGAGCGCGGCACGATCCGGCGCAGGAGCATCACGATCTCGCCGATGACGAGCTCGGCGACCGAGCGGGTGTTCGAGAACGGCGCGTTGAACACCGGCACGCCGCGCCGCCGCGCGGCGTCGAGGTCGACCTGGTTGGTGCCCACCGAGAAGCAGCCGACCGCGAGCAGGCGGTCGGCGGCGTCGAGGGCCGCCGCGTCGAGCTGCGTGCGCGAGCGGATGCCGAGGATGTGGATGCCCTTCAGGGCCTCGTGCAGCGCATCGCGGTCGAGCGCCTTCGGCAGGCGGACGAGGTTGGTGTAGCCGGCCGCGCGCATCAGCCCGACGGCGCTGTCGTTGATGCCTTCGAGCAGCAGCACCCGGATCCTGTCCTTCGGCAGCGACAGCTTCTCGGGCAGGGCCAGGGTTTCGGGCAGCGGGAGCGGTTCGGAGTTCATGGTGCGATCGGCCGTTCGACGAGGGCGCCTCCGGGCGCCGAAGGCCGGCAGCGATAGGAGCGGTGATTTCGCGATGCAACGACGCGGGCGGATGGCTGGGATGCATCGGCTTTCCGGTGCGACCGTTCCGTCATGCGAAATGGCCGCCGCTCACCCGCGCGGGCGGGCGGTCCGCGCGGCGCCGAGTTCGGCGATCTGCCGGGTCTGCGCGCGGATCAGATCCTCCAGCTGCTTGGTCCGGATGCGGTCGAGCTTGTCGTGCAGGGACACGATCTCGATCTCGGCGCGCAGGTTGACCTCGTAGTCGAGGCCGGCGGCGATGCGGTCGCGCTCCGCCTGCCGGTTCTGCGACATCAGGATCACCGGCGCCTGCAACGCCGCGACCATCGACAGGATCAAGTTGAGAAAGATGTAGGGATAGGCGTCGAAGCCGCCCCCCGACCCTGCGAGGACGACGGTGTTCAGGACCACCCAGCCGACGAGCAGGCCGGTGAAGGCGATGATGAACCCCCACGAGCCGCCGAGCCTGGCGACCCGGTCGGCGAGGCGTTCGCCGAAATCCGGGCCCGCGCGCGACGTCGCGGCGGCGCCCGCGTCGCGGGCATGGACGCGCCCGGCGATGTGCGCGAGGACGCGCCGATCGTGCGGCGACAGGCAGCCCAAGCCCTGATCCAGGAGCTGCCGGGCGAGCCGGGCGACCGCCTCGTCTCCGTCGGCGGACATGCCGGTGCCCCTCTCCTGCTACGTCGCCATGCCCTTCACGAGGCGTTCGATGGCGTCGAGGGCATCGCCGATGCGTGCGGTCTGGGCCAGGATCTTCCCGGCTTCGACCTTGGCGTTCGCATCCGTCTGCCACCAGATGCCGCCGTCGATGTTCCTGATCATCGTCGTGAGGCGGTCGTTCTGGACACCCATCGCCTCGATCGCAGTCTGACAGATCATGATGTCGCCCCCTGATGTTCAGCGAACATATCTCAAACGGGCGGGCAGCAGCGAAGAATTCGCATCGCGGCCCGGGAGACGCCCGGTGGCCGGGACTGGCGCCGCGAACCGTTTCGTGTATGGTCCGCGCGGCCTCGGCCCGGCGACGGGCGGGGCCGAAACCGCTTGGACCAACGACCCTGCTGGACGACATCCCGGCATCGGCCAAGGCTCGAGCATGCCTCAGGCGCCGTCCTCCCGATCCGGAGGGGCGGCCGCACGGCGCTTCTGAAAACCTCACCTGAAAGGCACTGCGATGTCGATCTCGGCAGAGCGCAAGACCGCGCTCATCAAGGAATACGCGACCGTCGCCAAGGACACCGGCTCGCCGGAGGTCCAGGTGGCGATCCTCACCGAGCGGATCACCAACCTCACCAGCCACTTCAAGACCCACGGCAAGGACAACCATTCCCGCCGCGGCCTCCTGAAGATGGTCTCGCAGCGCCGCTCGCTGCTCGACTACGTGAAGCGTCGCGACGAGGCCCGCTACCGCAGCCTCATCGAGCGCCTCGGCATCCGCCGCTAATCCAGCCCACGCGGTTCCGAGCCCGGCTCGGGACCGCTTTTTTCAAGATCTCGGGTGGCCGGAACGGGTCCGGCCCCGCGAGCAACGGGCGACTTCGAGGCGCGAACACCAGGGACAGGATCGCAGGGCACTCCTCCAGCCGGAGTGCCCCGCCGTCTTGCCCCTGGCCGCGCCGGGTTCGCCCGCCGCATGATGGCAAGGACGACAAGAATGTTCGACGTACAACGTGAAGAGCTGATGTGGGGCGACCGCCGCCTCGTTCTGGAGACCGGCAAGGTCGCCCGCCAGGCCGACGGCTCGGTGATGGCCACCTACGGCGAGACCTCGGTTCTCGCCACCGTCGTCTCCTCCAAGGAGCCGAAGGTCGGGATCGACTTCCTGCCGCTGACCGTGAACTACCAGGAGCGCGCCTACGCCGCCGGCCGCATCCCCGGCGGCTACTTCAAGCGCGAGGGCCGGCCGTCCGAGAAGGAGACGCTGGTCTCCCGCCTGATCGACCGCCCGATCCGCCCGCTCTTCGTCGAGGGCTGGCGCAACGACACCCAGGTCGTCGTGACCGTGCTCACCCACGACCTCGAGAACGACCCCGACATCCTGGCGATGGTCGCGGCCTCGGCGGCGCTCACCCTGTCCGGCGTGCCGTTCATGGGCCCGATCGGCGCCGCCCGCGTCGGCTACGCCAACGGCCAGTACGTGCTCAACCCGCCGGTCCCGGAGATGGACGGCGCGGTGCTCGACCTCGTCGTCGCCGGCACCACCGACGCGGTGTTGATGGTCGAGTCGGAGGCCAAGGAGCTGTCCGAGGAGATCATGCTCGGCGCCGTAATGTTCGGCCACAAGCACTTCCAGCCGGTGATCGAGGCGATCGTGCGCCTGGCCGAGAAGGCCGCCAAGGAGCCGCGGGCCTTCTCGCCGCCGGAGAATGCCGACGTCGAGGCCGCCGTGCTCGGCGTCTGCGAGTCCGAGCTGCGCGACGCCTACAAGATCACCGTCAAGCAGGAGCGCTACAAGGCCGTCGACGCCGTGAAGGCGAAGGTGGTCGCGGCTCTGTGCCCGGCCGAAGGCGAGCAGAAGTTCGCCCCCGAGAAGGTCAAGGCCGCTTTCAAGGAGGCCCAGTCCAAGGTCGTTCGCTGGAACATCCTCGACACCGGCTCGCGCATCGACGGCCGCGACGTGAAGACCGTCCGCCCGATCGAGAGCCAGGTCGGCGTGCTGCCGCGCGCCCACGGCTCATCGCTGTTCACCCGCGGCGAGACCCAGGCGCTCGTGGTCGCGACGCTGGGCACCGGCGAGGACGAGCAGTACATCGACGCGCTGCAGGGGACCTACAAGGAGACCTTCCTGCTGCACTACAATTTTCCCCCCTACTCGGTGGGTGAGACCGGCCGCATGGGCTCCCCCGGTCGCCGCGAGATCGGCCACGGCAAGCTCGCCTGGCGCGCGATCCACCCGGTGCTGCCGCCGGCCCACGAGTTCCCGTACACGATCCGCGTCGTGTCCGAGATCACCGAGTCGAACGGCTCGTCCTCGATGGCCTCGGTCTGCGGCGGCTCGCTGTCGCTGATGGATGCGGGCGTCCCGCTGCGCCGTCCCGTCGCCGGCATCGCCATGGGCCTCATCCTCGAGGGCGAGCGCTACGCGGTGCTCTCCGACATCCTCGGTGACGAGGACCACCTCGGCGACATGGACTTCAAGGTGGCCGGCACGGACGAGGGCATCACCTCGCTCCAGATGGACATCAAGATCGCCGGCATCACCGAGGAGATCATGCAGGTCGCCCTCGCCCAGGCGAAGGACGGCCGCGCCCACATCCTCGTGGAGATGGCCAAGGCGCTCACCGCCGCCCGCCCCGAGCTCGGCGAGTACGCGCCGCGCATCGAGACCATGCAGATCCCCACCGACAAGATCCGGGAAGTGATCGGCACCGGCGGCAAGGTGATCCGCGAGATCGTCGAGAAGACCGGCGCCAAGATCAACATCGACGATTCCGGCACCGTGAAGATCGCCTCGGCTGACGGCAAGGCGATCAAGGCGGCCTACAACTGGATCCGCTCGATCGTCGCGGAAGCCGAGCCGGGCATGATCTACGAGGGCACCGTCGTGAAGACGATGGAGTTCGGCGCCTTCGTGAACTTCTTCGGCGCCAAGGACGGCCTCGTCCACATCTCGGAGCTCGCCGCCCAGCGGGTCGCCAAGGTGACGGACGTCGTCAGCGAGGGCCAGAAGGTCAAGGTTAAGTTCCTCGGCCAGGACGATCGCGGCAAGATCCGCCTCTCGATGAAGGTCGTCGACCAGGAGACCGGCGAGGACCTCACCGAGAAGCTCAAGGCCGAGCGCGCCGAGCGCGGCGAGCCCGAGCGCGAGGAGCGGGCCCCGCGCGAGCGGAGCGAGCGCAGCAGCCGCGGCGAGCGTCGCCAGTCGAACGACTGATCGTCCGGACCCGCGGTCCTGACGGCGAAGACGGCGCGGTCCCCTCGGGGCCGCGCCTTTTTCGTGGGCGGTTCCGGCGCGGCGGCAAGGAACGCCGGCCTTCGGAGGGCGTTCGATCCGCGACCCCAACAGGAGCGCACCCGACCCCATGGCCAACGACATGATCCACGACATCTTCAGCGGCGAGCCGAACCTCAGCACCACCGAGCGCGCGGTCTCGGTGGCGCTCGGCCTCGGCATCGCGGCGGCGGCCGCGCAGCCGCGCCCGAACAAGTGGCTGAGCCTCGCGGCCCTCGTGGTCGGCGTCGGCCTCGCATTGCGCGGCGCCACCGGCCATTGCGCAATCAAGGCGGCCTCCGACCACATCTGAGCATCGGACCAGTCGCAACGAAGAAGGGGGCGCCTTGCGGCGCCCCCTTTTCTACGTCGTGGTCCGTGTCGGCGAGCGCGACCTCAGAGCGTGGTGGTGCGGCCGCGGCTGGCGATGAAGCCGTAGATCGCGAGGACGACGATCGCGCCGACCACGGCGCCGATGAAGCCCGCGCCCTGGTTCGGGCCGTACCAGCCGAGCGCCTGGCCGAGGAAGGTGGCGACGAAGGCGCCGACGATGCCGAGGATGGTGGTCAGGATGAAGCCCGACGGCTCGTTCGAGCCGGGCATGATGAACTTGGCGACGATGCCGGCGAGGAAACCGATGACGATGGTCCAGAGAATACCCATGACGAACCCCTTGGCGACGTGACGCCTGACGATGTGACGCCGCTTTCGGATGACGCGACGCTGGAACGGTGTTGAAACGCACGGTGGCAGCGGGGGTTGCGACGGATTGGCCGTCGCCGGATCTTTTTCCGCACTGCAATGGGCCAAGGCCGCCGGCCCGGCGCCCCTTTACCTCGCACGCGCCCGGCGGCAGAAGCGATCCGAAGATCAGCCGGGGGACAGGACATGACGATCGAACGCTTCGAGCCGGGCGCGCGGATGGCGCAAGGCGTGGCCTACGGCGACACGGTGTATCTCGCCGGCCAGGTCGCCGCCGACACGGTCGGCACCGGCGTCACCGCGCAGACGCAGGCCATCCTCGGCCAGATCGAGCGCCTGCTGGCGGCTGCCGGCAGCGACAAGGAGCGGATCCTGATGGCGACGATCTACCTGGCCGACATGGGCACATTCGCCGAGATGAACGCCGCCTGGGACGCCTGGGTGTCGAAGGACAACCCGCCCGGCCGCGCCACGGTCGAGGCCAAGCTCGCCGGGCCGGAATACCTCGTCGAGATCGTCGTCGTCGCCGCGCGGTCGGGCGCATGAGGGCCGCCGCCCTCGCACGCGCGATCCTCCTCGCGGGCCTCACGCTCGTGAGCGGGCCGGCGTTGGCGGCGGGGCCGGAGCGGGTCGTCAACATCTACAACTGGTCGGACTACATCGATCCGAAGGTGCTAGAGGCCTTCACCCGCGAGACCGGGATCAAGGTGGTCTACGACACCTACGACAACAACGAGATCCTCGAGACCAAGCTGCTCGCCGGCAAGTCCGGCTACGACGTGGTGGTGCCGTCGGGGCCGTTCCTGCAGCGGCTGATCCGGGCCGGCGCGTTCCTGCCCCTCGACAAGGCCAAGCTGACGAACCTCGGCAACGTCTGGCCGGAGATCGCCGGGCGCCTCGCGACCTACGATCCGGGCAACGCCTACGCCGTCGACTACATGTGGGGCACCACCGGGCTCGGGCTCAACCTCGGGCTGGTGCGCGAGCGTCTCGGCGCCGGCGCCGCGCTCAACACCTGGAACCTCGTCCTCAACCCGGCCTCGGCGAACAAGCTCAAGGATTGCGGGATCATGATGCTCGACTCGCCCGAGGACCTGATCCCGAGCATGCTGCCGACCTTCGGCCTGAAGAGCGACTCTAAGCGCTGGGACGACATCACCCAGGTCGCCGACGCGCTCTTCAAGGTGCGCGGGACGGTGCGGAAGTTCCACTCGTCGGAATACATCCAGTCGCTCGCCAACGGCGATCTCTGCGTCGCGGTCGGCTATTCCGGCGACGTGCTGCAGGCGAAGAAGCGGGCCGACGAGGCGAAGAACGGCGTCGAGATCGCCTACCTCATCCCGAAGGAGGGCACGCTGATGTGGTTCGATGCCTTCGCGATCCCGAAGGACGCCCCCCATGCGGCGGAGGCGCTGAGCTTCATCGACTACATGCTGCGCCCCGAGGTTGCGGCGGCCAACACCAACTTCGTGTCCTATGCCAGCGGCAACCTGCCCGCGAAGAAGCTCGTGAAGCCGGACATCCTGGCCAATCCCGGCATCTATCCCGACGACGCGACGATGCAGCGGCTCTCGGTCAACACCGCCTGGGACGACCGCACCCAGCGCTTCGTCACACGGGCCTGGACGCGGGTGCGCACCGGCAAGTGAGCCGTCAAGTGAGCCGTCGCCGCGGGGAGCGCGCACGAAAAAGCCCGGCGCGATGGCCGGGCTTCGATCGTCGCGGGCGACCGTGATCAGTCCTTGAGGTCGGCCGGCACCTTGCCGCCGTTCTCCTCGAGCTTCTTGATCACCTGCTTGTGCAGCCAGACGTTCATCGTGGCCGAATCGTCCTTGTCGCCCGTGTAGTGCAGCTCGTCGGCGAGCTGCTTGCGGGCAGTCAGGCTCGAATCGAGATCGAGGAGCTTCATCAGGTCCACGATCGAGGTGCGCCAGTTCAGCGTCTGGGAATTCTTCTGGGCCATGCCGTTGAGCACCGCCTCCACGTCCACGGGCTCGCCCGAGGCGGACGGCGTCGCGTCGGCCGTGGTGGTCGAGGCCGGGCTGCTGGCGCCGCCGGCATCCGCGGTCGAGGGGGCCGCCGCGGAGGAGGCGCCTCCGAACGGATGCAGGATCTTGCTGACGATGCTGCCGAGTAGGCTCATGAGATCATTCCCTCGATCGATGCCGCGGAAAAGCGCCGCAGTCGCGTGACAACGGGAGCCGGACCGGCCTGTTCCGGCCGCGCCGCAACGTCAGCGGAAGAGCGGCAGGGCGGCTCCGAGCAGGGCGAGGCCGGCGAGCAGGCAGAGCCCGCTCCATCGTTCCAGGATCGGCGCCCGATCCGGGTCGCGCGTCGACATGCGGGCAAGGCCAACGCCGCAGGTCAGGCAAGCGAAGCTGAGCATCGCGACGATCATCCCCAAGGCAGACTTCTCTGGTGGAAAGGATGGATGCCTTATACAGAAATGAATGGCAATAAAATTCGACTCTGTGGATATCTCTCAGACACGCTTTCTATGAGTACAGAACCGTTTTCCAGCATCTGAAAGTTGCATTGGAATACCTAGGCGATTTTGCGCGGCTTCATCCTTCGTAACCATGTGGTCGCAATCGAAGTGCTTGCCACGCGCGAGCGAGGGCGGATGGCGTTTTCGGCGCGCCGATTTGCACTTTCGCCGGCCTGTGGCATGGGAGCGGCCGAAGCCGCTCCGCTCCCGAGCCCGGAAATCCCGAGCCCATGCGTCAGTTCCCCAATCGCCGTACGATCCTCGCTGCGGGCCTGCTCGCGTTCGGGGCGGACGCCCTCGGGGCGGGCTCCGCGACGGCGCAGACCGCGCCGGTGCCCGTCCGCATCGGCGTGATCCCGGTGATCGGCGCGGCGCCGATCTTCGTCGCCAACGGAGAGGGCTGGCTCGAGGCCGCCGGGCTCAAGCCGGGATTCACCACCTTCGAGTCCGGGCCGAACATGATCCAGGCGCTGGCCTCCGGCACCATCGACGTCTACGTCGCGGGCATCGCGCCGCTGGCGGTGGCGCGCACCAAGAACATCGACGTGCGCGTGGTCGCCGCGACCGCGGTCGAGGAGATGGTGTTCGTCGCAGGCCCCAAGCTCGCGCCCTACTTCGCGGCGACCGCCGACAAGGCGGAGGCCTTCCGCCGCTACCGGGAGAAGGAGGGCCGCGCCGCCCGCCTCGCGACCCAGCCGCCGGGCTCGGTGCCGAACACCACGCTGCAGCACTGGCTCTGGCAGGTGGCCAAGACCGACAAGACGAACGCCGAGGTCGTCGCCATGGGCATCGACGCGACGCAGCAGGCTCTGCTCGCCGGCGCCGTCGACGGCGCCTCGATCCGCGAGCCGGCGCTGACGATCGTCCAGCAGCGCAACCCGGCGATCGCCCTGATCGCCACCGGCGCCGAGATGTTCCCCGACCAGCCCGGCACCGTGGTCGCCGTCTCGGGCGCCTTCGCCGACAGGAACCCGGCCGCGGTGCAGGGCCTCGTCGACGCGCTGGTGAAGGCGACCGACCTGCTCAAGACCGATCCGGCCCGCGCCGCGCCGCCGGTCGAGAAGGCGCTCGGCAAGGGCATCACCGATCTCGCCACGATCCGGAAGGCGTTGTCCTCGCCGGCGGCGAAGTTCACCGCCGACCCGCGGGTGATCGTCGAGGCGACGCGGAAGATGCAGGCCTATCAGGTGAGCATCGGCACCCTCGACAAGGACGTGCCGATCGACGGCCTGTTCGTGCCGGGCTTCTACGAGAAGGCGATCGCGCGCTGACCGTCCTCCGCGCGATCCTGCTGTCGGCCCTCGGGCTCGCCGCCTTCCTCCTGGTCTGGGAGGCGCCGCCCCGGCTCGGGCTGATCAACCCGGCCTTCCTGCCGCCGCCGAGCACGATCCCGGCCGCGTTCCTGCGCGAGATCGAGCTCGGGGTGTGGTTCGAGGCGGTGGCGTCGAGCCTGAGCCACTACCTCGTCGGCCTCGCCGTCGGCGCGGGCGCCGGGATCGCGCTCGGCCTCGTCGGCGGCATGTCGCGGACGTTCGAAGCCGCGACCGCCTGGGTTGTGCGTCTGCTGCGGCCGATCCCGGGCCTCGCCTGGGTGCCGTTCGCCATCATCTGGTTCGGCGTCGAGCCGTCGGCGGCCGTGTTCATCATCGCCATCGGCGTGTTCTGGATCGTCTTCTTCGCGACGCAGGGCGCCGTGCGCGGCGTCGACCGCGACCTGATTGAGGTGGCACAGGCCTTCGGCTTCCGCTCGGCCCCCGCACGTCTGACCAAGATCCTGCTGCCGGCGGCGACGCCGGGCATCCTCGTCGGCCTGCGCACGGCGCTCGGCCAAGCCTGGATGGCGGTGGTCGCGGCGGAGATCTTCGGCGTGCCGGGCGTCGGGCAGCGGATGATGCAGGCCTCGAGCCTGCTCTCCACCGACATCGTGGTCGTCTACATGCTCACCATGGCCGGGCTCTACGGATTGTTCGATTCGGCGTTCGTCGCCCTGCAGGGCTGGCTCCTGCGCTGGCGGGCCTGAGCGCATGGCGACCCAGGCCGACACCGCCATGCGCGACCCGATCATCGCCTTCCGGGCTTTGAGCCTCGCCTACGCGCGCGGGGGCACGCGCAACGTCATCCTGTCGGACCTCGACCTCACCGTCGCGCGCGGCGAGTTCCTGGTGATCGTCGGCGAATCCGGCGTCGGCAAGTCGACGCTCTTGCGGGTGCTGATCGGCCTCGCCGCGCCGAGCTCGGGCACGGTCGAGCTGGCGACGCGGCCCGGCTGCCGCACGCCGATGGCCCTGGTGTTCCAGGATGCACGCCTGCTGCCGTGGCGGCGGGTCGTCGACAACGTCGCCTTCGGCCTGGAGAACAGCGGCCTGTCGCGTTCCCAGCGTCGGGCCAAGGCCGCCGATATGCTGGCCCTCGTCGGGCTCGACGATCTCGCCCAGCGCTGGCCGCACCAGCTCTCGGGCGGGCAGCGCCAGCGCGTCGCCATCGCCCGTGCGCTCGCGGTCGACCCGGACGTGCTGCTCATGGACGAGCCGTTCTCGGCCCTCGACAGCTTCACCCGCGAGGGTCTCCAAGATGAGGTGCAGCGCATCCAGGCCGCCACCGGCAAGACGGTGCTGTTCGTGACCCACGACATCGACGAGGCGGTGACGCTGGCCGACCGGGTGGTGGTGCTGGCCGGCAAGCCCGGCCGGGTGTCGGCGGAGGTGCGGATCGACCTGCCCCGTCCGCGCAGGCGGCGCGATAGCGCATTGCTCGAAGCGGCACGGCGCCTGCGGAGCGAGCTCTCCCGCGATTCGGCCGAACTCTGACGCCGCGATCAGTTGCCGGAATACGCCCGCAGCACGCCGACGATGCGGTTCCGGATCTCGGGATCGCGCACCCGCAGGAACGCCGTCATCAGCAGCTCGCACTCGGCTGCCGAGGGCGTCGCGGCGCTGGAGGCTTGCACCTCGTCGCGGAAGAAATCCTGGACCGGGATCGCGAGCACGGCGGCGATCTTGCCCAGGACCTGCAGGCCGGTCGACGGATGCGGGCCGTCCTGCAGGCGGCGCGTGGTTCCCAGGTTGGTCATCGGTTTCGCCCGCCCAGATTTCCGGCTTCTGTTCGCATAGTCACACGCGAGCGCGAACGGACCCATCGGTCGAAACCGTATTCACGGAATTCGTTGTGCACGCAACGACAAGTTTCGATGCTGCGTAGAAATTACGAAATGGCGTGAATGCCGGCGCGGCCTCGCTCCGAAGCTGCCCTGGATCAGCCGAACACCGCGGAGACCGCCAAACCGGCCAACGCGATCACACCGAGCAGGCGGCGCCAGGGATTCACGCCGCGCAGGATCTCGTCCGCCGCCCACCAGGCGAGCGCCGCGCCGGACGCGATCCGAAGCCACATCCCGACGTCATTCTGCCCGCCGTCAGCGTTCGGCGCGAGCAGCCATCGCGCGGCAGACAATCCGAGGAACAACCAGAGCGGCAGATTGGGCCATTGTCCAATCACGATCGCGCCGGTGTTCCGGTCGCGGAACGTCCAATCGACGGCGCGACGCAGGGCCGACATCCGGGGGTCAGACCTTGTCGCTGCCCTCGGCCTGACGGATGGGCGCGCAGATCTGCGGGCTCACCTTGTCCAGGTGGACGCAGGCGTTGTCGCGATACCAAGTGCGCAGGCCGGGCTGGGTCGGCGCGATGTACATCGCGACGAGGACGAAGCCGGCGGCGAGCACGATGAGGGTGAGGAGGAGGTTGCGCATCACGGGGCTCCGATCGGGACGGGCTGCCGCCAAGCGACCGGACGTCCATGAAAAAGGCCCGCCTGCCGGGAAAGGCGCGGGCCGAGCGGTCGTCGCGGCACCTCAACGTGGAGGCAGGTTCCGCGCACCTAACGAGCGGGATGCGGCTCGGGTTCCGGCGAGCCGCCGCGGCGGGAACATGGTTGACGGCGGCCTGACGAATGTCAGAGGCCTTAACGAGGCGTGAAGCACGTCTCCGAGAAGTCCGGGACGGCCGGTTAAGAAAGCCTGAATCGATTCGCTCGAAATCGCGCGACGGCGGAGGGTGAGGAGGCCGGGCTGACCCGGTCTTCAGCGTTCGAGCACGTGCGGGCGGCGGCCACGACCGAGACGATCGACGACCTCAAGTTCCTGATGACGCTCGCCTTCGTGGTCTTCGGCGGCTTCGGTCTCGACGCCCTGCTGCGCTGAGGCGAGCGCGGAGCGCGCGGCGTCAACGCACCGAGGCGCCGAACGCGCTTCGAAGGGCGAGCAGCGCGTCGGAGGGATCGATCGGCTCGGGCGGCCGCATCGTCGCGCCGAGCCGGATGGCAGGCGCCGGGCGGGCGGTGGCAGCCGGTCGAGGCTTCGGCAGCGGCACATCCCGGACCTGCCCGGACCGCAGGAAGCGGGCGAGCTCGGCGGCTTTGGCACGTTGCTCCCGGTGAAGGCGGAACAGCGCCACGACGATCCCGATGGCTCCGGCGCCTTCCAGACAGGCGGCGATCACGTAACCGGGGGCCATGGTCGTTGCTCCTTCGAACTCGGCCGGGGCGCATGGGCGAGCCCGCCGCCGTTCAGGGCCCGGTTCTCGAAGGTTATGGTTACCGGGGTGTTAACCGCTCCGGCCGCGGCGCCCAGCTCGGGGTTTCGTGATCGCGACCGCACGCTCCGCCGGGTTCGGGCCCGACGGACGCGGATCGCCCTGCGTCCGAATCCGATCGATCGCCGTCGATCAGGCCGTGCGGATGGCCGACAGGAACGCCTCGACCTCGCGCTGCACGTTCACCGATTGCGTGGCCAGCTCGTTGGCCGCCATCGTCACCTGCTGGGCGGCGGTCCCGGTCTCCCCGGCCGAGGCCAGCACCTGCGCCACGTTCCGCGAGACGTCCTGCGTCCCGTGCGCCGCCTCGACGGCGTTGCGGGAAATCTCGTCGGTCGCGGCCGTCTGCTCGACGACGGTGGACGCGATGGTGCCGGTGATCGCGTTGACCGACACGATGGTCTGTCCGACCTGCCAGATGGTCGCGGCCGCCTGGCTGCTGGCGTTCTGGATCGCCAGGATCTGGCCGCCGATCTCGTCCGTCGCCCGCGCGGTCTGGCCGGCCAGCGCCTTGACCTCGGCGGCGACCACCGCGAAGCCGCGGCCCGCCTCCCCGGCCCGCGCCGCCTCGATCGTGGCGTTCAAGGCCAGCAGGTTGGTCTGCCCGGCGATCGCGGTGATGGTGGCCACGGCCTCGCCGATCCGTTCCGCCGCCTCCGACAGCGTCGCCATCGCGGCGTCGGTGGCGCGCGCCTCGCGGGATGCGGTGGCGGCGACCGCGTTCGATTCCTGCACCTGGCGCTCGATCTCCCGAAGCGAGGCGACCATCTCCTCGGCGGCGGCGGCGACCGTCTGGACGTTCGCCGAGGTCTCCTCCGCCGCCGCACTGGATGCCAGGGCCTGGTTGCTGGTGGCGTCGGCCACCTGGGTCATCGAGCGGGCGGTCGCGTCGAGCTCGGTCGCGGCCGAGGTGACGATGCCGATCGCGCCCGCGATCGTCCGGTCGAAATCGACCACGAGCTGGTCGACCCGGTCGGCCCGGCGCTGCCGGGCGGATTGCTCCGCGACCTTTTGGGCTTCCAGGGCGAGGCGCTCGATCCCGTTCTGGCGGAAGACGTCGACCGCCCGGGCCATCTCGCCGATCTCGTCGCGGCGCGCGATCCCCGGAATGTCCACGGCGGTCGCGCCGCGGGCGAGCCGGCTCATCGTGTCGGTGAGCCCGTAGATCGGGCGGGTGACCTGCCGCCCGATGAGGAAGGCGGCGCTGCCGACCAGCAGCGCGATGCCGCCGAGGCCGAGCGACAGCTCGATCACGAGGGCCTTGAGGTGGGCCAGCGTGTCGTCGGCGTAGACGCCCGAGCCGATGATCCAGCCCCACGGCTCGAAGCGCTTCACGAACGAGATCTTGTCGACGGGCTGCTCGGCCCCGGGTTTCGGCCACATGTAGGACACGAAGCCGGCCCCCCGTCTCCGTGCCACGTCGGCCATCTCGACGAACAGGGCCTTGCCCACCGGATCCTTCAGCGCGGCGAGATCCGTGCCGTCGAGAGCCGGCTTGATCGGATGCATCACCATCCGCACCTGGTCGTCGATGATGTAGAAGTATTCGTTCGCGCCGTATCGCAGGTTCCGTACGCCCTCGAGCGCCGACCGCCTGGCGGCCGCTTCGGTCATCCGGCCGGACCGCGCCTCCCCCTCGAAATGCTCGAGCACGCCGGCGGCGACCTCGACCAGCTGCTGCGTCTTGACCGCCCGGCTGTTCGTCACCTCGTCGCGGAGTTCGATGACCGAGAGGGCGATGAGGCTGATCAGCCCCAGCACGCAGATCACCGTGATCGCGTGGATCTTCGTACCGATCGACAAGCTCATGATTCACCGCGGCACGAAGACGGATCCCTATCCGTAGGAGTGATGTCCGCATCCGGTTAAGGGGAGGTGAATTCGAACCTAGGATGCGCGACTCCGCGGCGTCGCGAAAGCGAAGCCCGGTTCCGTGCATGCGCGTTCGAAAGCCGGCCGGCGATCGGGGATGGGGACCGATCGCGCCTCTGCCCGACACCACGCGTCGGTGGAATTCGACGCCGGATCGGGCGACACCGGCGTCGTCAGATGCAGGGCCTGCAGGGCGACGCCTTTCCCGATCGCGGCGTCCACCGCGACGTCGCGGAGAATGCCCGCCGCGTCGTGACCGACGCCGAGACCGCGGCATGGGCGCCCCCTGACAAGCCGTTCACGACGCTGATCGTCACCTTCGCGGCCAAGGGCAGCTGCCTCTGCGCGGCCGTTGCCGGGCACCGAAGCGCGGCCGACCGGGAGGCGCACCAGGTGATGGGGTTACACAAGGGCTGGGGGCATCTGCGCCGACCAGCGCCCGGCGCTCGCCGCCCCGTGACTTTTTCGGCCGACCTCCGGTCGATGCCGGCCGGAAAGCGATCCCGGAAACGAAAAAGGCCGCCCTCTCGGGCGGCCTTTCACGCGAACGTCGAACCGATCACATGCGGTGGCGACGGTGATGCATCATGCGGTGGCGGCGCTGGTGGCGCATCATCGGACGGGCCATCGGGCGCATGCCGGGGCGCATCGACGAGCCCATCTCCGGCGTGCCGCCCGGCGCACCCATCGCACGCTCCATGCCGCCGCGCGGGCCGCCGGCCTGGGAGCCGGACGAGTTGTAGGGGGAGTTCCCCTGGGCGAAGGCGGTCGCGGACATGAGCGTCAGCGACGCGGCGATCAGGAACAGTTTCTTCATTGGGGAAGTCCTTGGGTCGTCTGCGGAGGCGGAGCCTCCGCCTCGAACGGCGCCGCTGCCCGATTCGGCGTCGGCGTACGCTGGTGAACCGTCGCCGTCGCGTCGGGGTTCCTCCGCCGGGAAGCGATTCCGCGGGCGCGACGATCCGATCGGCTCGCTCTACTCACGGTTGATGATCGAACTCGGTATTCCACCCCCGTGCGGACGCGCTCCGCGCAGGCCGCCGCCGGCGCGGTTCCCCGTGTCGGACGCGACATCGATCCCGTTCCGCGACGGCATCCACCAAGCGCTGGAAATGGTCTAGGGAGGCGCAGCTTCGGACCGCGGATGCGGCCGCACGAAGGGGGACGCTCATGGATCCTGTACTGATCACCGGGGCGGCCGGGTTCATCGGGTACCACGTCGCCGAGCGCTACCTCGCGGCCGGCCGGCCGGTGATCGGCATCGACAACCTCAACGCCTATTACGACGTCGGCCTGAAACAGGCGCGGCTCGCACGGCTCGAGGCCCATCCGAACTTCCGCTTCCTGAAGCTCGACATCGCCGAGGCCGATGCCGTCGATGCGCTGTTCGCCGAGCACCGCTTTCGGCTCGTGGTCCACCTCGCGGCGCAGGCGGGCGTGCGCTACTCGCTCGAGAACCCGCGCGCCTACGCGCGCAGCAACGTCGACGGATTCCTGAACATCCTCGAAGGTTGCCGCCATCACGGCTGCGCGCACCTCGTCTACGCCTCGTCGAGCTCGGTCTACGGCGCGCTCACCAAGATGCCGTTCTCGATCCACGACAACGTCGACCACCCGGTCAGCCTGTACGCGGCGACCAAGAAGGCGAACGAGCTGTTCGCCCATTCCTACAGCCACCTCTACGGTCTGCCGACCACGGGCCTGCGCTTCTTCACGGTCTACGGCCCCTGGTACCGGCCCGACATGGCGTTGTTCCTGTTCACCCGGGCGATCCTCGCAGGCGAGCCGATCTCGGTGTTCAACAACGGGCTGATGCAGCGCGACTTCACCTACGTCGACGACGTGGTCGACGGGGTGGTGCGGATCGGCGAGCGCATCGCCGCGCCGAACCCGGGCTGGGACGGTGCACGCCCCGACCCGGGCACGAGCGCCGCGCCCTACCGGCTCTACAATATTGGCAACAACCAGCCGGTGCAGCTGCTCCACCTGATCGACGTGCTGGAAGGCTGCCTCGGCGTGAAGGCGGTCCGGCGGATGCTGCCGATGCAGGCCGGCGACGTGCCGGCGACCTTCGCCGACGTGGACGACCTCTCCGCCGCCGTCGGCTTCGCGCCGTCGACCCCGATCGAGGCCGGCGTCGAGCGGTTCGTGCGGTGGTATCGCGCGTATTACCGGGCCTGACCTTCGGACGGCTTGATCTTCAGCTGGTCGATCACCCAGCGCCACGTCCCGTCCGCCTGCTCGCGCGCGGTCTCCGCGGAGATCGTGCCGTTGGGCAGCCGCGCGAACGTCATCGCGATCGGCCCGTTGCGCAGCGGCGGCAGCACGTCCGCGGCCGGGAAGTCCGAGCGCCGGGACAGCAGGTCGGCGTAGAAGGCGCGGATCTCCGCGTGCCCGGTGGCGACGATGCGGCCCGCGGCGAGCACCGCATCGGGCTCGTAGAGTGCGACGAGCCCCTCGACGTCGCCGGCATTGGCGCGCTGGTTGAACAGGCGGGCCAACGCCTCCGGCGCCTCGGCGCCCGCCCTGTGCATGTCCGACATCGCATCTCCTCTCGTGGTGGGCGCCGCGCTCCCGCTTCGCGGGGCCGCCGTCAGGTCAACGCCGTGCCGGTGCCGTCGTGCACCGAGACGGCGATGGGAATGCCGAGCTTCACGCTCTCCGACACCGTGCAGAACCGCTGGAACTGGTCGAGCACCCGGTGGATCCGCGGCATGTCGGCGGCTGCGGCGCCGAGCGCGATCCGCACGTCGACGCCGACGATCCGAAGGCGGTCGGCCTCGTTGCGCGCGATCCGGCAGGTGGCTTCCGCGGACACGCCCTTGCCGTCCTGGCGGAACTTCCCCAGCGCGAAGACCAGGCTGGCGCACAGGCAGTTCGCCACGCCGGCGATCAGCAGCTGTTCCGGATGGGGGCCGGTCCCGCCGCCGATCGGCTCCGCCTCATCCACGCGCAAGGCCGGCAATGCTTTGCCGAAATCCACCGTGAAGACGTAATCGCCGACCTGGCTGATCGTGATGCTCGGCGCCGGCGTCATCGCATTGCTCCCTGTGCTGCCGAATGTTGCGATCGGCACCGGCGTTCCGTGGTTCGAGCCCGGTCGGCTGACAGATCCGCGATTTGAAACCGAAGCGAGGCGGCGCGGGCATCGCGTGCCTTGACGCGATTTCTGCTCTGGCATACCAAATACCAAATAAGGAATCGAGCCCTCGACGGATCGTCTCGGCGATTGCGAGCGTGGCCCGGCTCCGCCGCAGGGAGAGCTTCCATGCCCGGCCGAATTCCCGACCGCTGACCTCGATCCCGATCAGGGTCCGCGTCGTCGCGTGCTCCGCGGCCCGCGCGACCGACGACGACCCTCGCGGATCGACGATCGGCGGTGGACGACGGGTCCAGGATTGATGAGCGTCCTTCATGTCTGAGGCGATCGACTTCGAACAACTGGTCTCGAATGCCGGCGACGCGATCGTGGTCTCGGATCCGGAGGGGGCGATCGTGGTGTGGAACGCTGCCGCCGAGCGCATCTTCGGGTTCACGCCGGAGGAGGCGCTCGGGCGATCGCTCGACCTGATCACCCCCGATCGCCACCGGCACCGGCACTGGGAGGGCTACCGCAAGACCATGCGCACCGGCGTCACCCGCTACGGCGCCGAGGTGCTGCGGGTTCCGGCCCTGCACAAGGACGGCCGCGCCCTGTCGATCGCCTTCACGGTCAGCATGCTGTTCGACGCTGACGAGAACGTCACCGGCATCACCGCCGTGATCCGCGACGAGACGGAACGCTGGAACGCGGAGCGCGCGATGCGGCGCCGCCTCGCCGAGCTGCAAGCCTGACGACGGCGTTCGGCGGTCCGCCGCCGGGAACAGCCGACGTCCTCGAGATCAAGGCCGGATTTCGCAAGCAAGACGGCATCCGGCCGAAAGCAACGTGACCGCGGATCGAGGCTCCGCAGAAGAGCCCGGTCTCCGCTCGCCGAACGCGGCACCGATCGAGGGTCGGCGTCGCCACCCATCCACGCAAGAGAGGAAAAGCCGACGATGAGCAAGCCACTCGAGGGGATCAAGATCATCGACTTCACCCACGTCCAGGCTGGGCCGGCCTGCACGCAGCTGCTGGCCTGGTTCGGCGCCGACGTGATCAAGGTCGAGCGCCCCGGCTCCGGCGACGTCACCCGCAACCAGCTGCGCCATGTCGAGGGCGCGGATGCGCTCTACTTCACGATGCTGAACTCGAACAAGCGTTCGCTGACCCTCGACACCAAGACGCCCGAGGGCAAGCAGGTGCTGGAGAAGCTGATCGCCGAATCCGACGTGCTCGTCGAGAATTTCGGCCCCGGCGCCCTCGACCGGATGGGCTTCTCCTGGCCGCGGATCAACGAGCTCAACCCGGGCATGATCGTCGCCTCGGTGAAGGGCTTCTCCGACGGCCACCACTACGAGGACCTCAAGGTCTACGAGAACGTCGCCCAGTGCGCCGGCGGCGCCGCCTCGACCACTGGGTTCTGGGACGGGCCGCCGACGGTCAGCGCGGCCGCGCTCGGCGATTCCAACACCGGCATGCACCTCGCCATCGGAATCCTCACCGCGCTCCACCAGAAGAACAAGACCGGCAAGGGCCAGAAGGTCGCCGTGTCGATGCAGGATTCGGTGCTGAACCTCTGCCGCGTGAAGCTGCGCGACCAGCAGCGCCTCGATGCGCTCGGCTACCTCGAGGAGTACCCGCAGTACCCGCACGGCACGTTCTCGGACGTGGTGCCGCGCGGCGGCAATGCCGGCGGCGGCGGCCAGCCCGGATGGGTGCTCAAGTGCAAGGGCTGGGAGACCGACCCGAACGCCTACATCTACTTCACGATCCAGGGCCATGCCTGGGCCCCGATCTGCCGGGCGATCGGCAAGGAGGAGTGGATCGACGATCCGGCCTACAAGACCGCATCCGCCCGCCAGGACAAGATCATGGACATCTTCGGCACGATCGAGGAGTGGCTTGCCGACAAGACCAAGTTCGAGGCGGTCGACATCCTGCGCAAGTTCGACATCCCCTGCGCCCCGGTGATGTCGATGAAGGAGATTTCGGTCGATCCGTCCTTGCGCGCCAGCGGCACGGTCGTCGAGGTGCCGCATCCGCATCTCGGCTCGTACCTGACGGTCGGAAGCCCGATCAAGTTCTCGGACATGACGGTCGAGATCAAGTCCTCGCCGCTGCTCGGCGAGCACACCGACGAGGTGCTGGTCGACCTCGGCTACACCCAGCAGCAGATCGAGGAGCTGCATCAGGCCCGCGCGGTCTGAGCAGTCCGACGCTCTGCGAAGCCGCTTCCGGTCCCACAGGACGCGGGGGCGGCTTCCGCCGTTTTCGCGTGAGAACGACTGGATGGGTCGCGCGAAGCACCAGACGGCCCCCTCTGCCAAGGGGAGAGGGTTGGGGTGAGGGGCGTGACCTCTCCGGAAAGCTCACGCCCCTCATCCTGTCCTTCTCCCCATGGGAGAAGGGACCCGTGCCTCGTCCCGTCGGCCGTGCGAAGACGACGGCCTCGGTGGGTGTAGGCGTGGCGCGGCGCTGAAACATGCAAAGGCTCGGATCCATGCAGGCCCTGTGGCGCCGGTTCGTTCCGGCCGCGACGCCGCTCAGCGTCCGCGAGCGCATCCGGTCGGCCCTCGGCGCGATGCTCGGCATCCTCGTCACCGGGGTCATCGGGGCCTGGGCGCTGGGACCGACCACCGCCCTGCCCGTCCTGATCGCGCCGATGGGCGCCTCGGCGGTGCTCCTCTTCGCCGTGCCCGCGAGCCCTCTGGCGCAGCCGTGGTCGATCATCGGGGGAAACCTCGTCGCGGCCCTGGTCGGCGTGAGCGTCGCGACCTTCGTGCCCGATCCGGTCTCCGCGGCGGCGCTGGCCATCGCCGGCACTGTCGGCCTGATGATGGCGCTGCGCTGCGTCCACCCGCCGAGCGGCGCGGTCGCGCTCACCGCGGTCCTCGGCGGCCCGGCGATCCACGACCTCGGCTACGGCTTCGTGCTCTGGCCGGTCGGCGCGAACTCGCTGCTGCTGCTGGCCTCGGCGCTGCTGTTCAACAACCTGACGGGCCGGCCCTATCCGCATCACGCGGTTGCCGCCTCGCCCGGCCGGATCGGCGCCGAGCCCGCCACCGCACCGCTCGGCTTCACCTCCGCCGACCTCGACGCTGCGCTCGAGGACTTCGACCAGCTCCTCGACGTCGGCCGGAGCGACCTCGAGGCGATCCTGCGCCAGGCGCAGATCCGCTCCTACCGCCGGCGCTCGGGGCAGACCGACTGCGCCGCGATCATGACCCGCGACGTCGTCGCCATCGCGCCCGGCGCCCCGCTGATGGACGCCCTCGCCCTGCTCCGACGCCACCACATCAAGGTCCTGCCCGTCACCGACGAGAGCGCCCGCGTGGTCGGCATCGTCACGCAGACCGACCTCCTCGACAAGGCGGCCTGGGACCGGCGCGGCCCGCGACTCGGGCTCGGACGCCGCCTGCGCCTGACCGCATCGCGCGGGCGTGCCCCCCACGGATGCGTCGAGGACATCATGACCAGCCCGGTCGTCACCCTGCGGCCGGAAAGCCCGATCGGCGAGGTGGTTCTGCAGATGTCGGGCCTCGGCCTGCATCACCTGCCGGTGGTCGGGCCGGACGACCGCCTCGTCGGGATCGTCTCGCAGGGCGACCTCGTGGCGGCGCTGCTCACCGACGCGGAACGGCCGAGGGCCGACGCGCCGGCGCCTCGCGAACTCGCCGTCGCGCCGGCCTGATCCGCCGCGACGTCAGGGCGGGCTCGGCTCGCCGAGGAAGAACGCCACCGCCTGCGCGACCACGGCCGGATCGTAGGCGTGGGGGCCGTCGTACTCAACGTAGGTGACGTCGTAGCCGGCCCGCTCCAGCTGGGCGGCGTGGCTGCGGCCGCCATGGGCGACCGCGATCTGGGCGTCCCGGGTGCCGTGCGAGACGAAGATTCGCGGCGCGCCGGCCTGGACCTGCACGCTGAGGAAGCCGGCGGACGAGGCGATGACGTGGGTGACGACGTCGCCGTTGGTCAGGCCCGATGAGAGGGCGTAGCTGCCGCCGTCCGAATGCCCCGCGAAGGCCAGCCGCGCCGGATCGAGCAGGAACCGCGAACCGACCTCGGCGAGCGCGGCTTCGAGGCGCTCGCGGTCGGGCCCGTGGCCGGCGATGACCAGGTCCCAGGTCGGGAACAGCGATTGCGGCGCCAGCAGCAGGAAGCGGCGCGTCTCCGCATGCGCCTCCAGCATCGGCAGAATCTTCTCCGCGCTGCCTCCGCCGCCGTGGAACAGCACCACGAGCGGCGTCGGCCTGCGCGGGTCGATGCCACGCGGCACCCGCAGGATCGCGTCCCGCTGCGCAAACAGCTCGAGCGCGTGCCGCCCCGGCGCCAGCGGCGGCCGCGTCGGCAGCCGGTGCGCGAAGGCGATCCGGCCGATGAGGCGAGGGTCGATCATCGTGTTCTCGCCGAAGAACCTGGAAGGCCGTTGACGCCGAGCCCGTCATTTCCGGGGTGCGAAGCCGAGCCCGGAATGACGGGCTCGGCGTCGATCGACGGGTTACGAGCCCCGATCTGTTCGCCTTACTTCCGCTTCACGGTGCTCTGCGGGTTGAGGCTGCCGATGTTGCCGCTCTCCGTGCCGGCGGCGGGGTCGATGACCGCGTTGACCAGGGTCGGCCGCCCCGAATCCATCGCCGTGTTGACCGCCTCGCGCAGCGCGTCCGGCGTCGTGACGTGGACCCCGACGCCGCCGAAGGCCTCCATCATCTTGTCGTAGCGCGCGTCCTTCACGAACACGGTCGGCGCCACGTCGGCGGCGCCCGAGGGGTTCACGTCGGTGCCGCGGTAGATGCCGTTGTTGTTGAACACCACGATGCAGACCGGCAGCTCGTAACGGCAGATCGTCTCGACCTCCATGCCCGAGAAGCCGAAGGCCGAGTCGCCCTCGACCGCGAGCACCGGCTTGCCGGTCTCGACAGCCGCCGCCACGGCGAAGCCCATGCCGATGCCCATGATGCCCCAGGTGCCGACGTCGAGGCGCTTGCGCGGCTGGTACATGTCGATGACGCCGCGGGCGAGGTCGAGGGTGTTGGCGCCCTCGTTGACGAGGATCGCGTCCGGCCGCTCCCTGATGATGGTGCGCAGCACGCCGAGCGCGCCGTGGAAGTCCATCGGCGTGGAGTTCTTCAGGAGGCGCTGGCCCATCTTGGCGATGTTGGCGTCCTTCTTCGCCTTGATCGTGTCGGTCCAGGCGGCGGGCGGCGCCGGCCAGCCGCCCTTCATCCCGTCGAGCAGCGCCGCGACGCAGGAGCCGATGTCGCCGACCACCGGCGCCACGATCTCGACGTTCGAGTCCATCTCGCGCGGCTCGATGTCGATCTGGATGAACTTCTTCGAGCCCGGCGCGCCCCAGGTCTTGCCCTTGCCGTGCGAGAGCAGCCAGTTCAGGCGGGCGCCGATCAGGAGCACCACGTCGGCCTCCTTCAGCACCGTCGAGCGCGCCGCGCCGGCCGACTGGGGATGGGTGTCGGGCAGGAGGCCCTTGGCCATGCTCATCGGCACGTAGGGAATGCCGCTGCTCTCGACGAGCTCGCGGATCGCCGCGTCGGCCTGCGCGTAGGCGGCGCCCTTGCCCAGAATGATCAGGGGGCGATCGGCGCCTTTCAGCACCGCGAGCGCGCGCGCGATCGCCTCCGGCGCCGGGATCTGGGCGGGAGCCGGGTCGATCACCTGCACCAGCGACTTCACGCCGGCTTCCGCGTCCATCACCTGCGCGAACAGCTTGGCCGGCAGGTCGAGGTAGACGCCGCCGGGCCTGCCCGAGCAGGCGGCGCGGATCGCGCGCGCGACGCCGATGCCGATGTCGGCGGCGTGCAGCACGCGGAAGGCGGCCTTGCACAGGGGCTTGGCGATGGCGAGCTGGTCCATCTCCTCGTAGTCGCCCTGCTGCAGGTCGACGATCTCGCGCTCGGAGGAGCCCGAGATCAGGATCATCGGGAAGCAGTTGGTGGTGGCGTTGGCGAGCGCCGTCAGGCCGTTGAGGAAGCCCGGCGCCGAGACCGTGAGGCAGATGCCCGGCTTCTTCGTCAGGAAGCCGGCGATCGCGGCCGCGTTGCCGGCATGCTGCTCGTGCCGGAACGAGATCACCCGGATGCCCTCGGCCTGGGCGAGGCGCCCGAGATCGGTGATCGGGATGCCGGGCACCCCGTAGATCGTGGTGATGCCGTTGAGCTTGAGCGCGTCGATGACGAGGTGGAAGCCGTCGGTCAGCGCCGGCTGCGTGTCGGCCTCGGCCATGTTGACGTCGGCGGTGTGCATATCGATGACTTGGGCGCGTGCGGACATCTCGGCCTCCCGAATGGATGAATGTTGGGCCGCTCCGGGGCCTCGGCCCCGGATGGCTGGTCGCAGGATCCGCGCCGCGCGCGGGTCGATCGAGCGATCGTCGAAGGAGGCGGGCCCTGAAGCGACGGACCCGCCGCCTCAGGCGATCCGGACGGGCTCGGCCTTCGGCACCGGCAGCGTGGCGTCGAGGGCGAGGTAGCGGCTCCGCATCGGCTTCAGGACGAAGATCGCCAGCGCCGCCGCGGCGAGGTTGAGGGCGACGATCATGCCGAACACCGCATACCAGCCGTACGCCGCGGCGATCAGGCTGCCGAACGGCACCAGGAACGAGGCGGTGCCCTTCGCGGTGTAGAGCAGCCCGGCATTGCTGGTGGCGAACTTCGAGCCGAACGTGTCGCCGCAGGTGGCAGGGAACAGCGAGTAGATCTCGCCGAACACGCCGAAGTAGAGGGCGGTCGCCAGCACGAACACCGCCGGGGTGGTGCCGTAGCTCAGGAGCAGCAGCACCGCGACCGCGGCGGTCGAGAAGGCGATGAACATCGTATTCTCGCGTCCGATCTGGTCGGAGACCCAGCCGAAGAACGGCCGGCCGAACCCGTCGAAGATCCGGTCGAGCGAGATCGCCAGGGTGAGCGTCGCCATGGTCAGGCCGAGCATGCTCACCGGCACGTCGGCGACGTGGAAGTCGTGGGCGATCGGGGCGATCTGCGCCGCCGCCATCAGGCCGCCGGCCGCGACCATCACGAACATCGCGTACATCACCCAGAACACCGGGGTGCGCACGGTCTCGCTTGGGGTGCGGTCGACCTGGCTCTGCGGCAGGTTGTGGCGCCGGCGCTGGATCGGCCCGGCATGCCTCGGCTTGCGCAGGAAGATCGAGAGGAACACCACCACCGCGCCTTGGATCAGGCCGAAGGTGAGGAACGCGCTCTGGTAGCCGCTCGAGGCGATCATCTTCGCGATCGGCACGACGGTGATCGCGGCGCCCGCGCCGAACCCGGCGGCGGTGGCGCCGGCGGCCAAGCCCCGGCGATCCGGGAACCACTTCAGCGCGTTGCCGACGCAGGTGCCGTAGACCGACCCGGCGCCGATGCCGCCGACCACCGCGCCGAGATACAGCACCGGCAGCGATCCCGCGTAGGCGTTGATCACCCAAGCCAGGGCGATCATCACGCCGCCGAAGGCGACGACGACCTTGGGGCCGTAATTGTCGACGAACCAGGCCTCGACCGGCACGAGCCAGGTCTCGGTGGCGACGAAGACGGTGAAGGCGAGCTGGATCGAGGCCCTTCCCCAATGGTGGTCCGCGTCGATCGGGTCGACGAACAGCGTCCAGCCGTATTGAAGGTTGGCGATCATCGCCATGCAGAGCACGCCGAAGGCGAGCTGCCACCATTTCGCCGCAGGGGCGTCCTGACGTTCCATCCCGGTCTCCTCCGCCTGCGACTCTCTGTTCGCGTGTCTGCATCATGCATCGATTCAGCAGGTATGCAATATACCAGACCTGAAGAGGCCTGCGAAACGTATTATCCTGCCGCTTTCTGTCATTCGGCCCCGACGCCGCTCCGCGCAAGGCGGTTGAAATGCCGGGCGCGATTGCGCCCTGGCGATGTAGGGGCCGTACACGGTCGGCTCACGCGAAGACCGCTTTGCGGCCGTCTCCCGCGGACGCTCCGGCCGGCCGTCGTTCGATCGTGATCGGATCGCGCCTGCGCCGCCGCGATGCGCGCTGGCTCGACCGGCCCGCCGCGTGCGAGAGCATGCGGCGACGCCTTCCGAGATGCCGATGCCCTGCGCCCTCCTCCGACTGCCCGCGTGACCGATCCCGCACCTGCGTCGCGTAAGCGCGACCCGCGCGTCGACGTCCTGCGCGGCCTCGCCCTGCTGATCATCTTCATCGACCACATCCCGAACAACGCGCCGGCGCTGATCACGCCGCACAATCTCGGCTTCTCGGATGCCGCGGAGCTGTTCGTTCTGTTTGCGGGCTACTCGGCGACGGTGGCCTATGGCGGCCTGTTCCGGCGGGCGGGCGTGCCGGAGACCCTGAAGCGGATCGCGATGCGGTGCCTGCGCATCTACGTGTTCCAGGCCGGCCTGCTGCTCGCCACCCTGCTGATCGTGCGCGCTTGGATGGACGCGACCGGCCTCGTCCCGCGCTTCGGGGTCGCGCCGCTGCTGCAGATGGGGTTGTGGTCCGGCCTGTGGCGCGGGCTCCTGCTCAACGCCCTGCCGAACTACCTCGACATCCTGCCGCTCTACATCGTGCTGCTGGCGGCGTTTCCGCTCTACTATGCCGGCATCCGCCGCAGCGTCTGGGCGGTGCTGAGCCTGTCGGGCCTGGTCTGGGTGCTGGCCAACCTCGACCCGGCCCTCAACCTGCCGAACGCGGCGGCCGACGACGGCTGGTACTTCAACCCGTTCGCCTGGCAGTTCCTGTTCGCGATCGGGATGGCGCTCGCCGTGATGGTCGCGGCCGGCGACGGACTGCTGCCGCGCCGCGCCTGGCTCACGGCGGCGTGCTGGGCCTATCTCGCCGTCTCGCTGTTCCAGGCCGTCCCCTGGGACGTCTTCGGCCTGCCCGATATGAGGCCGTTCGAAATGGCGGTGCCGGACAAGGCCCGGGTCTCGCCGCTGCGGCTCCTGCACATCCTCGCGCTGATCTACCTCCTGTTCGGCTCTCCCGTGCTCCACCGCCTCGCGACGAGCCCGCGCCTGCGGCCGCTCGAATGGTGCGGGCGCCATTCGCTCGAAGTGTTCGCGCTGGGCTGCCTCGCGGCGCTGATCGGGCGGATCAGCTACCGCACCTTCGGGCCGAGCTGGCCGCTGCAGGTGGGCGTCAACCTCGGCGGCCTCGCGGCGATGATCGCGCTGGCGTGGTTCCTCGACCGCCGGGCGCGCCTCAGCGCCGCCCCATGACCACCCGCAGCTTGTCGGCCAGATCCTCGCGGCCGTAGGGCTTGTTAAGCAGGGGCAGGTCGGCCGGCAGGCCGTCCTCGCCGAACGCGGACGCCGTGTAGCCGGAGGCGAGCAACACGCGCAGGTCCGGCCGGAGGCGACGCGCTGCGACGGAGAGCTGTACCCCGTTCATGCCGCCCGGCATCACCACGTCGGAGAACAGGATGTCGACCCGCTCCGGCCCCTGCAGGCGGGCGAGCGCTTCGGCGGCACGGGTCGCGGTCAGGGTGCGGTAGCCGAGCTCGCTCAGGCTCTCGACCGCCATGTCGAGCACCGCCGGCTCGTCCTCGACCACGAGAATCACCTCGCCGTCGGTCGCTCGGCGCAGCGGCATCGGGCCCTCGGGACGGGCCGATGCGGGCTGCTCCTTCGAATGCGGCAGGTAGATCGACACGGTCGTGCCCGTGCCGACCTCGCTTTGCAGCACGACCTGCCCGCCGCCCTGGCGCGCGAACCCGTAGACCTGGCTCAGCCCGAGGCCGGTGCCCTTGCCGACTTCCTTCGTGGTGAAGAACGGCTCGAAGGCGCGCGAAGCGGTGCCGGCCTCCATGCCCAGGCCGGTGTCGCTGACCGCGACGTGGACGTAGTGCCCGGGCGCGAGTTCCGGCGGCGCGGCACCCGGTTCGCCCGTCACGGTCAGGTTCTCGGTCCGGATCAGACGGCGGCCGCCGGACGGCATCGCATCGCGGGCGTTGACCGCGAGGTTGAGGATCGCGCTCTCGAACTGACCGGGGTCAAGCCGCACCGGATCGAGCGCGGGGTCGAGGTCGAATTCGACGGCGATGGTCTCGCCGACGGCGCGCTGCAGCAGGGTGTGGAAATCCTTCAGCAGACGGTTCGGGTTCACCGTCTCGGGCCGCAGCACCTGCCGGCGCGAGAAGGACAGCAGCTTCTCGGTCACCTCGGCACCGCGCCGCGCCGCGCCGCGGTCATCGCCGAGCCGGCGAGGCGCTCCACCCGCTGCGCGTCGCCCGGGCGCCGGACGATCATGTCGAGGTTGCCGATGACGATGGTCAGCAGGTTGTTGAAGTCGTGCGCGATGCCGCCGGTGAGCTGGCCGATCGCCTCCATCTTCTGAGCCTGATACAGGCGTTCGTCCGCGTCCTGGCGGGCGGTGACGTCGACGACGATTCCGGCGAGGCCGGTCGCCCGGCCGGCCTCGTCCCGCGCCGCCCGGCCCTTGAGCTCGATCCAGCGCGTCGCGCCGTCGCCGGCGCGCAGGATGCGGCATTGCAGGTCGAGCGATCCGGTGGCGGCGACGGCGGCGAAGGCCGCCTCCGCGACGTCGCGATCCTCGCGGACGACGTGGGCGAGGGTCGTCGCGACGTCCCAGCGCGGCTGCAGGGCGTCGTATCCGAAGATCGCATCATGGCGCAGGCTCCGGCGGGAGGCGCCGGCGGCGAGGTCGAACTCCCAGTCGCCCATGTCGGCGGCGTCCAGCGCGATGGCGAGGTGGTCGCGTGCGCCCTGGAGGTCGGCGCGCTGGCGCTCGCGCGCCTCGGCGATGCGCTCGGCATGGCCGTAGAGCAGATCGACCTTGCGCAGGTAGGCACACAGGACGACGACGCCCGATATCAGCGCCTCGATCCGCCCGGCGAACCAACCGACGGTGCCGCGCGCCGCGCCCGTCTGCGTCACGAGGTTGTCGAGGAGCAGCAGGAACAGCGAGACCGCGAGCCAGAGCTGGAGCAGGCTGCGCAGGCGCGTCGTCCAGCAGAGGATCGCCAGCGAGGCCAGGGTGAGCGCGACGACCGCCGGCCCGATGCCGGAGGTGGTCAGCGCCCAGTAGTCGTCGCCGACGACCGTCGTCGGCAGCCGATCGACATGGGCGACCACGAGGTAGCTCAGGCCGGCTACCGCCGCCGCGACGCCGATCGCCGTGGCGATCCCGGCACGCGCGGATCGGTCGGGTTCGATCAGCCTCGTACGGCCGTCGCCCTCCATGATCGCGTAGGGGAGCGCGAACAGCGGCGGCCCGAGATGCCACAGGGTCCAGAGCCACGTCGTCGTCGCCGGGCTCGAGCCGAGGATGCGGTCGGCACCGAACACGTTCGGAAAGCTGAGAAGCTGAACCGCGACGATCAGCGTCACGTAGAGGCTGCCTGCCGAGAGCACCAGCAGCGGCACCGAGCGGGTGCGGCCGTACTGCGCGAAGAACAGCACGGTGGTCACCGCGTAGACGACGACGAGCGCGGACTGATAGCTCGCCACGAAGCCCGGCATCGGGACCATCGGGCGGCCTGCGACGGGGAGCAGCGCGAAGGACAGCGCGGTGAAGGCCGCGCAGGCGAGGCCGGCGAACCGGCGCTGCCCCGCCCCGGGTGCCGCTGTGGCGAGGGTCCTCAGGTCGGTGGGGCGCGGTGCGTCGTTCACGATGGTCTCCGACCGCGCGACATCAGTGGTGATGCCGAGCGGTCAAGGTTGTGGCAGATTTCCACAACCTACGATACCCGCCTTGAAGCTCGGCAAAGTCGTTCGGCGTCGAACGATGCGGCGACGTCAGTGCTTCGGGCGTCGAAGAGCGAGAAGGATCTTACGCGTCGCGCGCCGCTCGGCCTGAATCTGCGCGACCAGGGTCTCGGCACTTGGGACGCCCATCGCCGTGGCCATGCGGGCCAGCGCGCCGCGCGACGGCGCCGACCCGTCCGCGCCGACCAGCCGCTGCCAATGATGCACCGTGTCGAACAGCCGATAGGCGTCGGCGAGCCGGGTTGCGGTGTCGATGGGCAGGATCCCGCGGGCGCCGGCCCGCTCCAGCACCGCGTCGGCGGTGGCGCCGACCAGATCGGGATCGGCCTGCGCGTGGCCGAGCACGAGGGCCTGGGCCAGGAACTCGAGATCGAGCAGGGCGCCCGGCGCCAGCTTCAGGTCGAGCGGCCCGCGATGGCCCTTCTCGCGGGCGACCAGCCCGCGCATGTCGCGCACCGCCGCGCACACCGCGGTCGCGTCGCGCGGCCGCGCCACGGTCTCGCGGATGCGCTTCGCGATCTCGCCGCCGAGGCCGGCATCGCCCGCGATCACGCGCGCCCGGGTCAGCACCATGTGCTCCCAGATCTCGGCTTCGTCCTGGTGATAGGCGACGAAGCCCCGCACCTGCACCGCGGTCGGGCTGTGCTCGCCGCCCGGCCGCAGGCGCAGGTCGACGGCGTAGAGGCCGCCGCGCCGGGTCTGGACGGTCAGCGCCGCGTAGAGCCGCTGGGCGAGGCGATTGTAGGCCACCACCGCGTCGATCGCCTTCGGGCCCGTGGTGGTGCGGTCCTCGGGGGCGAAATCGTAGACGACGATGAGGTCGAGGTCGGAATCCGCCGTGAGCTGGCGCGAGCCGAGGCGGCCGACGGCGAGGATCGCGCAGCGCCCCTTCGGCACGGCGCCGTATTCCGCCGCGAACCCGCGCTCGACCGCCGCGAGGCTGGCGGCGACCGCGGCTTCGGCGATCCCGGAATAGGCCTCGCCGGCCTGGGCCGCCGACAGGATGCCCGAGAGCAGCCGCGCTCCGGTGACGAAGCGCAGCTGCCGGGCCGCGTCGCGGCTGCGGTCGAGGAAGGTCTCGTGGTCCCCCGGGCTGCCGACCAGCGCCCGGTACTGCGCGGCGATCGCCCCCGCATCGGTGGTCGGCAGGACGAAGTCGGGATCGAGCACCGCGTCGAGCACGTGCGGGCCGCTCCCGACGGTCGCCGCGAGGCGCGGCGCGGTGCCGAGGATGTCGGCGAACAGCAGGCGCAGGCGTTCGTGCGCGAGCAGGATCGTCAGCAGCTCGGCCGCGTCCGGCATCCGGCCGAAGGCGTGGTCGAGGGTGTTCAGCGCCGCGTCCGGCTCCGCCGTGCCGCCGAGCGCCTGGAGCAGGCTCGGCAGCAGCTCGGTCAGGACGGCGCGCGCGCGCGCGGTGCGCACCGCAGGGCGCCGGCCGAAATGCCAGCCGCGCACGGTCTCGATCGTGCGCGCCGGCTCGGCGAAGCCGAGCGCCGAAAGCGTGGCCAGCGTCGCGGGATCGTCCTCGCTGCCGCTGAAGACGAGGTCGCCGACCTCGGCCGAGAGGCTCGGCGCGGTCTCGAACAGCAGCACGTAATGGGCCTGGACACGGCCGGCATGGTGCAGGAGCGCCGCCTCGAACGCCGCACGCGTGGCGAAGCCGCAGAAGCGTGCGAAGGCGGTGAGATCGTCCGGCTCGAGCGGCAGGCGCTGCGTCTGCTCGTCGCGACGCATCTGCAGGCGATGCTCGATTGTGCGCAGGAACGCGTAGGCCGCGTGCAATTCGTCCCGTGCGGCTTCGGTGATCCAGCCGGCGTCGGTGAGGCGGCCCAGCATCGGCACCGTCCGGCTGCCGCGCAGCTCCGGGCGCCGCCCGCCGAAGACCAGCTGCTGCGTCTGGACGAAGAACTCGATCTCGCGAATGCCGCCGCGGCCGAGCTTGATGTCGTGGCCGCCGACGGCGAGGGCCTCGTGCCCGCGCACCACGTGGATCTGGCGCTTCATCGCGTGGATGTCGGCGATGGCGGCGAAGTCGAAGTATTTGCGCCAGATGAACGGCCTCAGCTCGGCCAGGAAGCGCGCGCCGGCCTCGCGATCGCCGGCGATCGGCCGAGCCTTGATGAAGGCGGCCCGTTCCCAGTTCTGGCCGAGCGACTGATAGTAGTCGAAGGCGAAATCGGTGGAGAGCGCCACCGCGGTCGAGCCGGGATCGGGCCGCAGCCGGTAATCGACCCGGTGGACGTAGCCCTCGGCGGTACGCTCCTCCAACAGCTTGGCGATGCCCTGCGCGACCTTGGCGAAGAAGGGCTTCGCCTCGACGCCGTCGGCGAGCGGCGCGCGGGCGGCGTCGAAGAACACGATCAGGTCGATGTCGCTGGAATAGTTGAGCTCGCCCCCGCCGAGCTTGCCCAGGCCGAGGACGACGAGTCCCGAACCCGCCTGCGGGTCGCCCGGGTCGGGCGGATGCAGCTTCCCCGCCCCGGCCGCCTGGAGCAGGAGCGCGTCGGCCGCGGCGCCGACGGACGCGTCGGCGAAGTCCGACAGGGCCTTCGTCACCGTCGGGAGGTCCCAGAGCCCGCCGAGATCGGCCAGCGCGACGAGCAGCGCATGCTCCGCCCGGTTCCACCGGAGCGCTCGCCCGATCGCGACGAGGTCCGGCTTCGTGCCGCCCGCGCGCCCGGCGGCGCGCTGGCGCGCCGTGATCGCCGCGTCGGACGCTTCCGGGGCCTTCTCGACCAGGGCGGCGAAGCGCTCCGGCGCCTGCGCGATCAGCCGCCACAGGAACGGGGAATGGTCGGCGATCCCGAGGAGCAGCGGCCGCAGGGGCGGCGTGAGGAACCCCGCCGGGAATGCGGCTTCGACGTCGCCGAGCCGGGCGGCGGCGGTGTTCGGATCGTGGAGCGCCGGGGCCGCCCCGAGGCGGTCGCGCAACGGGCCGAGGGCTGGCATGGGGTTCGACCCGTCCGTGGCCGGGATGGGGGAGGTTGCCGGGCGGTCCTCCGATCGGGCGACACGCTACCCGATCGCCGCGCCTTTGGGGATGCGGTTGCCGCGTCTCGGCGCACCGGCAACGGCGGCTTTCCCGGGCCGACGCCCTAATCCATCAGCGCGAGGGTGCGCAGCACCGCCATGCCGACGAGCTCGGCATCGATCTCGCCGGCTTCCGTCCGGGGCAGGACCGCGACGGCCTCGACGATGTTTCCCGAAAGCGGCCCGACCACGACCTTGAGCACGGCGCCGGCCGGCGCGTCGGGATCCTCGACCAGGGCGACGACGTGGCCGGCGGCCTCGCCGTAGACCCGAAGCGGCTGATAGGCCGCCTCGTCGGACTCCGCGTCGACGGGATGCGGCTGGCGGCCGAAGGTGGGACGAATCACGTTGCTCATGCGTCGAGTCCCTCGCACGCGGTGGGGCCGGGCATCCGCTCCGTCGGACCGAGGTTCGGGTCGCAGCTTCGGCCGGACGAGGATAACGCCGTCCGCCGGATCGCGCATCAGCGCGCTTGCCAGGACGTGTCGTCCCCGGTCGACGCGACGGCCCGGACAGAAAAAAGGCCGCCCCGAAAGGAGCGGCCCGAAGTCTAGGGAGGAAACGCCCAAGATGGGCAGCAGGACTGCGACGCCATCGCTATCCCGCAACGCACCAATAGTGCGTTGCGACGCACCATGCAAGCGTCGGACGTTCCGTACCGATGACGGAGCGCAGCGTTCCCCCCGCTTCGGAACGCGGCGTCAGGAACCGCCCTGTCGATCGTCGTCGAGCTGCCGCATCAATTCGGCCAGGCGTGGATCGAGCGCTTCGTCGATCACCGGCTCGTAGAGCGCCTGGAGATGGCGCCCGAGGCGCTGGCGCGTCAGCGCGTCCAGGGTCGGCGGCGCGTCCGGCTTGGCGACGATGGTCTGGGCTTGGCGGTTCGTTTCGAGCATGAGCCTTACATTGGCGCCGGGGCGGACATGGCAACCGTCCTGCGGTCGAACCCTGTCGTCCGGCCCGGGGATGCGGCGACGACGACGCCCGGAAAGCGGAACGGCGCGGACCCTGGGGGGCCGCGCCGTTCCTGTCTCGCAAATCGAAGGGTCGCGGGCCTTAGCGGTCGCCGACGCCCGACAGCAGCTTCTCGATCTGGCCGAGGCCGCTCTCGCGGGCCTTCGCCTCGCTCGGCAGGCTCCGGTCGGAGCGCTGGGTCAGCTTGCCATTCTTGCGGATGGCCCACTGATACGAGCCGCCGTCGGCCTTCGGGGGAATGATCTCCAGGGAGTACGGATGGATGTTCGTTGATGTATCGCTCATGCGCCGATTATGCCACGGACAGGGAGCCAGACCAAGTCCGGTCTAAAACATCGGCTCGAGATGCCGCATCGTGCGATCCGCCGCGCGACGTGTCCGCCGCGCCGATGCCGCCGGCGGGCATCGGCGCGGGACGCCCGCGGGGAGCGCGAGACGTCTGCGACCACGCTCGCGAAAGCGGCCTTCAACGCCGTGGCCCGAGCCGAAGCCGGGCCTGACCGGTCGTCATCGGTGCGGCCTACTGCGCCTTCTCGTGCTCGCCGAGGCCGACGGCCCTGTAATCGTAGGTCGGGTAGAACTCGGTCCGGTAGGCGCCCCAGGCGGTATCCTCCAGCACGCGGTTGATCTCGCGGATCCGGTTCGCCGGCAGGCACAGGACGATGACCTGGCCGATGCCCATCACGACGTTCCACGACACCACCTCGATGCCGGGCGGCGGGAAGGCCTTGTAGAACCCCTGCCGGGTGAGCTGCGCGTTCAGCTCGGCCAGCGGCCGCGACTGGTCGTGCTTCAGGAAGACCGTGAGCAGGATCGCGTTGTCGGGCGTCGCCGCCGCGGAGCCGGACGGCGGCGCCGCGACGGTCTGAGCCTGGGCGCGGGGCATGCCCGCGACCGGGAGGACGATCATCGCCAGGGCCGCGAGCGATCGGATCGCAAAGGGTGGGCGTCGCATCGCATCGTCCTCCTGCGGCCTTCGTCCGACGCATGGGGCGCCAGGTCCGAACATGGGCCGCGATGCCGAAAGCCCCGAGCCGGCCTCATGGATCCGCGTGGGCGGGTTTGGCCGGCGCGGCATTCCAGCTCGTCGCCTCGATGCGCGCCGTGCCCCAGCCGGTGCCGACGGCGATCGAGAGCGGCAGCAGCAGCCCGGCTTCCGTGATCGGGGCCAGGCGCACGCGCATGTCGTCGTTCTCCGACATCCGGCGCACTGACGAGCCCTTGGCGCGGTGGCCCGCCACCGGGATCCAGCGGATCCGGCACTCGAGCGCGGGCCCGCAGTAGGGCCCGGCGGTGACCTGGACCACCGTGCCGCGCGACAGCGCGATGTCGGCGCGGGCGGCGCCGTCGAAGACCGGGATGCGCCGATCGCACATGGCGGGGACCAGCGGGCCGGGGCCGACCTGCACCGCCAGCATGCCGATCGGATCGGTGACGTTGGTCGTGTCGGCGGCGGTGACCGGGACGCGATCGGGTTTCGGCTGCGGCTCGGGCTCGACCTCCGCCTTGCGGACGGTGCCGGCATCGAACGTCACCAGCACGCGCACCGGTGCGGTGCCGTAGCGGCTGTCGATCCGAAAGGTGCTCGGCACCGCCCCGGCCGGCGACAGGCGCCCGCTCGACCGCGCCGTGCCGTCGCCCTGGAAGAACCAGCCGGCGAGACCGGTGAGGCGCCCGGTGAGGCCGATCGCGTAGCGCTCGGGGGTGAGGTCGGCCGTGAGATCCGCGGTGCCGACGCCGAGATTGAGGAAGCTGAGGCCGTACTTCACGACGACGTGCCGAGATCCGTCCCCGCGCGGCGCCGCGGACGCCGCCGGCACGAGGGCGACCATCGCCACGAGCACCGCAGAGAACGTCGACGGCGGGGCCGACGGACGTGATCGCTTCGGGAAACGCACGCTCCTCACCCCGTGCCCTCGCATGCCGGACATCCTCGTGTCGCCGAAGCCTAGGGCAACCCCGTCGACCGGTCGAGAAGCGGTGCCAGCCATCGAAGAGCGACTTGAGCGACCTCGCAGCGATGCCGCCGAGGCTAGGCAGGTGGTCGACCTGCCGAATCCCCCGGGTTTCGGATGAACCGCGCCTGCTTCCGTCCGTTGCCGTGCGACCTCTCATAAAATGGACGGCCCGATGACACGCTCGACGATCGCACTCGCCTCCGCGCTCGGAGTTCTCCTAAGCGGTCCCGCCTCGGCGCAGATCGTCACGGGCGGCGCCGGCAATACCGGCGTCACCGCCCCTCCCGGCACCGGCGGTGTTGGCGGCGGAGCGCGCGACCTCGGCCCGAGCCCGATCACCCGCGGCAACGAGGCCAACCCGAGCAACTCGTCCGTGCCCGGTACCACCCCGAGCGTGAACATCGGCGGGACGCCGACCAGCGGACCGCCCGGCACCGGCGGTGCGGCCGGCGGCCCGTCCCTCGGTCGGTGAGGCCGGCGACCTGCAAGGGTCGCATGGCTTCGTTGTCCGCGCCGCACGCACCGCCTGTCGCTTTGGTGTTGCGGCGCACACGACGCGGCGCGATGATCACCGTCGTTCGCCGCCATCCCGGTCGGCGAGCACCGCGCGACGCGGCCCCGGCGAGACTCCGGCGTGCCCTCCGCCCACGGTGACGGCCCCAGGCCATCTGGGGCATCTCACGTCTCGCTGCAGACCCCCATCCATGAGCACCACGCTTCGTATCGCGTTGACGACGCTCGTCGTCGGCACGGATGTCTTCGTCCTGCGTGCAGGGCCGGGCGACCGGCTCGGCGCCGCGGAGGCCGGGCGCATCGCGGCCCGCCAGTTCCAGGATGCCGACTGGCCGGCGGCCGAGACCGCCTGGGCCGCGACGGCCCTGAACGGCGCCGGCCCGTTCGCGGCAATCCTGTCCCTGGCCCTGATCGCCGCGATCTGGTGCGTCGGACGGCGCGGGGCCGGATATGCCGGGCTCGCGGTCGCGGGCTTGCTGGTCGAGGCGCAGCCCGAGCCGGCGCAGGCCTACTACGACACCCGCGACTACCCGGAATTCGTCGAGGTCCTGCCGAACCAGACCGCCTTCCTCATCCCCGAGGTCGGCGAATCGAAGTCCGGCCAGGCGGCCTTCATGTCCGAGCAGTTCCTGAACGAGCGCAAGGTCGCGATGAAGCGGGTCCAGATCCCGCACACGCTGATCCGCAATCCCGGCTGGGCCTACGACTACTACGTGCCCGCCGCGCGGCTGATGCTCGTCGACCGGTCGCCGGTCTCGCGCGAATGGGTGAGCTCGACCGATCGCGGCACCTCGGCCAAGGACCAGGGCATCCGCTTCGAGACCGCGGAATCGGTGACCCTGCGCACCGGCGTCGTCGTCTCGGCCTTCGTGAAGGAGGAGGATGCGAGCAAGTTCGTCTACTGGTTCGGCGCGCGTGCCACCGGCGGCAACGCGAGCGACCCGCAGGTGAACTTCGCGAGCGTGATCCAGGGCAAGTCGCTGGCCGAGGTGGTCGACGAGAACGTCCACCGCCTCGTCCAGGCGGCGATGGCCAAGGAGTTCGGCCGCCGCACCACCGACGAGGCGATCCACGGCAAGGCCGCGATCATCGAGGCCGTCGAGAAGGAGGTCCGGCGCGTCTACGAGCCGATGGGGATCACGGTGACGACGCTCGGCTACGCCGAGGGTCTGACCTTTGACAACCCCGAGATCCAGAAGGCGATCGACCTGACCTTCGTGGCGATGAAGAACGCCCAGTCGGCTCAGGCGCAGATGCAGACGCTGCCGATCCAGGAGAAGATCCTCGACATGAAGATCCGCGAGATGGATGCGGAAAGCCGCCAGACCCTCGCCGGCCGCTGGAACGGCTCGGCCGCCAACGTCCTGCCCGCCCTGCCGAGCTGGGTCGTGCTGCCTGCCGGCTGGCTCGACGCGCTGAAGACCTGGCTCCAGCCGGGTCAGCCGGCGCCGGCCGGGCACTGACCGTCGGCCGCCGGTGCGTGGATGCGGCGCGCCGGCGGACTGTTCGCGAAGGGCGTGGATCGGTGCGGAAGGCCTAAACGTCGGCCCCTTGCGTCTCACGGATCATGCGGTCGACCAGCGCTTCGCGCTTCCCCTGACGGATCAGGATGCGCGCGGCGGCTCGGGCGTTGGCCGCCCGCACCTCCGCATTCGGCGCGCCGTCGCGAAGCGCGCGCGCGGCGAGCTTTCGGAACCAGCGCACGTTGGCGATGACCGTCGATCGGCGGCTCAAGGGGCCGCCGACATCGAGGAGCCGTTCCGTCGTTGATGAGGACATCGTTTCGATCCCGGATCGCGGGCCCCCGCTTGTCCGTGAGTGAGACAAGAAATGGCGAACGCACCAAGTTTCGGCAAGAGCGATGCCGTCGATGATGTGCCGAATTTAGACATCGGAGCTTCGGACGACCGGAAAGCGACTGCGGCGGCCGGCCCGGCGTCAGAATTCGGCCGCGGTCCGACAAGGCTTCCGAAGCACAGTGCGGGACGTCGCCCAGCCGGAATGGCCCTCTCCGAAGATCGTTGCGCGACGTCGGGCCAAGCACGTTCGGGCGCGTCGACGATACTGTTTTACGGTTTCGGAAGACCCGAGCCTCAAGCGGTCGACCCGCTCGCAGGGTCGCGGCACGACGGAACGAAGCGGTGCGACCGCACTTCTCCGAGGGACTTCCCGCTGCTTGAGGTGAATGCCATGGACGACGACCGTGTCTGGTCTTTCGAGAAGAGCCTCTGGGACGGCAGTCCCGACCATTATCGCGAGCTCGTCGACGAGGAATGCCTCATGGTGCTGCCGCACCCGCCCTTCGTGCTCAGCGGCACCCAGGCGATCGAGGCCGTCGCTCATACGCCGCGATGGACCGAGCTCGCGTTCTCGAAGGGCCAGATCGCCCGGCCGCAGGAGGGCATCATCGTGGTCGCCTACCACGTCGAGGCCGCGCGCGACGACGAGGCGTATCAGGCGAACTGCACCTCGACCTATCGACGCGTGTCGCACGAGGTCTGGCGCGTGATCCAGCACCAGCAGACGCCGCCGCTCGTCCTGCCGAGCGCCGTCGAGAAGACCGGCTGATCGGGTCCGTCTCGCCGAGAGCGCCGATGCCGTCACGCTGCCGGAGGCCTCGCGGCCTCGACGCGACCGCGTGGCGGCGTCGCTTCGCCGATCGAACCCTATGGCATGGCGAACCCAGCGGCTCGCGCCGATCCGCGTTCGGGACAGGTTGCGAGTTCGCGTCGTCGGGTCCAGCCGCGCCTGGCGGCCTACGGACGCCGAGCCTTATCCTCGGCCTCCGTTCCCGGCCGGTCCATCGGGCCCGCGCCCGGCTTGGTCTCCCCGGTGACGGTGTCCTGGGGCGTGATCGCCGCGCCGTCCGGCTTCGGTTTTCCCTGCGGCATCCGCTGGGCCTGGGTGTCGGTTGTGTCGGCGGTCATGCGGGCGGTCCTTCAGATCTCGGTTTCGCGGCGGACGACCGCGGCCTCGCCGGTGCCCTTCTGGGCCAAGCCGACCTCGGCATCCTCTCCCGGCACCGGGAGCGGCTCGGAACTGGTCGCGTCGGTCAGGCCTTCCTCCAGCTTCCGGGCGGCTGGCGCATCACGCGTTTCCCCAGCGTCGGCGGGACGGCCGGCGTCGTAGGTGGTGTTCGCGAGATCTTCGGTGTTGGCGACCTGATAGGGCATGGGGGACTCTCCGGTTCGGAAGAGCAACGTCCTGCGATCGGTCGCGGTTCTCGCAAGCGCGTCGCGATGTTCCGAGCGGCGCCGGCGGCATGATCCGCGGTGCCGATCGCGTCCGAGCCGGGGAGCCTCGACGGGTCGTCCTCGGTCAGGTCACCTCATCCGCCGCATTGGCCCGCGAGCCCGGCGCGGCAAAATCCGCAGCACCGATCCGAACGCGGTCGCTCGGCTCGGACAGGCGCTCATAGATCTGCTTCGCGGTTCCCTCGATCACGGCACGATGCGACTCGAAGAAGTCGACCGGCCCGAGCTTGGTCGCGCCGAACTCGGCATGCATCACGTCAACCGGGATCTCGACGTGGATCACCCGCCCACCCTCGATCATTGCGAAGACCACGATGTTCGGATCGGTGGCGGAAAGGTGCGCATCCTGATCGGAATGCTTTTCCAGGGCCATGGGACGGTATCCGGCTCGCGCCGGCGGATCGCCGTCGCTCAGGCACACGCACCTAGCGTTCGATCACCGCCGAACCAGGGCCCTGAATGCGTGGGTCCGATCCAGCATGGGACGCGCGCGGCGGGACCCGGTCCCCTCGCGCACGCCTCGAATCGCGCCCCAAGTCCTTCGGTCAGAAGCCGACAATCACGCTGGCCGTCCCGATGACGGTCGCAACGAGGCCGAAAGCGAAGGCCCCGATCATCGCGTAGCTGAACAGCTTCAGTTTCATGCTTGGCATCCTTACCGGTTGTGGCGAAGCGATCCGCCGGCGGTGCAGCCGCACCGCGATCTGCGTCGATCCAGAGATGGCGATCCGACCTCGGCCGTGACGTGCCGGTGCGCACGCTGCGTCGCAACACGTCGCGGTGCACCATCCGGAGCAAGGTCGGTGCCAGGATGATTGCAGGAGACGCTGCCGGCGGATCGTTGCCCGCCGTGATCCAGCGTGACCGGGGTGCAACAGCCTTCCGAAAAACCGCGAGGCCGCAGCCTGCACGCGGTAAGCCACGGTCATGCCTTGCGGATGAGTACGCACACACGGCACGATTGAATGTTTGGCAATGTTAACAACCTATGATTTACGTGCCCAGGTTGGGAGGCAAGCATGCAACCGTCGGAATGCTGCATCTTTCGGATCGTGCTGGCGTCGGCCGTCGGGCTCGCGATCACGACTCTGCTGCTCTGGAAATACTCGCCGGTCCTGGCCATCGTATCGGCACCGGTCGGTGGGTCGATGGCGGCCATCATGGCGATGATCGTGTTCCAGGCGGCCCGGCCCTTCGTCTCGTCCGAGCCGATGGGCGTCAATCCGCACAGCGACTATTTCGCCCGGAAGATCGACTTCCTGTAGCGTCGCCCTCGCGCGGAAGACGCGTCGCGGTCGACGCGAAAGGGCCCCTTCATCGGATCGCCTGCCGTGCCGCCCGGTGCCGGACGTGACCGTGTGCGGCCGCTGACCGCTTGCCGATCCGACGCGCGCGGACGATGCGCTGCGATGCCGTCGCGAACCGCTCGCTGGGCTCTGTACGGACCTGCCGCATGCTACGGACGTTCTGCACGTCGTCGTAGGGCCCGCGGCCCGTGCGCGCCCGATAGGCCGCGCCCGCGAAATCGCCGGGCGTCGGCGGCGTGCCGGGTTGCGAGAAGCTCGTCTCCGGCCTGTAGGCCGGCCCCCACCCGATCTCGTCGTCGCCGGCCGGATCCTTGCCCGGAAAGCCGGTGACGTAGCCCGTGCTCTGCGCCGCGGCAGGCCATGCCGGCCCCAGTAGGCAGGCGACGCAGCCGAGAACGCAGATCGCCTTGTTCGGTGAAAACGGCACCCGGAACCTCCTTCGTCGCGACATGCCGGGCAGGCCCGCCCATGCCACCCATGGTCGCGAGGCCAACCGTCCGTTCGCCACCCGGTTCGGAGCCTGTGGTCAGGTGCCGCGGAGGTCGCGGTCGCGAGCCTGACCTCACTCAGGCGGCCAACCCGACGGTCGCGACCGCTCAATCGGCCGGGCCGTCGCCCGTCACCGGGTGCGACCGACGTTTCGTGGTCATGCCGGGGCTCACGCCGCCATCGCCTGCTCGACGGCATCGCAGGTCGCGCCGAGCCCGTCTTCGTGCGCGACTCGCTGCGCGGCCTCGCGGCAGGCGTGCGCCACGGTCGGGGAGGTCAGGAGCCGATCCATGACGCGCGCGCCGCGTGACGGCGTGAACCGGCGACGGCTCAGCGTCGCCCCCACGCCGAGCTTCCTCAGGCGGGCGGCTTCGTCGAAGTGATCGAACGCCACCGGAACGACGAGCTGCGGGATGCCGGCGGTGAGCGCCTGCGCCACGGTGCCGATGCCGCCGTGATGGACCAGGGCGGCACAGTGCGGCAGCAGCGCGCTGAACGGCGCGTAGGCCACGTGCCGGATCTCCGGCGGCAGGGTGTCGGAGACCTGATCGGCCTGCGGCGCCAGCAGGATGCCGCGGCGGCCCATGCGCCGGCACAGGGCGGTCGCGGTGCGGAAGAACGCCCGACCCTGGCGCATTCCCGAGCCGTAGGTGAAGGCGATGGGCGGCGCGCCCGCGTCGAGGAAAGCCGCCACCTCCGGGTCGAGCCCGTCCCGGTCACCGAAGCGATCCGAGAGCGGAAAGCCGACCTGCACGGCCTGCTCGGGCCAATCGGGCTGCGGCTCGGCGAACCAGTCCGGGCAGGTGAGCACCATCCGCGTCGGGCTGTTCCACCAGTGGCGCAGCCGGCGGACCGGCGGCAGGCCGAGGGTCGCCCGAAACGCGTTCAGGCCGGGCAGCACCGCCGGGTCGACGACGTAGCGATCCCCGCCCCGCCCGAGCCAATGCCGCGTGCGCGACGGCAGGAGGTGCGCCAGCGGCAGGCCCGGAAGAACGGGGGCGTCGCGGCGGCTCTCGATCAGGAACGGCGCGACGTGGAGCGTCACCAGGGGCAGGCCGAGCTTGTCCTGCGCGACGCGGGCGCCGAGGCTGTTGGGCGACGCCACGACGACACCGCCCTCGGCCGACCACCGTGTGCGCAGCCAGTCGAACACCGGCTCGGTCGCCGAGGACAGGGTCTGCAGAAGCGGTGCGACCCCGCGCCGCGGATGCCAGAGATCCGGGTGCCGGATGGTGCGCTCGTAATCCGCCTGCGTGCCGAGAGCGTGGAAATCGACCCCGGCCCGCTTCGCCAGCCCGCCGAACGGCGCCGGCGCCGCCAGGGCGACGGCATGACCGCGCCGCTTGAGGGCGGAGGCGAGCGCAAGGAACGGCAGAACGTCGCCGTGTGAGCCGAGCGTAACGAGATGCACCTGCATTGCGCTCTATTACGATAAATTCCGGACTTTGACTCCAACAAACTTAAGAATGCACATATGACATAAGTCATAGGCTGGATTTCCTAGTATAATGTGTTCGTACTAGTTGCCGCGGTCAAGCTTCTTCTCGCCTGCACGATCGGGCCGTGGCACCCCAACCCGGCAAACGCCTATGTCGTAAGGGTCGCGCGCAGGACGCGAACCCGGACCTGCTCGCCTCGCGAAGCACGTCGCGACGGAGCGCGAGCATGTCCGAACTCCAATGGTGACCGTCGTCCTGACCGGCGCATCGAGCGGTATCGCCCATGCGGCCGCTGGGGCGTTCATGGCGCGCGCGGGCTGCGTCGTTCCGGCCGCGCACCGTATCGGTGGGCCCGATGCCACGCGGTCGTGAGTTCCGGGTCGGCAACGACGAGGTGGTCGCGACCCCAACCGACGCGACCGGTCCCGAGGCGGTGGCGGCCATCGCAGCCGAGCCCCTTGCGGCCGTTCGGTCGGATCGACGTCCGGGTCGGTAAGGTCGGCGCGGGCGCGTTCGGGCCGCTTCTCGACACGGCGCTCGACCTGCAGAGGCGGGTTGTTGCGATCGACCTGATCGACGCGATCCACGGCGCCTGCGCGGTGCCGCACGTCCTGAAGTTTCGCGCTGCACCCGCGCTGCAAGGTGCCGGTCGGCTGGCGGACGCGCCGGCACTCCCAAAGCAAAAATTAAGTGCGGGTTTCGGTCCTCGCGCTTGCTGGGGCCGGACCTCGGCGGGCTATGCGAAGGCGCCGCCCACGCGCCGAGGCCGACGGCACCGGCATGAACAGCGGCCGTTGCGCGAGGATGCGTTCTCCACCGGCCGCATCGGTCCGCGGCTGGCGGTGCCGGCCGCCTGCGGCACCGCCCGCCTCGAAGGCGGCCCTGTGGGACATCGAACCCGAGAGGTCGCGGGTGGCCGTGCGGCTGCTAGCTCTCGGCGTGCAGGCTCTTGATGAAGCGCCGCGCGATCTCGCGCACCGCCTCGTCGTCGCGGGCCTCGCCGTGGGCCTTGTCCCACAGGTGGTCGAGGCTGCCGTCGAGCTCGTCGAGGAGCTCCGGATGGCGCTGCGCGACGAAGCGGATCGTGCCGAACAGCAGGTGCTCGACCGCCATCTCGCGGCGGCGGGCGTCGATGATCGCGTCGGACGCTGGGGCGGATGTCGGATCGGTCATGGCGCATCAACGGTCGCCATCCGGGTTCGGTTCGCACGCTCGCGCTGCCTCGAGTGCCGCAGCCCGATCATGGTCCGGCGTACGGCGGGCCGGCGGCTCAGGTGAGCCAGCGTTCGTCGATGTCGGTCGCGTTCCACGCCGCCATCGGCTGGCTGGCATCGCCCTCGGCGAACACGACCACGTCGTCGGGCCCGACATCGTGGACCGCGAACCAATCCCAGCGGCGGTGGATCACCCGGGGACCGCCGAAGATCCGGACGGCGTTCCAGTAGCGATCGTCCTTGAAGCCGACGTAGTGGACGCAGCGCGGCGATCGGTCCGACGTCTCAGGCATCCGGACGATCGCGCGGCAGGCCGCCTTGGACGTGGTGACGGCTGGCTTTGGGAAAGCGCATCGGTGAAGGATAAGCGCCGGCATCGCCTTGTCGAGGCAACCGGTTGTCGCGCGAAGGCGCTCGCGCGTGATGACGCTTCGCCTCGTCGGCCCCGATCCGGTTCGGCTCGACGGCACGGAGCGACCTGTGGATGACCGTCGACGCCGGCGGCACGCGGCCTACGGCGTCGCGGCTCCGGTAGCCGCCCCGCAGGTGTGATCCATCAAATCCTCGGCGCTCGCCCGCGGCGCCCGGTAGGCCAGCACGTAGTAGCCGGGATCCAGATCGGCGGCCGGGGTCGCGACCGCCGCGAGGCTGGTCTGCCGCAGGTCCCAACGCCCCGGCAGGCGGACGAGCGCCGCGAACGGGTTGAAGCGCTCCGCCTCGGCAGCCGTCACCCGCAGGGCGAGGTAGCGGTCGCCCGCGAGGGGAACCGGGAACGGTGCCCAGGTGGCGCGGATGCCGTGGCCGTGCGTCCGCAGGGCGGCCAGCACCCGCGGCTTGATGCAGTCGAGATGGATGTGGAGCTGGTCCTGGCTTCGGCCCCGGGCCGAGTTAACCGCGAGGCCGACCTCCTCCACCGGCACGCGGCCCTTCAGCGGGGCGGATGCGAAGCGCCGGGCCGCGAGGGCGGCGCGCCAGTAGGCGATCCCCCGCGCCCCGCGCAGCACCGGCGCCTCGAGCCCGGCGACCGTGTCCGTCGGCATCACGACGACGTGGGTCGGCTCGCCCGGCGCGCGCAGCACCGCCGTTCCAGGCCGGTCCTTGTCGCCGAGATCGACGTCGAGGCAGGGAAAGGTCCGGTCGGCGAGCCTCTTGGCGAGGACGCAGGTCTTCAGCGCCGCCCAGAGCACGTCCCGGCTCGGATCGCCGGCGGCGCAGGCGGCCGCCGGAAGCGCGGCGAGAACGATCGCGGTCGGCACGATCCAGCGCATGACGTCCCTCCCGGATCCCCGACGCGCCGTCCGCCCGAGGCGGCCGCGATCACCCCCGCCGCGTCGCATCGGCGATCGCGCTTTGCAGCACGGCTTCGGAGTGCCCTGCGGGCATGAAAAAACCCGCCACGTCGAGACTGGGCGGGTTGAAGAAATGGTAGCGGGAGAGGGACTCGAACCCCCGACACGAGGATTATGATTCCTCTGCTCTAACCAGCTGAGCTACCCCGCCCCAGCCCGCGGCCGTCTGCTCGGGCAGGCGGCCGGTTCGGAGATCGGCGGTATAGGGAACGGCGGCTTGCGGTGTCAACGCCCTGTTTCGGGATGGAGCCCGGGTTTTTTCGGGACCGGTTTGCGTCGCTTCCGCCGGGCCGCAACGGATCGGGCCGGGGCGGCTTATCGCACTGCGTGTCGTTCGAATGCCGGAACCCAGCGAGGGCCGTTTCCTTGTCAGACCTCCCATCCCACGCGGCGCGGCCCTCCCGCCGCCATGCCGACCTCGGCGGCGACTTCTTCGACGTGGTCGAGGCCGCGCGCTTTCCCGAGACCATCCTGCGCGTCCGCAACCAGCCCTGGGCCGCGCGCGTCGGCCTCGACGGGCTGTCGGACGCCGAGTGGATCGCGCGGTTCGGCCGGTTCGAGCCGCTGCCCGGCTCGTTCCCGGCGCCGCTGGCCCTGCGCTATCACGGCCATCAGTTCCGCTCGTACAACCCCGATCTCGGCGACGGGCGCGGCTTCCTCTTTGCGCAGCTGCACGACCTACGCGACGGGCGCCTGCTCGATCTCGCCACCAAGGGCAGCGGCACGACGCCGTGGTCGCGGGCCGGCGACGGGCGCCTGACCTTGAAGGGGGGCGTGCGCGAGGTGCTGGCCACCGCGCTCCTCGAAGCGCAGGGCGTGAACACCTCCAAGAGCTTCAGCCTGATCGAGACCGGCGAGGCTTTGGAGCGCGGCGACGAGCCCTCCCCCACCCGCTCGGCCGTGCTGGTGCGCCTGAGCCACGGCCACATCCGCATCGGCAGCTTCCAGCGCTTCCTGGCGCTCGACGAGCCGGGCAACGTCGCGCGGCTGCTCGATCACACGATCGCCACCCACATGCCCGATCTCTGGCGCGAGTCGGTGGCCGAGCGGGCCGTCGCGTTCCTCGGTGAGGTCACGCGGCGCGTCGCCCGGATGGGCGCGCAATGGGCGGCGGCCGGCTTCGTCCACGGCGTGCTCAACACCGACAACATCAACGTCACCGGCGAGAGCTTCGATTACGGCCCGTGGCGCTGGCTGCCGGCCTACGACCCGAACTTCACCGCGGCCTACTTCGACACGCAAGAGCTCTACAGCTTCGGCCGGCAGCCGGAGGCGCTGTACTGGAACCTCGCCCGGCTGGCGGATTGCCTGCTGACGCTGGCGCCGCAGGCGGATCTCGAAGCCGTCCTCAAGGGCTTCGGCCCGGCCCTGCAGGAGGGGTTCGCGGACGCGTTGCTCGCGCGGCTCGGGCTCGCCAAGGCGGGCCAAGACGAGACCGATCGCCTGGTCGGGGCGTTCTGGCGCTTCCTAGCCGAGAGCGGCGCCCCGTTCGAGCAGACGTTCTTCGACTGGTACGGCGGCACGGCCAGCGCGGACCGTGCCGCGGCGAGCCCGTCCGCCGCGCTCTATGCCGGCGAGAGCTTCGCGCCGGTGCGCGCGGCGCTGCAGGGCATGGCGCCGGCCGCCGGGGCGAACCTCGCCCACCCCTACTTCGCGCAGGCGCGGCCGTGCACGCTGCTGATCGACGAGGTCGAGGCGCTCTGGGCGCCGATCGCGTCGTCCGACGACTGGTCGGTGCTCTCGGACAAGCTCGCGGCGATCGCGCGCATGGCGGAGGCCTACGGCACTGCGCCGCTGCCCGTCGGATAGGGGCTCAGCGCTCCTCCTCCTCGCGCCGGCGCGCCTCGGCATGCCCGGCGCGGATGCCGAGGTCGACCATCACACGGGTGATGCGCAGGCCGAGCCAGAACAGCAGGGCGCAGACGGCGACCGCGGCGGCGATCTTGAGTGGGCTCACGGGCTAAGGTCTCGCGACGGTGGACGATGCGTCCGAGTTAGGGCAGAGGCACGGCGGTGCGCGAGACCTTTCACATCGAAGTCCTCGGCCCCGAGCCGGGCGACGTCCAGACGCGGATCTCGGTGCGCAGCGCCGGGCTCGAGGGCGCGCAGGAACGCGCCTTGCGCCTGTTCGCCCGCGCCCGCGTCCCGCAGCGTTCGGGCGGGCCGGCGGAGGCGGTCCGGGTGATCGACGGCGCCGGGCGCGAGGTGTTCTTCCGCAGCCGCTTCGACGAGCCGGGCTGAGGCCATGCGCAAGGCTCTCGTCGTCCTGGCGCTGCTGGTGCTGGTCCCGGCCCTGTTCGTGCGCAGCTACAGCCTGCCGCCGGCCCCCGACCGGCGCGGCGGCACCACGATCCAGCTGACGCTGCCGAACCGGCCGCTGTTCGGCAGCCCGCGGGCCGACTGCGTCGGCGCGCCCGAGGACGATCCCGTGATCGCCTGCCTGATCGCCTCGGTGAACCGATCGCGGACCGAGGGCGTCGTGCTGCTGTCGCTGCCGTTCTCGCCGACCGCCTACGGCTTGTCCGAGCGGGTCGCGCTCCTCGGCCGGGACGAGGCCGCCGGCAAGGCGCAGCTCGCCCGGATCGCGCGGTTCGGCTGGTAGAGGCGGACCGACCCGGGCTTCCCCATCATGTGGGCGTGATCATTTGGGCTTAGTCATTTGGGCTTGGCCGGCGCGGCCGGCTCCAAGGCGGGCTTGGGCTTGCGCGCCTCCTGCAGGTCCTCGGCCTTCTCCTCGTCGGTGTCGCCCTTCTCGATCGTCTTTTCTGGGTCGGCGGCCAGGGTCTTCACGATCTCCAGAACGCGCTCGCACTCGGTGACGTAGGAATAGGTTTCGAGCACGATCGCCGCGTCGCGCAGCGTGCGCAGGTCGCGCACCGTCTGCTTGTTGGCGGCTTCCTGCAGCTCGCTCTTCCGGGCGATCGTCTCCTCGATCTTGGCGCCCTTCACGTCGCAGGCGGCTTCGACCGGCGTGGCGAGGCCGGCGGCGAGCATCAGGAGGGCGGCGTGAGCGAGGCGCATGCGTCAGGGTTCCGGGCGTCGTGCGTCGAGGGATCGGGATCAGGCGTGGTGGGCGTGGCTGCGCAGGATGTCGTTCGTGAGCGCGACCAGCTGGCTCGGTCGATAGGGTTTCGGCACGAAGATCGATTCGGGGACGGCCTCGCCCTGCGAGAGGCAGGCGCGGCCGCCGGAGGTGTAGACCACCGGGAGCGAGGGGCAATGCGCCCGGGCGGCCCGCGCCAGCGTGATCCCGTTCGTGTTGCGGGCGAGATCGATATCGGTGAAGAGCAGATCGACGGTCTCCCGGGCGAGGATCGCCTCGGCTTCCCAGGCATCCGCGGCGGTCAGGACGCGGTAGCCCTCGTCGAGCAGCGCCTCCGCCGCCAGTTCGCAGACGAACGGCTCGTCCTCCACCACCAGGACGGTGGTGGGCGCGCGGTCGAGGTAGCTCGGCAGGCCGATGGCGGCGCAGGCGAAGGACATCATGACGCAACTCCAACTCACCCGGCGCGGAACGAAGGTCCCGCAGCCGGATCGCAAGACCAACGGGGCCCTGTGCTCCGGCGTTCGCCGTGATTGCATCGAATTGCCGAGGTTTGGTGAGCGAAGCCTTAACCCTGCCCGCCCGCCCCTGGACGAGGCGCTGGGAATGGTTAACCGAGTGTTGACGGAACGCGCACCGGATCGGGTTTCGTGAGCCGGTCCTGGCAGCTCGGCACCGGCCTCGTGCTGACGGCGCTCGCTGGATACGTCGACGCCCTCGGCTTCGTGCGCCTCGGCGGCCTCTACACCTCGTTTATGAGCGGCAACACCACGCAGCTCTCGGTCTTCCTCGGGCACGCCGACTTCGCGCACGTGGTGCTGCCGGCGGTCCTGATCGGCGGGTTCCTCGCCGGCGCGGTCCTTGGCAGCGGGCTGTCGATCCTGGTCCCCTTCCCCTGGGCGACGCCGGCGGTGCTCGGCTACGAGGCCTTGCTGATCCTGGCCGCCCTCGGCGTCGGCCTCGCGATCCCGGAGCTCGGCATCGCCTCGTTCTTCATGGCGGTGGCGATGGGCTCGCAGAACGCCGTGCTGGCGCAGGTGAAGGGGTTTCGCGCCGGCACCACCTTCGTCACCGGGGCGCTGTTCAGCCTCGGGCAGAAGATCGCGCAGGCGCTCACCCGCACCGGGCCGCCCTTCGGCTGGGTCGGGGACGGGGCGGTCTGGGCCGCCCTCCTAGTCGGCGCCCTCGCCGGCGCCGTGGCCTATGCCCGCCTCGACCTCTATGCCCTGGTGATCCCGGCGGCGATATCGGGCGTTCTCGCGCTGGTCGCCGCGATCTTCGCGCTCCGCCACCGCGCGATGATGCCCGAGCCGCCCGCCGCCTGATCCCGTTCCGCACCCGTCCTGTCCGCCTTCGTTCCGATCGAGTCGCCCGATGAGCAACACCTCGCTGACCACCCACGTCGCGCCGATCGAGGCGGGCGCCCACGTCGTCGCCGCGCACTTCGTGAAGGACGCGCTGCTGCTGGCGCTCGGCGACGGCACGATCGTCCTGAGCCGCGACGGCACCTCGAGCCGCCTCGCCGCCCATCCCGAGGCCGGCATCCTCGCTGCCGCCGGCGATGCTAACCGCCTCGTCACCGGCGGCGACGACGGGCGCGTCGTGGCGATCGGGGCCGACGGCACCCTGTCCGAGGTCGCCACCGCCAAGGGCGGCGCCTGGATCGATGCGCTGGCGCTGCACCCCGACGGGTCGGTCGCCTACGCCGCCGGGCGCAGCGTGGTCGCCCGCGACGCCAAGGGGCGCGAGCGGACCCTCACCGCCCCCTCCACCGCCCGCGGCCTCGCCTTCGCCCCGAAGGGCTACCGGCTCGCGGCGTCGCACTACAACGGCGTCTCGCTCTGGTACCCGAACCACGAGACCCCGGCCGAGATGGTCGAGTGGAAGGGCTCGCACATCGACGTGACGTGGTCGCCCGACGGGCGCTTCGTCGTCTCGACCATGCAGGAGAACGCGCTGCACGGCTGGCGCCTGCAGCCGGACCGCGGCCACATGCGGATGTCCGGCTACCCGGCCAAGGTGCGCTCGGTGTCGTGGTCGTCGGACGGGCACTGGCTCGCCACCAGCGGCGCGGAGGCCGCGATCGTCTGGCCGTTCGATTCGAAGGAGGGCCCGACCGGCAAGGCCCCGCGGGAGTGCGGGGTGCGCCCGGCCCGCGTCTCGCGCGTCGCGTTCCACCCCAAGGCCCTGGTGCTGGCGATGGGCTACGAGGACGGCTGCATCCTGCTCGTGCGCTTCACCGACGCCTCGGAGCTGCTGGTCCGCCCGGCGGTGAAGGGCAGCGCGATCTCGGCGCTCGCCTGGGACGCGAAGGGCGGGCGGCTGGCCTTCGGATGCGTCGACGGCGCGGCGGGCCTGCTGACCCTGCCGGCCTGAATCCGACCGGGTTCTGGAACTGCCGCCGTCGCCGTGCTCTTCTGCAACGACCATTTCGACGAGGCGATGCCGTGTTTCGTGTCTTCCGCACCCTCGGTCTGGCGCTCGGCCTCCTCGGCGGCGGGCTGGCGGCGCAGGGCCCCGAATTCGCCCAGCAATACGCCCAGCGCCTCGGCGGCGCCCTCGACGAGCTGAAGCGCGAGATCGCGACGCTCGATTCCGACGCCAAGGCCACCGGCAACACCCGCGACGGGGCGGTCGACCGGCTTCGCACCAACCCCGACACCCTGATCGCGCGGCGGGGCGAGGCGGCGCGCTACGACATCGAGCGGCTCGCCCGGCTTTCGGCGCAGCAGCAGGCGCTGGCCTCGGCCATGAGCCCGCTCGGGCGGCTCGCCGCCGTGATCCGCGACCCGGACGTGCCGCTCGCCCGCGCCACCTACCAGGATTACGAACCGGCGCTGCCGACCACGACGGACGGGGTGGTGGCCGGGCTGCTCGGGTTCCTCGCCGCCTGGGGCGGCTGGCGCGTGCTGTCCGACGTCGGTCGCCGCGTGGTCCGCCGCCGGCCGCAGACGGAGGTCACGACCGCCTGAGGCGGGCGACGTCGGCGCCCCTGTGTGGCCGGGCGTCTACAGCCCCTAGCGCGCGGCTTGCTTAAGCGGGAAGGCAAGGACGGGCGAGGCCGGGTTTCCCGGGCACGTCGCCGTCACGCTGGTTTCGAGTCGCACCATGGCGCGCCCATCCACCCAGACGATCGACCCGGCGCTCGATGCGGCCGCGCTCCTGCGCCGCGTCGGGTTCTTCGGGCTGTTCGTGATCGTGCCGGTGGTGGCGCAGGTGGCGCGCCGCGCCACGGTGATCCTCGCCCCGATCGCGGTCGCGCTGCTGATCATCGCCAGCGCCATCGACGGGCGCCAGCGCCCGCTGCTGTCGGGCAGCGCCCGGCTGCTGCGCGCGCCGGCCTTCCTCGCCGGCCTGCTCGTGCTGGTGTGGATGGCGCTGTCGCTGGTCTGGACGCCGTTCCCCGGCGCCGCCTCCGAGCGCTTCGCCAACCTCGTCGCGACGATCCTGCTGACGCTCGCCGGCTACATGGCGCTGCCGGACCGGATGCGCTCGGCCAACCTCTACCTGCTGCCGCTCGGCGTCACCGCGGCGGCGATCGTCGCCATCGTGCTCGGCCTGTTCGGCGACACCCTGATGCGCGGCGTGCCCGACGACGACAACGCGCTCGATCGCGGCCTCACCCTCCTGGCCTTGCTGCTCTGGCCCTCGGTGGCGTGGCTGCGCTCGCGCCGGCGCGACCGCGAGGCGCTGGGCCTCGCCGTGGTGGTCGCCGTGGCGCTGGCGGTCTCCCCGAACGTCGGGCAGATCGCGGCCCTGGCGATCGGCGCCCTCGCCTTCGCCGTGACGAGCTTCCGGCCGCGCCTCGGCGTCGGCCTCACCGCGGGCCTGGCCGCCGGCCTGCTCGCCGTGGCGCCGCTGCTGCCGTTCCTGGCGCGACCGATCGGCGCCGCCCTGTTCGGGCCGCTCAGCCCCGGCGTGCTGACGCTGAAGAGCTGGCAGCGGATCGTGACCACCGAGCCGGTCCGGCTGATCACCGGCCACGGCTTCGAGACGGCGCTGCGCGGCCGGGTCTTCGGGTTGATCCCGGTGAACGCCCCGAGCACGGCGCTGTTCGCCATGTGGTACGAGCTCGGCGTCGTCGGGGCGCTCGCCGCCGCCTTCGCCCTCTACGCCTCGATCCGCCGGGCGGGCCGCGACGTGCCGCTGCTGGTTCCCGGGGCGATGGCGGGCTTCGCCGCCGCCTTCACCATCGCCTGCATCGGCGTCGGGCTCACGGTGGTGTGGTGGCTGACGACGCTCGCCATCACCATCCTGGTCTTCGTCGCGATCGAGCGCGGCCAGTTCCGCACGCGGCGCCCGAAGGTCAGCCGCCTTAAGCTGCCGACGCCGGGCGAGCCGCCGCGCGCCTGACGGGTCAGAGGTCGGCCGCCGCCTCGATGCCGGCCATGTCGGCGTCCGAGAGCCCGACATGGTGGCCGATCTCGTGGATCAGGACGTGGGCGACGAGGTGGCCGAGCGTCTCGTCGTGCTCGGCCCAGTAATCCAGCAGCGGCCGGCGATAGAGCCAGACCGTGTTCGGCATCTGGCCCGTCACGGTCTCGCCCGCCTGGGCCAGCCCGATGCCGCGGAACAGGCCGAGCAGGTCGAACTCCGAGTCGCACGCCATTTCGGTCAGCGTATCGTCGTCGGGAAAATCGTCGACGACGATGCGGACGTCCTTCGCCAGAGCCCGGAATTCCGCCGGCAGCGCGGCGAAGGCCGCCTGGGCCAGATCCTCGATCTCGGCGAGGCTCGGCGCCTTGGCGGCGGCGAGGCTCACGCGGCGTCCTTCGCCACCGGGAGGACGCAGCTGCGCAGGAAGCCGGCGAGGTCGTTGGTGATGTGGTCGATATGCACCTCCCGCACCGCCTCCTGCTCGAACGCCTCGCGGTAGGGGTCGATCGCGGCCGGAACCACCAGGACGGTGGCCATCCCCATCTGGTGGGGCACCGCGAGGTTGCGGGCGATGTCCTCGAACAGGGCCGCCCGCGTCGGGTCGACCGCATGCTGCGCGAGGAAACGCTCGTAGGTCGCGCGCTCGGGCTTGGGCACGAAGTCGGCGGCGGCGATGTCGAACACGTCCTCGAAATGGTCGAGGATGCCGAGGCTCTTCGCGACGTTCTCGGCGTGCCTGCGGGAGCCGTTCGTGAGGATCAGCTTGCGCCCGGGCAGCCGCTCGATCGCGTCGCCCAGAGCCGGGTCGAGCCGGATCGTCGCGTGGTCGATGTCGTGGGCGAAGTCGAGGAAGGCGTGCGGGTCGACGTTCTCCTCGACCATCAGCGCCTTCAGCGTCGTGCCGTAGCGGTGGTAGAAATACTTCTGCAGCGCACGCGCCGAGAGCCCGTCGAGGCCGTAGAGCTGCATCACGAACAGCGTGATGCGCTCGTCCACCTGCGGCCACACCATGGCGTCGCTCGGGTAAAGGGTGTTGTCGAGGTCGAACACCCAGGTGTCGACGGCCTCGAAGCCGCGCGCATCCGGGGCCGTCACGTGGCTCTCGCCGGGTATGGTTCTGTTCGAGATGTCCGGTCTCCGAAAATGACCGCGGGGCGCGATGCGGTCGCCCGGGCCGAAGCACGACCCGGGCGCTTTCGATGGTGCGTTCGTCCGTCAGCTTCGGCGGATCAGGGTGCCGGCGCCGTAATCGGTGAAGAGCTCGAGCAGCACCGCGTGGTTGACCTTGCCGTCGAGGATGACGACCGCCTCGACGCCCTGGTCGATCGCGTAGATGCAGGTCTCGATCTTCGGGATCATGCCGCCGGTGATGGTGCCGTCGGCGATCAACCGCCGGCAATCCTCGACCGTCAGCTCCGGGATCAGGTTCTTGTCCTTGTCGAGCACCCCCGGCACGTCGGTGAGCAGCAGCAGGCGCTTGGCCCGCAGCGCGCCGGCGATGGCGCCGGAGAAGGTGTCGGCGTTGACGTTATAGGTCTTGCCGTCGGCACCGTACGCCACCGGCGCCAGGACCGGGATCAGCTCCGCCTTCAGCACCGCGTCGAGGACGCCGCGCTCGACATGCTCGGGCTCGCCGACGAGGCCGAGGTCCACCGTCTGCATCTCCCGGCTCTCGGGGTCCATCACGGTCTTCGACGCCCGCTTGGCGCGGACCATGTTCCCGTCCTTGCCGCACAGGCCGATCGCCCGGCCGCCCTCGGCCGAGATCCAGCCGACGATCTGCTTGTTGATCGACCCGGCCAAAACCATCTCGACCACCTCGACGGTGGCCTCGTCGGTGACGCGAAGGCCGCCGCGGAACTCGGACTGGATGCCGAGCCGGTCGAGCATCCGGCCGATCTGCGGGCCGCCGCCGTGGACGACGATCGGCTTCACGCCCGACTGCTCGAGCAGCACGATGTCCTCGGCGAAGTCCTCGGCCGCCGAAGCGTCGCCCATGGCATGCCCGCCATACTTGATGACCACGATCTCTTGGTCGTAGCGCTGCATGTGGGGCAGCGCCTGGGCCAGGACTTCGGCACGGACGTGCACGTTGGGCAGTTCGGTCATCGGCATCCTTTCGCGCCGGCATCGCGACGCGCGGGCTTCTACAGGAACGCGGGCGAACCGCGAAACGCGGTCACAGGCCGAGGTCGCTCAGGCCCGGATGGTCGGCCGGGCGCGGTCCTTGCGGCCAGTGGAACTTGCGCTCGGACGCGTCGATCGCGACGTCGTTGATGCTGGCCTCGCGGCGGCGCATCAGGCCCGTTTCGGTGAATTCCCACTGCTCGTTGCCGTGCGAGCGGAACCACTGCCCGGACGCGTCGTGCCATTCGTAGGCGAAGCGCGCCGCGATCCGGTTCTCGTGGAAGGCCCAGACCTCCTTGATCAGGCGGTACTCGCGCTCGCGCTCCCACTTGCGCGTCAGGAACGCGACGATCGCCGGCCGCCCGGTCAGGAACTCGGAACGGTTCCGCCACCAGCTGTCGGGGGTGTAGGCGAGCGACACCCGCTCGGGATCGCGGGTGTTCCAGGCATCCTCGGCGCCGCGCGCCTTCTTCGCCGCGGACAAGGCGTCGAACGGCGGCAGCGGTGGGCGCGTCTCGGTCATGCTGGAACGGTCTCCTGTTGCCGATGCCCGATTGTTCGCGGGCCGTCGGGCCACGTCAATGCGCCGGATGGCGGCTCAGGCGCCGAGCCCGAGCATCAGGCCGATGTTCTGCACCGCCGCCCCGGAGGCGCCCTTGCCGAGGTTGTCGAGGCGCGCGACCAGCACCGCCTGACGGTGCTCGGCCGAGCCGAACACCCGCAACTCGAGGCGGTCGGTGTCGTTCAACGCCTCCGGCTCGATCTGCTCCTTGTGCGCGCCGGTGGTGGCGCCGATCACCACCTGCACCAGCGCCTGCCCCGCGTACCAGCGCGCGAGCGCGTCCTCGAGATCGCCGGCGGACGGACGGCCCGGCAACGCGTCGAGATGGAGCGGGATCGAGACCAGCATGCCCTGCCGGAACGCGCCGACGGACGGGATGAAGATCGGCCGGGCGGTGAGCCGGGAATAGGCCTGCGTCTCCGGCAGGTGCTTGTGCGCGAAGCCGAGGCCGTAGAGCATGAACGGGGCCGCGGAGCCGGCCTCGTAGGCCTCGATCATGCTCTTGCCGCCGCCGCTGTAGCCGCTGACCGCGTTGATGCTGACGGGGGAGTCGGACGGGATCAGGCCGCCCTCGACCAGGGGCCGCAGCAGCGCGATCGCGCCGGTGGGATAGCAGCCGGGGTTGGCGACCCGGCGCGCGGCGGCGATCGCTTCCGCCTGCCCCGGGGCCATCTCGGCGAAGCCGTAGGTCCAGCCCGCCGCGACGCGGTGGGCGGTGCTGGCATCGAGCACGCGGGGGCCGCCGCCGGGCAGCGCGTCGCAGAGCGCCACCGTCTCGCGGGCGGCGTCGTCCGGCAGGCAGAGCACCACGAGGTCGACCTCGGCGAGCAGCGCCCGCTTCACGCCGGCATCCTTGCGGTCGGCATGCGCGATGCTGCGCAGGATCACCTTGCCGTCGCGCTCCAGGCGCTCGCGGATGCCGAGCCCGGTGGTGCCGGCCTCGCCGTCGATGAACACCGTCGGCTTGTGGTTCTCGCCCGCCATCGTCGTCGCACCCCCGAATCCGGCCGCCGCCGGCGCGTCGTGTCGCGGTGCGGGAGGTGGCCGGTGCGTGCCGGCCTGTCAATGCCGGGCGTCATCAACAGGCCATCGCATCACCGCCGGAACGGGGCCGGCGTGCTCTCGTTGTTGGCAAAATCCACGACGACGGGTGATCGAGCGATGTCCGAGACCGCGAAGAAGACCGACCCCAAGCTTTGGGAGAAGACCAAGGACAAAGTCACGAAGAGCGACAAGGGCGGAAAGGCCGGCCAATGGTCGGCCCGCAAGGCTCAGCTCGCGACCCAGGAATACAAGAAGGCCGGCGGCGGCTATGCCGGCAAGAAGACCGACGACAACCATCTCAAGCAGTGGACCGACGAGGCGTGGGACACGAAGTCCGGCAAGGAGAGCGGCAAGACCGGGGAACGCTACCTCCCGAAGAAGGCGCGCGAGGCGGTCTCCGACGAGCAGTACGACCGCTCGACCGAGAAGAAGCGCAGCGACACGGCCAAGGGCAAGCAGTTCTCGAAGCAGCCGAAGGACGTGGCGAAGAAGGCCGCCGCGGCGCGCAAGTCCGCCTCCAGCGAGACCAAGGCCGACCTGATGAAGAAGGCCAAGGCGCAGAAGGTCGCCGGGCGCTCGAAGATGTCCAAGGCCGAGCTGGAGAAGGCCGTCCACGCCTGAAACGGAGTGGTTCGACGGCCTGCTCCATCGGACGCCCTTCGAAGCGCCGCGCGAGAAGCGAGCCGGCGGTTCGACCAAACCAAGAAAAAAGGCGGCTCCGCGAGGAGCCGCCTTTTCCTTTGTCCGACCGGGCCGATCAGCGCTTCGAGAACTGGAAGCTGCGGCGGGCCTTCTTGCGGCCGTACTTCTTGCGCTCGACCACGCGGCTGTCGCGGGTGAGGAAGCCCTCGCGCTTCAGCGGCGCGCGCAGCTCCGGCTCGTAGTAGGTCAGCGCCTTCGAGAGGCCGTGGCGCACCGCGCCGGCTTGGCCCGAGAGGCCGCCGCCGGCGACCGTGACGGTGATGTCGTACTGGTCGACGCGGTTGGCCACCGTGAGCGGCTGGCGCAGGATCATCCGCAGGACGGGGCGGGCGAAGTACACCTCGACCGCGCGCTTGTTGATGACAACCTTGCCGGTGCCGGGGCGGATCCAGACGCGGGCGACCGCGTCCTTGCGCTTGCCGGTGGCGTAGGCGCGGCCCTGGGCGTCGAGCTTCTGGACGTGGACGGGGGCGGCGTTCTCGTTGTCGAGGCCGCCGGCGTTCGACCGGTTGAGGTCGGAGAGGGACTGAAGCGTCGCCATCTTAAGCGCTCACGTTCTTGCGGTTGAGGACGCCGACGTCGAACGTCTGCGGCTGCTGGGCCTCGTGCGGGTGGCTGGTGCCCTTGTAGACCCGGAGGTTGCCCATGATCTGGCGGAACAGCGGGCCGCGGGGCAGCATGCGCTCGACGGCCTTCTCCACGACGCGCTCGGGGAAGCGCCCTTCGAGGATGAACTTGGCCGACCGCTCCTTGATGCCGCCGGGGAAGCCGGTGTGGTGGTAGTACACCTTCTGGACGTATTTGCGCCCGGTGAACTTCACCTTGTCGGCGTTGATGACGATGACGTTGTCGCCGCAATCGACGTGGGGGGTGTAGGAGGGCTTGTGCTTGCCGCGCAGACGCAGGGCGATGATCGAAGCCAGACGGCCGACGACGAGGCCCTCCGCGTCGATCACGATCCACTTCTTGTCGACGTCGGCGGGCTTCAGCGAAAAGGTTTTCATAAGCCGAATTCCGTTGGCGCTCGGTGGTGTATCGAAAAACGAGCCGCCGCCGCGTCGGGGGACGCGGCGGCGTTGGGCGCTGGATAGACGGGCCGAGGGTCGAGGTCAAGCCGTTTCACGGGCGCGCATCGTCCGAAAAGCGAAGTTCTGGAAGGGGTTCGGCCTGGTGGTATTAGGATACCGCAATGCGGGAACCGGTGCTGTTACGCCGGCTGCGGACGCAGCGTTTCAATCCGTTCCGCCGCCGCGCGGGGCGATGGTGAACTTCTGCACGCCCTTGGCCGCGAGCACCGGCTTCTTCGCGCTGATGATCCGCGAGTTGACGCCGGTCCAGCCGATCTCGCCGGACAGGCGGCCGTACTCGATCTTCGGGCAGCGGTTCATGATCACGGTGACGCCGCGCGCCTCGGCGCGGGCGGCGGCCGCGTCGTCGCGCACGCCGAGCTGCATCCAGATCGTCTTCGGCAGCGGGTCCAGGGCCAAGGCCTCGTCGGCGAGGCCGCCGGCGGCGGCGGAGTTGCGGAAGATCTCGACCATGTCGATCGGTTCGCCGATCTCGGCGATGGACGCGGCCACCGGGCGCCCGAGCAGCGTCTGCCCGGCGAGCCCCGGATTGACCGGCGTCACCGCGTAGCCGCGATCGAGCAGGTACTTCAGCACGATCCAGCTCGGACGCGCCGGATTGGCCGAGGCGCCGACCAGGGCGATGGTGCGCGTCGCCCGCAGCGTGGCGCGGATATGCGCGTCTGCGTAGCGGTCGTGGCGAGTGGCGAGGCCGTCGGGAACCTGGTCGAGGGTCGGGATCATCGGGCTTGGCTTCTTCTTCGGATCGCAGCCCGCTCTGCTTACGGCTGCGCGCGGATCGGGTCGACCCGGTGCACGGTCTCGGGTCGTTCCGGCGGTCGATCCCCCGGGTGTCGGCCATCGCCGTGCCGGCGGCGGCGGGCCCCGCGCCACGGGTCCACGTCGCGCGGGGCATCGCGCGCCGCATTCGGCGCCAAGCGCGGCAATTAGGTCGCTTGATTGCCGGGCGTCCCGCGCAACTTTGCTGGCATGAGCCCGAACGTCCCGTCCGCCCCCTCCCCGCCGCCGACCTTGTTCTGCCTGCACTTCCTCGGCGGCAGCGCACGGGAATGGGTGCAGGTCGCCGATCGCCTCGGCGCCGCGGTCGCGTGCGTCCCGATCGACCTCCCCGGCTTCGGCGACGCCGTCGACGTGCCGGGCTACGACGTCGCGGCGATGGCCGATCACGTCGCGGGCAGGATCCGTGCGGCGGCCCCGGCGCGCTGGCTGATCGCCGGGCACAGCATGGGCGCCAAGGTGGCGCTCGCGCTGGCCCGCCGCGCCGAGGACGGCGAGGCGGGGCTGTACGGTCTCTCCGGCCTCGTGCTGCTCGCGGGATCGCCGCCGAGCCCCGAGCCGATGGAAGAGGCGCGCCGCGAGACGATGATCGCCTGGATCGGAGCCGACGCGGCGACCCGGCAGGCGGAAGCCCGGGCCTTCATCGAGAGCAACGTCGGCTCTCCCCTCCCCGCCGAACGCGCCGAAGCCGCGGTCGCCGACGTGCTGCGCGCCGCGCCCGCGGCCTGGCGGGCCTGGCTCAGCGATGGAAGCCGCGAAGATTGGTGCGAGCGCATCGGCATCCTGCGCACCCCGGCCCTGATCCTCGCCGGGGGCGAGGACGGCGACCTCGGGCCGGAGGCGCAGGCCGCGCTGATGGCGCCGCATCTCGGTTCATCGCGCCGTGTCACCCTCGACGGCGCCGGCCATCTGCTGCCGATCGAGCGGCCCGACGCGGTCGCCGACCTGATCCGCGCCCACGCGGCCGCACCCGACACGACGTTTGCCGAGGCACCTGTGATCGACGCGGCGTATGCGAGACTCATCGCGTCGGACCGGGTCAACAGCCGCCTGCGCGACGCCTTGCGCGCGCGGGCCGAGCCCGACGATCCCGGCTATCGGCCGCGGGCCCTCGACGCGATCGAGCTCGCGATCCTGCGCGCCCTCGTCGATCGCGTCCTGCCGCAGGCCGCCGGGATCGACCTCGCCGCCCGCATCGACGCGCGGCTCGCGAGCGGCCGGGGCGACGGCTGGCGGTTCTCCGCCCTGCCGCCGGACGCCTCGGCCTACAGGACCGCGCTTCGCAGCCTCGACGCTGCGGCGGGCGCCGACGGTCGGCGCTTCCTCGCCCTCGACGGCGCGGCGCAGGACGACCTGCTCCGGGCGATCGAGAAGGGCGTCCTGCCGGACGGATCGGCGCTCGGCTTCGCGCCGGAGCAGCTGACCGTCTGGTTCGAGGACCTGCGCGCCGACGTGGTGCGCACTTGGCTCGCCCATCCGGCGGCGCTCGCCTGGATCGGGTTCTCCGGCATCGGTGCGGGCGGCGACGGGGCCCGGCCGGTGGGCTTCACCAAGATCGGATTGGGCGAGCGCGAGGGCTGGGAGCCCGTCGCGCAGGGTGGGGACGGACGATGAACCTCGATTCCATGACGCGCTACGCGACCGACGAGGTCGTCGATGCGGTGGTGATCGGCACCGGTGCCGGCGGCGCGCCGCTGATGGCGCGCCTCGCCGCCGCCGGATCGCGCGTCGTCGCCCTCGAGGCCGGCCCGAACTTCGACCCCAAGGGCTTCGCCTTCGACGAGACGCTCGCCGACGAGATCTACTGGACCGACGAGCGCCTGAGCGGCGGCTCGACCCCGGAAGCCTTCGGCGGCAACAACAGCGGCACGGGCGTCGGCGGCTCGACCCTGCACTGGGGCGCGTTCTGCCCGCGCGCCGACCAGCGCGATTTGATGATCCGCACCGAGACCGGCGAGGGCGTCGACTGGCCCGTGAGCTACGACGAGCTGCTGCCGTTCTACGAGCGCGTCGAGGCCTTCATCGGCGTCTCCGGCCCGCAGAGCTATCCGTGGGACGCGAGCCGTCGCTACCCCCTCGCGCCGGTGCCCCGCAATGCGTCGGCGCAGATCATGGCGCAGGCCTGCGAGGGTGCGGGCATCCGCGCGACCGATGCGCCCGCGGCCGTGGTCTCCCGCGACTTCGCGCAGGAGGGCGGGGGCTTGCGCCCGGCCTGCATCAATTGCGGCTACTGCCACCAGGGCTGCCGCAACGGCGCCAAGACCAGCATGGACGTGACCTACCTGCCCCTGGCGGTGGCCCACGGTGCCGAGATCCGGTCCGAGGCGCGGGCCCACGGGTTCGAGCGCGATCGCGACGGCCGGATCACCGCGGTGGTCTACCGGCAGGGCGGCGTCGACCGCCGCCAGCGTTGCGCGCAGGTGTTCCTCTGCGCCGGCTCAGTCGAGACCGCGCGGCTGCTGCTGCATACGGGGCTGGCCAACGGCAGCGGGCAGGTCGGGCGCAACTACATGGGTCACGTCGCGACCCAGGTCTGGGGCACGTTCGACGCCGAGACGCGGCCCAACCGGGGCTACCCGTCGTCGCTGATCACTGAGGACATGATCCGGCCGAAGGACGCCGACTTCGTCGGCGGCTACCTCGTCCAGAGCCTCGGCGTCGCGCCGCTGACCTTCGCCAACTCGGTGGCCCGCGGCCGCAAGCTCTGGGGCAAGGCGCTCGGCGACTACCTGGCGGACTACAACCACGTCGCCGGCATCGGCATCAACGGCGAGACCCTGCCGTGCGATGCCAACCGGCTGACGCTCTCCGACGAGACCGACGCCCTGGGCATGGGCAAGGCGACGATCGATTTCGGCTACGGCCACAACGAGGAGCGGCTGAACGCCCACGCGACGAAGCTGATGATCGACCTGTGGACGCGGGCCGGCGCCCGCGACATCTGGGCGCTCGACCGGGTCGCCCACACCATCGGCACCTGCCGCATGGGGCATGACGGCGACGAGGCCGTCGTGGACCCGTTCGGAAAATCCTTCGAGGTCCCGAACCTGTGGATCTGCGACGGCTCCACCTTCCCGAGCTCGCTCGCGGCGAACCCGGCCCTGACCATCATGGCGCTCAGCCTGCGCAGTGCCGAGAAGGTGCTGAGCGGGGCCTGATCCGACGGGGCGCGCCAGCGGCGGGCCCCGTCGGAGCGACCGATCGCGCGACGTCAGGCTGCGATCGCCTCGGGCTTCGGGGCGGGAGCGTCCATGGCCCGCATATAGACGTCGAGCAGCGTCTCGTGCTCGTCGCGCGCATCCTGGTCGAGCTTGCGCAGGCGGATGATCTCCTTGAGGATCTTCACGTCGAGGCCCTCACCCTTGGCCTCGGCGAAGATCTCCTTCTTCGCCTCCATCAGCGCCTTGATCTCCTCGTCGACCTGCTCGACCCGCTCGATGATGGAGCGGATGCGGTCGCCGGCGATCCCAATCGTGTCGGTCATCCAAGAACCTCTGTTCGCGAGAAGCCACGGCCGGCTCGTCGCGCATCGGGGTGAGCGAACGGTTAAGGCGAGACCGCACACCGCCGCACGAGGGATCTGGATTTTCGGCCGGGGACCGGCTATATCAGAGGTGCGGTTGATGACCGGTTCGTAATAACGTTTCAGGACCCGGAGGGCAGTACTCCGGCGCCTCCACCACGAACGCAGTGGGCGACGCCTGACCGAGCTGCGTTTCTGATGGGGGCGAAATAGGTTCGACTGGGCGGTAAAGGGATCGCGAGTTCAGCTTCACTCCGGTGAGGTACGATGCGACTGTCGGTAGGGACTCGACCGGTTCGACGCGGGCAACCCCCGTTTCGGGCACCTGACCAAATCCTAAATGCCAACGATAACGTTGTCATGGATGCCCGCCTCGCGGCGTAAGCATCTTGCGGTAGGGTAACCGTCGAAACAGAACCCGGGGCTTCGGCCCTGGGACCCACCTTTCCCTTCTCGTCGGCGTTCACGTGCTCGATGCGTCAGGCCAACCGGCCCGGCATGTGCGCTCGCAGCCCCGCCGTCGCGAGAAACGGCGGGGCCGAGCGCTGCGAAGCCCTCAGCGCTTCTTGTTGGCGTTGTGGTGCCCGATGGCGCAGCCCGCGGCCGCACCCATCTTGCCGTGGCCGGCCATATGGCCCGCGACGCCGCCGACGATGGCACCCTTGATGCAGCCCTTGGCCTCGGCCGGTGCGGATTGGGCGAGCGCGCCGAGGGCGAGCAGGCCGGCGAGGTTGGCGATCTTCATGAGCGTTGGCCTCCTTGGATGTGGAGACCGAACGAGCGGGACGCCGACAGCGTTCCGGACTGCTTTTTTCCGGTCTTCGATGCAGGGCCGCCATGCGCGCATCGAGCGACATGAATTGACACCGCGCGAAAACCCGCGACATCACGGGGCTTGATCGCACTGACACAGGAAGGCGCACGTGGCTCGTCCCGAACTCGGTACCAAACGGATCTGCCCGACGACCGGCAGGAAGTTCTACGACCTCGGTCGTGATCCGGTGGTTTCCCCCTATTCCGGCGAGGTCGTCCCGACCGCCGCCCTCACCCCCTTCGCCAGCCGGTCCGCGCCGATCGCCGCCCGCAAGGATCCGGTCGCCGACGACGACGAGGCCGATGCCGCCGGTCCGGAACTGGTCTCCCTCGACGAGGTCGAGGCCGAGGAGACCGAGAAGGATACCGACACGGACACCGAGGTCGACGACGTCATCGAGCCGGATGCCGACGGCGAAACCGCCGACGACGATACCCTCGTGGTCGACGACGAGGACGACGACACCACCGATCTCGTCGACGTCGAGGAAGACGACGACGATTGAGCGTTCGTGACGGGTCGGGTCGGCTCGATCCCCGCGATAGGATCCGGCTCGATGCACCCCCGGTGCGTCGAGCCGATCGCATGTCGGGATGAGCGATCGTCGGCGTCCTCCTAGGAACGTGTCCGAAACGACGCCTCGGCCAAGAAAAAAGGGCCCCCTGCGGAGCCCTCGCTTCGTTCGTCGATCATTCCACGAAAGCGGAATGGTGGGCGCGACAGGGATCGAACCTGTGACCCCTTCCATGTCAAGGAAGTGCTCTCCCGCTGAGCTACGCGCCCTCGCCGAAGCCGTTTCGCTTCGGTGTGGGGGGCCTATAGCCTCCGCCGTGGGGCGGCGCAAGCCGCATTGGACGATTGAGGCCGCGAAGCCTGCCACCTGAGACGGCCGCCTGTCCGCTCGCCCGGTCTGGCGGCGCTGCAACGACCACGGAAATGCGCTATGGCGCGGTCCCGGGCGGCGCGCGACGCCTCGCTCAGGACTGGGCCCGGAGCACGGGCGCGGCAGCGATGGAACATGCGGTTCTTGATCGACTACGACAACGGCGACGTGATCCGCGGCTGGATCGTCCCGGACAACCCTCTGGCGGTGAGCCGAGTCGTGGTCTCCGTCGAGGGCCGGCGGTTGGCTGAGGTCGCGGCCACGATCACCGAGCCTGCCTTCCAGCACAACGGCTGGCACTCGACCGGGCAATGCGTCTTCGAGCTGCGGGACGCCGAGGTGCCGGGCCTCTCGACGATGCCGGTCCTTGAACTCTACGACGCCGACACCAACGTGCTGGTCCACCGGCGCGTGCCGCGCGAGCGCCTGATCGACCGGCGGGTGCTCCTGATCAACACCGGCATCCACGCCGAAGTCGGCCTGCAGAACGCGCTGTTCCCGTACTTCCAGCAATCCTACTTCGGCATCCACAAGCTGTCCGACGAGATCGTGAGCAGCGTTCTGGGAAACATGACGCCGACGTCTCAGCTCCTGTCCGGCGCGCTGGTGGTGCCGCGCTACGAGCAGTACTTCCCACCCGAGCGCATGCTGTCGGCGATCCTGGTCCAGGACCCGTACGTCGAGATGGCGACGCGCATGCTGTGGCTGAAGGCGCGGACCGCGGTCGAGGAGGATGCCGGTTGGCGGATCGGCCGCTACGCCGAGGCGGCCCTGTTCGTCGACGCGTACGACTACGCCGACCCGAAGAGCCTGAAGCGCTTCTTCCGGATGCTCCCGGAGCCGGCCTATCACCTCCTCTACAATCCCCTGTCCCGCCAGCTCGGCACGCGCCTACCCGACGACCGTCTGCACCCCGGCAATTCCATCGTCGCGATCGAGATCCTCGCGCGCCTCGGCATCGTCGGGCACAGGACCTACTTCGAGGCCTTTGCCTCCACCCTGTTCGACCAGATCGGGCTGGAGGGCATTGTGCCGATGCCGGCGCCGGTTCCGATCTCGAACGAGGCGCTGGCCTTGGCCGACCGCCTCCGCGCAGTGAAGGCGGTCGCCGACATGCTGGTGTTCGACATCGCCATGTCGGACGCGGTGCTGATGTCCCTCGCTAAGAGCTGGAATCACTGAGGTGGCGGAGATCGAGGCTACCGTCCTCGGACGCGGACCGACGCGGACGCTCGCGATGCAACGCGACGCGGACGGGCTGCGCCTCGACCTTGCAGGGTTAGGCCTCGACGGGGCCTGGGTGACCATCACGCTGTACGACGACCCGGCCGCCCCCCGCGAGGCACGCCCGCTGATGAGCCTCGTCGTCACCGACGATGCCCGGCCCGGCGTGCCGCTCGCCGACGAAGCCATCGGCGGCGGCGTATCCACCTGGACCGGCCAGGTCCCGGCCGCGATCCGCGCCCTACGGATAGCGAACCTCGCCGACGGCAGGCCGCCGCATCCGAGCCGGATCACCGTTCGACGCCGCACGCGTCCGGCCCTGGTCGCCCGCGCCTTCGCGCGTGCTCCTGGGCTCGCGGTGCAGGCCGTGTACTGGCGCAGCCTCGGAAAACGGGTGCGCGGGCGCGGGTTCCTCGATCGGGCGCTGCGGCACCGGACCGAGAGCGGCTATGCCGCTTGGATCCGGCGAGCCGACACCCTGGACCCGGCCGAGCGCCGCCGCATCCGGGCGGAGGTCTCGGCCTGGGAAACGCCGCCGCTGATCTCGATCCTGATGCCGGTCTACGATCCGGCTCCGAAGGTCTTGCGCACGGCGCTGCTTTCGGTCCAGGCCCAGCTCTATCCGCATTGGGAGCTCTGCGTCGTAGACGACGCCTCGACCGACCCAGCGGTCCCGAGGCTGCTCGAACGGTTCGCCGCTTCCGATCCCCGGATCCGCGTGGCGTGCCGGTCGGAGAACGGGCACATCGCCCGCGCGACCAACGACGCGCTGGCGGCGGCGCAGGGCCCGTTCTGCGCCTTCCTCGACCACGACGATGCGCTCCCCGCCCATGCCCTCTACGAGGTTGTCCGGGCGATCCGCATCGATCCCGACCTCGTTCTGATCTACAGCGACGAGGACAAGATCGATCGCCGCGGCAGCCGCTTCGACCCGCACTTCAAGGCCGACTTCGATCGCGAGCTGCTGTACGGGCAGAACTACATCAACCACCTGACCGTGATCCGCACCGAGGCCCTGCGCGCCGTCGGGGGCCTGCGCCCCGGCTTCGAGGGCAGCCAGGATCACGACCTGCTCCTTCGCCTCACCGACGGGCTCGATCCCGCCCGGATCCGGCACATCCCGGCGGTGCTGTATCACTGGCGGGCGGCGGGCGGTTCTGGCACCTTCTCTGACCGGGCGCTCGCCCGCGCCGAGGCGGCCCGCCTCCAGGCGCTCGCCGAGGTCGTCGCCCCTTGGGGCGGCCGGGCCGAGCGTGGGTCCGCAGGCTTCAACCGGCTGGTGCGCCCCCTCCCCGATCCTGTACCCCGTGTCTCGGTGATCATCCCGACGCGGGACCGTGCCGAGTTGCTGCGCGTGACCCTCGACGGCCTGTTCGGTCGGACCGCTTATCCGGCGATCGAGGTCATCGTCGTCGACAACGACAGCCGGGAGCCCGAAACCCACGCCCTGTTCACACGATACCGGGACGATCCGCGCCTGCGTGTCCTCCCGGTTCCCGGCGCGTTCAACTTCTCGGACCTGTCGAACCGCGGGGCGGCGGCCGCGACGGGTTCGGTGCTGCTCTTCCTCAACAACGACGTCGAGGTGATCGAGCCGGGCTGGCTCCGGGAGCTGGTGTCGATCGCGCTCGCGCCCGACATCGGCGCGGTCGGCGCCAAGCTGCTCTACCCGGACGGGACGCTGCAGCACGGCGGCGTGATCCTCGGGATCGGGGGCGTCGCCGGTCACAGCCATCTCGGGCTCGACGGTACCGAGCCCGGCTATTTCGGGCGGATGACGATGGCGCACGAGGTTTCGGCGGTCACGGGGGCGTGCCTCGCAATGCGCGCCGACGTCTTCGCCGCCCTCGGCGGCTTCGACGCCGAGGATCTCAAGGTCGCCTTCAACGATGTCGACCTCTGCCTGCGCGTGCGCGCGGCCGGCTACCGGATCGTGTGGACGCCCTTCGCCGCCCTCGTCCACCACGAGTCGAAGAGTCGCGGTCCGGAGGACACTCCGGAGAAGTGGACGCGGTTCGAGCGCGAGACGGCGGTGATGCAGGCGCGCTGGGGCGCGCGACTGCGCGCCGATCCCTACTACAACATCAATCTGTCACGGATTTCCGGGCATTACCGGCTCTGAGCCGTGGCCGGGATCGTGGGCCGTGCGAGAAGACGACGCAGGTCTGCGGCCTTCCCCGGCACGCGTTCCGATGCGGGCGCTCTCCGGCCTGTTCCCTGGACGTCCGATCCGGGGTAATGCTGCAGTGCAATCGGCGATCGCACCCGAGCCGACGACGGAGGTTGCATGCGAATCGTCATGGTCGGGTCGGGGTATGTCGGCCTCGTCTCCGGGACCTGCTTTGCCGATTTCGGGCACGAGGTGGTGTGCCTGGACAAGGACCCGGCCAAGATCGAGGCGCTGCGCGCCGGTCGCATGCCGATCTACGAGCCGGGCCTCGAGGCGCTGGTCGCCGAGAACGTGCGCAGCGGCCGGCTCGGCTTCGGGCTGGACCTCGCCGCGGCGGTGGCCGAGGCGGATGCGGTGTTCATCGCGGTCGGCACGCCGTCGCGCCGCGGTGATGGGTTCGCCGACCTGAGCTACGTCTACGCGGCCGCCCGCGAGATCGCCGCCGCGCTCACCGGCTACACGGTGATCGTCACCAAATCGACGGTGCCGGTCGGCACCGGCGACGAGGTCGAGCGCATCATCCGCGAGGCGCGGCCCGATGCCGCCTTCGGGGTCGTGTCCAACCCCGAGTTCCTGCGCGAGGGAGCGGCGATCGACGACTTCAAGCGGCCGGACCGCATCGTCATCGGCACCGACGACGCGCGCGCCGAGGGCGTGATGCGCGAGGTCTACCGCCCGCTCTACCTCAACGCCGCGCCGATCCTGGTCACCGGACGGCGCACGGCCGAGCTGACCAAGTACGCCGCCAACGCGTTCCTCGCCACCAAGATCACCTTCATCAACGAGATCGCCGACCTGTGCGAGCGGGTCGGTGCCGACGTGCAGGAGGTCGCCCGCGGGATCGGCCTCGACAACCGCATCGGCGCGAAGTTCCTCCATGCCGGGCCGGGCTACGGCGGCTCGTGCTTCCCCAAGGACACGCTGGCCCTGGTGAAGACCGCGCAGGATGCCGGGACGCCGATGCGGATCGTCGAGACCGTGGTCGCGGTCAACGACCAGCGGAAGCGCGCGATGGCGCGCAAGGTGATCCAGGCCTGCGGTGGCTCGGTGCGGGGCAAGACGATCGCGCTGCTCGGCCTCACCTTCAAGCCGAACACCGACGACATGCGCGATGCGCCCTCGCTCGCCATCGTCGCGGGGTTGCAGGATGCCGGCGCCACCGTGCGCGCCTACGATCCCGAGGGGATGGAACAGGCCCGCCGGCTCCTGCCCGACATCGCCTACGCCGAGGATCCCTATTCTTGCGCGGAGGGCGCCGACGCCCTGGTGCTGGTGACCGAGTGGAACGCGTTCCGGGCGCTCGATCTCGAACGCCTGCGCGCCACCATGGCCGAGCCGGTCCTCGTCGACCTTCGCAACGTCTATCGCGTGCAGGACGTCGAGCGCCTCGGCTTCCGCTACGCCGGCGTGGGGCGTGCGTTCGATCGCCGAGCGCGGCTGGATTGAGCCGGCAATCCGCGTCCCGCGATGGCGATCGCATCGCCGACCTGGGGACAGGCGGCACGTCGTTGCGACGTGCGGCAATCATGCAGCGGTCTCAACACAAATTCACCCGGTTTCATCGGCTCAGATGCGGGGTGATATCAGTGTGCGGCAAAGCTTAGGTTGATGAACGTTCGCCACAGCCGACCGCAAATCGGCCACTTCGATGCCGTCGTCCCTTCCTCAGGTTGGACAGCGATTTAGCGCCATACTAAGCATCGGCCCGGGGGCTGTCTTGCCGGCGACTGAACCGTTTTCCGTTAACGAGCGTGTGCGAATCAAACGTGACACAACGTACTGACATCGCGATCGTCGGTCGCGCCTGCCGGCTCCCCGGCGCGCCGAGCGTCGACGGTCTCTGGCAGCTCCTGACGGAGGCGCGCTGCGCCGTCGGCCGCATTCCCGGGGACCGCTGGTCCCTGGACCGCTTCGGGCATCCGCGGGCGCAGGAGCGCGGCAAGAGCTACACCTGGGCCGCCGGCGTCCTCGACGACATCTGGTCGTTCGACCCGGCGGTGTTCGGCATCTCGCCGCGCGAGGCCGAGCAGATGGATCCGCAGCAGCGGCTCCTGCTCGAGCTGACTTGGGAAGCGCTGGAAGATGCGGGCATGCGCCCCTCGAGCGTCGCCGGCAGCCCGATCGGAGTGTACGTCGGCGCCTCGTCGCTCGATTACGGCAACCTGCGCATCCTCGACGTGCCGTCGGGCGACGCCTACGCGGCGACCGGCAACACGCTCTCGATCCTGTCGAACCGGATCTCGTACATCTTCGACCTCAAGGGTCCGAGCTTCACCGTCGACACCGCCTGCTCGTCCTCCCTGGTCGCCCTCGACAACGCGGTCGCCGCGATCCGGTCCGGCCGCGTCGACACCGCGGTCGTGGCCGGCGTCAACGTGCTGGCGAGCCCCTTCAACTTCATCTGCTTCTCCAATGCGCAGATGCTGTCGCGCACCGGGCTGTGCCAGGCCTTCTCGGCCTCCGCCGACGGCTACGTCCGCTCGGAGGGCGGCGTGGTGCTCGTGCTGCAATCGGCAGAGGCCGCGCGGCGCGGGGGCTCGACCGTGCGCGGCGTGATCGCCGCGTCCGGCGTCAACTCGGACGGGCGCACCACCGGCATCTCGCTGCCGTCGGGCTACGCGCAGGGCGCGCTGCTGGAGCAGGTCTACCGCGAGGCCGAGATCGACCTCGACGATATGGCCTTCATGGAGGCCCACGGCACCGGCACGCCGGTGGGCGACCCGATCGAGGCCTCCGCCATCGGCGGCAAGATCGGCAAGGGCCGCAAAAGCCCGCTGCCGATCGGCTCGATCAAGACCAACATCGGGCACACCGAGCCGGTCTCCGGCCTCGCCGGCCTGCTCAAGGCGAGCCTCGCCCTCGAGCACGACCTGGTGCCGCCGTCGCTGCACTCGGCCGAGCTCAACCCCGACATCCCCTTCGCCGAGATGAACCTGCACGTGGTGCAGACGGCGCTGGCGATTCCGCGCGGCGCGCGTCAGCGCTTCGCCGGCGTGAACTCCTTCGGCTTCGGCGGCACCAACGCCCACGTCGTGCTGACCGATCCGGCCCCGGTGGCCACGCCGGCCTCCGCGGCCCGCGCGCCCGAGGTGCTGCTGCTCTCGGCCCAGAGCCGCGCCGCCCTCAACGAGCTCGCCCTCGACTATGCCGATCGCTTCGACGCCGCGGGCCCTGCCGAGGCCGATCGGATCGCGGCCGGCGCCGCGCATCGTCGGGAGCGCCTGCCGTCCCGCCTCGCGATCACCCTCGACGGCAAGGCCGACATCGCCGCCGAGCTCCGTGCCATCGGCGAGGCCGAGGACTCGGCCGTCGCGCTCACCGGCACCGCGATCGACCGGGCGGCCGACGTCGCCTTCGTCTATTCCGGCAACGGCAGCCAGTGGGCCGGGATGGGCCGCGAGGCCTATGCCGAGAACGCGGTGTTCCGCGCGGCCTTCGACCGGATCGACACGCTGTTCGCCGCCTACTCGAAATGGTCGCTCAAGGCGGCTTTGGACGCCGAGGACCTCGACGAGCGCCTGGCACTGACCAGCGTCTCGCAGCCGCTGATCTTCGCGATCCAGAGCGCCTCGACCACCGCCCTCCGCGCGGCCGGCCTCGCGCCGAAATTCGTGCTCGGGCACAGCGTCGGCGAGATCGCCGCGGCGGAGGCTGCCGGGATCCTCAGCCTCGAGCAGGCGGTGAGGGTCATCTTCTACCGCAGCCATCATCAAGAGACGACGCGCGGCCAGGGCACCATGGCGGTGCTGCTGATGCCGGCCGAGGAGGTCGAGGGCTTCCTCGAGGATTACCCGACCCTCGACATCGCCGCCTACAACAGCCCCAAGGCCGTCACCGTGGCCGGGCCCGTCGCCGCGATCGACGCCGCGCTCAAGGCGCTGTCGCGCAAGCGCCGGCGCGGGCGCAAGCTCGACCTCGACTACGCCTTCCACGGCCGGTTCATGGACCCGACCGAGAAGCCGCTGCTGCGCGACCTCGCCGGCCTGAAGCCGTCGCCCGGAACCACCGCGATGGTCTCGACGGTGACCGGCGCGGTGCTCGACGGCGGCCAGTTCGGCGGCACCTACTGGTGGCGCAACATCCGCGAGCCGGTGCGCTTCTGCGAGGCGGTGCAGGAGGCGACCCGCCAGGGCGCCCGCATCTTCGTCGAGGTCGGCCCGCGCGCGACGCTGATGTCGCATATCGGCGACGCGATCGAGCCGCTCGGCATCGACAACGCCACCGTCGGCGTGATGCACAAGAAGGCCAGCGGCGGCGATCCGATCGCCCGCGCGCTGGCGGCCGCCCTGGTCCAGGGCGCGGCCGTGGACGAGCGGACCGTCTTCGGCGACGCGCCGGCCGGCGCCCTGAACCTGCCGGCCTATCCCTGGCAGCGCCGCCCCTTCCGCCTCGGCGACACCACCGAAAGCCTGGGTGCGGCGACCCCGCGCGTGTACCACCCGCTCATCGGCTCGCGCGTCCAGGTCGACGGCCTGGAATGGCACGGCTTCGCCGACATCGCCACGATCCCCGAGCTCGACGACCACCGCATCGAGGGCCAGGCGATCATGCCGGGCGCCGGCTTCGTCGAGATGGCCCTGGCCGCCGTGCGCGAGGCCCTGCGCAGCGACCACGTCGTGCTCGCCGAGTTCGAGATCCACTCCCCGATGGTGTTCGGCGAGGAGGCCCTGCGCGAGGTCGCGGTGCGGATGTCGGGCTCCGGCAACGCGGTTCAGGTCCTGAGCCGCCCGCGGCTCACCCCGTCGCCGTGGCAGCTGCATGCCTCGGCCAAGATCGTCGAAGGCACCTTCGCGCCGCCGGTGCGGCCCGACGTCGAGATGCCGTCCGAGGACGTGCTCACCGGCGACGAGCTCTACCTGCGCGCCGAGGCGGCCGGTCTCGGCTTCGGCCCGAGCTTCCGCCAGGTCGCGGCGAGCGCCCGGATCGACGACGTCACCATCGTCTCCGACCTCGTTCCCGCCGAGGCCGACCCGCGCTACGGCCTCGTGCCGGCCCGCCTCGACGCCTGCTTCCACGGGCTGATCCTGCTGTTCGCCGACCTGCTCGGCGAGAATGCCGGCAAGGCCTACATCCCGGTGCGCTTCGGCGAGGTCCGGCTGCTGCGCCCCGGCGCCACGATCGCGCGGGCCGTCATCCGGACCCGGCGCTGCAACGAGCGCTCGATCCTGGCCGACTTCACCATCCTCGACGCCGAGGGCGAGGTCGTCGCCACCATCCGCGAGGGCCGCTTCCAGGCGCTGCGCGCCAAGGGCGGCGGCGACCTCGCCGCCTACGCGATCACGCAAGCGGCGGAACTCGCGACCGAGCCGACCGCGATCGCGATGGACCGCCGGTCGAGCATCGCCGCGCTGTTGAAGCCGGCCGCCAAGGCTGCCCGCGCCGCATCCGGCGCCCCGCTCTCGCCCGGGCATCTCCTGCTCGAGGGCTGGGCGACCTCGCTCGCCTACCGCCTCGCCTCCGGCCTGAAGCAGGGCGCCACCGTCGCGATCGACGCGCGCGTCCCGGACGAGATGCGCCCGTGGCTCGTCAACGCGCTCTACGCCCTCGAAAGCAGCGGGCTCGCCGAGCAGGATGGCGACGTCTGGCGTCTCGGCGACGGCGACGCGCTGCCGGCGCCGACCGAGATCATGCGCTGGATCGCGGCCGACCATCCCGAGCTGTCGGCCGAGCTGGTCCTGCTGGCCGATGTCGGCGCCCTGGTCGACCGCCTGCTCGCCGGCACCCTCACCGAGGCTCCGAGCCTGCCGCAGAACGCGCTCGACGCGTTCACCCTGCGCAGCGCCACCGCCCGCGCCTCGGCCGACGTCGTCGCCGGGATCGCCGAGGCCTGCGGCGGCATGCTGCCGAAGGACCGGGCGCTCCGCCTGCTCCAGGTCGGCTTCGGGCCGTTGTCCGCCCAGGTCGCGGCCTTCGCCGAATCCGCCGAGGCGCGCCTCACGGTGTTCGACACCGACCGGCGCCTTGCGGAGCGCGCCCGCCTCGCCCTCCCCCGCGGCGTCGCGGTGATCGAGGCCGCCGAGGACCTTCCGGCGGCCGGCTTCGACCTGATCCTAGCCAGCGGCGCGTTGCATCGCGGCGAACGCGACCTGCCGCAGCGGCTGGCCAACGCGCTCGCCACCGGCGGCCTGCTGCTCGCGGTCGAGCCCGGCGCCTCGCTGTTCCGCGACCTCGTCTTCGGCCTGATCCCCGGCTGGTTCGAGGCCGGGCTCGGCGACATGCCGGTCGGCCGCCTCGACGACATCCCGGGCTGGCAGCGCACCCTCAGCGCCACCGGCCTCGTCAGCGTCGCGGTCGACCGCGCCGCCTCGGTCAACGGCGACGACCTCCTGCTCGTCGCCGAAGCGCCGCCCCGGCCCGGCAAGGCCGCCGCGCAGACCTTCGCCTTCGTCATCGGCTCGGACGACGAGTTCGCCGCCGAGACCGCCTCGTCGCTCGCGACCCTGCTCGTCGCCGCCGGCGTGCACGTCTCGATCATCCTCGACTCCGAGGCCTCGCTGCTGGAGCTGGAGCGCGAGACCCCGGACACGGTGGTGTTCCTGGCCGGCGCCTTCACCCGCGGCGGCGATGCCGCGGCGCGGTTGCGCGAACGCTGCCTTAGCCTGAAGCGCTGCACCGAGCATCTCGGCGCGCGCCAGACCAAGCTCTGGGTGGTCTCGCCCGGCGCGACCCGCGACGGCGGCGGGCAGGCCGCGTCCGTCGAGGCCGGGGTCTGGGCGTTCTCGCGCACGCTGGCCAACGAGATCGCGACGCTCGACGTGCGCCGCATCGACCTCGCCCCCGAGATCGGCTCGAAGCGCGCGGCCGAGCGCCTGCGCGACCTGATCCTCTCGGGCACGCAAGAGACCGAGATCGTCCTGGACGACGACCGCACCCGGGTGATCCGCTTCCGTCCCGGTCACACGCTCCGGCGGATCGATCCCGAGGCGGTGCCGGCCGAGGCCGCCCGCCTGGAGCGCAGCAACACCGGCGGCCTCAACGAGATGGTCTGGGGGCCGGCGATCCGCCGCGCGCCGGGTGCCGGCGAGGTCGAGATCGCCGTCGAGGCGACCGGCCTGAACTTCCGCGACGTGCTCTGGGCGCTCTCGATGCTGCCCGAGGAGATCCTGGAGGACGGCTTCGCCGGCCCCCGCCTCGGCCTCGAATGCGCCGGCCGCGTCGTCGCGGTCGGTGCCGGCGTCCAGGCCTTCAAGGTCGGCGATCCGGTCGTGGCCTTCGCGCAGTCCGGCTTCTCGACCCACATCGTCGTGCCCGAGCTGGTCGTCGCGCCTTCGCCCGCCGGCCTCGATCCGATGGCGGCGGCGACCGTGCCGGTCGCCTTCCTCACCGCCTATTACGGGCTGGTCTCCTGCGCCCGGCTGCGCCGCGGCGAATGGGTGCTGGTCCACGGCGGTGCCGGCGGCGTCGGCCTCGCCGCCCTGCAGATCGCCAAGCTCAAGGGCGCCCGCGTCATCGCCACCGCCGGCTCGCGCGAGAAGCGTGCGCTGGTGAAGGCGCTCGGCGCCGAGCACGTGCTCGACTCGCGCTCGCTCGCCTTCGTCGACGATATCCGCGCGCTCACCGGCACCGGCGTCGACGTGGTCCTGAACAGCCTGTTCGGCGAGGCGATGGAGCGCTCGCTCAACGCGCTGAAGCCGTTCGGCCGGTTCATCGAGCTGGGCAAGCGCGACTACGTCGCCAACACCCATATCGGCCTGCGTCCGTTCCGGCGGAACCTGAGCTACTTCGGCGTCGACCTCGACCAGGTGCTGCAGCACCAGGGCGACGACGGCGCACGGATGTTCCGCGAGGTGATGGCCCTGTTCAACGACGGCGGCCTCAAGCCCCTGCCCTACCAGCCGTTCACCGCCGACGAGACCTCGGATGCGTTCCGGCTGATGCAGCAATCGGGACACGTCGGGAAGATCGTGATCGCGCCACCGAAGCCCGGCCGCGTGCTCACCGCCCGCAACACGCCCTTCACGGTCTCGACCGACGGCGTCCACCTGATCACCGGCGGCCTCGGCGGCTTCGGTGGCGTGGCGGCCCGCTGGCTCGCCGAACGCGGCGCGAAGAACCTCCTCCTCGTCGGCCGCAAGGGCGCCGAGTCCGACGAGGCCAAGGCCGTCGTCGCCGACCTGACCGCCCGCGGCGTGACGGTCGCGGCCACGCCGTGCGACATCACCAACCGCGTCGCGGTGGATGCATTGCTCGCCGGGATCGAGGCGTCGGGCCGCAAGCTCGCCGGCGTGATCCATGCGGCCGCCGTGCTGCAGGACGGCCTGATCGCCAACCTGGACGCCGCCGCGCTCGACGCGGTGATCGGCCCCAAGGTGATCGGCGCCCAGAACCTCGACGCCGCGACGCGCGACCGTGCGCTCGACTACTTCGTGGTGTTCTCCTCGGCCACGACCTTCATCGGCAATCCCGGCCAGGGCGCCTACGTCGCGGCCAACGGCTTCATGGAGGGGCTGGCCCGCCAGCGCCGCCGCCGGGGGCTGCCGGCGCTGGCCGTCGCCTGGGGCGCGATCGGCGACGTCGGCATGCTCGCCCGCAACAAGACGGTGATGGAAGGGCTCGCCGGCCGCGTCGGCGTGACGCCGATGGAGGCCCGCCGCTGCCTCGACCTCATGGCCGATGCGCTGGGCGCCCAGGGCTCGGCGCCCGACGACGCGGTGCTCGCCATCGCCTCGATGCATTGGGGCAAGACGCGCGAGCGCCTCGCGACCATGCGCTCGCCGAGCTACGACGACCTCGGCTCCGACCAGCAGATGGAGGCCGGCGCTGTCGCCGCGATCAGCATCGGCACGCTGCTCAAGGGCCACGACATCGACGCGGTGCGCAAGACCGTGTCCGACGCGATCGTCGAGGACATCGCCCGCATCCTGCGCCTGCCGAAGGACGACATCAGCCGCGTGCGCCAGCTCTCCGAGATCGGCCTCGACTCGCTGATGGGCGTCGAGCTCGGCGCCAGCCTGCAGGAGCGCTTCGGCCTCGATTCGCCGCCGGCGGGCCTGTCCTCTGGGATGACCGTCAACGAGCTGTCGGAGTCCTTAATTCAGGCGGTTTCGGCGCCGATGGACGAGGCCGCCGGGGTCGCCCTGAGCCTCGCTTCGAGGCACGTCGGCAGCGAGGTCGATGCGGCGGTGCTCCAGCCGTTCCAGGATCTCGTCGAGAAGAAGAGCCTCGAGAGCAAAGAGATCCTGTCATGACGCAATCGCCACGGCCGGATGGGGGGCGCGCCGCGCTCGCGGGCTTCGTGACGAACCGGCTGGGACGCAACGCGCCCCGGCCGACCGCGCTCCGCGCGCCGGAGAAGGTCGGCGATCCCTCGGTGCAGGATTTCGCGAGCCTGCCCGGCTACCGCGAGCTGCGGCTGCAGCGCTCGGCCGCCGAGCTGATCGGTCTCGACAACCCGTTCTTCCACGTCCACGAGACCAAGGCCGGCGCGACCACCCGCATCGCCGGGCGGTCCTTCGTCAACTTCTCGTCCTATGACTACCTCGGCCTCAACGGCCACCCGCGCATCTCGGATGCCGCCCGCGCGGCGATCGCCGAGTTCGGCACCTCGTCGTCGGCGAGCCGCGTCGTGGCCGGCGAGCGGCCGGGCCACCTCAGCCTGGAGAAGGCGCTGGCCGCGCATTACCAGACCGAGGCCTGCGTGGTGATGGTGAGCGGGCACGCCACCAACGTCACGACGATCGGGGCGCTGCTCGAGCCGGGCGACGTGATCTTCCACGACAACCTGATCCACAACAGCATCGTCACCGGCGCGCAGCTGTCCGGCGCCCAGCGCCGCTCCTTCGCCCACAACGACCTCGACGCGCTCGAAACCCTGCTTCAGGCGACCCGGCACGAGCACCGCCGGGCCCTGATCGTGATCGAGGGCCTCTACAGCATGGACGGCGACGCGCCGGACCTCGCCGGCTTCATCGCCCTCAAGGAGCGCTACAACGCCTGGCTGATGGTCGACGACGCCCACGGGCTCGGCGTGCTCGGCCGCACCGGCGCCGGGCTGTTCGAGCATGCCGGCATCGACCCGAAGCGGGTCGACATCTGGATGGGCACCTTCTCGAAGACGCTCTCGGCCTGCGGCGGCTACATCTGCGGCGCCTCGACGCTGATCGAGTACCTGAAGTGCACGGCCGGCGGCTTCGTCTACAGCGTCGGCATGTCCCCGCCGCTCGCGGCCGCCGCCGAGGCCGCGCTCGCGGTGATGCACGACGAGCCGGAGCGGGTCGAGCGCCTGCGCCAGAACGGCGCCCTGTTCCTCGCCTGCGCGAAGAAGCGCGGGCTCGATACCGGGACCAGCATGGGGCTCGCGGTGATCCCGGTGATCGTCGGCGATTCGCTGAAGTCGGTGACGTTGTCCGATCGGCTGTACAAGCGCGGGATCAACGTGCAGCCGATCATCCACCCGGCCGTGCCCGAGCGCGCCTCGCGCCTGCGCTTCTTCATGACCTCGGAGCACACGCCCGAGCAGATCCGCGAGACGGTCACCGCGGTCGCCGAGGAGCTCGCCGCCATCGAGAAGGGCGGCTCGCTGATCGAGCAGCTCCTGGCCAAGCGCAGCTGACGATCCGATCGATCGAGACCGATGACGCCCGGGTTCGAAGCCCGGGCGTTTTCCGTTTCAGTGATCGATACAAGCAACGCGATCTGAATCGAGCGACTGTAGATCGTCGATCAACAAGTCTAGGATTGGGCGATCGGTTTTCGGTGACGAAGAGTGCTTCCGAACCTCGGCGAACGCGATGCCGATCCGCTGTGCCGAGCATTCGAGGATTGTCGGCTTTACGGTCCTTTAACCACAACCTGCAACGTTGACGAGGTCTTCCAGGGACCGCCGACGATGCTCCATTCCGACCCGCTCCTGACCCGCCCCACCCTCACCCATACCGGCCTGCTCGCGCGGGCGGTCGATGGCCTGAAGGGTGAGGCCGCCTCTCCGGCCGAGATGTGGCGTCTGCTGACCGACAACTACATCGTCGATCTCGACGCGGTCGCGGCGCTGATGCCGATCCCCGAGCCCGAGCCGGTCTGGCTCGCCGCGCGGGGCTGATGCAGCAAGATCACAGGTGCGGCTGGCCTCGCCGAGCTGGCACGACATCTGCAAACCCCACAGCGTCATCAAGAGAAACGTCACGACGAGGAACGCCCGGACAAGAAACACGCGGTGGCTCGAACGCCTGAGCACCCCGCGGACCTGTCGATCGCTCGAACACGGGGTCCGTCATGTCCGAATTGTTGTCCGTTGCCCTCGTCTGCGCCGGGACGCTGCTGGCCCAGGATTGCTCCCGCGAGACCGCGCTCGACGTGATCGTCTCGCCGGCGCGCACGCCGATGGAGTGCATCATGCACGCCCAGACCATGGCCGCCGCGGCCGGGCTCCCCGGCGGCGACCATCGCTACCTCAAGGTCTCGTGCGAGCACCGGCGTACCGAAGCCGACCCGGTGGTCGTCGTGCGCCGGGCGTCCTGAGCGCGGCTCAGCCGACCGCCGTCAGGGTGTCGCCGACCGCGAGGGTCCCGCCGGCGATCACCTCGGCATAGACGCCGCAATCGCGGTGGCCGAGACGCGCATCGATCGCCCAGGGGATGTCGAGGTCGCGCACGCCGCTGACCGGGTCGACGTTGGTCGCCGCGCAGCGCACGGTGCGCTGGGTCAACTTGAGGCGCAGCCCGCTCGGCGCCTCGAGCACGCGGCCGACCATCTCCAACTCGGCCCAGGGGGCGAGCCCCTCGACGAAGAGGTTGCTGCGAAAGCGCAGCGGATCGACGGGCGCGCCGACGTAATCCTCGATCGCGCGCACGCTGGCGAGGTTGATCAGCGAGACGAAGCCGATCCTGGAATCGGTGAAGCGGTATCCGGTCTGCGCCGCCGCCGCCAGCACCCGCGGCGCGCCGCGCAGGGCGTGGGGCAGCAGGCGCCGCAACAGGTCCTCAAGCGTCGCCCGGCCCTCTTCGGTGTCGAGCTTGGCCTTGACGGTCTCGCCTTCGGCCTCGACGGTGAGCGTCGCGGTGGCGTCGTCGTAGCGGGTGCGCAGGCGCGTCAGCGCCTCGTCGCGCATCAGCATCAGGTACTTCGTCTTGGGCTGATGACGCGGTGCGTTCGGATCGAAGCCCGAATCGCCGTTCTCGACCGCGTAGAGCCGATCGCCCGGGAAGTAGCCCGACGTCTCGAGGTCCGCCCGTTCCAGCGGCTCGGGGCTGCACCCCTTCACGGGGTAGCGGTAGAGGGCGGAGAGCGTCGCGGTCATGCCGGCACCGTGACCCGGATCTTCACATCGATGCAAGGGGTCTGCCCCCTCTTGTGGTGCGCAATTGCAACACCACATCCTCGGTACCGGCGGCCATCGGCGCCGGGGCCTTCCGCGGCGGTTCCTCGTCGGGAGGCGACGTCTCGGGCCAACACCGCGCCTTCCAGGGCGGCGGAGGCCGAAGCGGTAGGAAACAAGAACGCATGAACTTCGAAAAATACACCGAGCGCGCCCGCGGCTTCGTCCAGGCTGCGCAGAACCTCGCGATGCGCGAGGGCCATCCCCAATTGCAGCCGGGCCACCTGCTCAAGGTGCTGCTCGACGATCCCGAGGGCCTGTGCGCAGGCCTGATCGACCGGGCCGGCGGCCAGTCGCGCGTCGCCCTGGCGCAGATCGAGGCGTGGCTCGCCAAGCAGCCGAAGGTCTCGGGCAACGCGAGCCAGCCGCAGGCGACCCGCGACCTGATGCGCCTGTTCGACACCGCCGAGAAGGCTGCCGAGAAGGCCGGCGATTCCTACGTCACCGTGGAGCGCCTCCTGCTCGCGCTCGCCGTCGAGAAGGACACCGAGGCCGGCAAGGCGCTCGTCTCCGCCGGCGTGACGCCGGCTTCGCTCAACGGCGCGATCAACGCCCTGCGCAAGGGCCGGACGGCCGACAACGCTTCGGCCGAGAACGCCTACGACGCCCTGAAGAAGTACGCCCGCGACCTCACCGAAGCCGCGCGCGAGGGCAAGCTCGACCCGGTGATCGGCCGCGACGAGGAGATCCGCCGCACGATCCAGGTCCTGTCCCGGCGCACCAAGAACAATCCGGTCCTCATCGGCGAGCCCGGCGTCGGCAAGACGGCGATCGTCGAGGGGCTGGCCCTGCGCATCGTCAACGGCGACGTGCCCGAGAGCCTGAAGGAGAAGAGCCTTCTCGCCCTCGACCTCGGCGCGCTCATCGCCGGGGCGAAGTTCCGCGGCGAGTTCGAGGAGCGGCTGAAGGCCGTGCTTTCCGAGGTCACCGCGGCCGCGGGCGGCATCATCCTGTTCATCGACGAGATGCATACCCTGGTCGGCGCCGGAAAGGCCGACGGGGCGATGGACGCCTCGAACCTGCTGAAGCCGGCGCTGGCCCGCGGCGAGCTGCACTGCGTCGGGGCGACCACGCTCGACGAGTACCGCAAGCATGTCGAGAAGGACGCCGCGCTGGCCCGCCGCTTCCAGCCGGTCTTCGTCTCGGAGCCCACCGTGGAAGATACGGTCTCGATCCTGCGCGGGATCAAGGAGAAGTACGAGCAGCACCACGGCGTCCGCATCCAGGATTCCGCCTTGGTCGCGGCCGCGACGCTGTCGAACCGCTACATCACCGACCGCTTCCTGCCCGACAAGGCGATCGACCTCATGGACGAGGCCGGCTCGCGCCTGCGCATGCAGGTCGATTCGAAGCCCGAGGAGCTGGACAACCTCGACCGCGAGATCGTGCGCCTGAAGATCGAGGGCGAGGCGCTGAAGAAGGAAACCGATTCGGCCTCCCGCGACCGTCTGGCCCGGCTCGAGAAGGAGCTTGCCGACCTCGAGGAGCAGTCCGCCACCATTACCTCGCGCTGGAAGGCGGAGAAGGACAAGCTCGGCGCCGCCGCCGAGCTCAAGAAGAAGCTCGACGAGGCGCGCAACGAGCTGGCCTCCGCCCAGCGCCAGGGTCAGTACCAGCGCGCGGGCGAGCTTGCCTACGGCGTGATCCCGGGGCTGGAGAAGCGGCTCGCCGAGATCGAGGCCGCGGCCGAGAGCGCGGTCGCGCGCGACGGCATGGTCGAGGAGGCGGTGACGCCGGCCCACATCGCGGGCGTGGTCTCGCGCTGGACCGGCGTGCCGGTGGACAAGATGCTGGAGGGCGAGCGCGACAAGCTGCTCGCGATGGAGGACGCGATCGGCAGGCGCGTCGTCGGCCAGCGCGAAGCGGTGGAAGCGGTCTCGACCGCGGTGCGCCGCGCGCGCGCCGGCCTGCAGGACCCGAACCGGCCGATCGGCTCGTTCATGTTCCTCGGGCCGACCGGCGTCGGCAAGACCGAGCTGACAAAGGCGCTCGCCAGCTTCCTGTTCGATGACGACACCGCGTTGGTGCGCATCGACATGTCGGAATACATGGAGAAGCACTCCGTGGCCCGGCTGATCGGCGCGCCCCCCGGCTATGTCGGCTACGAGGAGGGCGGCGCGCTGACCGAGGCGGTGCGGCGCCGGCCGTATCAGGTCGTGCTGTTCGACGAGATCGAGAAGGCGCATCCGGACGTGTTCAACGTCCTGCTGCAGGTTCTCGACGACGGGCGCCTGACCGACGGGCAGGGGCGGACGGTCGACTTCCGCAACACGCTGCTGATCATGACCTCGAACCTCGGGGCCGAGTATCTGGTGGCGCAGAGCGAGGGCGAGGACACCGACGCGGTGCGGGACGACGTGATGGGCGTGGTGCGAAGCCACTTCCGGCCGGAGTTCCTGAACCGGATCGACGAGATCATCCTGTTCCACCGGCTCAAGCGGGCGGAGATGGGCGCCATCGTCGACATCCAGCTCGTCCGCCTCCAGAAGCTGCTGGAGGAGCGCAAGATCGTCCTCGACGTCGACGCCGAGGCGCGCGCCTGGCTCGCCGACCGCGGCTACGACCCGGCCTACGGGGCGCGGCCGTTGAAGCGGGTGATCCAGAAGACGGTGCAGGACCCGCTGGCGGAGCTGCTGCTGTCGGGCAAGATCCACGACGGCGAGAGCGTGCCGGTGGCGGTGGGGCCGGACGGCCTCGTCATCGCCGGCACCGCGACAGCGCCGCGGCGGCGGCCGGCCAACGTGACGCTGAACTGACCTCGCGCGGCGCATCGGTTTCGAACCGGTGCGCCGCAGTTCTCGTGAAACGCTGCGCTCAGCGCACGACGACGTGGTATCGCTGCCGCAACGGATTGCCGAGCGGCCCGATGTACTCGACCGTGAAGCTGTCCTCACCGACCGTTCCCGGGGCGGTGCTGTAGATCAGCTGCGTCGCCGGCACCTTCCGCGTGTTGCACAGCGATCGCGGATTGTAGAAGCCGAAGCTCGGATATTCCCGGCCCTGACGGACCGTGACGCTGCCGAGCCGCGGCGGATCGATGAGGCCGAGCGACCCGGCGCCCATCGAGTGGCAGGCCGGATCGAGGTAAATGCGCCAAGCGATCTTCTGGCTCTGGCCGGACGTGACGACGCGCTCCTGGTCAGTCAGGAATTGTGCGTAGGCGATATGTGAAGACACGCCAAGGTAAAAAGTCGCCAGAAGAAATGCAATTACGCGTTTCATCTTGAGTCTCCGAATCGAAACCGCAATCACTTCGCACGACATCATGATTATTGGAAAGCCCATGACATCGGGAGCTTCGTGGCATCCGCGATCTCAGCGTAGAGAGAAATGCGACGCCGGCAGGCGGAGTGGTGCGGGGCGGCAAACCGTGCATTCTGGCCGTCGGCGACGCGCGCGCCGTCCGCGGCGCTTCTGGCCTTCTACCGACGGAACGATCCGGCTGACATGCTGACCTACGCCATCGGCGACATCCACGGCTGCGCCGACCTGCTCGACGCCCTGCTCGCCCGCATCGAGGCCCATGCGGCGGGCGAGCCCTATCGCCTCGTCTTCCTGGGCGACTACATCGACCGTGGCCCGGACAGCGCGCGGGTGCTGCAGACGGTCAGCCGCCTGCACTGGAGCGATCCCGGGCGCGTCGCCTGCCTGATGGGCAACCACGAGGCGATGCTGCTCTCCGCACTGACGACCCCGGGGGCCGACGCGCTGTGGCTGCGCAACGGCGGCGCGGAGACGCTGGCCTCGTTCGGCGTGGACGAGGCGGCCGCGATCCCCGGCGACGTGCTCGACTGGATCGAAGGGCTGCAGACCGTCCACGCGGATGCCCGCCGCTGGTTCGTCCATGCCGGCTTCAGGCCGGGGTCCGACCCGGAGACCGCCGAGGTGCAGGACCGCCTCTGGATCCGCGAGCCGTTCCTCGCCGAGGATCACGATTTCGGCCGCCACGTCGTCCACGGCCACACGCCGCAGACCGGCGGCAACCCGGAGGTTCGCCCGTTCCGGACCAACCTCGACACGGGCGCCGTCTATGGCGGAGCGTTGACCGCGGGCGTGTTCTCGGATGCGCAGGGGCCGGCGCTGAGGTTTTTGCAGGTCCGGGCGGACTGACCGGCTCCGACCTGCGCCATGCGAAGCGATCGGCCGAGTCGTCCCAAACCCCCGATCATCGGAGAGTCACGACCCGCGCCGGGTTGCCGACCGCCGTCGCGCCGGCCGGCACGTCCCGCGTCACGACGGCGCCGGCACCGATGATCGCGTCGTCGCCCACCGTCACGCCCGGCAGGATCAGGGCGGCCCCGCCGATCCAGACGTTGGCGCCGATCGCGATCGGGCGACCGAACTCGAGGCCGGACCGGCGCGCCTCGGGATCGCGCGGGTGGTCCGCGGTGAGGATCTGGACGCCCGGCCCGATCTGCGTGCACGCACCGATCGTCACCGCGACCACGTCGAGGATCACGCAGCCGAAGTTGAGGAACGCCTCCGGGCCGAGCGTGATGTTGTAGCCGTAGTCGCAATGGAATGGCGGCCGGATCACCGCCTTCGGGCCGACGCCGCCGAGATGGGCGGCCAGCAGCGCGTGCCGCTCGGCCGACGGCAGCGCCAGCGTGGTGTTGTAGTGCGCGAGCCATACCATGTTGGCGGCGGCATCCCGTCGAAGCTCGGGATCGCCCGCGCGGTAGAGCTCGCCCGCGAGCATCTTCTGTTTCTCGGATCCCGACATCGGGCCTCGTCGTCACCGTTGGCGTAGAGAGCGGTCGTCGAAGCCGCGCCTGTCCCGGCAGGGGCTCAACGCCTGGCCGGGATGAACGCCGCGATCGCCCCCAGGGTCCAGCCCGCCATCAACAGGATGCCGCCCGACGGCGCGGCCATCGGAAACAGCGGCTGCCCAGCAAGCGCGCGAAGCGCGAGGTCACCGGAGAACAGCGCGAGGCCCAGCACAAGCGCCCAGGCGGCGATCCGGGTGGCGATCGCATGGGTCAGGCCGGCGGCGGCGAGTCCGGCGAGGGCCAGGATCGCGGGGGCATGGAACAGCAGGAACTGCGCCGCGGTCTTGAGGCTGTCCGCCCCCGGGATGTGGGCGGCCGCGGCGCTGGCCGCGACGCCGAGCCCGCCGGCGAGGCACGCCAGGGCGACGAGGGCACGATCCCTGACGGCAAGCATCAGGCGCCGCGCTCGGCCATCAGCCGGGCCACGGCGGCGCGCAGCTCGGGCACGCCGCGGTCGTCGCGGCTTGAGGTCAGCAGGATCTGCGGATAGGCCGCCGGACGCCGGGCGAGCGCGGCCTGGATGCCGGCGATGCGCGCGTCGATCTCGGGCTTCTTCAGGGCGTCGCCCTTGGTCAGCACGATCTGGTAGCTCACGGCGGCCTTGTCGAGCCCGTCGAGCACGTCGGTGTCGATGCTCTTCAGCCCATGGCGGGAATCGATCAGCATGAAGACCCGCGCGAGGTTGGCGCGGCCCTTGAGGTAGGCGTGGATCAGGTCGGTCCAGGCCTCGACCTTCTCCTTGCCGACCGCGGCGTAGCCGTAGCCCGGCATGTCGACCAGCGTCAGGCGCTCGCCGATCCGGAAGAAGTTGAGCTGCTGGGTCCGCCCCGGCGTGTGCGAGGTGCGGGCCAGCGTGTTGCGCCCGGTCAGCGCGTTGACGAGGCTCGACTTGCCGACGTTCGAGCGGCCGGCGAAGGCGATCTCGACGCCGTCCATCGCCGGCAGCGTCCCGAGCGAGGGCGCCGCCGCGACGAAGTCGGCCGCACCCGCGAACAGCAGGCGGCCGCTCTCGGCGAGCGCCGCATCTTCCTGCTCCTGCTGTGTCACGTCAGCTCTTCGCAGGCGCGGTCTTGCCGCCGCGCTTGAACGTGTTCCGCAGGTTGTCCCACAACTCCACCTTCACGCCGTTGCGGCGCATGATGACGTATTGCTGCGTTACCGAGAGAGTGTTGTTCCAGGCCCAGTAGATCACCAGGCCGGCCGGGAACGAGCCGAGCATGAAGGTGAACACGATCGGCATGAAGGTGAAGATCTGCGCCTGCACCGGGTCCGGCGGGGCGGGGTTCATCTTCATCTGCACGAACATCGTCACGCCCATGATGATCGGCCAGATGCCGAGATGGACGAAGTCCGGCGCCGCGAACGGCAGCAGGCCGAACAGGTTGACGATGCTGGTCGGATCGGGCGCGGCGAGGTCCTGGATCCAGCCGAAGAACGGCGCGTGACGCATCTCGATGGTGATGAACAGGACTTTGTACAGCGCAAAGAAGACCGGGATCTGCACCAGCACCGGCCAGCAGCCGGCGACGGGGTTGATCTTCTCCTTCTTGTACAGCTCCATCATCGCCTGTTGCTGCTTCATCTTATCGTCTTTGTACCGCTCCCGGATGGAGGTCATCTCGGGCTGCACGGCCTTCATCTTGGCCATGGAGACGTAGGAGCGGTTGGCGATCGGCAGGAACAGCAGCTTGAGGCAGAAGGTCACGACCAGGATCGCGACGCCGAAATTGCCGAAGAGGTGGAAGAAGAAGTCCAGCGCCCGGAACATCGGCTTGGTGATGAAGTGGAACCAGCCCCAGTCGATCATCAGGTCGAACTGCTTGATGCCGAGGTTCTTCTCGTAGCCGTTGATCGTGTTGACCTCCTTGGCGCCGGCGAACAGGCGCTGGGTGGTCGAGGCGGTGGCGCCCGGCTCGATGCTGCGGCCGTCGCCGCGCACGCTCGCCTGGTAGATCTTGGTCGCGCCGTCGGTGCGCTCGGTGAACGCGCCGGTATAGGACATCGTCTGGTCGGGGATCGCGGCCGCGGCCCAGTACTTGTCGGTGATGCCGACGAAGCCGCCGGTGACGTTCGCCCAGGCCTTGCCCTTGGTGGCGGCCCCGCCGTAGGCCGGCTCCTTGGCGAGGTGGTCGTAGGTGTATTCCTGCAGGCCGTCGCCGCCGAGCACGCCGATCATACCCTCGTGCAGCACGTAGTAGCCCTGGGTGTGCGGCTTACCCCAGCGCGAGACGAGGCTGTAGGGATAGAGCGTGACGGCGTTCGCGCCCTTGTTCTCGACCTCGTCGCGGACCGTGAACATGTACTTGTCGTCGACGGCGAGGATGCGCTTGAACACCAGCCCCGCGCCGTTGTCCCACGACAGCGTCACCGGCATGTTCACGCCGAGCGTCTGGCCGTCGGCGGTCCAGACGGTGTCGTTGGTCGGAAGCGGGCCCGCGGCGGCGCCGACCCAGCCGAACTCGGCGTAGTACGGCGCTTCCGTCCCGGCCGGCGACAGCAGCACGATCTCCGGGCTCTTGTCGTCCACGGTCTCGTGGTAGTTCTTCAGCGCGATGTCGTCGATGCGGCCGCCCTTGAGCGCGATCGACCCGGCCAGCGCCGGGGTCTCGATCTTGATGCGCGGCGAGCGGGCGAGCGCCTCGGTGCGGCCGATCGGGCCGGTGGCGGCGTTGGGCAGCGTGCCGGCGACGGGGGCGGCCGGGCCGCCCTCCTTCGGGCTCGGCGAGGGCACGCCGTCCGGCGTCACGCCGGGGCTCTGCTGGGCCGCCTGGTTCTGGATGTTGGCTTGGCGCTGCTGCTCGACCCGCGGCGCGGCGACGAAGTAGTTCCACCCGAGCAGCACGACCAGCGACAGGGCGATGGCCACGAACATATTCGTCTTGTCATTGCCCATCGGGGCCACCGTCGCACGCGTTCGAGGTTGCTGAGGGCGCACGGGCTGGTGCCGCTGCGCGATCGGATCTTTGGGGCGTCGCTTCCCGGGATGGCGCCGGCCCCTTGCCGCGGCCCTTCGCGGATCCCGGCTTGCCGGAGCGCAACGGACGGGCGCACTCGCTCGGCCCGCGGGGCTTGGCCACCGCGGGGATCGCCCGGCGCAGGTCGTCCTTGAGGGTGTCGAACGCGGCGTCGATCGCCGGGCGACGGGCGATCAGCACGACGTCGGCCGCGACCGCGCCGAACTCGGGCCCGAGTTCGGCGACCGCGGCGCGAAGGCGCCGGCGGATGCGGTTGCGCTCGGTGGCATGGCCGACCCGCTTGGTGATCGTGAAGCCGAGATGGAGCCCGGCGATCGATTCGCCGTCCCGGGTCTCGCACGCCTCGCGCACGCGGCCCTGCGCCGTCAGGCGCTCGGTGTGGAAGCGGCGCCCGTCGGCCGCCGCCAGGAAGTCCGGCCGCCGCCTCAGCCGCGCGATCGCCGCGCGATCCGTCGTCGGCAAGTCGGTCGCAGGCAAGTCGGTCATAGGCATGGGAAGCTCGGCCTCGCTCACGCCTCGGGCACCCTCCGCGCCGCGATGGGCGGCGCGACGGTCACGCTCAGGCCGAGAGCTTCTTGCGGCCGTGCGCGCGACGACGGGCGATGACCTTGCGGCCGCCGGCGGTCGCCATGCGGGCGCGGAAACCGTGACGGCGCTTCCGGACGAGGCGGCTCGGCTGGTAGGTTCTTTTCATGGCTCTTCAAGCCTCCAAAGGTCGAGGCGCGCTCGCGGGCGGCTGACGCCGCACCCGACCTTCACGCGTCTTTGAATTGTGAATGCACGTGCGGACGGCGCCCGAACGGAGCGCCATCGCGACTGCGCGGCTTATGGCGGATGGGATTTACCGAGTCAACGTTTTGGCGGGCATCCGATGCCGCCGCGCGCGTCAGTGGCCCTCGAATTCCATCAGGGTCCGCACGGGCACGTCGAGGTCGCGCAGCTTCTGCGCACCGCCGATCTCGGGCAGGTCGATCACGAAGCAGGCGGCCACCACCTCGGCCCCGATCTGGCGGAGCAGGTTCACCGCCGCGGTCGCGGTCCCGCCGGTGGCGATCAGGTCGTCCACGAGCAGCACCCGGTCGCCCGGCTTGATCGCGTCGACGTGGATCTCCAGCTCGTCGGTGCCGTATTCGAGGGTGTAGGCGATCGACACCGTCTTGTGGGGCAGCTTGCCCTTCTTGCGCACCGGCACGAAGCCCGCCGAGAGCTGGTGCGCGACCGCCCCGCCGAGGATGAAGCCGCGCGCCTCGATGCCGGCGACCTGATCGATCCGCCCGCCCGCGAACGGATGCACCAGCGCGTCCACCGCCCGGCGGAAGGCGCGCGGGTCGCTGAGCAGCGTGGTGATGTCCCGGAACACGATGCCGGGCTTCGGATAGTCGGGGATCGAGCGGATCGATTCCTTCAGGGCGATGTGGCGGCGTTCCATGCCGGGCGGGCCTTCCTCGTGGTGATCGACGGCTTAGAGCAGATGGCGCGCACCCTGGCCAGTTCGGCGCTCAGCCGTTGACCTTGCGCAGGATCGCGACGAGCTCCCGGTGCAGGCCCTCGTTGCCGCAGGCCACCGACTTCGCGGCGAGGGGCTCCGAGGCGCCGTCGGCCGAGGTGACGAAGCCGCCGGCCTCGCGCACCAGGATGATGCCGGCGGCGATGTCCCAAGTCTGCAGGTCGCGCTCCCAGTACAGGTCGAGGCGGCCGCAGGCGACGTAGGCGAGGTCGAGGGCCGCCGAGCCCATCCGGCGGGTGCCGCCGGAGACCGCCATCACCGCGGCGACCTCGCGCAGCAGGCGGGGATGGTTGCCGCGGCCGAGATAGGGCGTGCCGTAGGCGCTCAGCGCGTCGGCCATGTCGACCCGGCCCGAGACGCGCAGGCGCCGGTTGTTGAGGTAGGCGCCCTTGCCGCGCTCGGCCACGAACAGCTCGTCCTTGACCGGATCGTAGATCACGCCGGCGACCACCTGGCCCTCGCGCTCGAGCCCGACCGAGATCGCGAAGTGCGGGATGCCGTGCAGGAAGTTCGAGGTGCCGTCGAGCGGATCGACGTGCCAGACGTGGCTCTTGTCGGTGCCCTCGACGATGCCGGATTCCTCCAGAACCATGCCGTAGCCCGGCCGCGCCTTCGTCAGCGCGTCGCGCAGCACCTCCTCGGCCTTGCGGTCGGCCGCCGAGACGAAGTCGCCGGGGCCTTTTCGCGAGACCTGAAGGTTCTCGATCTCGCCGTAGTCGCGCCGCAGCCCCCGCGAGGCCTTGCGCACGGCATCGACCATCACGGTCATCAGGGGGGAGGAGATCATCGGGGAGCCTCGAGCGTTCGCGCGTCGTTTGACGCCGCGTTAAACGCTCTCGGGCGCAGAATCGAGGGCCGGGCGGGGTATGCCTGTCATCCGCGCACGAGCCGGTCCGGCGCCGCATTCAATTCGGGTTGGCAATCGAGGAGCGGTGATCGAGGCGATGCGATGTCGTCACTGACCCCCATCGTGCTGCTTCACGGGCTTGGGCGGACGCCGAGGAGCATGGCCCGGCTGGCGCGGCGCCTCGAAGCGCTGGGCCATCAAACGCTCATCCCGGGCTATCCCTCGCAGAGCCGCGGGGTTCATGCGTGTGCGACGGGCCTCGAGCCTGTGGTCGAGGCTTTCCGGCAGCGTACCGGTCGAGCCATCGCGTTCGTCACCCACTCGATGGGCGGACTCGTGGCGCGCTGCCTCGCGACGGATCCGAATGACTCTCGGGCTATCGTGATGTTGGCGCCGCCGAACAGAGGCAGCGAAGTGGCCGATCACCTGTTCCAGTATCGTCTCGCGCGGGCGATGCTTGGTCCGGCACTCGCCGACCTGAGATCAGGCGTGCCCGACAAGCTGCCGATCCCACCCTGTTCAATCGGGATCATCGCCGGCACGCGGGCTTGGTTGCCGTTCACGGGACGTGTCATTGCTGGCCCGCACGACGGCTTGGTCGGTCTCGCCCGCACGCGCATCGCCGGACCGCACGACTGGATTGTCGTGGATGCCGCGCATACGCTGCTGATGAACCATCCGGACGTGTTCGAGGCGACGGGCGCCTTCCTGAGGGACGGCCGCTTCCCGGACCATCTGCATGATCTGCCGGACGACGTCATTGGCCCGGCACGGTAAGCGCCATCGCCGCTTCGCCGTCCAGCTTGTCCCGGTACGCGACGGTTCCCGTCCAAGCGAAGATCCGAGGTGATCGCGTTGGCCGAGGCCTTCTCGCCCTTCCGGTGCTCGCAGTGGAGAAGCGTCACGGTGCCGTGTTCGGCGTCGGCCCCGACCGACGGTCTGGCTGTCGGGCGGCATCAGCACCGACCATTATCGTCATGACGAGGGCGCAATCGCCGTGCGCCGCTCGAATTGAGCCTTATGCTCGCAACGCCATCGCTGGCGCCGCCGGAGGGGATAGCCCAACCAGGCGATGATGCCGGAGCATAGTGACTGAAGCTCATGGCCACCGTAGCGCGACCGCCAGCCAGCGAGTGCAGCCGTCGATCATATCCGATCATGCCAGAGAGCGGCACCATGGCGTTGATGACGTTCGCGTTGCCGCGCATGTCCTGGCCCTGGATCTGGCCGCGGCGGGAGTTGAGATCGCCGAGCCGGTATACTCCTCCGGCGAGACGACCTCGACCTTCATCACCGGCTCGAGCAGCACGGAGCCGCTCTTCTGCAGGGCCTCGCGCAGCGCCGCCCGGGACGCGATCTCGAAGGCCAGCGCCGAGGAGTCGACGTCGTTGTAGGCGCCGTCGATCAGCTCGACCTTGATGTCGACCACCGGGAAGCCGGCGAGGATGCCGGCGCCGAGGACCGAGTGCGACCATCGCTGCGTCGCTTGGTAAGGAATACTGATGAACCATCCCGACGTGGCGGAAGCGGCCCTCGCCTTCCTGCGCGATGGCCGCTTCCCGGATCGGTTGCGCGACATGCCGGGCGGAGCCGTCCGCCCGGCACGATAGGGCCTCAGGCCGCCATCGCCGCCTTGAGGTTCTCGTCGACCTTGTCGAGGAAGCCGGTGGTGGAGAGCCACTTCTGCTCGGGCCCGACCAGAAGGGCGAGATCCTTGGTCATGTAGCCCGCCTCGACGGTGTCGACGCAGACGGTCTCGATCGTCGTCGCGAACTTGGCGAGCTCGGCGTTGCCGTCGAGCTTGGCCCGGTGGGCGAGGCCGCGGGTCCAGGCGAAGATCGAGGCGATAGAGTTGGTCGAGGTCTCCTTGCCCTTCTGGTGCTCGCGGTAGTGGCGCGTCACCGTGCCGTGCGCGGCCTCGGCCTCGACGGTCTGGCCGTCCGGCGTCATCAGCACCGAGGTCATCAGGCCGAGCGAGCCGAAGCCCTGCGCCGCCGTGTCGGACTGCACGTCGCCGTCGTAGTTCTTGCAGGCCCAGACGTAGCCGCCGGACCACTTCAGGCACGAGGCGACCATGTCGTCGATCAGCCGGTGCTCGTAGGTGATGCCGAGCGCCTGGAACTTGCCCTTGAACTCGGCGTCGAACACCTCCTGGAACAGGTCCTTGAAGCGGCCGTCATAGGCCTTGAGGATGGTGTTCTTGGTCGACAGGTAGACCGGGTACTTGCGCGCGAGGCCGTAGTTCAGCGAGGCGCGGGCGAAGTCGCGGATCGAGTCGTCGAGGTTGTACATCGACATCGCGACGCCGGCGGCCGGGAACTTGAACACCTCCTTCTCGATCACGGTGCCGTCGTCGCCCTCGAACTTGATCGTCAGGCGGCCCTTGCCCGGCACCTTGAAGTCGGTGGCGCGGTACTGGTCGCCGTAGGCGTGGCGGCCGATGACGAAGGGCTGGGTCCAGCCCGGCACGAGGCGGGGCACGTTCTTGCAGATGATCGGCTCGCGGAAGATGACGCCGCCGAGAATGTTGCGGATCGTGCCGTTGGGCGAGCGCCACATCTCCTTGAGCTTGAACTCCTCGACGCGCTGCTCGTCGGGGGTGATGGTGGCGCACTTCACGCCGACGCCGTGGCGCTTGATCGCCTCGGCCGCGTCGACCGTCACCTTGTCGTTCGTGGCATCGCGATGTTCGACGCCGAGGTCGTAATAGTCGAGGTCCAGGTCGAGATAGGGGTGGATCAGCTTGTTCTTGATCTCGGACCAGATGATCCGGGTCATCTCGTCGCCGTCGAGCTCGACGACGGGCTTCGCCACCTTGATCTTGTCCATGAGCCGCTGCCTTCCGTGGTAATCCGGGCGGGCCCCATGCAAATGCCGTGCGGCCGCGGGGCGGGTCATAGCGCGGGCGTTTCCCGGGCGAAAGCCGGGGGCGCGGACAGGCCGCCGGGGCTGTCATGCAAGCTCGGCCGTGCGGCGCTTAGGGGTGGACATCCGGCCGTCCGGCTGGGATCAGCGCGCATCCATCACGCGTGAGGAGCAACCATGAGCGAGCGCATCATCCTGCGGGCCGGCGAGGCGCTGGTCGCCGGCGGGCCGCCGAACACCGCATCCGAGCCGGAGGTGATCATCGGCGAGCTCGACGGGCCGGTCGGCACCGCGCTGGCCACGCTGACCGGCGACCAGGTCGTCGGCCATTCCCGCGTCTTCGCGCTGCTGAACACCGACATCATGGTGCGGCCGGTGACGCTGTGCGTCTCCAAGGTCAGCGTCACGGAATCGAAGTACACCTCGATCCTGATGGGCACGGTGCAATTCGCCATCGCCAACGGCGTGCTCGACGCGGTCCGCGCCGGCTACATCCCCAAGGAGAAGGCCAACGACCTCGGCATCATCTGCTCGGTCTGGCTCAGCCCCGGCGTGATCCAGGCCGAGACCGTCGACCACAAGGCGTTGTTCGACATCCAGCGCCGCGGCATGACGGAGGCGATCCGCAAGGCGATGACCAACGAGCCCTCGATCGACTGGCTGCTGGAGAACCAGGACAAGATCGTGCACAAGTATTATCAGATGGGCCTCGACGGGAAGATCTGATCCTTGCGGCCGAGACCCTCCGGTCCGGCCGGCGGCCCTTCCGCACGGCGGACGTCCATGCGAGAGCGCCGCGCATGAGCGCCCCCGTCGTCATCCTCGTCGAACCGCAGCTGGCCGAGAACATCGGCATGACCGCCCGCGCCATGGCGAATTTCGGGCTGTCGGAGCTGCGGCTCGTTGCACCGCGCAACGGCTGGCCGAAGAAGGGCGCGCGCGAGGCCGCCTCCGGCGCGACGCACGTGCTCGACGCCGCCAAGGTCTTCGCGACGCTTCCAGACGCCGTCGCCGACCTCACCATGCTGCTCGCGACCACCGCGCGGGAGCGCGGGCAGATGAAGCGCGTGCTGCTGCCCGACGCCGCGATGACGGAGGCGGCCGAGCGCGGCGCGAACGCCGAGAAGGTCGGGGTGATGTTCGGCCGCGAGCGCGTCGGGCTCCTGAACGACGAGGTCTCGCTGGCCGATGCCATCGTCACCTTTCCCGTCGCCGAGGCATTCCCGTCGCTCAACCTCGCCCAGGCCGTGCTGCTGGTCGGCTACGAGTGGCGGCGCGCGGCGGGCCTCGCCCGGCCGCGCTTCACCGGCGAGATCCGGGCGCCGCAGGCGACCCGCGAGGCGCTGCTCTCCTTGTTCGACATCCTCGAGGCGACGCTCGCGCGCGCCGGATTCTACCCGCCGCAGAAGCGCGAGATCATCGCCCGCAACATGCGCGACCGGCTCCACCGCATGAGCCTGACCGACCAGGACGTGCGCACCTTCCGCGGTGCGCTCAAGGCGCTCGAACGCGGGGCGCACCGCCGACCGGACGACGCGTCCTAGAGGATTTTTGGTGATCCCCGGATCACGAAAAACGCTCTATCTTGTCGAGAGATCGCATTGTCTTCACGCGAGCTGGGATCCACCTCGCTTGAAGATGCTCTAGCCGCGATCGGCCGGCTTGCGGGCCGAGGCGGCCGCGGCGCGGCTCGACTGGGCGGCGAGGCTGCGCAGCGAGGCGAGGTTGGCGGCGACCTCCGCGGGCGGCAGGTCGCGCCGCAGGATCGCCTCGGCCTCGTCGAACCGGCCCTTCAGGCCGAGCACCAGGGCGAGGTTGCCGCGCACCCGCGCGTCGGCGCCGGGCCGCGAGACCGCCACGCGCATCGTCTCCTCGGCGCGGTCGAGCTGGCGCGCCAGCGCGTAGGACAAACCGAGATTGGACAGGACGGAGGGCTCGTCGGGGCGGATCTTGAGGGCCGCTTCGTAGAAGCTCTGCGCGCGGGCGTGATCGCCGAGCTGGTCGGAGACGGAGCCCTGCGCCGACAGGATGCGCCAGTCGGGCTGCGCCGGGGAATGGGCGTTCTGCAGCACGTCCTGCGCCTCCTGCAGCCGCCCGACCTCGACCAGGGACTTGCCGTAGGCGCCGAGCACCGCCGTGTTGCGCGGGTTCCGCAGGGCGGCCTGCTGCAGCACCGCGCTCGCCTGGGCACGCTGGTCGGTGGCCCGAAGCGCCTGCGCGTAGCGCATCGCGATGCCGAGATCGTTCGGGTTGGCGGCGTAGGATTCGGCGAGCGACTCGACCTGCCCGGCCGCGATGCGCGGGGCGTCGATCGAGCCGGTGGTCTCGGGCGAGCGCGACTGGCACCCGGCGGCCACGAGGGTAACCAGGCAGGCGGCGACCAGGCGGGGGGCCGAACCCCGGGCGAACGGGGCCGTATTCGGCCGGAGGGCCGCGATCATGGAATGCTCCGTCGAGGTCCGGCAGGAGGTTCTTCCCGTGCCGGACGGGACGGTGATAGAGCGTTAACCCTAACCCGGGGTTAAGCGCCCGGCCCGGCCAGGACCGCATGACAGACACCGCACCGTCCCTTCCGCCCCTGTTGCCGGCCGGAACCTCCGGCATCCCGATCTCCCTGGTCGCGAAGGACGGGTGGCCGAGGATCGAAGCCGGCCTCGACGCCGCGCAGCGGACCTATGCGGGGGCGATCGGCTTCGCGGCCAAGCCCGGGCAGGTGGCGTTGCTGCCCGCCGCCGACGGGACGCTCGCCCGCGTGCTGTTCGGCCTCGGCGAGACCGACGCGGCCGGCCACGATCGGCTTCTCGCCGGCAAGCTCCCCGGCCTGCTGCCGCCCGGCACCTACGCCTTCGCGGATGCCGAGGCGCCGGCCGAGGCGGCGCTCGCCTGGCTGCTCGGATCCTATCGCTTCTCGCGCTACCGCCCCGCCGGGCCGGAGCGCCCCCGCCTCGTCGCGCCGGAGGGAATCGACGCCGCCGACACCGATCGCATCGCCGCCGCGGTCGCGCTCGGGCGCGACCTCGTCAACACGCCGGCCAACGACCTCGGCCCGGCCGAGATCGAGGCGGCGGCGCGTGCGCTGGCCGAGCGGCACGGGGCGACGATCACGGTGATCGCCGGCGCCGAGCTCGAGCGCGATTTCCCGCTGGTCCATGCGGTCGGCGCCGCCTCGACCCGGCCGCCCCGGCTGATCGACCTCACCTGGGGGCCGGCCGACGCGCCGCGGGTGACGCTGGTCGGCAAGGGCGTCGCCTTCGACACCGGCGGCCTCGACATCAAGCCGTCGGCCGGCATGCTGCTGATGAAGAAGGATATGGGCGGCGCAGCCGCAGCCCTCGCCGCCGCCGACATGGCGATGGGCGCCGGCCTGCGCCTGCGGCTGCGCCTGCTCATCCCGGCTGTGGAGAACGCGATCTCCGGCGAGGCTTTCCGCCCCGGCGACGTGATCCGCAGCCGCGCCGGTCTCACCGTCGAGATCGGCAACACCGATGCCGAGGGCCGGCTGATCCTCGCCGACGCGCTGGCGCTCGCCGATGCTGACGCGCCCGAGCTGCTGATCGACTTCGCGACGCTCACCGGCGCCGCCCGCGTGGCGCTCGGCCCCGACCTGCCGGCGTTCTTCACCGAGGACGACGCGTTCGCCGCCGCGTTCGAGGCGGCGGGCCGCGCCGCGGCCGATCCGGTCTGGCGCCTGCCGCTGCACGCGCCCTATGCGAGCCTGCTCGCCTCGAAGGTGGCCGACCTCAACAATGTCTCCGGCGGCCCCTTCGCCGGGGCGATCACCGCCGCGCTGTTCCTGCGCCGCTTCGCCCCGAGCACCAAGCGCCACGTCCACCTCGACCTCTACGGCTGGAACCCCTCGGCCAAGCCCGGCCGGCCGGAGGGCGGTGAGGTGCAGACCGCGCGCCTGGTCTACGCGCTGCTCAAGGAGCGCTACCCGGCGGCGTGACACGCGGGATCTTCGTGGGGGAAGATGGCCCACGTCGTCGTCGGCTCGCCTGCCGGGCTCGTCGCGGGCCGGAGCCGGGCCGCTAGGCCGCGGCGGCCAGCGCCTCCGGGCCGGCGGCCTCGATGCGGTTCCCACCGAGGACTTTTGCCCGGTACAGCGCGCCGTCGGCGCTCGCGAGCCTCTCGGCGAGACCGCGGCCCTCCGGGGCCGCGAGCCCGCCGCTGACGGTGGCGTGGATCGCGAGGCCGTCCGCCCCCGCCGGCGCCGAAGCGAACCGGCGCGCGATCGCCGCGTCGCGGCTGAGCGCCGGCTGCCGGTCGCAGCCGGGCAGGAGCGCGGCGAACGCCTCGCCGCCGGGACGGACGAGGAGCGCATCGGACCCCGTCCCCTCGCGTACGGTCTCGGCGAACAGCGTCAAGTCTCGTCGCCGACCGGATGGCCGTAGCGGTCGACGGTCCGCTCGCGAACCTGGACGACGCCCGCGATGCAGGCTTGCCGCATGCCCGACATCCTTACGCCGCGTGATCACGAGGCTGCACGCGCCTGCGCGCCGAGGTTTCCACCAGCGCGCGTGTCGGCGACGGTCGCCGCGACCGCGATGATCGAGCAATGGCGGCGCTCTCGTCTTCCCGCGTCGACAGCCGCGACCCGGAGACGCTTGCGCGTCCACGTCTCATCCCGCCAGCGGCAGCCCCGTCTCGATCAGCCGTGCCCAGAGCGAGGCGCCGAGCGGGGCGGCGGCGTCGCAGAAATCGTAGTGCGGGTGGTGGAGCGCGGCGCTGTCGCCGTTGCCGAGGAACAGGTAGGCGCCGGGGCGCCGGCCGAGCATGTAGGAGAAGTCCTCGGCCGCCATCATCGGCGCGACGGCGCGGTCGACCCGCGCTTCGCCGACGAGGCCGGCGGCGACGTCGGCCATGAAGGCGGCTTCCGCCGGGTGGTTCTCGGTCACGGGGTAGCTCGATCCGAAGTCGACGCTGCCGACCGCGCCGAACCCGGCCGAGACCTGCTCGACGATCGCCACGATCCGCGCCTTCGTCGTTGTGCGCACCGCGGTCGAGAGCGCGCGCATGGTGCCGCGCATCGTCACCGTCTGCGGCAGCACGTTGAAGGCTTCGCCGGCCTCGAGCGCGCAGACCGAGACCACGGCCGATTGCAGCGGGTCGATGGTGCGCGACACGATCGATTGCAGGGCGATCACCACGTGGCTCGCCACCACGACGCTGTCGATCGCGTTGTGCGGCAGGGCGGCGTGGCCGCCGCGTCCCTCGATCATCAGGGTGAAGCGGTCGGTCGAGGCCATGATCGGGCCGGGACGGATCGCGAAGGATCCGAGCGCCAGGCCGGGGATGTTGTGCATCCCGTAGACCGCATCGATGCCGAAGCGCTCCATCAGCCCGTCCTCGACCATCGCCTCGCCGCCGCCGCCGCCCTCCTCCGCCGGCTGGAAGATCAGCACCGCCGTCCCGTCGAAGTTGCGGGTGGCCGCGAGGTACTTCGCGGCGCCGAGCAGCATCGCGGTGTGCCCGTCGTGCCCGCAGGCGTGCATCTTGCCCAGCACGGTCGAGCGGTAGGCGAGGTCGCGCACCTCCTGGATCGGCAGGGCGTCCATGTCGGCGCGCAGACCCAGGGTGCGGGCGGCGGCTTGGCCCGCACCGTGTCCGGCCCCGTTTCCCCTGCCCCGGATCACGCCGACGACGCCGGTCCGGCCGATGCCGGTCTCGACCGCGTCGCAGCCGAAGGCCGCGAGCTTGTCGGCGACGAAGCCGGCGGTGCGCGTGACGTCGTAGAGCAGCTCGGGATGGGCGTGCAGGTCGTGCCGCCAAGCGGCCATCTCGTCGGCGAAGCGCCGGATCTCCGGCAGGCCGCCCGTGAATCGGTCCTCGGCGGCCGCGCCGCGGACGTGGGCATCGCGGGCGATCGCAGGTTCGGCGGACGGGTGCGGCAACGGCATGGATCGGTAGGCCTTCGGCTCCGGTCGTCGCGGCCGGCAGGTCCCACCAGCAAACAGGGGGCCAACGCTCCGGTCAACGCGGGAGCGACGGCGTATCGCCTCAGCGGCGGCGCCCCGATCCGCCGTCGTTGTGGGCGAGCGTCTGCGCCGCAAGAGCCGCGTCCAGTTTCCGCATCGCCTCGAAGCGCGCGATGTCGGCCTCGACGTCGCGGATCGTCTCCTCGACGAGGTGATGCTGGATCGCGAGGCGGGGATCGTCGGGCGCCATGCCCTCGCGCTCGCGCAGGCGCAGCACCGCTTGCCGCACCACCCCGTAGACCGCCTCGCGCTCGGCCCGGTTCATGGTCGGCTTGATCGCCTGGGCGACGAGGTCGGAGAAGTCCGGCATGGGCGTGCGATCGGGTCCGCTCGAGGGGGGGCGGCCGGACCCGGATGCGGGCCGGCCCTATCGGGCGCTGCGCCCGCTCAGATCCGCTGGTCCCTGATCCCGCCGACGATCAGCGACACCGAGCTCCACAGCACCACGAAGCAGAAGAACAGCACCGCGAGCTGGCGCCAGCGCTTGGGATAGAGCGAATCCGTCGGGATCATCGGCGGCACGAAGGCCGTGAGGAAGATGTGCTGCTTGCCGGCGGAGACGCGCGCCCGGTCGAGCAGCGTGTTCGCCATCTCGTTGAGCTTCTCGGCGATGGTGCGCTCGACCATCAGGCCCTCGTATTCGAGCAGCGCGTTGGTCATGGTCGCGCCGCCGGCGGCGCCCCCGTCAGTGGTCAGCTGGTCCTGCAGCGTCTTCATCTGGCCGTCGATCGCCGCCACTGTCGCGGCGAGGACCTGGATCGAGCGGGACTTCTCGTCGAGGTTCGAGCCGCGCAGCACCTGGAGGTCGTTCTCCGCCTTCAGCTTCTCCTTGCGCAGGGTCATCATCGTCAGCAGGGTGCCCTCCGCCGACTTGATCGGATCGATGATGCCCCAGTGGTTGCGGTAGCGCTGGATGTCCAGCGTCGCCTTGCGCAGCCGCTCCTGCGCCGCCGCCGAATCGATCTCGGCCTGCTTGACCATGTCGGCCTGCGCGCGCCGCGAGATCTCGTTGATCAGCACCTCGGAGCGGGCGACGACGTCCTTGGCGATCGCCAGGGCGTCCTCCGGCGTAAAGGCGCGGACCGACAGCTGGATCACGCCCGAGATCGCGTCGATCCGCGCCTGGACGTGCTCCTGCCAGTACTTCGTCAGCTCCTCGATCGGCTGCGGCGTGCGATAGCGCGCCCAGAAGTCGGCTTCCTTGCGAGAGAACATCTGCGACACGCCGAGGCTCTTCTCGACGGCGTCGACCATCGCCTGGCTGTTGATGAAGTCCCGGACGATGTAGCTGTCCTGGCTGTTGTGCTTCTGAATCAGGCTGGTGTACTCGCCGAGCGACACGTTCTCCATCGGCTCGACGTTGCCGCGCACGGCGAACTGCGCCTCGGCGATGTACTGGTCCGAGGCGATCGCGAACAGGTAGAACCCGACGACCGCGGTCGGCAGCAGGACGAACAGGCTGAAGCGCTGGACCAGCCGGGCGACGTAGCTCTTCGGCTCCGCGTCGACCGGGCTGAGGCCCGGCAAGCGGGTCCAGGCGAGGCTCTCGCGGGTGCGCTGGACCAGCGAGCGCCGGGCCGGATCGCGGATCGGCTCGATCGTCTCGGCACCGCGCCGAAGCTCGGTCACAGACCGCTGCGCGACCTGCAGAAGGCCGCGGAGCCGATCGCCTTGCCTGACCTCGTCGACGCTCATCCGATCCGGTTTCCTGCGCTCTGCTCGTTCGACCGCGCCGTGACGGAGACGGCCGCGCCGTGCGACCTCGCCGGCTCGCTTTCGAGACGAGGCCCGCTCGCGATCGGAGCGGTGCCGCAATCCCGTTCTTTTCGGCCCTTTTTAAGGCGTCGGCGGTGCGCGGCCGGCGGCGGCCGGCACGATCCGCCGCGGTTGCGCGCCGCCCGTCCCCGTCCTACCCGATGTGCGATGAAAACGGATCCCGCCGACGTCGCACCTGCCCGACCCGTCCGAACGGCGAAGGCGAAGTTCTCCGAGGTGGTGGCGGTCTGCACGAAGTGCGCCAAGCGCCAGGGCTTGCCCAAGCGGGCGATCCGCGACCGGGTGAAGGCCGGCCTGAAGCAGGCCCGGCCCGGGGCGAAGCTTCGGATCGTCGAGACCGGATGCCTCGGCCCCTGCCCGAAGCGCCTCGTCGCCGTCGCCACCGGGGCCAGCGTCGCGGGCGGGCGGATCCTGCTGATCGACCCGACGGCGCCCGCGGCCGAGATCGCCGCCCAGCTGCTGCCGTGCCGGAGACCGGCCGCGCCGTCGCACGATCCGGAGGCCGGAGACGATCGGGACGCGGCCGCGTGACGGCGCCGGGGGCCTCCCGCGCGGGCCGGCCCGGGGTCGCGCGGGCGATCCTGCGCCGCCTGCCGCTGGCCGGCACCGTGCTCGGCCTCGGCCTCGCCGTCTGGCTCGTCGCCACCAACGACCTCGGAGCCGTCGCCGACGCGTTCGGCCGGATCGGGTTCCTGGGCCTGGCCGCCGTGGTGATGATGCGGGCGGCCATCGTGACGATCTGCGCGGTCGCCTGGCAGCGCATCCTCGACGGCCTGTCGCCGGCCGGCCTTCCCGCCTTCGCCACCCTGCGCTTCGTGCGCGAGGGCATCAACGTGCTGCTGCCGGTCGCCTCCGTCGGGGGCGACGTGGTCGGCGGCCGGCTGTTGACCTTCTGGGGCGTCGCCGGGCCGCTCGCTGCCGCCTCAATCCTCGCCGACATGCTGTTCCAGGTCGGAACGCAGGCGCTGTTCGCGCTGCTCGGCGCCGGCCTGCTGATGCAGGTGGAGGGCGAGCCGGCCGCCGAGCTCGCGCGCTGGGTGCTGCGGGCGCTCGCGGTCGCCGGCCTCGTGCTCGCCGCCTTCTTCGCCTTCCAGCGCACGGGTGCGGCGCGCTTCGTCGAGCGCAAGCTCGGCGCGCTCTCGCGGCGCTTCGTGCGCGAGGCCGAGCCGGCCCGCAGCGAGGGCGGCAGCGTGCAGGATGCGCTCGATGCGGTCTGGGGCCGCGGACGGCACTTGCGCCTGCTGCAATCGGTCCTGCTGCACGCGCTCGCCTGGACGCTGGGCGCGGCCGAGATCGCCATCGTGCTCGCCTGCATCGGCGTCGAGGGCGTGACTGTGTCCGAGGTCCTGGTGATCGAGGCCCTGAGCCAGGCGATCAAGTCGGCGGCCTTCCCGATCCCGAGCGGGCTCGGCGTGCAGGAGGGCGGCTTCGTGATCGTCGGCGCGCTGTTCGGCATCGATCCCGGCACCGCCATCGCCCTGTCGCTCGCCAAGCGCGTCCCCGACGTGGTGCTCGGCCTACCCTCCCTGATCGTGTGGCAGAACCTCGAATCGCGCCGCGGCACCGTGGGCTCGCCGACGCCATGAGCGCACGCAGCCCGTCCGCAAGGCTCGACCCGTCCTCCAGGCTTGCACGGCCCGAGAACCCGCCCCAGGGTGCCGCCGCCATGAAGCCCGCCGACATCCATGCTCGTTTCCGGATCCCGCGTCGTCTCGGGCTCGCCGTCTTCGCGCTCGCGCTCGGCGCGGGTCCGGCCGCCGCGCAGAGCCTCACCGTGGATCTCGGCGCGGGCGGCGCCAGCGAGCGCGCGCTGCAGCTCGTCGCGCTCATCACCGTGCTGGCTTTGGCGCCCTCGGTCCTGGTGATGGCGACCGCGTTCACGCGGATCGTGGTGGTGCTGTCGATCCTGCGCTCGGCGCTCGGCACCCAGACCGCGCCGCCCACCACGGTGATCGTCAGCCTCGCGCTGTTCCTCACCGCCTTCGTGATGGCGCCGACCGGGCGCGAAGCCTACCGCGCCGGCATCGAGCCGCTGCTCGCCAACCAGATCACGCAGGGGCAGGCCTTCGAGCGGGCGTCGGCGCCGTTCAAGGCGTTCATGCTGAAGAACGTCCGCGAGAAGGACCTGAAGCTGTTCCTCGACATGGCCAAGGTGCCGGTGCCCTCCGGGCCCGAGGCGGTCGGCCTCGAGATCGTCACGCCGGCCTTCATGATCTCGGAGCTGCGCCGCGCCTTCGAGATCGGCTTCCTGCTGTTCATCCCGTTCCTGATCATCGACCTCGTGGTCGCGTCGGTGCTGATGGCGGTGGGCATGATGATGGTGCCGCCGGCGACCGTGGCGCTGCCGTTCAAGCTGATCTTCTTCGTGCTGGTCGACGGCTGGACGCTCGTCGCCGGGTCGCTGGTGCAGAGCTACGGGGGAAGCTGACGCAGGCTTCGTTCGCGGAAAGCTCACATTGACGAGCCGCCCGGCGCGGCCCATCCTGAGCCCATGTCGGTCGACACCATCCACCTCATGCGGCGGACCGATCCCGGCGCTCCGCTGCGGGATCTCGACGACGTGCGCGTGCTTGCCAGTGTCGTGACGATGGACGGCGACATGATCCCGGCCGGCGCCGCGGGAACCGTGGTCGCGGTCTGGGGGGCCGGCGAGGCCTACGAGGTCGAGTTCCCGGAACCACCCGGCGCGCTCGCCACCGTCGAGGCAGCGCAGCTCGTGCGAACGGGGCGCTCGGTTCCTTGATCGACGAAGGCTGGTGGCCGGTCCTCGAGATTCCGGACGGCAAGCTGGTCGATTACCTCCTAAACCCCGAACATCCGACAGGCGGCCCGAAGGCGCGCTTCTTCCTGTCTTTCGGGTTCGATCGGTCCCGGCCGCAAGAGCTCGGCCGAGCCTTGCTGGCACAGGCCGACGCACTCTACGGCACGGAAGCCCTTCGCTTGGTCCAGGTCGACGGTCGCGTGCGCCTCGTCGTCGAGGGGCCGATCGCTGCCCCGGATGGACGGCGCCCGCGCGTCCGCGTCGTCTGGCAGCAACAAGCGGCGATCGCTTGGCGCCTCATCACCGCGGTGCCGCTGACGCGCTGATGCCTTCGCCCATCGACCCGACGAAGCGAAGGCCGCGATCACGGCAACCGCTCCGATGACGAATGCATGCGGCGGACGCATCGCCATCCGGCGAGGCCGCACCGCCAGGTCCGACGATGCTCAGCCTGGCGGCGTCGCTTGCCCGTCCGCGCGCTTCTCGGGCTCGCCGCGGGCGGGGAGCGAGGCGTCCGGGTAGCGCTTGCGGTACTCGGCGAGGAAGGCCGCCAGGGTCTCGGCGTTCGTCGCCTTCTGGGCGATCTCGCGGAACCCCGGCTTCTTGGTCGCGTCGGCGCTGGTCAGCAGCGCGAAGGTGCGGGCATCGGCGCTGTCGGCCATCGCATCCGAGAACTTGGCCTTCAGCCGCTCGAGCCCGATCGGCTCGACCGCGAGGTCGTAGGCGATGCCGGCGCGGATCACGTCGGCGCGGGCCGCGTCGTCGAGCACCTTGCCGGAGCGCCACGCATCGCCGAGCAGCGCCTCGTGCGCCTCCCCGGCCTCGCGCCAGCGCCGCGCCGACCACAGGATGTCCGCCCGCAGCCGCGCCGCGTCCGGGCCGGCCTCGCCCTCGATCGTCTCGAGCGCGAGATCGGTCCGCGACAGGTCGGACAGGGCACGCGCGCGCAGCAGCGACCGGGCGCGGCGCAGGTCGCGGGGAAGCTCGGGCAGGTAGGTTCCCTCGATCGCCTCCAGCGCCATCAGCGGCTTGCCGTCCATGAGACGGATCGAGGCGAGCTGCGTCGCGACGCTCGATCGGCTCGGTCCGGTGAGGCGGTTGTCGATCTGGTACTGGAGCAGGTTGGCGGCGGGATCGAGCAGGTCGAGGCCGACGAGCCGCTCGGCCAGCCGACGCACCACGGCGTCGCCCCGCCGCCCGATCGGCGCGAAGTCCTTGAAGTCGAAGTACAGCGCCACCGCGTCGATCCCGCTGAGCGAATCGCCCCGCGGCGAGAGGTACAGCTCGTCGAACAGCGCCATCGCCTCGTCGTGCAGCGCGCGGGTCTCGGGTGCATCGGAGCCGATGGCATCGGCGGCCCGCACGGCGGTGAAGGCGTCGCGGTAGCGCCCGGCCGCCATGTAGAGCCGGGCGAGCCCGGCGGTGATCGCGTTCTCGATCTCGCCGCCGTGCCAGGTGATCGCCAGCCGCTCGAGCCGGTCCATCGCCTCGTCGGGGGTGATCTTGCCGGTCTCGCGCGCGAGCAGCGTGCCGCGCAGAGCCGCCGCCGCCGCCGCCGGTCGCTCGCCCGATTCGGCGAGGCGATCGTAGGCGTCGAGCGCGGCCTTGGTCCGATCGGTCGCCTCGTCGACGCGGGCCCGGACCAGGGTGACGCGGTCCCGCTCCAACGGTGTCGGCTCGGCGGTCGCGAGCCGCGCGACCCGCTGCAATGCGGTGTCGAGGTCGCCGGTCTCGAGCGCGGATTCGGCCGCCAGCGTGCGGATCGTCGCCTGCAGGGCGAGCGGGTAGCGCTCGATCACCGGCAAGGTCCGCTGGAAGCCGGCCTCGGCGTCGTGCCAGCGTCCCACCTGCCCGTCGGCGACGGCGCGCCACAGCACTGCCTCGGGATCGCGCTGCAGCGCCTCGGTCGCGAGCACCCGACGCGCCTCTGCATTTCGGCCGATCGCGGCGAGCGCCGCGGCGCGCAGGATCGCGGTGTCGCGGCCGCTCGCCACCAGGGGGTCGTCGGCCGAGGCCGCGTCGAGGGTGGTCAGGGCCTCGGGCGCGAGGCCGTTGGCGAGCTGGGTGCGCGCGAGGGTGAGCCGCAGCGGGCCGCGCGTTCCGGCGGACGCCGCGATCGAGGCGCCGAACTGTGCCCGGATCGTCTCGCGCACGTCGCCGAGGCGCGCCTGCTCCCAGGGCTCGCGCTGGATCGCGAGGTTCGAGGCCTCGGCGAGCGGCGCTTCGGGGGGCCGCGCCACGGACGAGACCGCGAGGCCGCCCTCGCGCCCGATGACCACTCCGTCGAGGTCGGGACGCACGGTGAGGTCGTCGGCCTGAGCCAGCATGGCGAGGCCGAAGCGGCTCGGCAGCAGCTCGAAATCGACGAAGCGCTGGCGCTTCGCGATGCCGGCGGGCTTCCAGCTGCGCGCGGTGACGACGGCGATGCGCTCGCCGTCGAGATCGAGCCATGCCGCGCTGGCGGGTTGCGGCAGGCCGACCGCGACGCGCCCGTGCCCGGCGGCGTCGGGCAGGCGCGTCGGCGCGAGGGTGTCGCTCGGGCCGAGGTCGTCCCCCGCGGTCAGCTCCCAGGCGCCGGCGGCGGACCCGGCACGCACCGGCACGAGATCGAGCAAGGTCCCGGCCGGGACGGCGAAGCGCAACGCCGTCAGCGCACCCGTCCGCACCGGCTCGCCGAGGGCGCGTAGGCCGCCCGACCCGCCGGTCGGGAGGGCGACCGGCTCGCCGGTCTCGAAGACCAGGGTCGCGACCCCGCCGCGCTCGAACAATGCGACCGCCGGGCGCTTGGCGAACGGAAAGACGAGGCCGGACCCGGCCTGCCGCTCGGGCGGCTCGGGCGCCGGTGGCCGGTTCGGCGCCGCGGTGCCCGGTGGTCCGGCGGCCGCCGGAACATCGGCCGTGGCGGAGGCTTTGGCATCCCCGGTCCTGGGCGCGACCCGGCTCGGCGGCTCTCTCTTGCTCGCGGGTTCGGGCTTGGTCGCAGGTTCGGCCTTGGTCGCGGCTTCGGCCTTGGCAGCCTGCTCCGCCTTGGCAGCCGCCTCGGCCTTGGCGGCGGCGTCCTTCTTGGCGACGATGTCGAACACCACGGTGTCGTCGTCGCGGTCGGTCGAGACCGTGAAAGCATCGCCCGCCGCCACCACGAGCCCGGCCGTGGCATCGTCGGCCGACGCGGTCAGGCGGGCCATGTCCTGGCGCAGCCGGCCACGGGTCTCGGACAGGTCGAAGCTGTAGGCACCCATGATGCGCAGCCGCGTTGCGCCACCCTCCGGGCCGACCGTCGCCTCGGCGCCCTCGGGCAGCCGCACCGTCAGGCGGGTGAGCGTCGGCAGCTTCGCGACCTCGACGCCGAGCGGCCGGCGCACGGGTGCGGGGTTGCGCGATTTCAGGATCGCTTCCGCGGCACGCGCACGCCGGGCCAGGTCGGCGACGATCTCCGGGGGCAGCGGCGGCGGCAGGCTCGTCCAGCTCTCGGGCAGGAGGTCGACGAAGACCTTCTCGCCGGCTTCCTGCACGTTGACGCGCACGGTCCGCTGCACGGCGAGCCGCAGGCCGCTGCCGTCGGGATCGCGCCGGACGGCGGTGAGGTAATCGGGCAGCTGCGAGACCAGCCGCTCCGGCCCGGCCTCGGTCCGCTCGCCGTAGCCGAGCACCAGCACGCCGTTCGAGAGCCGCGCCTTGATCGAGACCGCGCTGTCGAAGGTGAAGGCGATTCGCGCATAGCCCTGCGCATCGGTGCCGGCGACGGCGAGGAGCTTCGCCGCCTGGGCCGGCAGCCCGAGGCCGATCAGGACGGCGAGCGCGAGGCCCGCGCTGCGGGGCGTGCGGCGGACCCCTGGTCCCGTCTCAAGCCTCGCGCCCATCGATACGCCGCACCCAGGGCGGCGGGCGCCCCGGACGAGGGACGCAACGCTCCGACGCCGCTGAGGGCCGACACTGCCGGATCGCGGCTAACGTGCGCTTAATCGTGGTCGCCGCCGCCGTCCCAACGGCATTCTCGATGGGAGGCCGCGCGACGCTCAGCGCCTGACGATCAGGTTCGGGACGATTCGGCTCGACGGGCCGAACGTCTCGATCGCGCGTTGGCAATTGGCCGGAACGTCCTTGCGATAGGTCTCGACATACGAGCGCGAGATCGCCGCCAGCTCGCCCTGCTCCAGGTCCTGCAGATCGATCCCGAGGCGCTCGACGGCCGATTTCAGAAGCGCGGGATCGCCCTGGATGTCCGGGCACGAGGTGTTGGCGAAGCCGACCAGCCCGGCGAGCCGCGCGGCCATGACCCGCTTCTTGTCCATCGGCGGTGCGTCGGGCATCGAGTCCGGCGGCGCACCGGGCGGGCTCGACTCTTGCGCCGCGAGCGGGCCGGCGAGGCAGGCGAGCAGGGCCGCCAGGATCATCGGGTCGCGCATGCTCGGCCTCTCCTCGTCGTCTCGCTCGCCAGTGTCGTGGCGCGGCGGGTTGATGTCCCGCGCGTCGCCTTGATCGCCGCGCGTCAGTTGCTCAGGGCGATCGCCCGGTCCCAGACCGGTGCGAACCCGCCGAGCGGCACGGCGATCGGCTGCGGATCGTTGGTCCCGGACTTCACCCCGATCACCTGAAGGGTCTTGGCCGTCCGCATCGCGTCGGTGGCGAGCGTCGGGAAGCTGATCGGCACCAGGCAGCCCTCGGATCCGCACGAGATGTAGGGCGCGCCCTTGCCGAGCACCACGTCGTCGAGCTTGAAGGTGATGCCCGGGTCGATCGCCAGGCCGAACGGCATCAGGATCAGCCCCTCGGACCGCCCGTCCTTGGGCGCCTGCAATTCGAAGGCGAACAAGCGCTTGCCGGTCTTGTTGTCCCCCTGCGACTGCATCAGCATGCACGACGTCGCCGGCTCGGCACGGCTGCAGCTCAGCGTCCAGTCGCCGTAATTCTCGGTGATGGAGAGTGCGCCGGCCGGCCAGACCGCCGCGGTCTTGGCAGGCGCGGCCTGCGCGGCAGGGGGGGCGGCCGGCGTCGCCTTCGGGGCCGGCTTCGGCGCGGGCGGGCGCGGCTTCGGCTTGACCTTCGGCGCGGCCTCGGGCTGAGCCTCCGGCGCCTCTTCCTGTGCGGCGCACGGGACTGTGCCGATCGACAGCGCGATCAGGACGGCGGCGAGGATCGCGGGACGGCGGGATGCGCGGATCGGCGACATGCGAAGAACGGCCCCCCCGGCCGATGTGGCGTTGAGGAAGCCGCCTAGCGGTCAAGCCGAGGCTGCGCAATCCGGTGCCGGTGGATTCGACCGGCGCCGCAACAGGATCAAGCGTGCGGCAGCGTCTCGGCGGCGCGGGCGCAACGCCGCTCGAAGGCGCTGCGGCCCTCGCGCCGGAGGACCCGCACGACCGTGAAGGCGAGGGTCAGGAAACCGGGATCGCGGTCCTGCGGCTCGTCGGCGGGTACCGGAACGCGGGCGGTGAGGACGGACAGCATGGCGGACTCCGTTCGATCGATGATCCGGCACGGATCGTGGTCGATTTCGCAGTGCAGCATGAGAGCGTTGTGCGATGCACGCAACATGAGGTTTGGTGGGGCTCGCATGCAGTCATCGCATGCCGCGGCAACACTTCGTCAACGACTCTGCTCGCCGCGCGGGCGTTGCGCGGTTGACCCTCACGGCACGAGGCGGCACTAGGGCCGGACATACCCTGCGCCGCGATCGATCGCCGACCGGGATCGGCGCCCGGGCCGGGGGGCCGTCGCGGACGTCCGTTCGCGGACGAGCCCGGCCTGTCGCCCCATCGTCACATCGGCCGCCTAACCCGAGCCGCCCCTGCGCGCCGCGCACATCCGAAGGACCGCCCGAGCCATGACCGACACGCCGAACCAAGGGCCGAACAGAGGGCCGATCCACGGTCGCATCAGCGGACCCATCGTGATGATCGGGTTCGGATCGATCGGTCGCGGCACGCTTCCGCTCATCGAGCGCCATTTCGAATACGACCGTGCCCGCTTCACCGTGATCGATCCGGATGATTCGCACCGGTCTCTCGCCGACAAGCACGGCCTGCGCTTCGAGACGGTCGCGCTGACCCGCGAGAATTATCGCGACGTGCTCACGCCCCTTCTCACCGAGGGCGGCGGCCAGGGCTTCTGCGTCAACCTCTCGGTCGACGCCTCGTCGCGCGCGATCCTGGAGCTGTGCCGCGAGCTCGGCGCCCTCTACATCGACACCGTCGCCGAGCCGTGGCCGGGCTTCTACTTCGACAAGGAGAAGAGCCAGGGCGACCGCACCAACTACGCGCTGCGGCAGGACATCCTGGACGCGCGCACCGCCAGCCCCGGCGGCACCACCGCGGTCTCGTGCTGCGGCGCCAATCCCGGCATGGTCTCGTGGTTCGTCAAGCAGGCGGTGCTGAACATCGCGAAGGACACCGGCGTGACCACGCCCGAGCCGAAGTCCCGCGCCGAATGGGCCGCGCTGATGCGCGAGGTCGGCGTCAAGGGCGTCCACATCGCCGAGCGCGACACCCAGCGCGCCAAGCATCCGAAGCCGCAGGGCGTGTTCGTCAACACCTGGTCGGTCGAGGGCTTCGTCTCGGAGGGCAACCAGCCGGCCGAGCTCGGCTGGGGCACGCACGAGACCTGGATGCCCGAGAACGCCCGCGAGCAGGAGAAGGGCTCGCGCTGCGCGATCTACCTGCTCCAGCCCGGCGCCGACACCCGCGTGCGCTCGTGGACCCCGACTGCGCAGTCGCAGTTCGGCTTCCTCGTGACCCACAACGAGGCGATCTCGATCTCGGACTACTACACGGTTCTCGAGGGCGAGCGCGCGGCCTACCGCCCGACCTGCCACTACGCCTACCACCCGGCCAACGACGCCGTGCTGTCGCTCCACGAGATGTTCGGCAATGCCGGCAAGGTGCAGGAGAAGCACCACATCCTCGACGAGAACGAGATCGAGGACGGCATCGACGAGCTCGGCGTGCTGCTCTACGGCCACAAGAAGAACGCCTACTGGTACGGCTCGCAGCTCTCGATCGAGGAGACGCGCCGGATCGCGCCCTACCAGAACGCCACCGGCCTTCAGGTGACCTCGGCGGTGCTCGCCGGCATGGTCTGGGCGCTGGAGAACCCCGAGGCCGGCATCGTCGAGGCCGACGAGATGGACTTCCGCCGCTGCCTCGAAGTCCAGACCCCGTATCTCGGCCCCGTCGTCGGCGTCTACACCGACTGGACGCCGCTGGCCGGCCGCCCGGGCCTGTTCCCGGAGGACATCGACGCCAGCGACCCCTGGCAGTTCCGCAACGTGCTCGTGCACGGCTGAACCCGAGCGTCCGCGCCGTTGCGGACCGGCCCCGGACTGCTACCATCGCGGCCTCACCGGAGGAGGCCGCGATGGCCGTTGCCCGACGACGCGACGCGCGCATGGGCGTCGCCGAATACCAGGATTGGGTCGCGTCCAAGCCGGACGACCAGCGCTGGGAGCTGCTCAACGGCGTACCGACGCTGATGTCGCCGACGAGCGGGCGTCACCAGCGCATCGTCGCGAACCTGGTCCGGCGCCTCGACGAACTCGCCGAGCGCAGGGGCTGCAGCGCCCTCCCCGGCCTCGCCGTGCTCAGCGCGGAGATGGACGACTTCGCGCCGATCCCCGACATCGTGGTCCAGTGCGGCCCGCTGCCCCGCGACGGCTACACCCGCGACCCGCTGCTCGTCGCCGAGGTGCTGTCCCCCTCGACGATGAGCATGGATCGCGGCCGCAAGACCGATTTCTTCCGCACGGTCGCGGCGCTGCAGGTCTTCCTGATCGTCTATCAGGACGATGCCCGGGTCGAGGTCTGGCGGCGCGACGCCGGATGGGCGATGCGGATGCTGGGACGGGGCGACGTGATCGACCTGCCCGAGCTCGGCGGCACGCTCGCTGTAGCCGACATCTACGCCCGGGTGGAATTCTGAACGCCCGCGGCTGACGCCGGTCGCGGGCGGACCCATCTATGGTACGCTCGCCCAGGCAGTTCGGAGAGGCCCGCATGGCAGTCGCGGCGAAGCGGGACGACCGCATGAGCGTCCCGGACTACCGGGCTTGGGTCGCCGGCCGCCCGGACGACGAGCGCTGGGAACTGCTCGACGGCGAGCCGGTGCTGATGTCGCCACCGACCGAGCGGCACCAGACCATCGTCTCCAACCTCATCCGTCGCCTCGGCGACCTCGCCGATGTGCGGGGCTGCCGCGTCGTCCCCGGCATCGCGGTCGTCGGCCGGGACATGGACGACTTCGCGCCGATCCCCGACGTGGTGGTGCGTTGCGGCCCGATGCTGCCGGACGGCTACGCGTCCGATCCCATCCTCGTCGCGGAGGTGCTGTCCCCCTCGACGATGAGCGCCGACCGCGGCCGCAAGACCGACTTCTACCGTGCCGTCGAGAGCCTGCAGGTCTTCCTGATCGTGTATCAGGACGAGCCGCGGGTGAAGGTCTGGCGCCGGCAGGAGGGCGACGCCCGGCGCAAGCAGGCGCTCGGCCTCGACGGCGCGATCGAGCTTCCCGAGTTCGGCAGCGCCTCGCCCGTCGCAACCGTCTTCGCCGGTCTGTCGTTCTAGCCAACACCCACCAGGTCGCAGCCCTTGCCCCATTTCGAAGACTTCTACGCCGACAAGCTGCGCGGCGGCCTCGGCGTCACCGATGCGGAATCGGTGATGGACCTGCGCGGCGCCAACCGGGCGACCGCGGAGGCGTCGCTGAACGAGATGCTGGAGCGGAGCCGCTTCGCCAAGGGCAAGACCGTGGCGATCCGCCTCGATCCGCCGCCTGAGGGCGGCGGCGAGACCCTGTTCCAACCGGCGGGCCGCCTGCTGCTGGACGCCAAGCGCCGCGGCCTCGTCGACCGGTTGCAGACGCTCCCGGCCGGGGACGGGCTCGGGTTCTACGTGGCGCTGGCCGGGAAGCCGCAACGCGAGCCGGCGTGACCGGCTCGGCCCAAGGTCCGTCCACCGTGTTCGCCGGGCGCAACACCATCGAGCGGCTGGCGCGCTTCGGGTTCTGCGCCCGCGGCGCGGTCTACTGCGTCGTCGGCGTGCTGGCGGTGCTCGCGGCGGTCGGGGCCGGCGGCAAGGCCGGCGACAGCGAGAACGCGCTCCGCTTCGTGCTGCTCGGACCCCTCGGCCCCTGGATCGTCGGCCTGATCGCCCTCGGGCTCTGGGGCTTCGCCGCCTGGCGCCTCGTCGAGGCGGTGACCGACGCCGACCGGCGCGGCACCTCGCCCAAGGGGCTCGTGGTGCGGGGCGCCCACCTCGTCAGCGCGGGCATCTATGCCGGCCTCGGGCTCACGGCCGCGAGCCTCGCCCTCGGGCTCGGCCTGCAGTCGGACGGCGACGGCCTGCAGGACTGGACCGCGTGGCTGCTGGCCAAACCCTTCGGCCGCTTCGCCGTGGCGCTGATCGGCCTCGGCGTCGCCGGCGGCGGCGTCGGCTTCCTGGTCAAGGCCGTTCGCGGCGACGTGACCGAGCGCCTCGCCCTCAACGCGGCGCGCCAGGCCTGGGCGGAGCCGGTCGGCCGGTTCGGCTACGCGGCCCGCGGCATCGCGTTCCTGATCATCGGCGGCTTCGTCGTTGTCGCGGCCTGGTATCAGGCCTCGTCGGAGGTGAAGGGCCTGTCCGGGGCGTTCCAGGCCCTGCGCGCCCAGCCCTACGGCCGGATCCTGCTCGCGATCGTCGCGGCCGGCCACGTGGCGTTCGGGGCCTTCGGCCTGATCCAGGCCCGCTATCGCCGGATCGACGCGCCCGACATCGACCAGGCCGACGATGCGGTGGCGCGGGCCGTCCGCCCGACCGGCTGACCGATCGCGTTGACACCGCCCGAGGCGGAGCCGATACCGCCGCGGAACATCATGCAGCAGCGCACCTACAAGACCGCGGTGATGGTGGTCCACGATCTCGTGGCGACCGCGCTGGCCGTGGTCCTCACCTTCGTGTTCCGCTTCACCGGCGACGCCCTCGCCGAACGCGTGCACGCGCTTCCCGTCCTGCTGCCGCCGTTCCTCGTCGTCGCCGGCCTCGTCTACGGACGGTTCAGGCTCTACCGCACCAAGTGGCGCTTCGCCTCCCTGCCCGATCTCGCCGGCATCGTTCGCGCCGCGAGCGTGCTCGCCTTCGGGCTGCTGGTGCTCGACTACGTCCTGGTCTCGTCGGACCTGTACGGGTTCTACTTCTTCGGCAAGATCGCCATCGTCCTGTACTGGGTGCTACAGATCTTCCTGCTCGGCGGCACGCGCCTCGCCTTCCGCTACCTGAAATACGCCCGCTCCAAGCAGTCGAGCGCGCGCTCGGCCACGGTGCCGACGCTGCTGCTCGGCCGCGGTGCCGACATCGAGACGCTGCTGCGCGCGATCGAATCCGGCTCGGTGCGCAAGCTCGCGCCGAAGGGCATCCTCTCGCCGCGCGCCGACGAGGCCGGGCAGACGATGCGCGAGGTCGCCGTGCTCGGCGGTTTCGCCGACCTGGAGCGGGTCGTCGGCGACCTCGCCGCCCGCGGGCAGCCGGTGCGCCGGCTCGTCGCGACCCCGAGCGCGCTGGCGCCCGAGGCCGAGCCCGACGACCTGATCGCCCGCGCCCGGCGGCTCGGCCTGCCGCTCGCCCGGGTGGTCAGCCTCGGCGACGGCATGCGCGACGCCGAGCTCGCGCCGCTCGAGATCGAGGACCTGCTGCTGCGCCCCACCGTCGCGATCGACAGGCCGCGGCTGGAGCGGTTCCTCGCCGGCAAGCGCGTGCTCGTGACCGGCGGCGGCGGCTCGATCGGCTCCGAGATCTGCGCCCGGGCGCTCGCCTTCGGCGCCTCGGCGCTGATGGTGGTAGAAAGCTCCGAGCCGGCCTTGCACGGCATCCTGAGCCAGCCGGCGCTGCTCAACGCGCAGGCCGAGGTCGGCGGGACGCTCGCCGACATCCGAGACCGCGAGCGCCTGCACGCGGTCTTCGCCGAATTCCGGCCCGACTACGTGTTCCATGCCGCCGCGCTGAAGCAGGTGCCCTATCTCGAGCGCGACTGGAGCGAGGGCATCAAGACCAACGTGTTCGGCTCGATCAACGTCGCCGACGCGTCGGTGGCGGCCGGCGCCCGCGCGCTGGTGATGATCTCGACCGATAAGGCGATCGAGCCGGTGTCGCAGCTCGGCGTCACCAAGCGCTTCGCCGAGATGGTGGCGCAGGCGCGCGATGCCGAGCAGGCCGCGATCCCCGGCCACCCGACACGGCTGATCGCGGTGCGCTTCGGCAACGTGCTCGGCTCGGTCGGCTCGGTGGTGCCGGTGTTCAAGGCGCAGATCGCCCGCGGCGGCCCCGTCACCGTGACCCACCCCGACATGGTTCGCTACTTCATGACCGTGCGCGAGGCGGCCGACCTCGTCCTCACCGCGGCCTCGCATGCCGACCGCGAGGCGCGCAGCCTCGCGCCGGGCGCGGCCGACCAGCGCGCCGCGGTCTACGTCCTCAAGATGGGCCAGCCGGTGAAGATCGCCGAATTGGCCGAGCGCATGATCCGGCTCGCCGGCTTCGAGCCCGGCGCGGAGATCGAGCTGGTGTTCTCCGGCGCACGGCCGGGCGAGCGCCTGAACGAGATCCTGTTCGCGCGCGAGGAGCCCCGCGTCAGCCTCGACGGGATCGACGGCGTGATGGCGGCCAAGCCGGTCTTCGCCGACCGCGCCCGGCTCGATGCCTGGACGGCGGCCTTGCGCGAGGCGGTGGAGGCCGGCGACCGGGCCGCCGCGGAGGCGGTGTTCGAGGCGGCGATCCCGCATTTCCGCGAGCGCTTCGACAAGCCGGTCGCGGCGGCGCCGGCGAGCCCGGATGCGCCGGCGCTCGGAACCGCCGACGCCGGCCTCTGTTGATTCGCGAGCTTTCCCGGTCGGGAACCATTCGACGCCCCGCCGATTGAGGCGACGACCGAACCGAGCGCAGTTTCCGTACAGGGAGTGTGCCGAAGGAAGGACGAATTCATGCAGACGAAGACGTTTCTCGCAGGCCTCACGATGGTCGCCGGTCTCGGCGTGGCCGGGCTCGGCGTCGCTGCGCCGGCCTCGGCGCAGGGCATCCAGATCGGACCGGGCGGCGTTCGCGTCGATCCCGGCTATCGCGACCGCGGGCCCCGCGACGACATCGACTTGAGCCGCGGCGAGGCGATCCGGATCGCCCGTCGCGAGGGCCTCGCCGACGTCGACAACGTCGACCGCCGCGGGCCGCGCATCATCGTTCGCGGATCGGATCGTCGTGGCGACGACATCACGGTGGTGGTGGACAGCCGCTCGGGCGACGTGATCGACGTTCGCCGCTGACGCCATCGCCTCGGTGTCGTAGGATCGAGCCCCGGCCTCGCGGCCGGGGCGTTCTTTCGGCCGAGGCCTGCCTTCGATGATGCCGTCCCGCGCCGCCGCATCGCTTCGCCGAAGCTCCATCGTCGCCGCTGCGGCGTTCGCGATCGTCCTGCCCGGGGCCTTATCCGCAAGCGCCGAAAGTTGCCGCGCCGCCGTCGGGGCGCGTCAGGCCGAGCGGCTGGTCGAGCGCTGCATGTCGGTCTCCCCGGCGACCCATCCGCCCTGCAACGCGGACAATGCCTGCGCCCTGATCGAATCCGAGATCGCCCGGGGCTGCGGGATGATCGACGACGGCACCGCGCCGTCGTTCTGCCGGGACGACTGATCCGCCGATCAGGCCGACAGGCGCGCGAGCCGAGCGAGGCCGTCCCGCGTCGTGCCGGCCGGCGCCCAGCCGAGGGCCGCCAAACCGTCGCTGCGCGCGACCAGATTCTCGGCCAACCGCGAGAAGGTCGCCTCTCGCCCAGTCAGGCGGCAGGCCAGCCCGATCGCCGCCGAGGGTATCGGAACCAGGCCGGGCCGTCGGCCGAGCCCGGCGCGCAGGGCCGTCAGCATCTCCGGGAGCGTCGGCGCGTCGGGGTCGGCGACGACCAGCGGCCGGTCCAGCGCGGCGTCGGTCCGCAGCACCGTGTCGATCGCCGCCGACACGCTCTCGACCGAGACCAGCGACCGGCGGCCGGCCAGCGATCCGAGCGGAAGCGGATACGGCGAGCGGGCGAGCTGCACCAGCGCGGCCATGTTGCCCTTCACGCCGGCGCCGTAGACTAGGACGGGCCGCAGGGCGACCCAATCGAGGCCGATCGCGTCGAGCGCCCGCTCGGCCTCGAGCTTGGAGCGGCCGTAGGCGTCGGTGGGAGCCGGATCGTCGGCCTCCGTCACGGTCCCGGCGGCGGTCGGGCCGGTCTGCGCACGGATCGATGACAGGAACACGAAGCGGCGCACCCGCGCCCGCGCGGCGGCTTCGGCCAGGCGCCGCGTCGCCTCGGTGTTGAGCGTGCGGTAATCGTCCTCCGGTGCGCCCGACATCGCGTGCGCGAGGCCGGCCGAATGCACCACCGCATCGACGCCGGCGAGCGCCGCCGCCATGTTCATCGGCCGGGTCAGGTCGCCGACGATGGCGCTCGAGGCACCCTCCGGCATCGCGTCCACCGGCCGCCGCAGCAGCAGGCGGACGCGGTAGCCGCGCGCCGTCAGATCTCTCAGGACGTGCCGGCCGATGAAGCCGGTCGCCCCGGTGAGCGCGATCAGTTGGCTCAAGACGTCGTCACTCCGTGCTTGGCCGGCGCCCGCGCGAATCGAACCAGCACCGATCCGACGAGACCGCATCCGACCGCCAGGGCACCGAGGGTGATGGCCGGCGAGGGCCAAAACAAGGTCGCTCCGGCGAGCGCGGCCAGGCACGCGTTGAGCGCGAGCACGCGTCCGACGACGCCGGTCACCGCGATGCCGTTCGTGGTGGCCCGCTGGTAGAAGTGGCTGCGATGCGCCTGCCACACCGGCTCGCGCCGGGCGGCGCGCCGGATCAGCGTGAGGGTGGCGTCGGCGAGGTAGTAGAGCGGCAGCAGGATCGCCGCGGCGAGGCCGCCCGCGAGGGCGAGCCGGTACAGCAGCCAGGCCAGGATCAGCCCGAGTGGCAGCGAGCCGACATCGCCGAGGAAGAGCTTCGCCACCGGCCGGTTGAACGGCGCGAAGCCGAGCATCGCCCCGAGCAGGGCCGCGGCGACGAGGATCGCCGCCGGCGGCAAGGCGCCGGACCCGCCGAGCAGGATCAGCGCGCCGGTAACGGGCACCGTTTCGGCGACCGTCATCCAGTCGAGCCCGTCCATGAAGTTGACGAGGTTCACGAACCAGATCCCGGCGAGCACCGCGAGCACCCGTTCCACCGCGAGCGGCAGGGTCGGCACCAGCCGTCCGTCGACGCTCGCCACCAGGGCGGCGACGACGAGGGCCTGCAGCACGAGGCGAAGCGACGCCGGCAGCGGGCGGATGTCGTCGACGGCGCCGACCAGGGCGAGCACCACGGCGCCGAGCCCGAGCACCAGCACGTCGCGGCCCGCATCCGGCGCGGCGAGCAGCAGCCCCGTCACCGCGAGGGTCGCCGCGACGACGGCGATCCCCCCGCCCTGCGGCGTCGGCTCGGTGTGGCTCGAGCGCGCGTTGGGGCGGGCCAGCGCGTAGCGGACCAGCAGCGGCCGGAGCCGGACGATCAGGCCGGCGCTGAGGGCCGCGGCGAGCGGAACCGCGATGAGGGGGGCGAGCATGGTGCCGCTCTACGCTCCCGGGCCGCCCGGGTGAAGCCGTCGGGTGCGCGCGTGTCGCTGCAGCCGGCGGCCTCGCGCCTCAATAGACCTGCGCCGCCGCGTCCTTGCCCTTCGCGGCGCCGTCGGTGCGGTTGGTCTTGTCGATCGCGCGCTCGACCACCTTGGCGATGCCGATCATGATCGTGTCGATCACGTAGTCCTTCGGCGTATAGACCGCCGAGACGCCCATGTTCTTCAGGACCAGCTCGTCGTCGGGCGAGATGATGCCGCCGACCACGAGCGGGATGTGGTCGAGGCCGGCCTCGCGCATCTTCGCCTTCACGTCGCGCACCAGCGGGACGTGGCTGCCGGAGAGGATCGAGAGGCCGACCACGTGGGCGCCGGTCTCCTTCGCCTTCGCGACGATCTCGGCCGGGGTCTGGCGGATGCCGTCGTAGGTCACGTCGAATCCGACGTCGCGGGCGCGCAGCGCGATCTGCTCGGCGCCGTTCGAGTGGCCGTCGAGGCCGGGCTTGCCGACGACGAGGCGCGGCTGCTCGCCGAGGCGCTCGCCGAGATCGGCGATCAGCAGCTTGGCCTCCTCGGCGGCACCGGACGAAACGGTCTGAAGAGTGACGCCGGTTGGCGCGCGGTACTCGCCGAACACCTCACGCAGGCGCGTCCCCCACTCGCCGGTCGTGACGCCGGCCTTCGCGGCGGCAATCGAGACCGGCATGATGTTGGCACCCGAGCGCGCCGCCGCCTCGAGCTCCTCGAGCGCCTTGCCGACGGCGTTGTCGTCGCGCTTCGCGCGCCAGTCCCGGATGCGGGCCTCGGCCTCCATCTCGACCGTCTCGGACACGGTGAAGATCGCGCCCTCGCCTGCGGTGAGCGGCGAGGGCTCGCCCTGCTGCCACTTGTTGACGCCGACGACGATCTGGTCGCCGGCCTCGATCGCCGAGATGCGGCGGGCATTGGATTCGACGAGCGACCGCTTGAGCGCGCCGGTCTCGACCGCGGCGACCGCGCCGCCGATCCCGCCGATGCGCTCAAGCTCGGCCCGTGTCTCGACCTTGAGCGCCTCGACCTTGGCGTCGATCACCTTCGAGCCGTCGAAGATGTCGTCGTACTCGAGCAGGTCGGTCTCGAAGGCGAGGATCTGCTGCATCCGCATGGACCACTGCTGGTCCCACGGGCGCGGCAGGCCGAGCGCCTCGTTCCAGGCCGGCAGCTGCACCGCACGGGCGCGCGCCCGCTTCGACAGCGTCACCGCCAGCATCTCGATCAGGATGCGGTGGACGTTGTTCTCAGGCTGTTGCTCGGTGAGGCCGAGCGAGTTCACCTGCACGCCGTAGCGGAAGATCCGCTTCTTCGGGTCGTCGATGCCGTAGCGCTCCTGGGCGATCTCGTCCCACAGCTCGGAGAACGCGCGCATCTTGCAGATCTCGGTGACGAACCGCAGGCCTGCGTTCACGAAGAACGAGATCCGCCCGAACACCTCCGGGAAGCTCTCGGCATCGAAGTTCGGGTCGTCCCGCACGGTGTCGAGCACCGCGATCGCGATGGCGAGCGCGTAGGACAGCTCCTGCACCGGCGTCGCCCCGGCCTCCTGCAGGTGGTAGGAGCAGACGTTCATCGGGTTCCACTTCGGCACCTCCTTGGTCGTGAACAGGATCACGTCCTTGGTCAGCCGAAGGCTCGGCGCCGGCGGGAACACGTAGGTGCCGCGCGACAGATACTCCTTGATGATGTCGTTCTGGGTGGTGCCCTGCAGCCCCGAGAACGGCGCGCCCTGCTCCTCCGCCACCGCGAGGTAGAGCGACAGCAGCCACGGCGCCGTGGCGTTGATCGTCATGGAGGTGTTCATCTGGACGAGCGGGATGTCGTCGAACAACGTCCGCATGTCGCCGAGATGGGCGATCGAGACGCCGACCTTGCCGACCTCGCCGCGCGCCAGCTCGTGGTCGGGGTCGTAGCCGGTCTGGGTCGGCAGGTCGAAGGCGACCGACAGGCCGGTCTGCCCCTTGGCGAGGTTGCCCCGGTACAGCGCGTTCGATTCCTTGGCGTTCGAATGGCCCGCATAGGTGCGGATGATCCAAGGCTTGTCGCGCTTCACCCCGTCGACGCTCGCGCTCGCGCTCATGTCACCCGTCTCCGCTGATCCGTTCGTCGCGCGGCTCGCTCGCCCCGCCCCTTGCGGCGCACCGTAGCGAAGCCGTCGCGGGCCGTCATCTCATGCGAAGGGCCGGCGCCCGTCACCGGACGGCAAGGCGCCCGCAAAAATCTCAGGGTCGACATCAAGGAAATTTGACGGGGATCGGTGGCACCGCCGCGGTTTCGAACGGTTCCAAACCGCTCGACGCGCGTTGGCTGGCCGCATTCGGACCTGGACGCGCGGCGTGCGCGCCCGACCACGCGGATCACCAATCAAAGGAGCCCTGCACGATTGCAGACACCTCGCCCCGTCTGACGACGGCGTTCGGAAACCCGATTTCCGACAACCAGAACTCGCTCACCGCCGGCACCCGCGGCCCGGTGCTGATGCAGGATTACCATCTCATCGAGAAGATGGCGCATTTCAACCGGGAGCGGATCCCGGAGCGGGTCGTCCACGCCAAGGGCTACGGCGCCTACGGCACCTTCCGGCTGACCCGGAGCCTGTCGCAGTACACCCGTGCCAAGGTGCTGACCGAGGTCGGGCAGGACGTGCCGATGGTGGCGCGCTTCTCGACGGTCGGCGGCGAATCCGGCTCGGCCGACACCGCCCGCGATCCGCGCGGCTTCGCGCTGAAGTTCTACACCTCGGAAGGCAACTGGGACCTCGTCGGCAACAACACGCCGATCTTCTTCGTCCGCGACGCGATCAAGTTCTCCGACTTCATCCGCACCCAGAAGCGCGATCCGCGCACCCACCTGAAACCCCATTGGCGCCGCTGGGACTTCTGGGGCCTCTCCCCCGAGGCGATCCACCAAGTCATGATCCTGTACTCGGACCGCGGCACGCCGAAGTCGGCCCGCTTCATGAACGGCTACGGCTCGCACACCTTCTCGCTCTGGAACGAGGCTGGCGAGCGGCACTGGGTGAAGTTCCACTTCCACACCCAGCAGGGCATCCAGAACTTCTCTGCGGCGGAAGCCGACAAGATCGCCGGCGAGGATCCGGACTACTCGGCCGCCGATCTCTCGACCGCGATCGAGAAGGGCGACTTCCCGAAGTGGAGGGTCTCGGTGCAGCTGATGCCCGAGCTCGACGCCGATACCTACCGCATCAACCCGTTCGACCTCACCAAGGTCTGGCCGCACGGCGACTATCCGCTGATCGAGATCGGCGAGATGGAGCTCAACCGGAACCCGGAGAACTACTTCGCCGAAATCGAGCAGTCGGCCTTCGAGCCCTCGAACGTCGTGCCCGGCATCGGCTTCTCGCCGGACAAGATGCTGCAGAACCGCCTGCTCTCCTACGGCGACGCGCACCGCTACCGCCTCGGGATCAACTACCAGCAGATCCCGGTGAACCAGGCGAAGAAGGCCGCCGTCCAGACCTACCATCGCGACGGCGCGATGCGCACGGACGGCAACCACGGCGCGCAGGTCGACTACCAGCCGAACTCCTTCGGCGGGCCGGTCGAGGATCCGTCGGTGGCCGAGCCGCCGCTGCGGATCACCGGGGATGCCGGCCGCTACGGCTGGCCGGGCGACGACGCCGACCTCTACGGCCAGCCGCGGGACCTATGGACGAAGGTATTCGACGACGGCGAGCGCAAGCGGCTCGTGGAGAACATCGTCACCTCGATGGGCGACTCGCCGCGCCACATCCAGGATCGGATGATCGGGCACTGGTACAGGGTGCATCCCGACTTCGGCCGCGGGGTCGCGGAAGGTCTCGGCATCGAGACGAGCAAGGCCGCCGCCGAATAGTTTTTGGGTGGCCGCCAAGTTAATTTTGTATCCAGAAGGCGTCGGCATGAGCCGGCGCCTTTTTTCTTGTCGGACACCGTACTCCTGGCCTTTCGGACGACTTGCAGACCCTTGGACGCCTCATCCTTCGCCGTTATAGCGCTAGGCCGGAACCGCGGCGTCGTCAGAACCGCGAGCGGGCACGAAACGGATTCAGGAGAGAGACGATGGCTGCCAGCGCGGCACTGCAACCGGCCAGCGCCGGGACGGGCGAGGTCAAGGACCTCTACGAGATGGGCGAGATCCCGCCGCTCGGTCACGTGCCCGCCAAGATGTATGCCTGGGCGATCCGCCGCGAGCGCCACGGGCCGCCGGAGGATTCGCATCAGCTCGAGGTGCTGCCGGTCTGGGACATCGGCGACGACGAGGTCCTGGTCTACGTCATGGCCGCCGGCGTGAACTACAACGGCGTCTGGGCCGGCCTCGGCGAGCCGATCTCGCCCTTCGACGTGCACAAGGCCGCGTACCACATCGCCGGCTCCGACGCGTCCGGCATCGTCTGGGCGGTCGGCGCCAAGGTGAAGCGCTGGAAGGTCGGCGACGAGGTCATCGTCCACTGCAACCAGGACGACGGCGACGACGAGGAGTGCAACGGCGGCGACCCGATGTTCTCGTCCTCGCAGCGGATCTGGGGCTACGAGACTCCCGACGGCTCGTTCGCCCAGTATTGCCGGGTGCAGTCGCGCCAGCTGATGAAGCGGCCGCAGCACCTCACCTGGGAGGAGGCCGCCTGCTACACGCTGACGCTCGCCACCGCCTACCGCATGCTGTTCGGCCACGCGCCGCACACCGTCCGCCCCGGCCAGAACGTGCTGATCTGGGGCGCCTCGGGCGGCCTCGGCGTGTTCGGCGTCCAGCTCTGCGCCGCGTCCGGCGCCAACGCCATCGCCGTGATCTCGGACGAGTCGAAGCGCGACTACGTGATGAGCCTCGGCGCCAAGGGCGTCATCAACCGCAAGGACTTCGACTGCTGGGGCCAGCTGCCCAAGGTGAACTCGCCGGAGTTCAACGCCTGGACCAAGGAAGCCCGCAAGTTCGGCAAGGCGATCTGGGACATCACCGGCAAGGGCAACGACGTCGACATCGTGTTCGAGCACCCGGGCGAGGCGACCTTCCCGGTCTCGGCGCTGGTGGTGAAGCGCGGCGGCATGGTGGTGTTCTGCGCCGGCACCACCGGCTTCAACATTACCTTCGACGCCCGCTACGTCTGGATGCGCCAGAAGCGCATCCAGGGCTCGCACTTCGCCCACCTCAAGCAGGCCTCGGCAGCCAACCAGTTCGTGATCGACCGCCGGGTCGACCCGTGCATGAGCGAGGTGTTCCCCTGGGAGAAGATCCCGCAGGCGCATACCAAGATGTGGAAGAACCAGCACCCGCCCGGCAACATGGCCTGCCTCGTCAATTCTCCGCGCGCCGGCCTGCGGACGGTCGAGGACGTGATCGAGGCGGCGGGTTTTCCGCGCGGCTGACGCGAACTCTTCGAAGCTTTAAGACTCGCGTCCCTCAGGGGGCGCGGGTCTTTCTTTGGCCGAGGGATTCGCGCGCGGCGCGTCGTGGCACGCTCCCGTCCGGGCCATTGTCACGCATCGCGTCGAGGCGCCTGCGCCCACCCTCCCCCCTCCGCGGGGAGGGTAGGCCTCGCGTGAGCGAGGGTCGGGAGAGGGGATGCACCGCACGTCCGCGACGGGCGACCCGACGAGGGTTCGAGCCGGTCATGCAGCGTGCCGTCCGCGCTACCGCTTCGTCTCGGTCCCCGGCAGGTGGCGCCCGTAGCTTTCCTGCTTGGTCGCCTTCTCGGTGATCAGGTCGGCGTAGGCCTGCCGCATCTCCGGGGAGACGGAAACCGTGCGGGCCTTCTCCTTCTTGCGCTTGGGCGCTTTCTTGAAGGTGTTGCTCGTCTCGCTCATGCCGGGCCTCGCGTCGGGGTGGTCGGGGTCGGCGTGCCCGGATCTGGCTCGCCCGGGGCAGGCGGATCGCAAGGGAACGCGACGAACGAAAGAAGGCGGGGCGGCTTTCGCCGTCCCGCCTTCGTGTTTCTATCGTCCGAGGAAGATAGAGGCCAGTCGCTGGAGCAGGCCCCGCGGTGCGGGCGGAGGCGCGCTCTGCCCAGGACTGTCCCCGATCTAAGCGTTCGCGGCGAAGGGGTGGGTCGCGGACTTGCGCTGCTCGGTGACCGCGGCGGCCTTCGGCTCGCCGGAGACGGCGCGCTGGATCGACAGCTTGGTGGCCTCGTAGTTGTACTTCTGGATCTTGGCGTCGTCGGCCGCTTCCCAGTGGATGAACACGCCGACCAGGATGAACAGGTCGTCGGCCTCATCGGCGGGGATGATGCCCTCGGCGACGGCGTCCTGCACGGCCATGGCGACGCCATGCTGGGCGGGGCCGAACATCTGGACGGCCTGACGGGCGTCGTTGATGGTCACCTTGTTGAACATCAGGGTGTTGGGCTTGCACGGCAGGTTCGGCGCGATGACCGCGAGCAGGCTGGTGAAGCCGTGCTTGTTGTTCACGAGGCCGTTGCAGAAGGCGGTCTCGGCCGGCGAACCGCGCGGTCCGATGATCAGGTCGATGTGGGCGACCTCGTTGCCGTCGCCGACGAGGGCTTCGCCGACCTGGACCTTGGTGATCTTTGCCATTCGGGTTTTCTCCCTGGATTCCAAACTCAAGGACCGCGGCCCGTCGAAACGGGCGCGGCCGGAAGCCATCCTTGTTCGCGACGCCCGGCCTTGGAAAAGCCGGGCCGGTTAGCCCGGATAGCGGCGCGGACCCTACAGCGCGGTCCGGCCCGTCACAACCCATGGCAACGCGCTGAAATCGATATTAAAAGTGCGGCCCGGCGCTTGACGGCGGGAACTTTTTCAGAGGACGCCCACAGGGTCCGCGACGCGGGCGCCCGCGGATGCGAGGGCATCGCAGAACAGCGTGGCGACGGTGAAATCGGCGCTGGTGCCGGGATTGATCCCGGCGGCCTTCCACGCCGCGTCCAGCGCCAGCAGGCGCTCCACAGGTCGGGCGCGCAGGTCGAGGCCTGTAAGCGCCTCCACGGCCTCGGACCGCACGGCCTCCGCCCGGTCGGCGCCGTGCTTGCGCGCCACGTGGCTGTCGGGAAACGCCTGCAGGTAGGCGAGGTGCACGGCGGTGGTGCACCAGGCCGGTTCGAGATCCTTTTCGCGCGCGGCCGCCAGAGCCGGGAGGCCGACCCGGACGAGGTCGGCGAAGCCGTCGGTATAGGCGCGGGCGATGCGGTCGCGCGGAGCAGCCTCCTGCATTGCCGCCACCAGAGAATCCGGGGCCGGCGCGGCTACGTCGTGCCGTCCGGCCCGGCCGAGCCCGCCCGGGTTGGCGAGGCAGATCGCGTCGAAGACGCCCTGCGCATCCGCCGGTTCGAGGCCGGCCAGCACCTCGGCCACGGTGGTTCCCCGCTCGGCGGCCAGCGCCAGGGGCGCGCAGAGCAGGAGGATGCCGAGGTTAGTGTTCTGTCCTACCGCCGCGACCGTCGCCGCGACCGAGTCGCGGACCCGTGCGCCGAGCGCGGCTCCGCCGCGTGCCAGGGCGGGCGCCGACACCGCGGCGCTCGTCGTGAAATCGGCCACCGCCATGCGATGGCCGGCGGCGTAGGCGTGGACGTTGCCGGGTTTCAGGGCGTCGAGCTCGGCCAGGCACGCCGCCTGGTACGAGGCCGCGATCGCCTCCGGCGCGAGGCGCATCAGGCGACCACGAGCCGCGGCCGGCGCGCGGACCGGACGGCGGCGAGGAAGCCGCGCACCACCGCCCCGGCGATGTCGACCTCCGAGACCTTCTGCAGCCCCGACCATGCCGGCATCGAGTTGACCTCGAGCACGAGGAAGCCGCCCTCCCCGTCCTCGACGAGGTCGATGCCGGTGTAGTCGACGCCGACCGCGGCGGCGGCGGCCTCGGCGAGCTCGGCCGCCCGCGCCGGCATCGCCCAGGGCAGCGGGCGGCCGCCGAGGTGGACGTTGGTGATCCAGCCGTCGCCCTCGCGGATCATCCCGGCGATGGCCCTGCCCTCGCAGACGAAGACGCGGTAGTCGCGCCACAGACCGTCGCTGCGGGGCACGTAGCGCTGGAGGTAGTAGACCCGCGAGACCGCATCCTCCGGCGGCAGGTCGTCCGGCCGCTCAATCAGCTGCAGCCCCTCGCCCTGCGAGCCGAACAGCGGCTTCAGCACCAGGGGACGCCCGGGGCCGGCCTCGCGCGCGACGATCTCGGCGGCGGCCGTGCGCTTCGAGCAGACGAAGGTGTCGGGCGTCGGCAGGCCGGCGCGGGCGATCATCAGGCTGGTCGCCGCCTTGTCGACCGAGCGCTCGATCGCGACCGGCCCGTTCCAGACGGTGACGTCCGAGGCCACCAGCGCATGCAGCACGCCCAGACGCATCGTCGTGGCCTCGAAGGTGCCGCCGGCGATGGTCCGCAGCAGCACGCCGTCGGGCAGCGTCCCGGCGAAGCCCGGCACCTGCAGGGGCTCGCCGCCGCCGGTGACGATCGCCACGTCGGCGAGCGAGAACAGCACCGGCTCGACGCCCTGCGCGCGAAGCGCCGCCAGGAGCCGGGCCTTGTGCCAATTGCCGTTGTCGGCCGCGAGCGCGATGCGCATTCTGTCGGTCACCCCAAGGATGGTTCAAGCCGCCGGTTCCGCCGACACGCATTGCCCTCCCGCTCCACGCCGTCATCCCGGGGCCGCGAAGCGGAGCCCGGGATCCAGAGCCGCCAACGGTGCCCGAGCTTGCCCCCACGGCGGATCTGGAGTCCGGCTCGCCTGCGGCGCCCCGGAATGACGATGGTGGGGAAACCCCGGGAGAGCCGCGGGCGATGGCCTTCGTGTCGTGAAAGCCGGCCTCGACTGCCGCTACGAGAACGACGCCTCGACCAGCTCCGGCATCAGCTTGCCGCCGCGGAAGGTCGCGCCGGTGCGGATGGAGGTGACGATCGCCTCGGCCGGTGAGAACAGCGCGCCGTCGATCTTGTAGAAGTCGCCGTTCACCCGCGAGAAGATCTCGGCGAAGGGCGCGCCGTGGTCGCTCGACGTGGTCGAGGGCAGCTGCTCGGCGAGCTGCTTGGCCTCCGCGTCGTCGGCGTCGACGAAGAGCTGGACCCGGCCGCCGTAGATGATCGCGTCGTTGGTGCGGCCCATCGCCTTGATGAAGTCCGGGTGCTGCGGCGACAGCGGCGCCGAGCCGATGCCGTCGACGATCCGGTGCAGGTCGAAGCCGACCGTGTGCGCCTTGTGGAGGGCGACCTCGAGCACGCGGGCGACGACCTGTGTCGCGCCGGCGAGGCTCTGGGTCGGCGCGAAGATGAAGGTCAGGTCCTCCGGGCGCAGGGAGCAGGCCTCGGCGACCTTGGCGACGACGCTGGCCGGCGGCCCGCCGGCGGCCTCGAGCACCAGGGCGGTCTTCGTGGCCGAATCGCGGTAGCCGAGCTCCTTGTAGAGGTCCTCGACCACGGCGACGGCGCGGCCCGGGCCGGAGCCGAGGGCAAAGAAGCCGGAATCGCCGTCCTCGTCGGCGAGCGACCAGCCGGCATACTGGCTGCCGAGGCAGGCCAGCACCGGGTCGGCGGCGTGGACGACCACCGAGTACGGCCAGGACGGGATCGGGCCCGACGGGCTGATCGAGACGGTACCGAGGCCGCCGAGACAGATCTCGGCGATCCGGCGGCCGGCCTCGATCGAGCCGCGCGCCGAGGCGCCGGCGTCGACCATGCGCGCGCCGCCCGGCGCCTGTGTCACGGACAGGCGCAGAACGTCGGCGTCAGCGACGAAGCGCTCCACCAGGGGCGTCGCGATGGCGTTCAGGCTCGGCTGGTTGGTGCTCATGCGTTTCCTCCTCGGACAGCCGGTCGCGCAAGCTGGCGATCCGGGTCCCCAATTCTTGTCGTGCCGCCGGCCCGTCCGGCCCCCCCGCCAGGACCGTGCAGAGCGGGGCGTCCCGCATCACCCGTGTCCCGGCGCGGGGCCGGTCCCGCACGTGGTCCGGCCATGCGACCGCCGGGACGACGGCGTGATCCCGCGCCGCGTAACAGATCTGCGAGGCCGCCGCATCCTCCGGCGCCGGCCCGATCTCGGGCGCGTGGTCGAGGCAGGCCTCGACATGCGCGTGCAGCAGCGGCACGCCGCGCCGGTCGAGCACGTCGAGGGTGGCGCCCGGGCGCGGGTTGATCTCGGTCAGCCACCATGCCTCGCCGTCGGACAGAAAGTCGACGCTCGCGAGCCCGCGCAGCCCGGTCGCGCGGACCAGCTCGTCGGCCGCCTCCGCGACGGCGGCGACGATGGCGTCCGGGAGCGCGGAGGTCTCCCGCCGCCCCGGCGCCAGCGCGCCGGCATAGCGGAACGGGCGCAGGAGAGACGGCGCGCTCCACTGCTCGGTCAGCGCCAGGATGCGCGCGCCCGAGGCGTCGGCCAGGATGTTGAGCGCGAAGGCGCGGCCCGGGACCCGGGCCTGGAAATAGGCGCCCGCCGGCGCCGGCCCGCTTGTCGCCGCGCGGATATGGCTCCCGCCCGAGCCCCCGGCCCGCTTGAGCAGCCAGGCCTTCGGGTCGTCGAGCCGCGCCCGCGTCACCGCCGGATGCGGGATGGCGAGCGTCGCGCACAGGGCCGCGAAGCGCAGCGGGTCCTTCAGCGCGGACACGGTCTCGGCCCCCGCGCCGACCAGGCGATGGCGCCGCGCGATCGCAGCGATCAGCGCGGGTGCGGCCTCGAAGCCGCTGCCGAGCACCACGCCGAGCGGAGCACCGCCGGCCATCGCCGACAGCGCGTCGAGATGGGCGAGCACCGTCTCCGCGAGCCGTCCCGTGCCGAACCGGCCCTCGAGCGGGCGATGCGCCGCGGCGAGTTCCAGGGTGTCCGAATCGGCGAACAGGTCGGCGACGAACGGGCGCAACCCGGCGCGGCGGGCGGCCTCGGCCAGGGCCCGCCCCGACTGGGCCGCGATCAGGATCGCCGCGCCGGCCATGATCGCCCCGCCGGCCTCGCCGGTCTCAGCCGGCAATCTCGACGGCGAGGGCGTAGGCGTCGCGGAAATCGAGGCAGAGCGGCGCCTCGGCCGCGAGCATCCGCCCGAACAGCTGCTTCTGCGTCTGGTACTTCACGTTGCCGACGGCGAGCGCGCCGATGCCGACGCCCTTGCCGACCGGAAGCGCCACGTCCACCGCGTTGACGTCGATCCCGGCGATGCCCGCCGGCGGCACCGCGTTGACGTCCGAGGCGACGAGCAGGTTCGGGGCCGCGCGCAGGTCCTCGGCCGAGAGGATCGGGATGCCGGCGGGGCCGGCCGAAAGGATCACGTCGGCATCCGCGATCGCCTTGCGGCGGTCGTCCGGCATGGTGCCGTCGATGGCGCCGACCTCGATCCCGAAGCGCCACTTCATCGTGAAGGCGATCTTCGAGACCCGCTCCTCGCCGTCATGGCCGACCAGCACCGTCCTGGCGCCTTCGAGCGCGCCGATCACCGCGGCGACGTAGGCGACGACGCCGGCGCCCCCGAAGATGACGATGCGCTTGTCCTTCAGGCCGGTGCCGAATTTCTGGCGCAAGGCCCGCGAGACCTGCGCCACCATCGCCGCGCCGGTGGTGAAGGAGCCGGCCGGGTCGGCGAACAGGTGGTTGGCGAAGGGCGGCACGAAGGCCTTCCTGGCCCGGTCGACCATGTCGAGGGCGTCCTCGGCGTTCTTGCCGCCGATGAAGATGCCGGTGCGGACGCCGTCTCCGGGCGCGCGCGAGAAGATCGAATCCTGCGTGAGCGAGACCACGTCCGGCAGCGTCACGTCGGTGTAGGTGACGATGGTCTCGAACCCGGCATCGACGGCCATGTTCACGTCGAACGGGCTCATGTGCTTGAGCGGCGTCAGCATGTGCAGGATCGAGCGGGCCATGGGGATTCCCTGTCTGGTGCGAGGATCGTCGGTCGGTGTCGTTGAGAGTCGCAATCGATGCCCGCGGTCAAGCGTGCCGGTTCAAGCGGTCGTGATCTCGGCGCCCGTGTTCCGGCCCCGCGCGATGAGGAAGCGCAGCGGGCCCGGCCGGTCCAGCCCGGCGACGAGCGCGCGGGCGTCGGCCTCCGACGGCATCAGCGCGAAGCCGGTCGGCCCCCAGGAGCTCTGGCCGTAGCCGGCGACGCCCTGGTCGGCGATCGTCCGCAGCGCCTCCGCGACGGCGGGGCTGGCGTAGCGCCCACCCTGGTGCGGCGCGAAGTGGTCGCCGATCAGGCGCTGGATCTGGGTGATGCCGGCGCCGAAGCCCTGCGGCTCGGCGAGCACCGCCGCCGGCATCACCTGCATCAGCACGATCCGGCAGATCTCGGCGGCCTGGCGCTCGGGAAAGCGCGGCAGCTCGGCGAAGGCGCGCTGCTCGCGCGAGCCATGGATGCCGGTGGCGTCGCGGTCGAGGATCAGCACGACGCGCCACGGGTCGGGGTAGGCCAGGCGGGCGATCACCGGCGGCGGCGCTCCGGTGGCGTCGCGTCCGCCGTCGACGATCAACCCGCCCTCGGTGAAGGCCGACAGCCCGACGCCGGACCGGTTGCCGCGATCGAGCGCGTTCGAGAAATCCTCGGCCGAGAACGGCTTGCCCCAGAGGCGGGCCAGGGCCGCGGCCACGCTGAGCGCGAGCTGCGTGCCCGAGCCGAACCCGGCATGAGCCGGAATCGCCTCCTCGACCCGGATCGCGACCGATTCGGCGACGCCGAGATGGCTCGCCGCCGCGTGGACGTAGCCGCGGACGCGGCCCTCCTCCGGTCCCGAGACGGACAGCCCGTCGGCGGCGCTCGCGGTGAGTCGGACGCCGGGGGCGTCGATCGCCAGGCCGATGCTGCCGAAGCGGCGGCCGAGGCCGCCATGCAGGTCGAGGAACCCGAAATGCAGGCGCGCCGGCGCGTGGACGTGGACGGAGCGCGAGGCGGCCTCGGAGCGGCCGCGTGCGGGTTCAGACACGTCGATCCCCTCCGCCTTCGCCACGCCGCTTCATCCTGCCGTCGCGGCGGACCTCTCGGGAAATCGGTCCCCGCGGGAGCCGGCTTCTCCCATGGAGGCGCCCCGCCGGGCAACCGCCTGTCGGGGCGAAGCGGCCGCAAATCGCGGCGACAGGGTTGCCTGCGGCGTCCGAGCGATGCAAACGTGCCCTCCAGCGCAGGCATTCCGAGTGCCGCCGGGTCGGGATCGTATCCCGTCCGGGCAGGCCATTCCGGCTGCGACGGTCCTTCGGCCGTCCTCCCCGGTCTTACGGCGACGATCTGCGACGCCTCAAGAAACGGTTCGGGTGAGGACGCATGACAGCCTGGGTGAAGGGTGACGCGACCGATGCGGAGGGCGCCATCGCGGCCGCCGCCGCTCTGCTCGCCGCCGCGCATGCACCGGTCTTCGCCGGACTGAACGCCGACGTCGCCGCGATTCGCGCTGCCTACCGCCTCGCCGGCACGATCGGCGCCTCCCTTGATACGCAGGGCGCCGCCGGCACCTACGCCGACCTCGGAGCGCTCAGCCGCGTCGGCGCGATGACGTCGACGCCGGCCGAGGTCCAGGGGCGCGCCGACGTGGTGCTCGTCGTCGGCGCCAAGGCCGGCACCAGCACCCTTGCCTCGGCCCTGCGCGGCAGCAAGCCGGTGCGCGGACTCGCGGCCGGGGCCGACCGCCAGGTGCTCGCCGTCGCCGGCGCATCCGCTCAGGCGCTGGCCTCCGACCTCGCCCTGCTCCGCGCCCATGCCAAGGGGCACCTCGCGGACGCCACCCCGCTCAACGAGATCGCCCGCGCGCTCTACGCCGCCCGGTACGGCGCGGTGCTCTACGACCCGGCCGAGCTCGGCGAGCTCGGCGTCGAGACGGTGCAGGGGCTGGTGCGCGACGTGAACGAGATCACGCGCTGCTTCGCGCTCTCGCTCGGCGGCCCCGACCAGGACCGCTCGGTGGTGCAGGTCGCGGCCTGGACCACGGGCCAGGCCCCGCGCACCGGCTTCGGCCGCAAGGTCCCCGAGCACGATCCCTGGCGCTTCGACGCCGCGCGGCAGGTCTCGACCGGCGAGGCCGACGCCGCGCTGTGGCTCTCGACGCTTCCGGCCGCGCGCCCCGACTGGCTCGGCGCCCTGCCCTCGATCGCGATCGTCGGCACGGGCAGCCCCGAGGCCGCCCCCGGCACCGCCGAGGTCGTGATCGCGGTCGGCGTGCCCGGCGCGAGCGCCGGCGGCGTCCTCTGGAACGAGGGCCGCGCCGCCCTCACCTACCGACCCGGCACGGGGGGCGGCGCTTCGGCCGCCGACGTGCTGGCCCGCATCGAACACCATTTCGCTGGGAAGGATTCCTGATGCTGATCCGGATCCAGGGCGGCCGGGTGGTCGACCCGACGGCCGGCCGCGACGGCGTCGGCGACGTCTGGGTGGAGGACGGCCGCGTCGTCGCCCCCTCCGAGCGGACCCCCGACCGCACCGTCGACGCGACGGGCTGCGTGGTGATGGCCGGCGGCGTCGAGGTGCACTCGCACATCGCCGGCGGCAACGTCATCACCTCGCGGCTGCTGCTGCCCGACCTCTACGTCAGCGAGACGGCGCCGAACGGCCACCCCTTCGCCCATGCCGGCGGCGCGGCGGCCTGGATCGGCGCGGCCTACGCCAAGATGGGCTACACCACGGCGGTCGAGCCGGCGATGCCGCCGACCCACGCGCTCGCGACGCAGCTCGAATTGGCCGACATCCCGCTGCTCGACCGCGGCGCGCTCGCGGTGATGGGCAACGACGACCAGCTGCTTCAGCTGCTGCGCGCGGGCGAGAGCCGGGACGCGGTCCGCGACCTCGTGGCGCTCAACGTGGCGCAAAGCCGGGCGCTCGGGGTCAAGTGCATCAACGCCGGTGGCGCCTCGGCCTTCAAGGACGGCGTGCTCAAGCTCAGCCTCGACGACGAGATCCCGGTCTACGGGCTCTCGACCCGCACGATCATGGGCTCGCTCCTCGACGCGGTCGAGGCGATCGGCGTGCCGCACCCGCTGCACGTCCACTGCAACAACCTCGGGCTGCCCGGCGCCGACGACAGCTTCGTCGAGACGCTGGATGCGGCCGAGGGCCGGCGCATCCACTTCGCCCACGCCCAGTTCTACGCCTACGGCGCGGCCGACCCCGCGAACCCGGGCACAGGCGGCTTCCGCTCGGCGGCGCGCCGCATCGTCGACGCGATGCACGCGAACCCGAACGCGACCCTCGACATCGGGCAGGTGGTGTTCGGCCAGACCGTCACGGTCTCGATGGACATCCTGCGCCAGTTCGGCGGCCGCAAGGGCGCCAACCCGAAGAAGTGGGTGCTGAACGCGGGCGATGCCGAGGGCGGCGGCGTGGTGCCGTTCCTGTACAAGCCGCGCGGGCCGACGAGCTCGCTGCAATGGGCGATCGGCCTCGAGATCATGCTGCTCTCGAACGAGCCCGAGCGCACGATCCTGACCACCGACCACCCGAACGGCGGCCCGTTCACCGCCTATCCGCGCATCATCCACCTGCTGATGGACAAGGAGGAGCGCGACCGCGAGATCGCGACGCTGCCCAAGGTCGTCGGCGAGCGCTCGTCGCTGCCCGAGATCGAGCGCGAATACTCCTTCTCCGAGATCGCCGAGCTGACCCGCTCGGGGCCGGCCAAGCTCCTCGGCCTTTCCGATCGCGGGCACCTGCGCGCCGGCGCGCGCGCCGACATCGCGGTCTACCGCGAGGACAGGAACCGCACCGCGATGTTTGCGAGCGCCAAGCTCGTGCTCAAGGACGGCGTGGCGATCGTCGAGGACGGCGAGGTCGTGCACTGGCACGTCGGCCGCTCGCTGTCGCTCACGGTCGAGTCCGACAAGGCGATGGAGCGCCGCACCGACGCCTACCTGCAGGACCGGTTCGGCCAGGGGCTCGACAGCTTCGCCGTGCCGGACGCGGCCTTCCCCGAGGCTGAGGTGTTCGAGGACGTGGCATGCCGGGCATGAGCGAGCGGCTTTGCGCGAGGGACGGGAACCGGAATGTCTGACCTCACCCTCAACGGCATCCGCGTCGAGGACACCTTCGCGGAGGCGTTCGACGTCGCCGGCACCGCGATCGTCGTCACCAACGACACCGCGAAGTGGGCGATGATCGCGGCCACGACCATGACCGGCTTCGCCACCTCGGTGATCGGCTGCGGCGCCGAGGCCGGGATCGACGCCGAGCTGTCGCCCGAGGAGACGCCGGATGGGCGCCCGGGCGTGCGCATCCTGCTGTTCGGCTTCGAGCCGAACGGGCTCAAGGAGCAGCTGCTGAAGCGCGTCGGGCAGTGCATCCTCACCTGCCCCGGGACGGCGTGCTTCGCCGGCGTCGAGGGGCCGACCAAGATCAAGCTCGGCGGCGCGATCCGCTACTTCGGCGATGGTTTCGCCATCGCCAAGCGCCTGCCGGACCACACCGGCAGGATGCGGCGCTACTGGCGCATCCCGGTGATGGACGGCGAGTTCCTGTGCGAGGATTCCGTGCTCGCGGTCGACGGCGCGGTCGGCGGCGGCAACCTGCTGTTCCTCGGCCGCACCCACGCCGAGACGCTGACGGTGGCCGAGGTCGCCGTGGAGGCCGCCAAGGCCATCCCCGGGGCGATCCTGCCCTTCCCCGGCGGCATCGTCCGCTCCGGCTCGAAGGTCGGCGGCCGCACCAAGGGCATGATGGCCTCGACCAACGACGCCTACTGCCCGACGCTGAAAGGCCGGGCCGGCTCGGCGCTGCCGCCCGAATGCGGCGTGGTCCTGGAGATCGTCATCGACGCGCTGACCTCGCAGGGCGTCTCCGATTCGATGCGGGCGGCGCTCCACGCCGCGACCGAGATCGGCGCGCAGCACGGCCTCGTCGCGGTCACCGCCGGCAATTACGGCGGCAACCTCGGGCGGCACCACTACCGCCTGCGCGACTTGCTCGACAAGAATCCCGCCGCGAAGGAGACCGTAGCGTGAGCGTCCTCTCCCTGCGGCAGGCGCCCCCCGAGCGCCTCGACTTCCTCAACATCGCGCCGGCGACCCTGGCCGCGCTCTCGCCGGCCGAGGCCGAGCGCCTGCCGATCGGCACCACCCGGCGCGGCCTGGTGCTCGGCGACTGCTTCCAGGTGTCGCTCGACGGCGGCGACAGCCTCACCATCGAGGGTGGCCACGAGCGGCTCGACCGCGTCGGCGGCGCGCTCGCAGCCGGCACGATCCGCGTCGTCGGCGACGTCGGCCAGCGGCTCGGCGAGGGCATGGCCGGCGGCACGCTGACCGTCACCGGCACGGCCGGCCCGTTCGCCGGCACCGGCGCCACCGGCGGCACCATCACCATCGCGGGCGATGCCGGCGATTACGCCGGCGGCGCGGTCTACGCGGCCAAGGCCGGGCTCGACGGCGCGACGCTGGTCATCAAGGGCACCGCCGGCCGCCATCTCGGCGACCGCATGCGGCGCGGGCTGATCCTGGTCGAGCGCGCGGGCGATTACGCCGGCTCGCGGATGATCGCCGGCACGATCGCCGCCGGGTCCGTCGGCGACGACGCCGGCTACGGCATGCGCCGCGGCACGCTCCTCCTCGGCAGCCACGGGCGCCTGACGCCGACCTTCGTCGAGACCGGCGAGCACGACCTCGTCTTCCTGCGGCTGCTGGCGCGCTCGCTCAAGACCCTGAGCCCGCGCCACGCCGAGATCGCCGCCGGCCCGCTGCGGCGCTATTCCGGCGACCTCGCGACGATCGCCAAGGGCGAGATCTGGGCGGCGGCCTGAGAGCCGCTCCTGCCTCCCCTCGCAGTGGGGGGGGGAGGCAGGCTCACGTGCCGTCCTCGCCGCAGCACTTCCCACGGACCTCGGCGTCGTCTTAAGATCCTCTCAACCCGGCCGCGGAGCCGGGACCCTGCGAGGACGTCCTGCCGATGCTGATCCTGCTGTCCGCCTGCCTGCTGTCGCAACCGACGCAGTGCCACGACGACCAGATCCCGATGTCCTACGAGGGCAGCAACCCGTTCATCTGCCTGCGCCACGCCCAGAGCGTCCTCGCCGAATGGCAGGCGGCGCACCCCGACCTCCACGTCGCGAAGTGGCGCTGTGCCGTGCGCGGCACGGTGCCGAAGGACCTGTGACCGCCGCGGATCGAAGCTGAACGGATCCCGACGCGTCCGCTCGCGAACGGTTCAGCCTCCCTCGATCATCCTCCGGGCTTCGATGGCCGCCGGCCACGCATTGCGCGAGGACATGTCGTGTCGCTCCACCGTTTCCGTCTTGCCGGGCTCTGCGCGCTCGTCCTCGCGGGCCAAGCCTCCGTCGGCGCCGCACGGGCCGCGGATTTCGACGGGCCCTATCCGCCGCCGCACCCGGAATACGGCGGCTACGCCCACCGGGAGCCGCCCCCGCCCGAGCCGGCCTTCCGCCGCCCGCGCTTCACCGCCGGCCCGGATTTCGAGCCGCCCGAGCGCTGCCGCAGCTTCGTGAAGCGCCGCATCGACGCCTATGGCGAGGAGGTGGTGCGCCGTGTCCGGGTCTGCGACGAGCCGGGCGGATACGATGACGGCCCCCGTCGCCCGGTCGTCTTCGATCACCCGCCGCGGCCGCCGGTCGACATCCCGGATCGCGATTGGGGCGGCCCGCGCTGGTAGCCCAGGGGGCGAGGACGCCCCCGCCTGAGATGAATGAGATCTCCGTGGCGGAAAACGCGACGTCCCGCCGTGTCGACGATCATCCTGCGATCCAGGGATCACGGGATCGACGTCACGCCCGGACCGGCGCCTTCTTGAGGGCGGCGGCGAAGGCCTTCAGCTGGCGGTTCAGGTCCGCCAGCTCGTTCAGCGCGATCGTCTTGTGCCCGTCCTTGACGGCACGCTCGATGTCCTCGACCTGCGAGGCGGCGAGGCGCCGGATTGCGGTGGCGACTTGGTCACGGGTCAACGGCGCCTCTCCCGGCACGACGCATGAGGGATGCTCGGTGATAGGTCGACAGGCTTAACCGTTGGTGTGCGGGCCTCCTCGCGCGCGGGCCCGCATCAGTCGTCCGGCGCGGTCGGCGGGGGCGGCGCCAGCGCGGCCTCGGCCGCCTGCAGGCCGGCCCGCGCCTTCGCCATCGCCGCGGCCTTGGCGCCGGTCTCGGCGTTCAGCGCTTCGAGGAAGGCGGTCCAGTTCCCGCGCAGCGCCGGCGGCATCTCGGCGTCGAGACGGTCGCGCAGCTGCGCCATCCGGGCGACGGGGCTGTCCGCCGGCCCCGCCCCGTCCGAATCGTAGACGCCGACGCCGCACACCTGGTCGCCGGCGCGGGTGTAGTAGGTGGTCTTCTGGAGCGCGACGGTGCTGCCCGGCTTGGGGAACAGGTAGCGGATCTCGGCGACCGTGCCGGCCTTGGCCGTCTCCAACATCTGGCGGATGAAGTAGGTGCCGTTGCTGTCGTGCAGGTCGCGCACGTTCTGGCCCTGCAGGATCGGGTTGGGATGCGCGCTCATCACGCCGTCCGGCCCGACGCAGAAGACGTAGGTGTCGGCGGTGCGGAACCCCGCCTCCCCCTTGGTGAAATGCGTGAGCGCCGCCGGCGCGTCGGCCGCGATCGCCGCGACGACGTGCTTCAGCATCCACTTGGCGGAGGCTTCCGAGCCGGCATCGCCGCAGGAGACCGGCGCCTCCCCGTCGCCGCAGGCGCGCCCTTGCTGGGGCGTCGCCGCCAACCCGATCGCGGCGAGGAGGGACGCAGCGAATACGGAGCGAAGCAATGCCATCGGTCGCGCCTCGACGATCAAGCGAAGGCCCGCGCGCGGCGGCAAGGCGTGCGCACGTCCGTTGCAAATGGATCCGTGGCTCGACAAGTCATGGTCGAAGCAGCCGGGATGGACGGCAGCTTCCATCGATTTCGTCGAATCTTCAAGCGCGAAATCGAGCATTCGAAACGCGCGAAAACAGTAGACCGGCGCGCGTCGGCGCCGGTGTATCTCCTGCGGGCCGAGGGCGCGACCCGTCCGCGGGTCGCGCCCTCGGCGCCGGGCATCGGCGTGGCCGTGGCGCGGCTCAGGTCCGCCAGGGGTGGGCCGGCAGCTCGGTCTTGCCGATCGTGCTGGCGCCGGCCTCGGCCACCACGTGGTCGTTCTCCACGGTCGAGCCGCTGACGCCGATGGCGCCCGACATCTCGCCGTCCGCGTCGACGATCGGGATGCCGCCGGGGAAGGTGATCAGCCCGTCGTTCGAGTGCTCGATGCCGTAGAGCGGGCCGCCCGGCTGCGACAGCGCGCCGATCTGCCCGGTCATCATGCCGAAGAACACCGAGGTCTTGGCCTTCTTCTGGGCGATGTCGATCGAGCCGACCCAGGCGCCGTCCATGCGGTAGAACGCCTTCAGGTTTCCGCCGGAATCGACGACGGCGATGCACATCTGCGTGCCGAGTTCGGCGGCCTTGGCTTTGGCGGCGGCGATCGCGGTCTCCGCCTGCTCGATGGTGACGTGCATGGTGTCATCTCCCTGATGGCGCCGCCGGACCGGGGCGCGTCGTCCCCGCAGCCTCGGCGGGGATACCGATCGACAACGGTCGAGGTTGCGCCCGGTGCCGAGAACAAGGACGGCCGCCCCGGATGTCCCGGGGCGGCCGCGGATCGATCGCGTCGGTCGACCTGCCTCTGCCGGCCTACTTGGCCGACATCGCGTTGGCCTTCTCGATCAGCGCCTCGGCCATGCGGATCGAGGCGATGTCGATCAGGCGGCCGTCGAGGGAGACGGCGCCGCGGCCGGCCTTGGCGGCTTCTTCCATCGCCACGAGGATGCGGCGCGCCTTGGTGACCTCGGCCTCGGACGGGGTAAACACCTCGTTGGCGAGGTCGATCTGCGAGGGGTGGATCGCCCACTTGCCCTCGTAGCCGGCCGACGCGCAGCGCCGGGCCGCGGAGGTGTAGCCGTCGGGATCGGAGAAGTCGCCGAACGGGCCGTCGATCGGGCGCAGGCCGTAGGCGCGGCAGGCCACCAGCATGCGCTGCTGGGCGAACAGCCACGGATCCTGCCAGTGGGTCTCGCGCTTGCCGCTCTCGTCCTTGTCGGTGAGCACGCTGTAATCGGGGTTCACCCCGCCGATGACCTGGGCGCGGGCGCGGCAGGACGCAGCGTAGTCGGCGACGCCGAAGGACATCGCCTCGAGGCGCTTCGAGGAGGTCGCGATCGCCTCGACGTTGGCCATGCCGAGCGCGGTCTCGATCAGCACCTCGAAGCCGAGCTTCTTCTCGCGCTTCTTGGCCTGCTCGATCTGCGTCACTAGCACGTCGATCGCGTAGACGTCGGCCGGCACGCCGACCTTCGGGATCAGGATCATGTCGAGGCGCGGACAGGCTTCGACGATGTCGACCACGTCGCGGTACATGTAGTGGGTGTCGAGACCGTTAATGCGGATCATCATGGTCTTCGAGCCCCAATCGATATCGTTGAGGGCAGCGATGATGTTGGTGCGGGCCTTCTCCTTGTCGTCCGGCGCGACCGCGTCCTCGAGGTCGAGGAAGATCACGTCGGCGTTCGAGGTGGCCGACTTCTCCATGAAGGTCGGGTTCGAGCCCGGCACCGCGAGTTCGGAGCGGTGGAGCCGCGGGGTGGCCTGCTGGACGAGGGTGAAGCTCATGGGGGGTCTCCTGTTTCCCTGGGAGGTCGAGCGGCTTGCGGTGCCGCCGTCAGAGCGCGGGCTCAGCTAGGCCGCCCGAACCGTCGGTTTCAACATGGGCCTGCGCGTTCTCGGCGACAGGCCTAGGCGATACGTTTGCATCAGCCGGTCGCACCGAAGCCGACGGCGATGCAGTTGATCGAGAGCAGGAGCGCGGATTTCACCGCCTCGCGCTTGTCCTCGTCGGTCTCGGCGCGGAACCGGCGCAGCAGCTCGACCTGCTCGCGGCCGACCTGGTTGATCGTCGGCAGGCGGCCGGTGAGACGGTCGCGGAACAGCGGCGCGCGCTCGGCCAGCTCCCGCCCGCCGGTGATCCGCAGCACCATCTCGCGCGTCAGCGCGTACTCGGCCTCGATCATCCCGAAGATGCGGTCGCGGATCTCCGGGTCGGCGACGAGGCCGGCGTAATCCCGGGCGATGCCGAGATCGACCATCAGCAGCGTCTTCTCGACCTCGTCGAGGATCAGGCGGAACAGCCGGCATTCCTGGAACAGGCGCTTGAGCAGCGCTTCGCCCTGGTCGCCGCGCACGTCGAGGAAGCTGCGGATGCCGGAGCCGACGCCGTACCAGCCGGTGACGACGTGCCGGTTCTGCGACCATGCGAACACCCAGGGGATCGCGCGCAGGTCGCTCAGCGACTTCGCCCCGAAGCGCCGCGCCGGGCGCGAGCCGATGTTGAGCAGCGCGATCTCGTCGAGCGGGCTCGCGGCCTGGAAGTAGTCCACGAGGCCGTCGGCCTGGAGCAGGTTGACGTAGGCCGCGCGCGAGGCGCCGGACAGCGCCTCCAGCGCATCGTCGAACTCGTGCCGGGGCTGGTTCGCACGCTGCCGCTCGGATTGCAGCGCGTGTTCGAACACGGAGGCCGCCAGCAGCTCCATCTGGTAGGCGGCGGTGCCGCGGTTGGCGTACTTGAACGAGACCACCTCGCCCTGCTCGGTGGTGCGGAAGCGGCCGTTGATCGAGCCGGGCGGCTGCGCGTCGATCCCGCGCTGAGTCGGCACGCCGCCGCGGCTCACCGAGCCGCCGCGCCCGTGGAAGAATGCGATCGGCACGCCGGCTTCCTTGCCGAGCGCCGTCAGCTTCGCCTGCGCCTTGTACAGCTCCCAGTTCGAGGCGACGAAGCCGCCGTCCTTGTTCGAATCCGAGTAGCCGATCATCACCTCCTGCACGCCGCCCTGCCAGCGGGTGGAGCGGCGGACCACCGGGATGCCGACGAGCTCCTTCATGATCGCCGGCGCGGCGCGCAGGTCCTCGATGGTCTCGAACAGCGGCACGATCGGCAGCGGGCAGATCTCGGTGCCGGCGGCGTCGAGGTAGAGGCCGGCCTCCTTGGCCAGCAGGTAGGCGCCGAGGATGTCGGGCACCGAGCGGGTCATCGACAGGACGAAGGCGCCGAACGCCTCGCGGTCGAGGGTGTCGCGCATCTCGCCGACGAGCGCGAAGGTGGCCAGGGTCTCGCGGGCGTCGTCCGGTAGGCCCTCGAACGAGGTTTCGCCGGTCCGCGGCCGCGCCAGCTCGGCGACGAGCCAGACCTTCCACTCGGGCGACTCGAGGTCCGGCGGCGCCTTGCCGCCGCTCTGGCGGGCGTAGAGCGCGTGCAGCGTCTTCGTGGTGCGGGTGGTGTTCTCGCGCAGGTCGAGGCGGACGGTGGAAAACCGGAAGATCTCGACCATGCGCCGCACCGGCCGCACGAGGTCGGTGGCGAGCGAGGTGCACTTGGCGTCCGCGAGGCCCTGCTCCAGGGTGCGCAGGTCGTTGATCAGCCCGTCGGCGCTCGGGTAGTCCGGCCCGCTCGTGCGGCCGCCCTCGTTGCGCCGGATCGTCGCCTCGATCTTGCGCAGGATGCAGGACAGGTACTGGCGATAGGCCTCGCCGGGGTTGCGGCCGGCGATCGCCTTGGCGTCGCCGCTCTCGGACAGGGCCCGGGCCAGCTCGGCCCGGAAGGTCTCGGGCACCGGCATCGAGCGTTCGGTGAGCGACAGCACCCGGCCGAGATGGAGCACGCCGTCGCGGTAGCGCCTGAGCGAGGCGAGCGCGTTCCACTTCAGCGTCTCGCGGGTGACGCTGGCGGTGACGTAGGGATTGCCGTCGCGGTCTCCGCCGATCCAGGAGCCGAACTGGAAGAAGGCCGGCACCTCGAACTTCTCGTCCGGATAGTACTGCGCCAGGGATTCCTCGAGCGAGTAGACCACCTCCGGCAGCATCTCGAACAAGGTCTCGTCGAAGAAGTGCAGGCCCCAGGAGACCTCGCGCTCGACGGTGGCCTTCTCCAGGTGCAGCTCGCCGGTCATCCAGACCAGCTCGATCTGGTCGCGCAGCTCGTTCATCAGGCCGTTGCGCTCGCGCGTGGTCCAGCGCGGCAATTCGAGCTCGCGCAGCACGAGGTAGATGCGCCGGAACTTCTCCAGCACGGTCACGCGCTTGCCCTCGGTCGGGTGGGCGGTGATCGTCGGGCGGATGCGCAGGTCCTTCAGCAGGGCATGGATCTGCGGCGCCGGGATGCTGCCGGCCGAGGCTTCCGCCAACACCTTGGCGAAGGACCCGCCGAGGGCCGAGCGGCCCTCCGTGCGCTCGACGTGCCGGCGCCGGCGCATGGCGACGTTCTGCTCGGCGATCGACAGCAGCTGGAACCAGATGCCCTGCACCTGGAGCGCCCGGGCCAGCATCTCGGGCGTGAAGGTCGAGATGTCGGCGGTGCCGTGCAGCACGGCCTCCAGCTCCGGCTCGTGCCGCCGCGCCACGTCGAGCAGCGCGTGGAACAGGATGTCGAGGGCTTCCTTCGACGAGGTGCCGGTGATCACCGGCGGCGCGAAGGCGTTCTCGTCGGCATGGCCGAGGGAGGCGTGAAGGGTCTTTGGCATCGGATCAAGCCACCTGGGGCGGATATCGTTTTGGCGGGGGTGGCACCGCGCGGCCCCCTCTCCCGAGCGGGAGAGGGTCGGGGTGAGGGGCTAGGTCATTCCGGAGAGGTCACGCCCCTCACCCTGTCCCCCTCCCGAACGGGAGAGGGGACCCGCGCTTCAGGTTCGCGCTTCGGGCGCTACGCCGCCCGCCGCATCACCTCGGCGACGGTGTCGCCGAACGAGCCGGGATCGGGCGCCACGGTCAGCCCGTAGGACCGCATGATCTCGGCCTTCTCGGCCGCGCTGTCGCCGGTGGCCGAGATGATCGCGCCGGCATGGCCCATGCGGCGGCCCTTCGGCGCCGTGAGCCCGGCAACGAAGCCGATCACGGGCTTCGAGAAGTTCGCCTTGATCCAGGCCGCGGCCTCGGCCTCCTGCGGGCCGCCGATCTCGCCGATCATCAGCACGGCCGCGGTCTCCGGGTCCTGCTCGAACAGCGCGAGGTGGTCGAGGAAGGACGAGCCGTTGATCGGGTCGCCGCCGATGCCGACCGAGGTCGAGATGCCGATGCCGTGCGCCTTCATCTGCGAGGCGGCCTCGTAGCCGAGCGTCCCCGAGCGCGAGATCACGCCGACGTTGCCCTTCAGGTAGATGTGCGGCGGCATGATGCCGAGCATCGACTTGCCGGGCGAGATGATGCCGGCGCAGTTGGGGCCGACCACCATGGTGCGGCGGTCCTTGGGGTAGCGCATCAGGTAGCGCTTCACCCGCATCATGTCCTGGGCCGGGATGCCGTCGGTGATCGAGCAGACCAGCTTCAGCCCGGCATCGGCCGCCTCCATGATCGCGTCCGCGGCGAAGGGCGGGGCGACGAAGGTGATCGACGTGGTGGCGCCCGTCGCCTCCACGGCGTCCTTGACGGTGTTGAACACCGGCAGGCCGAGATGGGTCTTGCCGCCCTTGCCGGGGGTGACGCCGCCGACGACGTTGGCGCCGTAATCCTTCATCTCCTTGGCGTGGAAGGTGCCCTTGTCGCCGGTGATGCCCTGGACGATGATCGGGGTGGTCTCGTCGATGAGAATGCTCATGGCGGTATCCTTCGCTTATCTCACGGACGTCAGTGCTTGGTGCCGTTGCAGGCCTCGACGGCCTTGCGCGCGGCCTCCGACAGGGTCTCGGCGGTGATCAGGTCGAGCCCGCTCTCGGCCAGGATGCGTTGCCCGGCCTCGACGTTCGTGCCGGCGAGCCGGACGATCAGCGGCACCTCGATCTTCACCTCGCGCGCCGCCTGGACCACGCCCTCCGCGACCCAGTCGCAGCGGTTGATGCCGGCGAAGATGTTGACGAGGATCGCCTTCACGTTCTTGTCCGACAGGACGAGGCGGAAGGCGGTGGCGACGCGCTCGGGGCTCGCGCCGCCGCCGACGTCGAGGAAGTTCGCCGGCTCGCCGCCCGCGTGCTTGATCATGTCCATGGTCGCCATGGCGAGGCCGGCGCCGTTGACGATGCAGCCGATCTCGCCCTCCAGCCCGATGTAGCTGAGGTTGTGCTCGGCGGCCTGGGCCTCGCGCGGGTCGCCCTGCGATGGGTCGTGCATGTCGGCGATGTTGCGGCGGCGGAACATCGCGTTGTCGTCGAACGACATCTTGGCGTCGAGCGCCAGCACGCGGTCGTCCTTGGTGACGACGAGCGGGTTGATCTCCAGCATGGTGCCGTCGCAGTCGCGGAACGCCCGGTAGGCGTTCATGATCGTCTTCACCGCGGCCGAGACCTGCTTGATGTTGAGGCCGAGCTGGAACGCGATCTCGCGGGCCTGGAACTGCTGCAGGCCGACGGCCGGCTCTACCACCACCTGGATCAGCGCCTCGGGCTCGCTGGCCGCGATCTCCTCGATGTCCATGCCGCCGCGCTGGGAGGCGATCACGCGGACGCGCTCCGCCTTCCGGTCGAGGACGTAGCCGAGATACAGCTCGCGCTCGAACGGGTCGGCGGTCTCGACGTAGACCCGCTGCACCGGCTTGCCCTCGGGCCCGGTCTGGAGGGTGACGAGGCGCTTGCCGAGCAGCTCGCGGGCGGCGTCGCGGACCTCGTTGTAGGTCCGGCACAGCTTGATCCCGCCGGCCTTGCCGCGGGCGCCGGCATGGATCTGGGCCTTCACCGCCCAGAACGAGCCGCCGAGCTCGGTCGCGGCGTAGACGGCCTGGTCGGCGCTGAAGGCGACGGCGCCCTTGGGAACCGCGACGCCGAAGCTCGCGAGCAGCTCCTTGGCCTGATACTCGTGCACGTCCATCGGGCGCCTCCTTCGGTACTGTTCTTGGCTGCGTTTCTACGCCCTCATTTTACTTTGGGGGAGAGCAGTGTCGCATTAAATTTTTTTGCATTCTCGTTGAGTTCGCCTTGATCGGCGAAGGAATGCTTGCGGTCTTCTTGTTGCGTCGCACAATCTTCTGGCGACGATCGTTTCCCGACTTCGCAATTCGCCCGTCGGCGGTCCCCGATCGCCGCCGATCGGGGACCGCCGACGGGCTTCGCGTCAGCTCACTTTGGCCTTGACCACGTCGTAGACCTTCTCGTTGAGCGGGCCGGCATCGCCGAGCAGCGCCTCGAGCTCGGTCAGGCGCCCCTGCGCGAAATCGCGGTCGTCGAGGCCCTTGGCATTGACGTAGACGTTCAGCGCCGCGCTGCGCAGGCCGGCATGGGCCGAGAGCACGGCGACGCCGGCATCCGAGATGACGTTGAGGTTGCCCTTGTCGGCGACGACCTCGGCGAGGTCGATCACCGCGCGGCAGGCGCGGCAGCAGGCGAGCGGCACGTCGGTCGCCACCTTCAGCGCCGCCTGGATCCGCTCGGCGCGGACCGCCTTCTCGTCGTCGGTGGCCTTGGGCAGCCCGTAGGCCCCCATCACCGCGTCGAAGGCGGCGACGTCCTCGGCGATCATGCCGGTGAGCTGCGCCCGCAGCGCCTCGGACTGGACGAGCATGTCCTTCAGCTCGGCCTCGACCTCGACGTACTTCTTCTTGCCGATGGTGAGGTTGCACACCATCGAGACCAGGGCCGCGCCCATGGCGCCGGAGATGGCGGCGGCACCGCCGCCGCCGGGGGTCGGGGCGGCGCTGGCCAGCCCGTCGAGGAAGGTCGCGATCGTATCGTGCTCGGCCATGCGCCCCACTCCCCCGTTCAGGCCATCTTCTTGGCGAGCGCGTAGATCTCCTCGGCATCCAGCACCTGCTCGGTGCTGTCGAAGAGCTGGCCGACGCAGGCGCGATGGAGCTTCAGCTTCAGGCCGCCGATGCCCAGTGCGCCGAACGACTTCTTGCCGTGCCGGTCCTTGCCCTTGTCCATGGCGTCGATGCCGCCGAAGCCGAGCGGCGGCTGGGCGTTGTAGTCGGCCACGAACTCGATCGAGGCCTCGTCCTTCCAGGCCGACTCGGGCAGCAGCTCGATGCCGATGGCGCCGGCCGAGAACACCAGGTTCTTGCCCTTGACGATCTCGGCGCGCGAGGCCTCGTCCGGGGTCGCGGCCGCCGTCACGGCGACGCCGAAGCGCTTGTTGACGGCGTCCGCCGCCGCCTGCGCGCGGTCGAGCTGACGGGCGGCGAGGACGACCTCGGCGCCCTCCTGGGCGAGCAGCGCCGCCGAGCGCATGCCGACCGGGCCGGTGCCGGCGAGCACCACGGCCTTCTTGCCCTCGAGCGAGCCGGCGGCCTTCGCCACCAGAGCGACGCCGGCGGCGGCGGTGGTGTTCGAGCCGTTGGAATCGAGCATGGTCGAGACGCGGAACGGGCCGAAGAAGCGCTTCTTCACCGCCTCGAGCACCGCCTCGCCGGCCGCCATGTTGCCGCCACCGACGAAGATCGCCGTCGACTTCTTCTCCGAGCCGCCGCGGGTGTAGATCGTGCCGTCGACGAGCGCGCCGACGTTCTCGGGCGTCACGCCGCCGTAGCCGGTGATGTGGTCGGCGCCGCCGTCGTAGCCGACGACGGTGTCGAACACGGACGGCATCGCATCGGTGTCGAACAGGAACAGAAGCTTCTTCATGGTGCGTCCTCTCGCCCGCGTCTCGGCGCGGATGGCGTTCGTGTTGGAAATTGGGTTCGGGCTCGTCGGTCGCTCAGCCACCCTCCCCCTCTGCGGGGGAGGGTGGCCCGCGAAGCGGGTCGGGAGAGGGGCAGCGCGACGTTCGGAAACGTGGCTCCCCTCTCCCGACCCTCGCTGACGCGAGGCCCACCCTCCCCCGCAGCGGGGGGAGGGAGAGTTCGACCTAGACCACGTTCTGCGGCTTGCCGGCGACGAAGGCCTCGACGTTGTCGACGAGCTGGTCGGCCAGGATCTGCATCGCCTCCTTGCTGGCCCAGGCCACGTGCGGCGTGACGATCAGGTTCGGCAGGTCGAGGTCGCACAGGATGTTGCCGTTCTTGGGCGGCTCCTGCACCACCACGTCGAAGCCGGCGCCGCCGATCGTGCCGGCCTTCAGCGCCTCGGCCAGGGCCTCCTCGTCCACCAGCCCGCCGCGGGCGGTGTTGATGAGGATCGCGTGCTTCTTCATCTTCGCCAGCTGCTCGGCGCCGATCATGTTCCGGGTCTCGGGCGTCAGCGGCGCGTGCAGCGTGATGACGTCGGACTGGGTCAGGATCGTCTCGAGGTCGACGAGGCCCTCCTGCGGGAAGACGTCGTAGGCGATGACCTTCATGCCGAGCGCTTCCGCCCGCTTGCCGATCGACTTGCCGAGCGCGCCGTAGCCGACGATGCCGAGCGTCGAGCCGGCGATGTCGTGGATCGGGTAGTCGAAGTAGCAGAACTGGGTCGACTTGTTCCAATCGCCCCGGCGCACCGAGTTGGCGTAGGGCACGATCGCGCGCCGCAGGGCGAAGATCAGCGCGATGACGTGCTCGGGCACGGTGTTGAAGGCGTAGTTGCGGATGTTGACGACGGTGATGCCTTGCGCCTTCGCCTGCTCCTTGTCGACCACGTCGGTGCCGGTGGCGGCGACGGCGATGAGCTTGAGGTCGGGCAGCTGCTTCAAAGTGTCGGCGCGCATCGGCACCTTGTTGATCAGCGCGATCTCGGCGCCCTGGAGCCGGGAGACGATCTCCTCCGGTGTCCAGGTCGAATCGTATTCCTTGTAGTCGTGCGGGAAGTTGAACGGCCGGACCGTGGCGTCGAGGGACTCGCGGTCGAGGAATACGATCTTCTTCGTCATGGAACGCCTTTCATGCGACGGCCGGATCGGGCCCTGCCCGCGACGCGCCGGTCGCGGCGATCCCGATCCGGTTCGAGATGATCCCCTCTCGTCCGGGATGGCGCGGGGGCGTCGCCGCCCCCGCGCGATGGTGTCGGCCTTAGCGTCAGCCCCGGGTGAGCGGATGCTCGCGCAGGTAGCTCGACGCGGCGGCGACGCCCGAGCCCGGGGTGACGTGCACGCCGCAATCGATCATCGCCATCTCGGCGCCGGCGATCGCGCCCAGCAGCGACAGCTCGTTGAGATCACCGAGGTGGCCGATGCGGAACACCTTGCCGGCGACCTGGCTGAGGCCGGCGCCGAGCGAGAGGTTGTAGCGGTCGTAGGCGTGCTTGATGATCTTGGCCGCATCAACGCCCTCGGGCGCCAGGATCGCCGTCACCGTGTCGGAGTTCCACTTGGGCTCCTTGGCGCAGGTCTTCAGGCCCCACGCCGCCACGGCCTGACGGGTCGCCTCGGCGAGCACGTGATGGCGGTGGTAGACGTTCTGCAGCCCCTCTTCCTTGATGCACTCGAGAGCCTCGCGCAGGCCGTAGAGCAGCGGAAGCGGCGGGGTGTAGGGGAAGTAGCCGGTCGGGTTCTGCTTCAGCTGGTCGGACCAGGCGAAGTAGACGTGTCCGAGGCGGTCGTTGCCGCCGGCGGTGCCTTCGGAGGCCTTGATCGCCTTGGCGCTGGCGCAGAGCACGCCGAGGCCGGCGGGGAGCATGAAGCCCTTCTGCGAGCCGGCGATGGCGCAATCCACCTTCCACGCGTCCATCTCGAACGGCAGCGAGCCGATCGACGAGATGCCGTCGACGAACAGCAGCGCCGGGTGGCCGGCGGCGTCGATCGCCTTGCGGACCGCGCCGATGTCGCTGGTGACGCCGGTCGCCGTCTCGTTGTGGACGACCATCACGGCCTTGATCTTGTGCTCGGTGTCGGCGCGCAGCGCCTGGCCGATCTTCTCCGGGTCGGCGCCGGTGCCCCAAGCCTCGTCCTGCACGATGACGTCGAGGCCGAGGCGCTGGGCCATGTCGACCCAGAGGTGGCTGAACTGGCCGTAGCGGGCGGTCAGGACCTTGTCGCCGCGGCAGAGCGTGTTCGCCAGGGCCGATTCCCAGATGCCGGTGCCGGAGGACGGATAGAAGATGATCGTGCCCGCCTCGGAGCCGAACACCATCTTGGCGTCCTGGAACAGCGGCTTCACCAGCGCCGGGAAGTCGGGCGAGCGGTGGTCCTCCGAGGGGACGTGCATCGCGCGCAGCACGCGGTCCGGGATGTTGGTCGGGCCGGGAATGAAGAGGTGATTGCGTCCGGGGCGCCGCGTTGCAGCCATGGGGTGTGTCCTCCGATTACCAAAAAACGTTGGCCGGCAAGCCGGCTTCAGGAACGATGCGCCGGCTTGCGACGCATGGGCGTGTGGTGATCCGTGGGCGGTCTGGTGAGGGGGACGCCGAACCGGCGCGGCCGGAAGCGCGCGGGAGGGCTGTCCCGCGCGGAACTTCCGCGTCGTCGGTCGGTCGCTTCACCGGGCGATGCGGAGCGGCGGAACGGTCTGGCACCGCTCGCGGTCGCGGCATGGATCCATGCCGGTCGCCTCCGAAAAGCCTCGTCTTCCATGCGTCGGCCGTGGCCGTCGCGCAAGCCGCGGAATGCGGATCCTGCACGCCGGCGCTGCGCCGACCCTCGACACCTTCCTCCCCGTCGTCCCGCCCCGGCTCACGATCCAAGTGGTTCACGATCCAAGTCGACCATCCAGGTCGGCGATCCATTGGCCGTCGCCGGCGCCGGCCTTACGGCAGGCGATCGCTTTGAATCCATTATGAACGCCGAAGCTCCACAAGCAAAACTGGAAAAACTTCCCGGACGACGAAAAAAAATTGTCGTGCACTGCAGCAAACCGGCGAAGGATCTTCGCATTGCTTGCTGCATCGCAGCATCGGATGCGCGCCACCGTCATCAAACTGAGACGCGTTTCCGGTTTGGCTCGGCCGAAGACCGCCGGGAGATGCTCGTGGCCGACGACACGGAAGGGACGACCCGCGTCCGCACCCTGTTCCTCTCAGACCTGCACCTCGGCACCCGCGGCTGCCAGGCCGGGCTGCTCCTGGACTTCCTGAAGGACTACGACGCCGACACGCTCTACCTCGTCGGCGACATCGTCGACGGCTGGCAGCTCCGATCGGGCTGGTACTGGCCGCAGGGGCACAACGACGTGGTGCAGAAGCTCCTGCGCAAGGTGCGCAAGGGCTCGAGCCTGGTCTACGTGCCGGGCAACCACGACGAGTTCCTGCGCGACTACATCGGCACCACCTTCGGCGGGATCGAGATCGCCGAGAGCCGCATCCACGAGGCGGCGGACGGGCGGCGCTACCTGGTGATCCACGGCGACCAGTTCGACATGGTGGTGCGCCACGCCCGCTGGCTCGCCCATCTCGGCGACGGCGCCTACACCTTCGCGCTGTTCGTCAACACCGGCCTGAACAAGCTGCGCCGCCGGCTCGGCCTGTCCTACTGGTCGCTCTCGGCCTGGGCGAAGCTGAAGGTGAAGAACGCGGTCAACTTCATCGGCGCGTTCGAGACCTTTCTCGCCGACGAGGCCCGGCGCCAGGGTGCCGACGGGGTGATCTGCGGCCACATCCATCACGCCGCCGACCGGCGGATCGACGGCCTGCGCTACCTCAACACCGGCGACTGGGTTGAATCCTGCACCGCGCTGGTCGAGCATTACGACGGCCGCATGGAGGTGCTGCACTATCCGAGCGTGCTTCGCGCCCGCGCGGCGGAGGCGTCGGAGGCCGAGCGCGCCGGTGCGCTTCCGGCGCAGGACCGCCGGGCGGTCGCGTGAGGCTGCTGGTCGCGACCGATGCCTGGGCGCCGCAGGTCAACGGCGTGGTGCGCTCGCTCGAGCGCATGGCCGAGGCCGCCCCCGCCCACGGCTTCGAGCCGTTCTTCGTGACCCCGCGCGACTTCCGCTCGCTGCCGATGCCGGGCTATCCCGAGATCCGGCTGGCGCTGGCGGGCGCGCGCGGCATCGCCGCCGCCTGGGCGCGGATCGAGCCGACCCACGTCCACATCGCCACCGAGGGCACGATCGGCCACGCGGTGCGGCGGCTCTGCCGCGCGAAGGGCCGCCCCTTCACCACGAGCTACCACACGCGGTTTCCCGAATATCTCGCCGCCCGGGCGCCGATCCCCGAGGCGTGGAGCTACGCCTGGCTGCGGCGCTTTCACCGGGCGGCCAGCGGCACCATGGTCAGCACCGCCTCGCTCGAGCGCGAGCTCGCCGGCCGCGGCTTCCGCAACCTGATGCGCTGGACGCGGGGCGTCGACACCGACCTGTTCCGCCCGGCCGATCCTTCCGCGGAGGTTCCCCCTGCGCTCGCGGGGCTGCCGCGCCCGATCTTTCTCTTCGTCGGCCGCGTCGCGGTCGAGAAGAACGTCGCCGCCTTCCTCAGTCTCGACCTGCCGGGCAGCAAGGTGGTGATCGGCGACGGGCCCGACCGCGCCCGGCTCGCGGCCGCCCACCCGCAGGCCCGCTTCCTCGGCACCCGCACCGGCGCGGAGCTGTCCGCGCTCTACGCGGCGAGCGACGTGTTCGTGTTCCCGAGCCTCACCGACACCTTCGGCATCGTGCTGCTCGAGGCGATGGCCTGCGGCCTGCCCGTGGCGGCCTACCCGGTCACCGGCCCCCTCGACGTGGTCGCCGGGACCGGGGCCGGGGTGCTCGACGCCGACCTGCGCGCGGCATGCCTCGCCGCCCTCGCCGTTCCGCGCGGGCAATGCCGCGCGGAGGCCCTCCGCCGGACCTGGGCCGAGAGCGCCCGCGAGTTCTTCGGCAACATCGAGAGCGCCCACGCCCAGGCGGCCGATCTGCGCGTGCCGGCCGGCGCCGAGGCGGCCCTGCTTGGCTGATGAGGTGACGGGTTGAGAGGGTGACGGGCCGGCCAAGGAATGCGATGGGTCGCCGCCCCTCCGGACCCGACCCGCCC
>NZ_VRUU01000039.1 GCF_008039875.1 Methylobacterium sp. WL119 | reverse complement strand
CTCTCCCCCCCTGCTCCGCAGGGTACCCTCCCCCGCCAAGGGGGGAGGGAAGAGTGGTGCCGCTTCCCTCTCGATCGCCTCGCTCACCGGCACGGGGCATGCCGGCGGTGCCGGGATCGCGCATCGGCGCATCGGCGAGGCGCTGCGGCTCGCCGGGCACCGCGTCGCGGAGTTCGTGCTCGCGGACGAATCGCCGCCCGCCGCGGCGGAATGGACCGATGCGTTTCCCGTCGCCGAAGCCGCGATCCGTGCCGGCGACCACGACCTCGTGCTCGCCGGAAACCTGCACGGCGCCACCCGGAGCCTCGCCATCGCCGGGCGCCTCGCTGCCGAGCGGCCCGTCGCGCTCGTCCTGCACGACCTGTTCCCGCTGACCGGCCGCTGCGCCCACCCCCGCGGCTGTGCCCGGATCGAGACCATCGGCTGCGACGCCGCCTGCCCGACGCCGGACGAGTATCCGCAGCTCGGCCGGCATCGCATCGCCGGCGCGCAGGACGGCAAGCGTGCGGTGCTCGCCCGGCGGGACGGTCCGATCCTGCTCGCCAACTCGGCCTGGACGGCGTCGCGCGCCCTGGCGCTCGCGCCGCCGGGCGCCGTGGTCGCGCCCCTGGCGCTGGCCTTTCCGACGAGCGTCTTCCGGCCCCGCGATCGTTCGGCCCTGCGCCGCAGACTCGGGCTTCCCGCCGACGACCTGCTGATCCTGGTCTCGGCGGTGGTGCTCGACGGACCGGACAAGAACGTCGGCGATCTCGCGGATGCCCTGCGCCGCGTCGCCGGTCCCGGCGTCGGCTTCGTCGCGATCGGCCGGCTCGACCATCCCGCGCGCCTCGCCCTGCCGAACCTGTTCGCGCCCGGGCTGATCGCCGACGAGGCGCACCTGGCCGCCTGGTACGGCGCCTGCGACCTGCACGTCACGGCGAGCCGGCTCGAGACGCTGGGGCAGACGCCGATCGAGGCCGGCCTGTGCGGAACGCCGACGCTGGCCTATCGCACCGCCGGCCTGACCAGCTCGGTGATCGACGGCGTCTCCGGGCGGCTCGTCCCGGTCGAGCCCGGCGCACTGGGCGATGCCCTCGTCGAGCTCGTCGCCGATCGCCAGGCGCTCGCCCGGCTCGGCGCCTTCGCACGGATCGCCTTGGAAAGCCGGTTCGGCCCGGCTTCCTGCGCGATCTCGCTCGACCGGGTGTTTCGCGAGCGCGGCCTGCTGCCGCCGGACCGGGGCCGCCTGCGCTTCGCGCCGGCGCTGCTCGGCCATTTCCCGTTCGCCGCGATCCCGGCTGCGGCCGCCACCGGCCTCGTCGCCGCGCCGTCCAACCCGCTCGTCCGCGGGCTGCGCCGCGCCAAGCAGCGCCTGCTCGGGCGCCGCCTGCCGCCCTGGGCGCGGCGCGGCCTGTACTGGGCCGTCCGGCTTCGATCGCTCGGCGGAGCCCGGTGATGCGCGGCCCGATCTACCTCGACCAGACCCATGTCCGCGGCCACATCACCGGCATCGAGCGGGTGGCGCTCGACCAGTTCACGCCGGCGATGCTCGGCGGCGCGGTCCGGCCCCTGCGCAGCCGCAGCATCCCGGGGATGATCCTCGCGCAGCAGCTCGGCCTGCCGCTTCACGCGGCGCGGGAGCCCGAGGCGCAGTTCGTGATGGCCGGCTTTCCCCCCGGCCCGCTGATGGCGCCGTTCGCGGAGCGCTGCATCCTCTGCGTCTACGACACCTTCCTCCTCGACCGGCCGGAGGATCTCGCCTGGAAGAGCCGGCTCTACATGGCGCCGGCGTTCCGCTACGCGATGCGCTGGGGTCGGCGCTTCCTGGTGATCTCGCGCAAGACCGGCGCGGATTTGCGCCGTCACTGCGCCGACGACGCCCTCGTCGCCCTGCTGCGGCCGGCGGTGCGCGACGTGTTCGGCCTCGACGGGCTCCCCGGCCCCGCCGCCTATCGGCCCGAGGCGCCGCTGCGCATGCTGGCGATCGGCACGATCGAGCCGCGCAAGGATTACCCGGCGGCGATCGCGCTCGCGGCGGCGTTGAACCGCGCCGGCGTGCCGGCCGAGCTGCACATCGTCGGCCGCCTCGGCTGGGGCCGGCACGCCTTCCTCGACGATCCGCCGCCCTTCCTCACCTGGCACGGCTATGTCGGCGACGATGCGCTGCGCACCCTCGCCGCCAGCGCCCACCTTCTGCTCTCGACTTCCAAAGCCGAAGGCCTCGGCCTGCCCCTGCTCGAGATCCAGCATGGCGGCCTGCCGGTGGTCGCCTCCGACGACGCGGTGTTCCGCGAGGTGCTCGGCGAATCCGGCCTGTTCCTCCGCCCGGGCGATCCCGAGGGCGCCGCCTCGGCGCTGATCCAGGCCATCCGGTCCGGCCGCTTGGCGGAAGCCGCGGCCGACGCGCGGGCAAACGTCGCACGATGGAATCGCTTGGCCGCGCGCGACGCGGAGGCGTTCCGCGGCTACCTCGCCGAGGGCGTGTCGGCCTACGGGCCAGACAACCTCGTCGCGCCCGATGGGGTCGCGCCCGATCCGGTTATCCCCAAGCGGTGAGGCGGACTACGTATTGAACGTCGCGCCGGCGGATCGTTAAGCATGCCACGCTGTCTCGTCTTGAAGAGACGCTGTTCGCCCCCGTTTCCAAGGCATTGGGAAAGATTTTGCGGCAACCAGAGAGCGCAACCTGCGGTCCGCAGATTGCGGAGACGTCATCGAACACCGCCATCGCCGGGCGCTTCCGGTTCAAGGTGGCACGGGAACGCTCCGAAACGGGATCGTTCCTGGAAACCGTCGGGCAGGTGAGGGACAGAGACCGATGTTCGATTTCTCGACCCCCGTCCGCGGCGAGCCCGTGGAGGTGACGCTGCCGCCGCGCTTCTCCGATCGGGCCGACCCGGGCACGATCCTCCGCCGCCTGTGGCGCGGAGCGAGCTTCATCGTGCTGGGCGGCCTGTTCATGGTCGCCGCCGCCGTTGCGCTGCTCGGGCTGCTGACCCCGGTCTACACCTCCAGCATCCAGATCCTGGTCGATCCCTCCGATCTCCGCGTCGTCGACAACGACGTCAGCGCCCGCACGCCTCAGGCCGACAGCGGCGTGTCGCTCGCCGAGAGCCAGACCAAGGTGATCCAGTCGGACAACGTCCTGCGGCGCACGGTCGAGAAGCTCGACCTCGATCGCGACGACGAGTTCGCCAAGCCCGAGTCCGACAACCCGACGATCGTCTGGCTGCGCACGGCGCTCGGCATGCTGCCGCCGCCCGGCAGCCGCGACCCGGTCAACGTCGCCGTCGACACCCTGCAGACCAAGCTGACCGTGCGCCGGGCCGAGCGCACCTTCGTGATCGACGTGCTGGTGCAGTCGCGCGATCCGGAGAAGGCGGCAAAGATCGCCAACGCCATCGGCGACGCCTACTTCGCCGAGGAGGCCAGCGCCCGCACCGAGGCCGCTCGCCGCGCCTCGGACGCCCTCAACGGCCGCCTGTCGAGCCTGCGCCGCGACGTCGAGCTCGCCGAGGGCAAGCTCCTGAAGTACCGCGAGGACAACAACCTCGTCGCGTCGAGCGGTCGCCTGCTGACCGACCAGCAGCTCGGCGACCTCAACCAGCAGCTCGTCACGGCCCAGATCAAGACCGCGGAATCGCGCTCGCGCCTCGAGCAGGCGCGCAAGATGAAGGCCGGCGACGCCAGCACGGCGCTGCCGGAGATGCTGCAATCGCTCGAGATGCAGGCGCTCCGCCAGCAATACGCGACGCTCTCGCGCAACACCGCCGAGCTTGCGACCCGCCTCGGCGAGCGCCACCCGGCGATGGCCGAGCAGTACGCCCAGCAGCGCGACCTCCAGCGCCTGATCCAGCGCGAGAAGGAGCGGATCATCGAGACGACGCAGAAGGACTACGATCGCGCGGCGGCGAGCGAAACGGCGATCCGCAAGAGCCTCGACCGGGCCAAGGCCGAGACCGTCACCAGCGATCGCGCCAATGTCGGCCTGCGCGAGCTGGAGCGGACGCTCGAATCCCGCCGCGGCGTGTACGAGACCTATCTCCGCCGTTCGCGCGAGGCGAGCGAGCAGGAGCGCCTGAACAGCATCAACGTCCGCATCATCTCGCCGGCGGTCCCCGCCCGCACCCGGACCTGGCCGCCCTCGCCCAAGGTGGTGCTGCCGCTGGCCCTGCTCGTCGGGATGATGCTGGGCGTGGCCATCGCGCTGTCGCTCGGCGCCGCCCGCGACCGTCGCAACGACCGCAACGAGCGCCGCGCCGCGACCGTGCCGCCCCGGAGCTTCCGAGCTGCCGATGCTTGAGGCGGGACAGGCGCAGGCCGAGGAGGACGGCGCGGTGAAGGTCGCCGGCTTCGCCATTCACCCCGCGATGCCGCGGCCCCGGGCCGTCCGCGGGACGAGCCCTCGCCTCGAACCCGGCCATGCGGCCGGCGCCACGCCGGAAACTCCCATGGATCGCCGCAGCGAGGCCGGCAGCGCCTGGCGCGTGCGGATGTTCGGCCACGACTTCGCCGCCGGTCCCGCAGCTGGGATCCTCGCCGCCTCGGCGATGCAGCCGTCGGCCGGGCCGCGCCTCATCGTCACCGCCAACATCGACCACATCGTCCTGCTCTCGGAGAACGCCGCCTTCCGGCAGGCCTATGCCGGCGCCGTCGCGCGGACGCTGGACGGCACGCCGCTGGTCTGGCTCGCGCGGCTGCGCGGCCAGCCGGCCGCCCGCGTCACCGGGCACGACCTCCTCGCGCACGCGCTGTTCGCCCGGCCGGTCGAAGGCCGCCGCGTCTTCCTCGTCTGCTCGCGGGACGCGGTCGCCGAGGCGATCCGCGACCGGCTCAAGCGGTCCGGCTATGACGCGGATGCCGTCGCGACCTGCGTGCCGCCCTTCGGCTTCGACGACGACGCGGAGTACGGCCGCGCGCTGTCGGCCCGCATCCGCGAGCACGGCACCACCCTGCTGGTCATGGGCGTCGGCGCGCCGCGCTCGGAGGTCTGGGTGACGCGCCAAGGTGCGGCCCTCGGCACGCCGCTCGTGCTGGCGGTGGGCGAGGCGGTCAACGTCGCCGCCGGGCTGGTGCCGCGAGCGCCGGTGATGCTGCAGCGTGCCGGGCTCGAATGGGCGTTCCGGTTCGCCTTCGCGCCGCGACGGCTGTTCCGGCGCTACTTCGTGCGGTCGTGGCGCTTCCTCGCGCTCCTGCGCGGCGAGATCGGGAGCCGGGACGCGGCCTGACGCGCCGCTTCGCGGCTCCGCGGGTTCAGGCGGACGCGAACAGGTGCGGGTGCCGCAGGCGCAGCGCGAAGACCAGGGTCAGCGTCTTCATGTCCGCGATCTCGCCGGCGTCGCTGCGGCGGGCGAGGTCGTCGAGCGCCACCTCGTGGACGGTGATCGCCTCGTTCTCCTCAACCAGCCCGCCGCCCGGTCCCGACCGGTCGGCCGCGCCGAAGGGGGCGAGGAACAGGTCCATCCGCTCGGTCGAGATGCCCGGCGCGGTCCAGGCGCTGACCACCCGCTCGAGCACGTTCAGGTCGACGCCGGTCTCCTCGTAGGCTTCGCGGCGGGCGCCGTCCTCCGGGTCGCCCTCGTCGAGGATGCCCGCCGGGGTCTCGAGCATGTCCAGCGGGCCCTCGGCGAAGAACACCGGGGCGCGGAACTGCGAGACCAAGAGCGCGACGCGGCGCGTCGGATCGTAGGGCAGCACCGCCACCGCGCGACCGTGATCCTCGATCTCGCGGGTGATGCGGGTGCCGTCCGGCATCGTCACCTCGGCGACGAGGAACCGGGCCCAGCCGTCATGAACGAGGCGTGTCCCGCGGATGATGGGTACCATGCCTGTGGATCTTCCTACCCGAGTCGCGTCGAGGCCGTTCTAGGCAGGCGATCGTTCAGGAATGAGGCGGCTTCGCGGAGTCTCCGGGGCAGGTGCCGGGGCCGCGGCGGATCGAGAACCGGGTCGCCGTGCCGATCCGGTCCCAGGCTTCGACGGTGTCGCCCTCCTCGCGCACGAGGTTCGGGATGTCGAGGCAGGCCAGCGGATCGGTGCAGGTCACCCGCAGCAGCGTGCCCGGCGGCAGGCGGCGCAGCGCCTTGCGCGTCCGCAGCACCGGAAGCGGGCACTTGAGGCCGGCGAGATCGAGGTCGATCGGTGGTGCGTCCGGCATGCGAGAACCCCGGCGACGGGGCCGCCGTCGCCGGGGTCGATAGACCGGATCGATGCGGCTTGTCAGCCGGGCGAAGCGGCCGGCCGTGACCCTGGCGCGTGGCGAGGAAGCGGTGCGGGTCGCCCGCCCGATTACGGGAACCGGCAATGGGTGAAGGCGGGGTCGACCGAGCGCTTCCACGGTCCCTCGTAGTCGGCGAGGCGGTCCTCGGCATGCGAGCGCCCGGCCGCCACGATCGCCTCCAGCGGCTGCAGGTAGATCGTCTCGTCCCGTCCCGAGCCGTCGCGGCGGGCACGCGCCTTGAGGCCGGCCCGCGCGATGGCGAGCGCCTCGGCCGCGACCGCGCCCAGGCTGCGCCGCGCGACCGGCGTCGCGAGGCCCAGGCGCGGGACGGTGGCGCGCAGGGCCTCCCGGTCGGTCGCGCTCCAGCCCGAGACGAGGTCGAGAGCGGCATCGAGCGACGCCTCGTCGTAGAGCAGGCCGACCCAGAACGCGGCCTGCGCCGCGATCATGCCGGCATCGCCGACGTCGGCGCCGCGCATCTCGAGGAAGCGCTTGAGTCGAACCTCGGGAAAGGCGGTGGAGGCGTGGTTGGCCCAGTCGGAGACCGTGGCGTACTCGCCCGGCAACTGGGCGAGCTTGCCGGCCATCAGGTCGCGGAACGAGGCGCCCGAGACGTCGTGGTAGGTGTCGCCGCGCTTGACGAAGTACATCGGCATGTCGAGCAGCCAGTCGACGTAGCCCTCGTAGCCGAAGCCTGCGTCGAAGGCGAAGCCGAGCATCCCGGTGCGGTCGGCGTCGGTGTCGCGCCAGATCTCGGAGCGTCGCGACAGGAAGCCGTTCGGCCGCCCGTCGGTGAAGGGCGAGTTGGCGAACAGGGCGGTCGCGACCGGCTGCAGCGCGAGCGAGGCGCGGAGCTTCCGCGTCATGTCGCTTTCCGACGCGAAGTCGACGTTGACCTGCACGGTGGCGGTGCGCAGCATCATGTCAAGGCCGAGCGATCCGACCTTCGGCATGTAGCCGGCCATGATCTTGTAGCGGCTCTTGGGCATCACCGGCGTCTCGGCCCGCGACCATTTCGGGCTCATGGCGAGGTCGAGGAAGCCGATGCCGAGGCCGTCCGCCACGCGCTTCGTCGCGGCCAGGTGCTCGTCGAGTTCGCGGGCGGTGGCGTGCACGTCGGCGACCGGCGCGCCCGAGAGTTCGAACTGCCCGCCGGGCTCGATCGAGATCGCGCCGCCTTCCGCAGCCGACAGGCCGATGACGTGGCCGGCATCGAGGATCGGCTCCCAGCCGGTCTCGCGGCCGACGCCTTCCAGCAGGGCGCGGATGCCGCGCTCGCCTTCATACGGCACCGGTTCGCGCGTCTCGACGTAGAAGGGAATCTTCTCGTGCTCGGTGCCGATCGCGAAGCTCTCGCGCGGCTTCTCGCCGGCCGCGAACCAGTCGATCAGTTCGACACGCGTGGTGAGCGGTGTCGTGTCGGACGTATCGCGCGCCATGCGCTGCCTCGCCGTGAAATCATGGGCTGAACTCGGGAAGCGCGCCGGCCGTCTGGAAAAGAGCGATGCGGTCGTGCCCCGTCGCCGGGATGGGTCGTCCATAATCCAGGGCGCCGGACCCGACAACGCGACCTTGAGCGCCCCTGCCCCGCTTCGACCGGCAATCGTCGGGCGTCGGAGGCGCCGCGCGCGGTCGATGTGCGCGGGCGCACGCCGACCGGGCTATCATCGCGCGTCGCCGAGTACGGCCTGGACCAGGGCGAGCGCCGCGACCGCGGCGGTGTCGGCCCGGAGGATGCGGGGCCCGAGGGAGAGCGCCACGGAGTTGGGCCGCGCCAGGATCGCCGCGCGCTCCTCCGGCGCGAACCCGCCCTCCGGGCCGATCAGCACTGCGAGCGGAACGGGGCCCGCCGGATCCGCGGCCCGGCGCAGGGCGGCGACGGGGTCGGCGATCGCGGCGTCCTCGTCGCAGAACACCAGCAGCCGCTCCGGCGCGAGGTCGGCGAGCGCCGCGGGCAGGCGCGCGGCTTCCATCAAGGCCGGCACGGCGAGGATGCCGCACTGCTCGGCCGCCTCGATCATGTTGGCGTGCAGGCGCTCGGTGTTGAGGCGGTCGCCTTGCGTGTAGCGTGTCAGGACCGGCCGGATCGTGCCCGCCCCCATCTCGACCGCCTTCTGGGCGAGGTAGTCGAGCCGCGCGCTCTTCAGGGGCGCGAACAGGTAGTGCAGGTCGGGCGGTGCGGTCTGGGGCCGTACTCGGTCGACGACGGTCAGATGCGCGCTCTTGCGCCCCGACGGCACCAGGCTCGCCCGCCACTCGCCGTCCCGCCCGTTGAACAGCAGCACCGGGTCGTCCGGCTGCCGGCGCAGGACGTTGAGCAGATAGTTCGCCTGCGCCCGGTCCAGGGGAAGGTTCGCGCCCGCGAAGAGGTCGTGCGCCACGTGAAGACGGGGCGCGGTGAAGTCGTAGGCCGCCATCCGGGCTCCGTCGCGTGCGGGATCGCCGCTGTCAACGCCGGAGCGAGGCGGCGCCGATGTTGCCGAAACATCACGGGCGCTGGTTTTCGAAACGTTACCCCGCCATGTCGGAGCCGGCCCGTTTGCGGCTCGATTGACGCCACATTCCTATGGCGAAGCGGAGCCCGGACATTCCGGACCGGCCGTACCGCAGCGCGGCCGACCTCCGGCTCGAAGACGACATCCGTCGACGCTGCGCGCCATGCCGACGGCGCATCGCCTGCGTCCGGGGCGGATCTCTAGGGAGACGAGACCATGCGCTACAAGACCTACGGACTGGCCGCCGCCCTCGTCGCGGGCAGCTTGCTGGCCAGCACGGCCGCCTTCGCTCAGTCCGCCGAATGCGGCGCGATCCAGACGACGCTGCAGACCCGCAAGGATCTCGTCGCCAAGGCGAACGTGGCGTCGAACGGAAAGAAGAAGATGACCCCGCAGGAGGCCTGCGCGCTGTTCGGCAAGCTTCAGTCCAACGGCGTCGAGGGCATGAAGTGGATCGCCGCCAACAAGGAGTGGTGCTCGATCCCCGACTCGTTCGCGGAAGGCTTCAAGGCCGACCACTCGAAGGTGGTGGGCATCCGCACCAAGATCTGCGGCATCGCGGCCCAGGCGACCAAGATGGAGGCTCAGGCCCGCGCTCAGGCCCAGAACGGCGGCGGCGGCGGCCTCCTCGGCGGCCCCGGCCTGACCGGCCAGTTCAAGATGCCGCAGGGCGCGCTCTGAGGCGGATGCGACCCGCCTCCCACCCGTTCCTCATCCCGTCCGGGCCCCGGTCGTGAATGCCGCGAAGGCGGTGGAATCCCGCGTCGCCGACGCGGTGACCGGCCATTGGGTCGACCGGCTCGCCCCGCGGGCCGCCCGGCCTTACCTGCGCCTCGCCCGCATCGACCGGCCGATCGGCTGGTGGCTGCTGCTGCTGCCGTGCTGGTGGTCGACGGCGCTGGCCGCCACCCGCGCCGGCCTGCCCTGGCCCGATCCGCGCCACCTGCTGCTGTTCCTCGTCGGCGCGGTGGCGATGCGCGGGGCCGGCTCGACCTACAACGACATCGCCGATCGCGACCTCGACGCGCAGGTCGAGCGCACGCGCTCGCGGCCCCTGCCCTCGGGGCAGGTCGGCACGCGCGCCGCCGCCATCTTCCTCGCCGCCCAGGCGCTGGTCGGCTTCCTCGTCCTGATGCAGTTCGATGCGTTCGCCATCGGCGTCGGGCTGTGCTCGCTGATCCCCGTGGCGATCTACCCGTTCATGAAGCGGGTGATGTCGATGCCGCAGCTGGTGCTCGGCCTCGCCTTCTCCTGGGGGGCGCTGATGGGCTGGGCCGCCCTGCTCGATCAGCTCGCCGCACCGGCCTGGCTGCTCTACGCCGGCACGATCGCCTGGGTGGTCGGCTACGACACGATCTACGCGGTGCAGGACATCGAGGACGACGAGATCGCCGGCATCCGCTCGTCGGCGCGGTTCTTCGGCGGCCGGCTTCGGGTCGCCGTCGGGGCCTGCTACGGGGCGGCCGTGCTGCTGATCGGCGCGGCGGCCTACGGGGCCGGGGCGGGACTGCTCGGTTTCCTGGGCGTCGCCGCGTTCGCGAGCCATCTCGGCCGGCAGGTCTGGCGGCTCAAGGCGCGGGACGGGCGGGAGGCGCTGGCCCTGTTCCGCTCGAATCGCGGGGCCGGGCTCATCCTGTTCGCGGGGCTCGCCGCCGATACGATCAACCAGGGCTGGCCGGGCTGAGCGCTCACGAGCGGGCGATGATCTCGTTCTCGCCGCGGTGGATCTGCGGGCGGACCGGGAGGCGGCCGGTCTTGCGGCGCACGAGGAAGCGCGGGCGGCGGTCGCCGAGCGAGCCGTGCCGGCGCCGAATGCGGGTCTTGCCGAGCATCAGCCGGCCGACCTGCGCCGACACGGTTGCGAGCACGCCGTCCTCGCGCACGATCATCCGCGGCAAGCCGGTGCGGGCGGCGAGGTCCCGCCAGATCGCGACGACCTCCTCCTCGCAGAACGGCCCGAGACGGGCGACGACGGCGCCGGCGGCGTCGACGAGGCAGAGGTCGAACCGGTCCTCGCCGCAGCTCTCCGCCTCGTCGGTCGCGAAGGTGAGCGCGATGCCGGCGGCCTTGGACGTCGCGGTGGCGGCGCCGAACACCGGCAGCGGCGAGGCGTCGAAGGCGAAGCGCGCCGGCGCGGCGCCGTCGCGATCGAAACGATCGGTCTCGGCAAGATGATCGGTCGGGTTCCGGTCCATGGTGTCGAACGTGTTCATCTGCCCGCCGTCCATTTGCAAGTGGCGACCTGCTCGGGTCGTCCGTTATGCCAAGCAGATTGGAGTCTAACCTCCCCACGGTGCCTTAAGAGTGAGCGTTAAGCGATCGTGGACAGCGCGTTCGCGCTCGGAATGCTCAACGGTTCCTTGCCGCGATCGATGAAAACCGCCGGTTCCGCGCTGCGGCCTCGCGATCCTTGTGGCGCTCCGGGGCAGACCCTACAACGGTGCGGTCGCGCACTCCGGCGCGCCGCCCCCCTGTCGCGATCGGGACCATCCGCACGTCGCATCGGCGCGCGGGTCGGCGCGAGCCGCGACGCCGATCCCCCCTCCCGTCGCCGGACACGGACCGCCATGACCGATACGATCTCAGCGGACTTCGTGCACGCCCTGATGCCGGACCTGCGCGAGGCGCTTCGCGAGGCGGCCTCCCTCGCCCTGCCCTTCTTCCGCGCCGGCAGCCAGACCTCGGCGAAGATCTGGTCGAAGGCCGGCGGCTCGCCGGTGACGGAAGCCGACGTCGCCGTCGACACCTTCCTGAAGATCCGCCTGAGCCAGATCGTGCCGGCGGCGGCGTGGCTGTCCGAAGAGACGGCCGACGACGCCGTGCGGATCGGTCACGACCTCGTCTGGATCGTCGACCCGATCGACGGGACCCGCGCCTTCCTGTCCGGGCATCGGGACTGGTCGATCGCGGTGGCGCTGCTGAAGGCCGGCGAGCCGGTGATCGGCTTCGTGAACGCGCCGGCGCTCGGGCACGATTACGAGGCGATCCACGGGCGGGGCGCGACGCGCAACGGCGAGCCGATCGGCGCGCGGCAGGGCGTCGCACTGCCGACGGCCCGCGTCACCGGCCCGAAGCCGATGATCGACCGGTTGGGGCGTGGCGTCTCGCGCGATCTGGGGGACGCCACCTTCGAGCGCATCGACCGGATTCCGTCGCTGGCCCTGCGCGTGGCCCGCGTCGCCGAAGGCTCGGTCGATGTCGGGCTGGTCTCCTCGGATGCCCGCGACTGGGATCTCGCGGCGGCCGACCTGATCCTGCGCGAGGCGGGCGGCTCCGTCTGCGACATGTCCGGCGTCGCGACCGTCTACAACCGGACCGATCCGGTGCATGGCGAGCTGGTCGCGCTGCCGAACGACCTGCGCAACGTCGTCGTGTCGGCCTGGGACCGGGGCCGGTCGTGACGATCTCGCGGGCTTGAGCGGGCCCGAAACGAAGAAGAGCCGATCCTGCATCTTGCAGGATCGGCTCGGCGTGGTCAGGCGTGGGCGGCTTCGCGAAGGGCCAGAGCGGCCGGCGCGAGCCCGAGGCGGTCGGCGAGATGCCAGCGCAACTCTCGGGGCGAATGATAATTGTAGGATCGATCGATGAGGTGGGAGAGGTCGAGGGTCGGGGCGTCCGACGTCGCGCTCTGCTTGATGCACCCCACCTTGAAGGTCGCTGAATCCGTGACGGGCGACCGGACGCTACGGCGTCGGGTGTATTCGAACAACATGGTGTGTTTGATTGTCTTCCGATGTGACCGGGTTTGCTCCGCCACGCGGCGGGCCCGGCTCTGTTTCTGTGGTGTTGCGATTAAGATTGCGTTTACCTTGACCGTCCGGCGCGGCCGCTCCCGGAGGATGGCAGCGTCGGATGGTTTCGACCGTGTTCACGGCCGCGTGGATGGGAGACCGATGGCCTCAGGCAGCCTGGAGGTTGCCGGCGGCGTCCTTGCCGCTGCGCTTGTCGGTCAGGATCTCGTAAGACACCTTCTGACCCTCGATCAGGTTGCGCATGCCGGCGCGCTCGACGGCGGAGATGTGGACGAACACGTCCTTGCCGCCGTCATCCGGCTGGATGAAGCCGTAGCCCTTGGTCTCGTTGAACCACTTCACGGTACCGGTATTCACGTAGAGAACCTCGTATCGACGATGGGTCGAGCCCTCGCGCTCGTGAAAGCGCGAACGGATCGACTGACTTCTAAGTCTGGTATGGGTGGCAGGGCGTCGGGCAAGGAACCCGTAACCGGCGTCCGTCCCAGGGTTTGGGCCCCCCACAACCCTATCTAAGGGCTCCCTGCGGCCGCAACAAGGCAGGGATGCAGGTTCTCGGCGTGCCCGGGCAAAAGCGGAGGCCCGGCGGCTGGGATTCTCGTGGGCCCCAGTGCATATAAGGGTTCGCGCTCAGGCTTTTAGGCGATCCATGGCAGGTATCTCGGTTTCGTTGGAAGGGGCCAACATCCAGCTCTCCTTCCAGAAGGACGATCAGGCGACCGCCGTGGTGATGGATGCCCGCGCCGCCCGCGCCCTCGTGCGCGCCGTCGGGCAACTGCTCACCGCCATCGACGAACCTGAGGAGCCCGACATGGCCGAGGAGATGGGCGACCAGGAGATCGCGATGCTCGACGTGACCTCCTCCGCGATCGAGATCGGCACAGACGACCAGGGCCAGGCCGTCGTCGCGCTCCAGGCCGGCGCCCTGCCGCCGTTCCAGCTGCGCCTGACCGACGAAGAGGCCCGTCACGTGGCGACGAGCCTCTCCGAGATCCTCGCGGCCCCGCGCGACGTGCGGGCGTCGCACGGCGGCCACTGAGCCGGTCCTACATCCTGACGCCGGGATCGGTCGGGGCGCCGGGAAACACGTCCGGCTCCGAGCCGGGGCCGCCGGGCTCGTCGATGCCGGGATCGTTCACCGGATAGGGCGTGCGCGGCCCGGTCGGCCCGATATCGGGCATCTCGTCCGGCGGGACGGGCGGCGGAAGGTCCCCGGGGGTCGGTTCGGGGGTCGGAAGGCCGGGATTGGCCATGCGCTGCCTCGTGCAGTTGGGAATGAGCTAGCCAACGGATCGCCTGCGCGAGGGTTCCGCGCATTCCTGGGTTGCCGGATCGTCGGGGAACCGCGGGGAGACATCCCGGTTTGCCGGCCGACGTCATCCATCGGAGCGAACCGCCATGCCCGACATCAAGCAAGCCAAGGTCCTGATCCTCGCCACCGACGGGTTCGAGGAGACCGAGCTCACCGTCCCGCAGGCCAAGCTGCGGCAGGCCGGCGCGACGGTCCACGTCGCGTCGCCGAAATCGCGCGAGAAGCCGGAATCGATTCGTGGCTGGGACAAGACCGATTGGGGCAAGAACGTCGCGGTCGACCTCGACCTCGAGACCGTCGATCCGTCTGCCTACGATGCCCTCGTCCTGCCCGGCGGCCAGATCAACCCGGACAAGCTCCGCCTCGAGCCGAAGGCATTGGAGGTGATCAAGGCCTTCGTGACCTCGGGAAAGGTCGTCGCCGCGATCTGCCACGCGCCGTGGCTGCTGATCGAGGTCGGCGCGGCGAAGGGCCGTGACCTGACCTCGTTCTCCTCGATCCGTACCGACGTGATCAATGCCGGCGCCCGTTGGCACGACCGCGAGGTCGTGACCGACCACGGCATCGTCACCAGCCGCAATCCCAGCGATCTCGATGCGTTCTCGGCGAAGATCATCGAGGAGATCGCCGAAGGGCGGCACGAGCCCCGCTCCCTCGCCGCCTGATCGCGCGACGACACCAGAGAAGGCCGCCTGCCCTCTCGGCGGGCGGCCTTTTCGTCGAATGGAAGCCTCGTTCTCCGCTCAGCGCTTGGCGACGACGGCCTTCTGCGCCTTCGGCTTCAGGCCGGTGGTGCTGGCGATCAGCGCCGAGAGGTGATCCTGGTCGAGGTCCGCGGCCGCCTTCTGCGCCGGCTGGGCGGCGACGCGCTCGGGCTTGCGCGGCTCGATCGACCCGGTGGTCACCGGATCGGGCAGGCTCGCCAGAACCTGAGTGCTCGGCGCCGGATCGCGCTGGACCCGCAGCGCCCAATGAGCGGCGGTGGACAGCGCCGCGATCGCTAGGATCGCCTTGACCCCGCTGGTGAGGAACCCCCGCATGATGGTCAAGCCCGACAAAACGCAGTGACACACGACCGGTTCCCCGGCCCATTGCCACTGTTGCCGATGAGCGTGAACGAAATCCGAAGGTCGGCACCGGCTGCCGTCCCGGAACGGGGCGAAACTTGTGTGGGCCATGCGCCGGGTCCGCGGTTCCTGTTCCCCGCGCCTCCGACACGCCTGCAGCACCCCGGCCCACCAGGATTCACAGGAGCGGTCCAGAGAACTGGTCCGGGCCGCCCCGTCACTGCCGACCCCGCGTCCATGCAGGCCCGAGCGGGCTCGCGAAACCTTCAGGCGCATCGGCCGCGGGGACCGCCGATGTAGGTGAAGTGCAAAGAGCCGGCAACCGATGCTCAGGACGATCCGCGCGTCCGCGACGATCCGCCTGCCGCTTCGGCGAAGGCGAGGAGCGTGGCGACGTCGTCCTCGCCCTCGGGCGCCGCGAGATGCGCGAAGGTCTCGGCCGCCCCGGCGAACATCGCGCCGCCGGCCGGGTCCGGCGCCAGGAAGTCGACGATCTCGTGCATTTCCGCGACCCAGCGGTAGGCCTTCGGCATCATGTCGGGAAACCCGCCGGCGAAGCGGGCGAGCAGCTCCGGCTCGCTCTCCATCAGCTCCGCCCGCAGCGCGTCGGCGGCGCCCGCGCGCTCTGCGCCGAGGACGATCGCCGCGGCCACCGCCTTCAGGCCCTTGTTGATGCCGGCATAGGCCATCTTCAGGCCGGACGCCGCCCCGACGCCACCCGCGCAGGCCCGCATGTCGAGGCCGCATGCGCGCAGGGCCATCAGCGGCGCGAGGTCGTCGCCGGCGACGTAGACCCGCGGCCCCTTCGCGCCGGATTCGGGCGGGAGCCCGAGGATCGCACCATCGAGGAACGGCGCGCCCGTGCCCGCGATGATCGCGGCGATGCCGTGCACCGTCGCCGGCGACACCGCATTGCAATCGACGTAGACCGGCTTTTTCGGCTGAGCCGCCAGGCTCGGGGCGAGGCGGGCCGCGAGGCCGGCGGCATCGGCCGGCGGCACGATCGACAGGATCAGGTCGGCCGCGGCGATCTCCGCATCGTCGGCGTGGCTCATGCCGGCGGCCCGGGCGCGGTCGCGGGTCCCGGCGCTCCGTCCGGTCAGCGATGTCAGGACGCGGACGCCGTTCTCGGTGAGGCGGCGGGCGACCGCGCTTCCCATGGCGCCCGGGGCGATGACGGCGATGGTCGGCATCGAATCACCTCAAGCCATGGCCCGAACCACAGGGACGATCCGCGGCGGATCCGTATCGAAGTGGCGGGCACCCGATGGTGCCCGCCGTCGTCGTGCTAGCGCAGCGAGCCGCAGAAGCGCTGGATGCGGTTGCACGCTTCCTCCAGCGTCTTGGTCGAGGTGGCGTAGGAGATGCGCAGGTTCGGGCCGAGGCCGAAGGCCGAGCCGTGCACGGCGGCGACGCCCTCCGCCTGCAGCAGCTCGGTCACGAAGTCCTCGTCGGTGGCGATGGTCTTGCCTGACGGGGTCGTGCGCCCGATCGTCTCGGCGCAGGACGGGTAGACGTAGAACGCGCCCTCCGGCGTCGGGCATTGCAGGCCCTTGGTCTGGTTCAGCATCGAGACCACGAGGTCGCGCCGCTCCTGGAACGCCGCCTTGAACTGCGCGAGGTGCGCCTGCGTGCCGTCGAGCGCGGCCACCGCCGCCCATTGCGAGATCGAGGACGCGCCCGAGGTCTGCTGGCCCTGGACGAAGTCCATCGCCTTGATCAGCTTCTCCGGGCCGGCGGCGTAGCCGATGCGCCAGCCCGTCATCGCGTAGGCCTTCGAGACGCCGTTCATGGTCAGCGTGCGCTCGTAGAGGCCGGGCTCGATCTGCGCCGGGGTGACGAATTCGAAGTCGCCGTAGGTCAGGTGCTCGTACATGTCGTCAGTGAGCACCCAGACGTGCGGGTAGCGCATCAGCACGTCGGTGATCTTCATCAGCTCGGCATGGCTGTAGGCGGCGCCCGAGGGGTTCGACGGCGAGTTGAGGATGATCCACTTGGTCTTCGGCGTCAGCACCCGCTCCAGCTCCTCGGGCTGGAGCTTGAAGTCGTGCGCCATGTCGGTCTCGGCGAAGACTGGCGTGCCGCCGCAGAGCACCACCATCTCCGGGTAGGACACCCAGTAGGGGCGCGGGATCACGACCTCGTCGCCGGGGTTCAGCGTTGCCAGCAGCGCGTTGTAGATCACGTGCTTGCCGCCGGTGCCGACGATTGTCTGGGAGACCTTGTAGTCGAGCCCGTTCTCGCGCTTGAACTTCTTCACGATCGCTTCGCGCAGCGGCACGATGCCCGACACCGGCGGATACTTGGTCTCGCCCCGGGCGATCGCCTCGATCGCGGCCTGCTTGATGTGCTCGGGCGTGTCGAAGTCGGGCTCGCCGACCGACAGGCTGATCACGTCCATGCCGCCGGCTTTCAGGTCGCGCGCCTTCTGCGTCATCGCGATCGTCGCGGATGGTTTTACGCGCGAGAGGGCGTCGGCGAGAAAGCCCATGGTCGGGTGCTCCGGTTTTCATGCAGGTTTCGCCGTCCCGTGACGGCGGCGGGACCGTAGTCGCGGCTCCTGGGACGAGCAAGGCGCCGGCTCGGGGTTCGCCGGCAAACGTCACGCACGGGGTGCAGGGCTCGTGCTCGGCCGCCGCCTCGACGGCGGCTTCCGGCGACACCATCTCCTGGCGATGGCAACGCTCTCCGTCCTCGACCTGTCGTTCGTCGGTTCCGGCTCCAGCCCGGCTCAGGCGCTGCGCGACTCCCTCGACCTCGCCCGCCACGTCGACCGCCTCGGTTACGGGCGATACTGGCTCGCCGAGCACCATGCCCTGCCCTCGGTCGCGAGCCCGGCCCCCGACATCATGGTCGGCCAGATCGCGGCCGCGACCCGGACGATCCGGGTCGGCTCGGGCGGGATCATGCTGCCGAACCACGCGCCGCTGATGGTCGCCGAGCGCTTCAAGGTGCTGGAGGCGCTGTTTCCCGGGCGGATCGACCTCGGCCTCGGGCGCGCGCCCGGCACCGACGGCATCACCGCCCAGGCGTTGCGCCGGCGCGAGGCGCCGCGCGGCGGCGACGACTTCCTCGAGCGGCTGCAGGAGCTGATGCTGTGGGAGACCGGCGGCTTCCCCGAGGGCCATCCGTTCAACACCGTGACCGTGATGCCGGCCGGCGTGCCGCTGCCGCCGATCTTTCTGCTCGGGTCCTCCGACTACAGCGCGCATCTGTCCGCACGCCTCGGGCTCGGCTTCGCCTTCGCCCAGCACTTCGCCTCGTTCGACGCGCGTGGCCCGATGCTCGACTATCGCCGCGGCTTCCAGCCCTCGCGGTGGGGCACCCGGCCCCATGCGATCCTCGCGGTCGCGGCCGTCTGCGCCGAGACCGAGGCGCAGGCCGAGCGCCTGGCGCTCAGCACCCAGCTGGCGACGCTCCGGCGCGAGCGCGGCGAGTACGCTCCGATCCCGACGCTCACCGAGGCCGAAGCCTATCCCTACAGCGATGCCGAGCGCGCCCGCATCGCCCGCGGCCGAGACCGGTTGCATGTCGGCACGCCGGAGACTGTGCGCGCCCTGCTCTCGGGCCTCGCCGAGGCGACGCAGGCCGACGAGATCATGGTGGTCTGCGCCGTTCCCGATCAGGAGGCCCGGCGGCGCTCCTACAGCCTGCTGGCGCAGGCCTGGGGACTCGCCGAGACGGCCGCGGCCGCGTGAATCGCCGGACGACATCCTGACCAGCCTGTCGCCTCGACCGGTCCCGGGCTCCTGACATCGATCCGGGATCGGCGCATCCTGGCGGTCTCGACGCGGCTTCGCGGCGTCGGGCACGCGGATGGCCCGTCGAAGGGCCGCCACCCAGGCATCGACGATCTCGGGAGGAGAGAACGATGTGCGATCGACGCGACTTCCTGAAGGCGACGGCCGGTCTCGCGGCCACCGCCATGGCCGCCCCGGTCGCGGCACGGGCCGCGGAGAAGGGGCCGCCCGCGCCGACCGCCTTCGGCATGCCGCGCGACATGATCCTGATCAACCTGCGCCGCGACGGCGGCTACGGCCTCGGCCTTAAGACCCCGGACGGCGTGCTCGACGTCGCCGCCGCCGGGAAGGCGGTCGGCCTGCCGGTGCCGGCCGACATGGACGACCTTCTGCAGAACGGGAAGGGCCCGATGCTGCGCGCGGTGATCGACGCGGTCGAGGCGGCCCCCGACCCGCGGCTGACGATCCCCGAGGACCGGATCGCCTACGCGCCGCTGGTCACCCGGCCGGAAAAGATCATCATGATGGGATTCAACTATCGCAAGCACGCCGAGGAGACGGGAACGCCGCCGCCGAAGGACCCGCCGCTGTTCAACAAGTACAACAACACGCTCAACCACCACGGCGGCACGATCCGGCTGCCGACGCAGGCGGCGCGCGAGTTCGACTACGAGACCGAGCTGGTGATCGTCTTCGGCCGGGAATGCCGCGACGTCTCGGAGGCCGACGCGCTCGACTACGTCGCCGGCTACGCCACCGGCAACGACTTCAGCGCCCGCGACCTGCAGACGCTGACCTCGCAGTTCATGATCGGCAAGACCTCGGACGGGTTCGCGCCGCTCGGGCCCTACCTCGTCACCGCCGACCGCGTGCCCGACCCGAACAATCTGCGCCTTGTGACCAAGGTCAACGGCGCGGTGCGGCAGGACTGGACGACCGCGGACATGATCTTCAACTGCCGCCAGCTGATCAGCTTCGCTTCGAAGGTGATGACCATCAAGCCGGGCGACGTCTTCTACACCGGCACGCCGCAGGGGGTGATCTTCGGCGAGAAGATCCCGCGGGCGGAGCGGCAATGGCTGAAGCCGGGCGACGTCATCGTATCGAGCCTCGAAGGGCTGGGCGAGCTGCAGTTCAGCCTGGTCTGACCAGCGTTCGGAAACACCTATCCGCCCGCACTCCGCAGTCCTTACCGCTTGCGGGAACGACGTGGCTCCGTACCGGCAACCGAGGGATCGCGCGGATCACCGCGCGGTCCTCTCTGTCGTCTAGGGCCGAGGCCGCCGCGTCTCAGCCGCTGAACAACCCGCGCAGGCGGCTGAGGAAGCCGCCGGTCGGGGTCGTCGCGGCGGCGCTCGTTGGGGCGGTCGCGGCCGCCCGCGTCGGCGCTTGAACCAGGCCCAAAGCCGCCGTGTCCGTGCTCTCGCGATCGATCAGGATCAGGCCGCCGGTGTCGCGGGTCTCGGCGTAGGGGTCGAACGGCACCGCGCGGTCGAGCTTGAGCGTGACGTCGGCGATGTCGTTGGCGACGAGCTTCTCGGCCGGGCCGGGCTGCCCGGTCTCGGGGTCGATGCGGTTGCGGATGCGGTCCACCACGGCGTTGGCCGTGACGGTGCCGACCTTGGCGAGCAGCGCCGTGCCGGGGGCGAGCTCGGTCTCGGCGGCCCAGAACAGGCGCACGTCGAGGGTGTCGGAGACCTGCATCGGATGCGAGGCGGCGGCGATGACGCTGCCGCGCGAGGCGTCGACCTCGTCGGCGAGCACCAGGGTGACCGACTGGCCCTCCTGGGCGCTGGCGAGATCGCCGTCCGGGCCGACGATCCGCGCCACCGTGGAGGTGCGCGCCGACGGGGCGATCGCCACCGCGTCGCCCGGCTTCACCGTGCCGGCGGCGATGAGGCCCGAGAACCCGCGGAACTCAGAGTTCGGCCGGTTGACCCACTGCACCGCCATGCGGAACGGCGCGGCCAGCGCCTCCTCGTGCACCGGCACGCTCTCGAGATAGGCCAGCAGCGGGCCGCCCTGGTACCACGGCGCGGAGACCGCCGGCAGCACGACGTTGTCGCCGTTCTTAGCCGAGAGCGGGATCGCCCGGACCTCGACGAAGCCGAAATCGCGGGTGAAGGCGGAGAAGCCTGCCACCAGCCCGTCGAAGGTGGCCTGCGACCAGCCGACGAGGTCCATCTTGTTGATGGCGAGCACGACGCGGCGGATGCCGAGCATCGAGACCAGCAGGGCATGGCGCCGGGTCTGGCGGGTCAGGCCCTGGCGGGCGTCGACCAGGATCACCGCCACGTCGGCGGTCGAGGCGCCGGTGGCCATGTTGCGGGTGTACTGCTCGTGGCCGGGCGTGTCGGCGACGATGAACGAGCGCTTGTCGGTGGAGAAGAACCGATAGGCGACGTCGATGGTGATGCCCTGCTCGCGCTCGGCCTGGAGGCCGTCGACGAGAAGCGCGAGGTCGACCTCCTGCCCTTGCGTGCCGTGCTTCTTCGAATCGCGCTGGAGCGCGGTGATCTGGTCGTCGAAGATCTGCTTGGTGTCGTGCAGCAGGCGTCCGATCAGCGTCGACTTGCCGTCGTCCACCGAGCCGCAGGCGATGAAGCGCAGGACTTCCTTGCTCTGATGCGCGGCCAGGAACGACGCGTAGCCGAACTCGGGGGCGTCGAACGCGTCCTTGGAGGGGTGGACCGTCATCAGAAGTAGCCTTCCTGCTTCTTGCGCTCCATGGCGCCGGCGCCGTCCTTGTCGATCACCCGGCCCTGCCGCTCCGAGGTGCGGGCGGCCAGCGTCTCGCCGATGATCGCCGGCAGCGTGTCGGCGCCGCTCTCGACCGCGCCGGTGAGCGGATAGTCGCCGAGCGTGCGGAAGCGGACCTTGCGCAAGGTCGGCGTCTCGCCGGGCTTCAGCGGCAGGCGGTCGTCGTCGACCATGATCAGCTGCCCGTCGCGCTCGACCACCGGCCGCGGCTCTGCGAAGTAGAGCGGCACGATCGGGATCCGCTCCTGCTCGATGTAGAGCCAGATATCGAGCTCGGTCCAATTGGAGAGCGGGAAGATGCGCAGGCTCTCGCCGCGCTTCTTGCGCAGGTTGTAGAGGTGCCAGGGCTCGGCCCGCTGGCGCTTCGGGTCCCAGCGGTGCTGGGCCGTGCGCAGGGAGACGATCCGCTCCTTGGCGCGCGAGGCCTCCTCGTCGCGGCGGGCGCCGCCGAAGGCCGCATCGAACTTGTGCTTGTCGAGCGCCTGCCGCAGCGCCTGCGTCTTCATCACGTCGGTGTGGACTTCCGAGCCGTGGCTGATCGGGCCGACGCCGCGGGCGAGCCCGTCCTGGTTGGTGTGGACGATCAGGTCGAGGCCGAGTTCCTTCGCGCGGGCGTCGCGGAAGGCGATCATCTCGCGGAACTTCCAAGTCGTGTCGATGTGCATCAGCGGGAACGGCAGGCGGCCGGGGGCGAACGCCTTCAGCGCCAGGTGCAGCAGCACCGACGAATCCTTGCCGATCGAGTAGAGCATCACCGGGTTCTCGGTCTCGGCGACCGTCTCCCGGAAGATGTGGATGCTCTCGGCTTCCAGACGCTGCAGGTGCGTGAGGCGGCTGCCGGCTTGCGCCTGGATCGCGGGTGCGGCGCTCATCGGGCCATCTCCGGTCTGTGGGATTGCGTGGTCTCGAATGCCGCGGCTTCCTCGCCGGGCGCTACGTCGGTTTCGGGCACGTGGACGTGCAGGCCGCATTCCTTCTTGGATTCCTGCTCCCACCACCAGCGGCCGGCACGCTCGGGCTCGCCGACACGGACGGCACGGGTGCACGGGGCGCAGCCGATGGAGGGGAAGCCGCGATCGTGCAGCACGTTGTAGGGCACGTAGTTGTCGCGCACGAAACGGTCGACGTCCTCGCGCGTCCAGTCGGCCAGCGGGTTGAGCTTGATCAGGTCGCGGCTCTCGTCGAACTCGGCGAGCGGCGTGTCGGCGCGGTTGGCGGACTGGCCGGCGCGCAGGCCGGTGAGCCAGCCGGCCGCCCCGTCGAGGGCGCGGCCCAGCGGCTCGACCTTGCGGAAGCCGCAGCAGGCCTGCCGCGCCTCGACCGAATGGCGGAAGCCGTTGATGCCGGATTCGCGCACGAACGCTTCCTCAGATCGCCGCTCGGGGGCGTAGGCGCGGATGCGGATGCCGTAAGCCGCCTCCGTCTCCGCCCAGACGTCGTAGGTCTCGGGATACAGCCGCCCCGTATCCAGGGTGACGATCTCGGTCCGGCCCTTGGCCATCGCGAGCGCGTGCGTCAGCGCCTGATCCTCGATGCCGAGGCTCGTGGTGAAGACGAGGCGTCCGGGGATCGTCGCCTCGATCAGCGCGATCCGCCCCTTGAGGTCGAGGGGCTTGAGCTGGGCGGCGAGATCGGCCGCCGCCTGGGGGTTGGGAAGGGTCATCGCCTGTTCGTTCGCGGGCCGGGTCGTGCGAGGGGCACTGGTTGTTCCCTGAGATGTTCGCTATAACGAACGGTGTCAAGGCGCCGCTGCGAGGCCCGGATGCCCTGCGCTGCGATGCAGTAAGCCCTGGCAACACGCCGCAATCGGGATCGATTGCGCGGAAATGGAAGTTCCTTCTCATGGGCGCCCTGCATGGGCCGCATGGCGAAGCGACGTCGAGATGCGAGGTTGGCCGTGGATTCGATCGATCTGAAGATCCTGGCACTGCTGCAGACGGACGCGACCCTGTCGATCGCCGCGATCGGCGAGCGGGTCGGCCTGTCACAGACCCCGTGCTGGAAGCGCATCCAGCGCCTCGAGGCCGACGGGGTGATCGACCGCCGCGTCGCCGTGCTCGACCCGGTCAAGCTCGGCCTCGGGCTCACCGTGTTCGTCTCGATCGAGACCGCCGACCATTCGCGCGAGTGGCTGGAGCGATTCGCCGGCACCGTCTCGGCGATGCCCGAGGTGCTGGAATTCTACCGCATGGCCGGCGACGTTGATTACATGCTCCGCGTCGTCGTGGCCGACATGAGCGCCTACGACACGTTCTATAAGCGCCTGATCGCGACGCTGCCGTTGAAGAACGTCACCTCGCGCTTCGCGATGGAGAAGGTGAAGTCGACGACGGCCCTGCCGCTGCCCGCGCCACCGACGAACGGCCGCCAGATCCAGGGATTGCCGCCGACCCTCGTGGCGGTCGGAGAATAAAGTTCTTTTTTGCGCCGCAACGACGATCGACTCCTTCTCCAAATCAAGCGTTCTGTAAAACGGACGTTTTCCCGTTGACAGGGGCCTTCCGCCCCACGACATGGTCTTCCGATGTCACGCCAAAGCCTTCTTCCCCGCACCGCGCCGTTCGGCGACAGCGAGCGGGCCAGCCTCGACGCCGTGCTCGGCAGCGCCACCGCGATCCAGCGCGCCTGGCTCGCCGGCTTCCTCGCCGGGATCGATGCGGCCGACGGGCAGCCTGCGGCGGCACCGGCCGCTCCGCCGAAGGCCGCCGAGCCGCTGACGATCATCTACGCCAGCGAATCCGGCAACTGCGAGGCCCTGGCCGGCACCGTCGCCAAGCTCGCGCGCAAGCAGGGCTTCAAGCCGAAGGTCATCGACTTCGCCGACCTCGACCTCGCCGTGCTGCCGAAGGCCGGCAAGCTTGTCGCCATCGCCGCGACCTGGGGCGAAGGCGAGCCGCCCGCCCGCGCGACCCACACCTACAACGTCCTGATGGGCGACGGCGCCCCGCGCCTCGACGGCGTCGAGTTCGCGGTGCTCGCGCTCGGCGACACCTCCTACGCCGAGTTCTGCGCCATCGGTAAGGCGCTCGATGCCCGTTTCGAGGCGCTGGGCGGCAAGCGGGCGGCCGAGCGCGCCGACCTCGACCTCGACTACGAGACGCCGGCCGCCGCCTGGATCAAGGACACGCTGAAGGCGCTGGCGCCGGCCCCGGTCGCCGCCGACAACGTCGTGGCGGTCGACTTCGCCCGCGCCACGGCTGCCGAGGACGAGGATGCCGAGCCGAGCCGCGAGCCGGTCGTGGTCGAGGTGGTCGAGCACGTGAACCTCAACTCGTCGCGCTCGGACAAGGAGACGATCCACCTCGCGCTGGCCTTCGAGGACGGCGCGCCCGCCTACGAGCCCGGCGACTCGCTCGAGATCTACCCGGAGAACGACCCGGCCCTGGTCGAGGAGATCCTGAAGGCGACCGGCCTGACCGGCGACGAGGCACTGCGCCGCTCGCTGCTCGCCGAGCGCGACATCACTACCCTCTCGGCCGCCGCGGTCGAGCGCTTCGTGAAGGCGACCGGGCACGACGAGGCCAAGCGGCTGATCGAGAGCGGCGAGGTCCGCGCCTGGATCGAGGGCCGCCACCTCATCGACCTGATCGAGACCTACCCGGCGGCCCTGACCGCCGAGCATCTCGGCGGCATCACCCGTCCGCTGCCGCCGCGGGCCTACTCGATCGCCTCCTCGCGCAAGGAAGTCGGCGACGAGGTCCACCTCGTGATCGCCGCCGTGCGCTACGAGACCCACGGCCGGGCGCGGACCGGAGTCGCCTCGACCCACGTCGCCGACCGGATGTCGGACGGCGCCAAGCTCCGGGTCCGCCTGAAGCCGAACCGCCACTTCCGCCTGCCCGCCGACCCGGCGATCGACATCATCATGGTCGGGCCCGGCACCGGCGTCGCCCCGTTCCGCGCCTTCGTGCAGGAGCGCCGCGCGGTCGAGGCCACCGGCCGCTCCTGGCTGTTCTTCGGCGACCGGCACTTCACCCACGACTTCCTGTACCAGCTCGAATGGCAGGAGGCGCTGGAGGACCGCTCACTTACCAAGATCGACGTGGCGTTCTCGCGCGACCAGCCGGAGAAGCTCTACGTGCAGCACCGCATCGACCAGCATCGCGAGGAGCTGGTGGAGTGGCTGGAGGGCGGCGCGCACCTCTACGTCTGCGGCGACGCCAAGGCGATGGCCAAGGACGTCCGCGTCGCGGTCGAGAACGCCTACGCGGCGGTGAAGGGCCTGAGTGCCGACGATGCCGCAGCGGCGGTGTCGGCCCTTGAGCGCGCCGGCTGTTACCAGCAGGACGTGTACTGACGCCACCTCTTCCCTCTCCCCCCTGCGGGAGAGGGTGGCCCGCGAAGCGGGTCGGGAGAGGGGAGCGCCGGTGCCGGATACGGCGCTCCCCTCTCCCGACCCCTGCTGACGCAGGGGCTACCCTCCCCCGCAAAGGGGGGAGGGAGATGCGTCGGCAGTCGAAACGAATCGAGACGGATCACCGCCATGGACGACCACAAGCCTGCTTCCGAGCGCGTCTACGAGACCCCGCCGACCGGCCGCCCGATCGACGAGGCGGAGGCCGCGCGGGCTGCGGGGCTCGCGCACAACGAGCACCTGAAGATCGCGAGCGGCTATCTCCGCGGCGGCTTGGCCGACGGGCTGCTCAAGCACGCCACCGGCGCGATCTCCGACGATGACGGCCAGCTCGTGAAGTTCCACGGGATGTACCTGCAGGACGATCGCGACCTGCGCCCGGAGCGGACCAAGAAGAAGCTCGACAAAGCCTACGCCTTCATGATCCGCCTGCGCATCGCCGGCGGCGTCATCAGCCCGAAGCAGTGGCTGGCGCTGGACGACATCGCCACGACCTATGCCGGCGACGCGATCCGCGCGACGACGCGCCAGACCTTCCAGTATCACGGCGTGATCAAGTCGAACCTCAAGCGCACCATGGCGGCGATCGACGCCGCGCTGCTGGACACCATCGCCGCCTGCGGCGACGTCAACCGCAACGTCATGGCCGCGACCAACCCGGCCCAGACCCACGCGCACGCCGCGGCCTACGAGCTGGCCAAGGACATCTCCGATTCGCTGCTGCCGCGGACCAATGCCTGGCGCGAGATCTGGCTCGACGGCGAGAAGGTCGTCGGCGGCGAGGAGGAGTTCGAGCCGGTCTACGGCAAGACCTACCTGCCGCGGAAGTTCAAGATCGTCGTCGCGGTGCCGCCCTCGAACGAGGTCGACGTGTTCGCGCACGACCTCGGCTTCATCGCGATCCTCGACAAGGCCAACAAGCTCACCGGCTGGAACGTCACCGTCGGTGGCGGCATGGGCATGACCCACGGCGAGCCGGACACTTTCCCGCGCACCGCCGACCTGATGCTGTTCTGCAAGCCGGACGAGGCGGTGAAGGTCGCCGAAGCGGTGATGACGGTGCAGCGCGACTGGGGCAACCGCACCAACCGCAAGAACGCCCGGCTCAAGTACACGATCGAGCGCTACGGCCTGAAGGCGTTCCGCGCCGAGGTCGAGGCGCGCGTCGGCAAGGCCTTCACCGACCCGAAGCCGTTCGCCTTCACCGGCAACGGCGACCGCTACGGTTGGACCGAAGGCGACGACGGCCGCCACCACCTGACGCTGTACGTGCCGTCGGGCCGGATCAAGGATTACGAGGACGGCCCGAAGTTCCTGAGCGGCCTGCGCCGGATCGCCACCGAGCACGAGGGCGACTTCCGCCTCACTGGCAACCAGAACGTGATCATCGCCAACGTGCCCTCCGAGAAGCGGGCGGCGATCGAGGCGCTGGTCGACGAATACGGCCTGACCAAGGGCGCCGGCGCCCTGCGGCGCAACTCGATCGCCTGCGTCGCGCTGCCGACCTGCGGCCTCGCCCTGGCCGAGAGCGAGCGCTACCTGCCCGACCTGATGACCGAGCTGGAGACGAGCCTCGCCCGCCACGGCCTGCAGGACGACGAGATCACGATCCGCTCGACCGGCTGCCCGAACGGCTGCGCCCGCCCGTTCATCGCCGAGATCGGCCTCGTCGGCCGCGGCCCCGAGCGCTACCACCTCTACCTCGGCGCCGCCTTCGACGGCTCGCGGCTGGGCAAGCTCTACCGCGAGGACGTGAAGGCCGACGAGATCCGCGACACCCTCGACCCGCTCTTCGCCGACTACGCGCGCGGCCGCAATCCGGGCGAGCGCTTCGGCGACTACCTCGTCCGCGCCGGCCACGTGGCGAAGACCACCAACGGGCCCGACTTCCACGACAACATCGGCGCGCTGAAGCCCGCCGCCTGACGCGAAACCGCCTCCGCGCCGCGAGCGTTCGGAAACCTCGGCTCGCACCTCGCGTTGCGCCTGCATCGGCGTAACCCGGGGGCGACCATGAGTGATGCGAAGGCGATCCGCTACGCGGTGGTCGGCGGCGGATGGATCTCGCAGGCCGCCTTCATGCCGGCGGTGGCGCAGACCGGCAATTCGACGATCACGGCGCTGGTCACCGGCGATCCGGAGAAGGCTGCTTCGCTCGGCGAACGCTATCGCCTGACCACCTTCTCCTACGACCGCTACGCCGAGGCTCTGGCCTCCGGCCTGTTCGATGCCGTCTACCTCGCGCTGCCGAACGGGATGCACCGCGACTACGCCGTGCCCGCGCTGGAGGCCGGCATCCATGTGCTGCTCGAGAAGCCGATGGCGACGAGCGTCGCCGAGTGCGAGGCGATCATCGCCGCGGCCGAGCGCGGCAACGTCCGGCTGATGCTGGCCTACCGCCTGCACTTCGAGCCCGGCACCCTCGACGCGATCGAGCGGGTGCGGACCGGCGCGATCGGCGAGCCGCTGGTCTTCACCGCGACCTTCGGCCAGCACGTCGCGACCGAGAACCACCGCGCGCACCAGGGCTACTGGGCCGGGCCGGTGCCGGACATGGGCACCTATCCGATCAACGCCGTGCGCAACCTGTTCGCCGACGAGCCGGTCGAGGTCTACGCCCACGGTACCCGCCGGCCGGGAAGCCCCTACGCCTTCCACGGCACCGTCGCGGTCACGCTCCGCTTCCCCGGCGACCGCCTCGCGCAGTTCACCGTCTCCTACGAGACCGATTCGGTCGACGCCTACCGCATCGCCGGGACCGAGGGCGACCTCCTGATGGCGCCGGGCTTCACCTTCGGCCAGTCGCTCGCGGGCGAGCTGACCCGTGGCGGCGAGACCGAAGCCCTGTCCTATCCGAGCGTCGACCAGTTCGGGGCCGAGACGCGGTACTTCTCGGATTGCATCCTGAACAGACGCGTGCCGGAGCCGGACGGCGAGGAGGGGCTGGCCGACGTCCGCATCCTTGCTGCGATCGAGCGCGCGCTCGAGACCGGCCAGCCGCAGGCCCTCGCGCCGATGCGACGCCGGACGCGGCCGGTTGCGTCGCAGGCGATCGCGCTGCCCGAGATCACGCCTCCGGACCTCGTCAACGCCGCCAAGCCGGGCGGCTGAACGCGGCGAGCGGCCGGCGTTGCGACCGGCCTCGCTCTTACCTATCACCGCGTGCTGAAGTGATCGCGCCGAGTGGACCTCGTAAGCAGCAAGCTCTCGGGATCACGCGGCCGTCTGCGGTGTCGCTGCGCGGCATCTCGGCACCAGGGACGCGCGGGAGACGGCGATCGACGAAGCGCCCAGCTCATGCGCGTCGGAACAAGGTTCGTCGTGCGTCGCCATGTTGCCTCGCAGCAAACACGTGCTGCCCTGCAAAGACCAAAGCTTGACGGTACGATGCGGATAAATCTCCGCGCGCGTCGAACGAAGTGGGGCCGTGCTCGTTATCCCGAAAATCCATACGGGACCGAGACATGGGCAAGCACGAAATCCTCGGATACTTCGAACACCGCCGCGACGGCGCCTGGGTCTGCGTCCGTCCGTTCACGCTGACGACCAAGAGCGCGGCGGTCGACATCCGCCAGGGCATGCGCTTCGACTACGGCAAGCGCGTCGGCGGCGTCGACCTCGCCGAATACCTCGAGCAGCTCGGCTCGCAGTTCGGTTCGTAAGCCGTCTGCTTTTTCGGCGTTCGATCGATCAGGGTGATGCGGGCCCTCCGGCCCGCGTCGGTCACAAGCGATAGGCGGTCCGGCAGCCGCCCCAGTGGCGCCCTTTGATCTTCAGCGGTGCGTCGACTTCGGTCACCATGATGATCTGGGTGCCGAGTTCGCGTCGGTAGACCTGAAGCGTCACCGGCCGCATTGAACGCGCTGCCGTGATGCCGGTCCGGTCGTCGAAGATGCGCAGGTTCCGCGCGTTGACGTGGTTCCACATCGGGTCGTCGCTGCGCTGCGGCTGCGAGTAGACCCGGTTGTGGAACGGCAGGAAGCCGTTGCGGTCGGTCAGGATGCAGAACATCATCCGCTCGTCGCGCCCGAGTTCCGCCTCGAGGATCGGTCCGAGCAAACGCACGATCGGCTCGACCGAGCGCGTCATGAACTGCGCCGGGTTTGAGCCGGCGATCGGCCGGTAGTCGGTGTCGAACAGGGCCGCCTCCGACACGCGCCCCGCGGCCAGCTCTCCTTCGAGGATCGACGCGGCCTGCGCCGCCAGGGCCTGGACCTTGACGATCAGCGGCGCGTGCTCCGCGTGGATCGACGCGATCTTTGCCAGCAGCTTGTCGCGGAACGCGCCGTCGTTCGCCTGGAACGCGCAGTGCACCCCCATCGCGCTCGTCGCCACCACCTGTGCCTGGACCACGCCGACGGTGTCGATCGCGATGGCGATGCCGGCCCCGACCGCGATGGATTCCCCCTCCGGCGCGCGCAGCAGGACGCCGCCCTCGCTCAGATCAACCGTGCGGGTGCTGCGCCCATCCGGCAGGCGGACCTGGAGGTCGGCCGGGTAACGATCGAACCGGCGCCGGTCGCCGAGCTCGCTCTGGCGGACCACGGTGACGAAGCGCTGGCCCAGGCGGCCGGCCTGCTCGGCCGCGGACGCGGTGGCCGACTGCATGCGCTCCGCCTGGCGGTCGAGGTCGAACGCGGCGGCGCTGGCCGAGCCCGCATCCGCGTCGAGATGCGCGACGAGGTCCGAGGTGCGGGTCGCCTCGTCGACGATGCTCGTGACCGTGCGGGCTTGGATGCCGGCGATCTCCCGGACGCTGGCGAAGGACGGGCGGACCGATTCGATGGCCCCGGCCGCGGCCTCGATCGCGGCGCCGGAGGCGGCGGCGCCTTCCCGCAGGCGCAGGACGCGGGTCCGCACCTCCTCGGCCGCCCGCGCCGTCTCGACCGAGAGCGCCTTGACCTCGGCGGCGACGACCGCGAAGCCGCGCCCGGCCTCGCCGGCGCGGGCGGCCTCGATCGTGGCGTTCAGCGCGAGCAGGTTCGTCTGCCGCGCCACCGCGGCGATCGTGTCGACGATGCCGGCGATCTCGTTGCCGGCCTGGGCCAGCGTCGCGATCAGGGCGCGCGCCTCGGAGCCGCGATCGCCGGCATGGTCGAGATGGCCGCCGGCCTGCGACATGGCCGCGGCGGTCTGGCTCGCGAGGGTCGACAGGCTTCCGGTCTGGCCGGCGAGGCTCGCGGTCGCGGCGGCCGCGTTTCGCGAGACCCGGACGAGGTCGTCCATCTGCGCCCGGATCGCGGAGAGGCCGCCCTTCATCTCGGCGACGTCGCTCTGCGCGGTCTCGATCGAGCGGCTCACCCCTTCGATCGCGGAGCGGACGTCTTCCTCGATGGCGTTCACGACGTCGCTGTCGAGGCGCGCCGCGACGGCCGCCACGGGCTTGGGCTGCTCGACCGCCTCCATTGGCGTGGAGGCGTCGATGGTGCGCGCTGGGGCTCTGGTTCTGAACTGGAACAGCATACCCTCAGATGTGACTGAAGTCCGCTACCATCCTGTTAACGTTGCCGAGATTTCCCGAGGGACGCGGTCGAAACGGCCGGTCGCGGTTCAGGCGCCGCCCCACTGCATCGTCAGGCCGCCGTCGACGACGAGGGTGTGCCCGGTGACGTAGTCGGCATCGTCGCTGCTGAGGTAGAGGATCGCCTTGGCGATGTCGTCGGGCTGCCCGGCGCGATGCCACGGGATCCGCTCGAGCGACTTGTCGAGCACCTTCGGGTCCTCGAAGCGGTCGGCGGTCATCGGCGTCTCGATCAGGCCGGGTGCGACGTTGTTGACGTTGATCTTGTCCTCGGCGAGCTCGCGCGACAGGCTTCGGCAGAGCGATCCGACGCCCGCCTTCGACATGCCGTAGGGCGCGCTTTCCGGCGTCGGCAGGTGCTGCGCGACCGACGAGACCATCACGATCTTGCCGCGGCCGCCCTGCACCCGGCGCAGCTTGATGAAGGCGCGGGCGCAGAACAGCGGCCCCATCAGGTTCACGCGCAGGATCTGCTCCAGCCGCGCACCCTCCATGTCCGCCACCGCCATCCCGCTCATCGCCTGCCCGGCATTGGCCACCAGGATGTCGATCGGCCCGAGGTCGCTGGCGATGCGGTCGAAGGTGGCGGTGACGGAGGCCGGGTCGCCGACGTCGTTCTGGATCACCAGCGCCCGGCGCCCGGTCTCCTCGACCAGGCGCGCGGTCTCGGCGATGCCGTCCGCGTCGGTGTTGTAGGTGATCGCGACGTCCGCGCCGTGCTGCGCGAACAGGAGTGCGGTGGCCCGGCCGATCCCGGAATCCGCACCGGTGATCAGGGCCTTCTTGCCTTCGAGCTTCATCGGTGCCGGCTTCGCTGCTGGAGGTGGTCCGGCCCCGCCATCGGGCCGTTTCAGCGGGCCAATTCGGGCGTCGCGGCCCGGTTCCTCACGGGTGCGCGGTCCGACATTTTGACGCTTTGCCGGATTGCGGCATACGCTCGGTTCATGACCATCGCCGTCGACCTAGAACGCATCCAGAGCGACGAGAGCGCGCCGACGACGCGCTGCCGGATCCTGGCGACGGCCGAGCGCTCGTTCCGCGAGATCGGCTACCAGAAGACCACGGTCGCCGACATCGCCAAGACGCTGAAGATGAGCCCGGCCAACGTCTACCGGTTCTTCGACTCGAAGAAGGCGATCAACGAGGCGGTGGTCGAGCGCCTGGTCGGCGAGGTCGAGGCGCTGATCTCGACCATCGCCGACGCCCCGGGCTCGCGCGCCGCGGACCGCCTGACGGCGGTGATCGGGGCCTTGTACCGCGACACCTCCGAGCGCTGCCGCGCCTTCCCGCGCATGCACGAGATGATCGAGGCGGCGATGAGCGAGAGCTGGGAGGTCTGCCGCCATCACGTCGACCGGATCGGGGCGGTGTTCGAGCGGATCGTCGTCGACGGCGTCGCGCGCGGCGAGTTCGAGACGGACGATCCGGCCGGCACGGCGCGCTGCCTGCACACGGCGATCGCGCGCTACAGCCATCCGCTGCTGGTCAGCCAGTATCCCGACGCGCCCGTGCCGGACCTCGACGTGATGATCGCGTTCCTGCTGCGAAGCCTGCGACCGGCCGGCCGCTAAGACGGGTCGGTCACTCCGATGCGGGGTTGGCCGGCTCCGGCGCGATGCCGACGTTCGGCTGCTCGCCGTCGTAGCCCTCGATGATCAGGATGTCGGCGTCGGCGCCGTTCTTCTGCTTGGCGCGTGCGGCCTGGTAGCTGTCCGACTTCCAGCAGGCGAGCGCGTCGTCGTAGCTCGCGAACTCGATCACCACGTTGCGGGCACGCGCCGTCCCGGTCACAGCCTCGAAGCGTCCGCCGCGCACGAGGAAGCGGCCGCCGAACTCGGCGAAGGCGGCGCCGTTCGAGGCGGCGTAGTCCTTGTAGGCCTCCGCGTCCCGCACATCGACCCGGACGATCCAGTAGCCGCGCGTCATTCTCGTCACTCCTGTGCTGCCATCTCGGCGAGGATCGCTTGTGCCACGGCGCGCGGATCTGCGGCAGCGGTGATCGGGCGGCCGACGACGACGTGGTCGATGCCCGCCGCGCGCGCCTGGCCCGGGGTCATCACCCGCTTCTGGTCGCCGGCGGCGCTGCCGGCCGGGCGGATGCCCGGCGTCACGATCAGGCTGCCCGGGCCGACGACGGTGCGGACGGCCTCCGCCTCGAAGGCGCTGCAGACGATGCCGTCGATGCCGGCCTCGGCCGCCTGGAAGGCGCGGTGCGCGACGAGGTCGGAGATCGGCAGCGCGTAGCCGGATTCGCGCGCGTCGCCCTCGTCGTAGGAGGTGAGCACCGTCACCGCGAGGATCTTCAGGTCGGACGCGCCGCGCCCGCGCACCGCCGCGCGCATGGTCTGCGGGTAGGCATGCACCGTCAGGAAGGTCGCGCCGAGGCCGGAGAGCGCACGCACCCCCTCCTCCACCGTGTTGCCGATGTCGTGCAGCTTGAGGTCGAGGAAGACCTTGAGCCCGCGCGCGGCGAGTTCCGGCACCAGCGACAGCCCGCCGGCATAGGCCAGGCGGTAGCCGATCTTGTAAAACGTCGCCGCGTCCCCGATCCGGTCGATCAGCGCGCGGGCCGCCGCCGGGTCGTCGAGGTCGAGGGCGACGATGAGGCGGTCGCGCGGGTCGGTCGGGCTCGGGTTGGGCTGATCTCGCATCGCAGTTCCCGATCACGCGGCCGGGTGCGGTGTCAATCGCGCCCCCGCGGGGGCAGCCATGACACCGGAAGCCATGACTCCGTTCGCCGTGACCCCGCCCGCCATGACGCGGGCCACCTCGGCCTTCAGCACCGGCAGTAGCTCGGCCTCGAACCAGGGCTCCCGCTTGAGCCAGCCGTTGTTGCGCCAGGACGGATGGGGCAGCGGCAGCACACGCGGGGCACGCGGCTCGGCGAGGATTTGGCGCCAGCGCCGCACCGTGCCGGTGAGCCCGTCCGGCATCTTGCCGAGGTGCCACGCCTGCGCGTACTGGCCGATCACCAGGACGAGCTCGAGATGCGGCAGGCCGGCGAAGAGCTCGTCGCGCCAGCGCTCGGCGCATTCGCGCCGCGGCGGCTTGTCGCCGCCCTTGGCATCGAGCCCCGGGAAGCACGAGCCCATCGGCACGATCGACACCCGGCTCGCGTCGTAGAAGGCGGACTCGTCGAGACCGAGCCAGGACCGGAGGCGCACCCCCGACGGGTCCATGAACGGGATGCCGGTGCGGTCCGCCCGCGTTCCGGGCGCTTGGCTGGCGATGCACAGCCGCGCCGTGGCGGTCCCCTGGACGATCGGGCGCGGTTCCTGCGGCAGCGGCGGCCCGTAGAGCGGCGCGTCGCGGCAGATCCGGCAGGCGCGCAGGCGCGCGGCGGTGCGGTCGAAGGCGGTGTCCATGCTGGATGCGACATGGGCACCGCGTCGCGCTTCGGCGAGCCCGGACCGACGCGACCAAAAGAAACGGCGCGGGACGAGGCCCGCGCCGTGGTTGCAGTTGGGTTCGAAGCTCTGGGAAGCGGGCCGACGCTACGCCCTGCCCCGCATCCGCGGCGTGTCGAACCTCACACGCCCTTCAAGCCGGCCAGGTCGAGCGGCAGCGAGCGCAGGCGCTGCCCGGTCGCGGCGAAGATCGCATTGGAGATCGACGGCGCGAGCACCGGCACGCCCGGCTCGCCGATGCCGGTCGGTGCCGCCGAGGACGGCATGATGTGGACCTCGACCACGGGCATCTCGCTCATGCGCGTCGGCTCGTAGGTGTCGAAGTTCTTCTCCTGCACCACGCCGTCCTTGAGGGTGATGCGGTTGCGCAGCACCGACGACAGCGCGAAGCCGACCGCGCCCTCGACCTGGGCGCGGATCACGTCCGGGTTCACCGCCACGCCGACGTCGACCGCCGCGACGATGCGGTTGACCTTCACCTTGGCGTCCTCCGCCGTGATGTCGGCGACCATCGCCACGTAGGAGCCGAACGATTCGTGGGCGGCGATGCCGAGGCCGCGGCCCTTGCCGTTGGCCTTGCTGCCGGCGTCCCAGTCCGCCTTCTCGGCGGCGAGCTTGAGGACGCCCGAGAGGCGCGGGGCTCCGGTCAGAAGCGAGAGCCGGTAGGCGAGCGGGTCGACGTCGGCGGCATGCGCCAGCTCGTCGATGAACACCTCCATCGCCTGCGCGGTGTGGCTGTGCCCGACCGAGCGCCACCACAGGACCGGCACGCCCTCGCGGGCGTTGTGGACCTCGAAGCGGTAGGCCGGGAGCGCGTAGGCGGTGTCGGAGGCGCCCTCGACGGTGGTCGAATCGATGCCGTTCTTGACGATCATCGCCTCGAACGGCGAGCCGATCATGATCGACTTGCCGATCATCACGTGCTGCCATCCGACGATCCCGCCCTTGGCGTCGAGCCCGGCGCGGACCTTGTGGTAGATCGTGGGGCGGTAGTAGCCGCCGGACATGTCGTCCTCGCGGGTCCAGACGAGGTGGACCGGCGCTCTGGCCCGGGTCGCCTTGAGGATGGTCGCGGCCTCGGCGATGTAGTCGGCGGTCGGCGTCGCGCGCCGGCCGAACGAGCCGCCGGCCCATTGCGTGTGCAGGCGGACCTTGTCGGTGGTGGTGCCCATCACGGCGGCGACCGCGGCCTGCTCGATCGTCTGGAACTGCAGGCCGGCATAGACGTCGTAGCCGCCGTCCGGCGCCTGCTCGATCGTCGCGTTCAGCGGCTCCAACGCGGCGTGCGCCAGGTAGGGGAAGGTGAACTCCGCCTCCAGGACCTTGGCCGCGCCCTTGATGCCGGCCTCCGCGTCGCCGCGCTCGGAGGCGACGAGGCCGGGGCGCTTGGCCTGCTCGCGGTAGCCGGCGAGGATCGCGTCGGAGGAGTGCGTCTCGGCCGCGCCGTCGTCCCACACCACCTTCAGCGCCTCGCGGCCCTTCATCGCCGACCAGGTGTCCTTGGCGACGACCGCGACGCCGGAGGGAATCGCGACGACGTCGACGACGCCCGCGACCTTCCGGGTCGCGGTGTCGTCGAAGCTCTTCACCGCGCCGCCGAAGCGCGGCGGGCGGGCGACGACGGCGGTGACCTGGCCGGGCCGACGGATGTCGAGGGCGTAGACGGCGCTGCCGTCAGTCTTGGCCGCGGAATCCAGGCGCGGCGTACGCTGACCGATCAGCGTCCACTGGCTCGGGTCCTTCAGGCGCGGCTCCTGCGGCACCGGAAGCGTCGCGGCGGAGGCCGCCAGCTCGCCGAACCGGGCCTGCCGGCTCGAGGCCGCGTGCCGGACGACGCCGTTCGCGACGGTGATCTCGGCCGCCGGCACCTTCCACTGGTAGGCAGCGGCCGCGACCAGCATCTCGCGGGCGGCGGCGCCTGCCTTGCGCAGCTGGAACCAGGAATTGGCGATCGCCGTCGAGCCGCCGGTTCCCTGGATCGGGCCCATCAGCAGGTTGTTGTAGCGGGCGGCGTCGGCCGGCGCGAACTCGGTGCGCACCCGCGACCAGTCCGCATCGAGCTCGTCGGCGAGGATGGTGGCGAGGCCGTTGGTGTTGCCCTGCCCCATGTCGAGGTGCTTGATGATCACCGTCACGGTGTCGTCGGCGCCGATCCGCACGAAGGCGTTCGGATCGGCCTTAACCCCCGACAGGTCGGGGCCGGCGGCGGCGCGGGCGGTGTTCTTCAGATCGAGGCGGAAGCCGATGACGATCGCGCCCGTCGCGGCGGCGCCGCCGGCGAGGAAGCTGCGGCGGGTCGCGCGCGGGGAGCGCGGGTCCGTCTGACGGATCTTCAGCATGGCGTGGCTCCGGTCAGTTCGGGAACGGGCGAAGGGCGTTCGAAGGGGGCGAGCGACGGGCCGTGCGATCCGCGCGAAGGGACGCGCGGACGAGCCGGATCAGGCGAGGGTGCGGGCAGCCTCGTGGATCGCCGCGCGGATGCGCTGATAGGTGCCGCACCGGCAGATGTTGCCGTCCATCGCGCCGTCGATGTCGGCCTCGGACGGTTTCGGGTTGTCGGTGAGAAGGCCGATCGCGGACATGATCTGGCCGGACTGGCAGTAGCCGCACTGGACGACGTCGAGCTTGCGCCACGCGCCCTGCACGGCCTCCGCGACGCGGCCCGAGATGCCCTCGATCGTCGTGATCTTGGCCTCGCCGACGTCGCCGATCCTGGTCTGGCAGGAGCGGACCGGCTGGCCGTCGAGATGGACCGTGCAGGCGCCGCACTGCGCGATGCCGCAGCCGTACTTGGTTCCGGTCTTGTCGAGGTGGTCGCGCAGCGCCCAGAGCAGCGGCATCTCGGGATCGGCGTCGACGGTGTGCCGGACGCCGTTCACGGTGAGGTTCAACATCCGAGATCTCCCGCGCGCAGAGCTTATGCCGTCGATGGCTAATCCTCGGACGCATCCACAAGATGTGCGTCCGCGCACGAACCGCGAACGGTCCGGAACGTCAGTGCACGCTTCGCGCGATGGCGACAATCCTCGCCCTCGCGGCAGGCCGTTCTTAACACATCCCGCGCATCGTCGATCCGCCGCATGTTGCGGTCGGGCACCCCGCACCGGCGCCCCCTACGTCCAGCCTTCGAAGAGGCCGATGTCCGAACTGACGGTCGAGATGGTGCAGCGCGGCCGCGGTCCTTCGTCGGAGGAGGCCGTGCGCCGCCGTGGCGTCGCGCGCGACATGCGCTCGGTCCGCGAGAAGCTGACCTCGAAGACGGGCCTCGAACGGGCGTTCGACTACGAGCTGCTGCGCCTCTACGCGCAGTATCGCGCCGGCGCGGGCATCCCGCTCGGGCTGTTCGCGATGGCGCTGGCCGGCGCCGCCTGCTTCTGGGTCGAGCCGTTGGTCGCGTCGCTCTGGGCGCTGTGCGCCTTCCTGATGATCACCCTCAACGCGTCGATGAGCCGGAGCTTCCTGCGCGCCGAGCCGGACACGGTGTCGCTCGCGCGCTGGCGCCGCCGCTTCGCCTTCGGCGAGGTGCTGCAGAGCCTGAGCTGGTCGGCTTTGATCGGGCTCGGCGCGGTCGGCGGCTGGCACTTCGCGATGTTCGGCCTGGTGATCGCGGCCGCGGTCGCGACGATGGTGGCCGCCACCGTTCCCGCCGCCGCCGTCGCCGCCCTGGTGCCGCTAGCGCTGGCGACCCTGTGCCTGCTCGCCTTCACCCGCCAAATGGACGCGGTGATGCTGGTCGCGATGGCGATCGGCTCGCAGATCTTCTTCCTCGGCCTTGCCCGCCGCATCTACACCTCGACCATCGGCGCGCTGCAGTCGCGGGCGGAGAAGGACGCGGTGTTCGGCGAGCTGGAGGAGGCCAAGGCCAATTCCGACGAGGCCCGGCGCCGGGCGGAGGAGGCGAACCTCGCCAAGTCGCGGTTCCTCGCCACCATGAGTCACGAGTTGCGCACGCCGCTCAACGCCATCCTCGGCTTCTCGGAGGTGATGAAGAACGAGGTGTTCGGCCCGCACACCGCGCCGAGCTACGGCGAGTATTCCAACGACATCCACGACAGCGGGATGCACCTCCTGAACCTCATCAACGAGATACTGGACCTCTCGCGGATCGAGGCCGGCCGCTACGAGCTCAACGAGGAGGCGGTCAAGCTCGCCCACATCGTTGAGGAATGCCGCCACATGATGGGGCTCAAGGCGCGCGGCAAGAACCAGACCTTCCTGGACTTCGTCGACGAGACGCTGCCGCGGCTCTGGGCCGACGAGCGGGCGTTGCGGCAGGTGGTGCTGAACCTGCTCTCGAACGCGGTGAAGTTCACCCCGCCGGGCGGCGAGATCACGATCAAGGTCGGCTGGACCAGCTCCGGCGGCCAGTACGTCGCGGTCAAGGACAGCGGCCCCGGCATCCCGGAGGACGAGCTCGGCACCGTGATGTCCTCGTTCGGCCGCGGCTCGCTGGCGATCAAGACCGCCGAGCAGGGTTCCGGCCTCGGCCTGCCGATCGTGAAGGGCCTCGTCGACCTGCATGGCGGAAACTTCACGCTGAAGTCGAAGCCGCGCGAGGGCACCGAGGTGATCGTCACGCTGCCGGCGAGCCGTGTGATGGACACCCTCGCCGCCGTCGCCGTCGGCCCGGAGCCGGAGAAGCCCGCGGCGTCGGTCCGCGCCAAGCCCGCCGCCAGGGCCGCCTGACGCATCCCCAGGCGCGGTGAGGTCCGGCTCGCGCGAGGCGGATACGACCCCGCACGATGCCCTGGCCGGCGATCAGCCGAGCCCGCCCATCGCCCGGACCAGCGCCCACTCGGCCTCCGTCACCGGCTGCACCGAGAGGCGCGAGTTGTTGACGAGAACCATGTCCTTGAGCGCCGATTCTGCCCTGATCGCGTCGAGGGTGACGGGATTCGGCAGCGTCTCGACGGCGGCGAGGTCGACCATGCCGAACCGGCCGCTCGCGTCGGTGTGATCCGGGTAGTACGGTCTGATCACCCGCACGATCCCGACGACGGCCTTGCCCTCGTTCGAGTGGTAGAAGAACCCGAGGTCGCCGACCTGCATCGCCATGAGCTGCTTCTTGGCGAGGTGGTTGCGCACCCCGTTCCAGTGCGTGCCGGTTTCCCCGGCGGCGACCTGCTGCGCCCACGACCAGGTCGCGGGCTCGGACTTGTAGAGCCAGTGGGGCATGCGTCTCGTCGCTTGCTCGAAGATCAGGACCGGCCGACCGCCGCGGCCCAGAAGGCGAGGCTCGCCGGGTTGATCGGCGATCCGGCCCCTGCGTTCCGCGCGGTCGCGAACGCGTAGAAGTCTTGCGCCTCCGCCTCGCCGAGCAGGTCGCGGATCGCCGTGAGGATGCGGGTGATGCGCAGGTGGTTGTGGTCGTGGGGCGCGAGCCAGCGATCGGTGTCGGCGTAGAACCGACGCATCCGCGCGAGCGCCGCGCGCAGGCCCTCGCGGGCGGCCGGATCGCGACGGATCGAGTCCGCCTCCGCCGGCGTCAGCACCGGCGCACCGGGCACCGCGCGGCTCGCCTGCTCGAGGGGGAAGCACCACTGGATGAAGTCGTGGACCGCCTCGATGCGGTCGTCGTCGAAGGCGAGCACGGTGGCCAGCGTGCGGCCGGCGCCGTCGGTGCCGCCGCCCGCGAGGAAGGCCTGGATCGGAGTCATTCGGATTCCGCCTTCAGCGGGCGGGCAAGCAGCGCGGCGACCACGTCCTCGACGCTCGCCCGTCCGGCCACGATCGCCGCGACGGCTTCCGCGATCGGCATCTCGATCCCCTGCCCGCGGGCGAGCCCGACCAGGGCGGTGGCGGTGAAGGCGCCCTCGGCGAGCTTGCCGCCGGCGGCGGCTTGCGGCGTGGCGCCCGCCCCCAGGGCGAGGCCGAAGGTGAAATTGCGCGATTGCGCGGACGATGCGGTGAGCACCAGGTCGCCGAGCCCCGACAGGCCCATCAGCGTCTCGGGCCGGCCGCCGAAGCTTCGCGCGAACCGCATCAGCTCGGCGAAGGCGCGGGCGATCAGGGCGGCGCGCGCGCTCTCGCCGAGGCCGCGCCCGGCGACGATGCCCGATGCGATCGCGAGCACGTTCTTGCCGGCGCCGCCGATCTCGACGCCGCGGACGTCGTCGGTGTGGTAGAGCCGCAAGGCCGGGCCGGACAGCAGGCGCGCGAGGCGCGCCGCGAGGTCCGCATCCGCGGCCGCCAAAGTGACCGCCGTCGGCAGGTTGCGCGCGACGTCCACCGCGAAGCTCGGGCCGGACAGCACCGCCACGGGCGTACCCGCCGGCAGCACCTCGGCCGCCACCGCGCTCATGAAGGCGCCCGTCGTCCGCTCGATGCCCTTCGAGCACAGGACCACCGGCGTGCCCGGCGCGAAGGCGGGCGCGAGCTGCCCGAGCACCGCGCGGGAAGTCTGCGCCGGCGTGACCAGCAGCACCGCCTCGGCGGCGGCGAGGTCGTCGGCCTTGGCCGTCGCCCGGATGCGCGGATGCAGCATCACGCCCGGCAGGTAGCGCGGGTTCTCGCGCGCGGCTTCGAGGGTGGCGGCGGATCGGGCGTCGCGCAGCCACAGGGTGACCGGGCGCCCGGCCGCGGCGGCGGCGTTCGCCAGGGCGGTGCCCCATGCGCCGCCGCCGACGACCGCGACGGGTCGCGCGTTCTCGCTGCTCATGCGGGGTCTCCGGAACAATCCGCCGCCGCGAGCCGATAGAGCACGTGCCGCTGCAGCGGGTGGCCGGCGGTCAGCGCCGGATGGTCGAAATCGGCCTCGCGCACCATGCCGAGCCGCTCCATCACCCGTCGCGACGGCGCGTTGGCCAGCGCCGTGAACGCCACAACGCTCGGCAGCCCGCAGCGGCCGAACAGGTCGGCGAGCGCCAAGCGCGCGGCGCGCGTGGCGATGCCGCGCCCCCAGGCCTCGGGGCTCAGGCGCCAGCCGATCTCGATCAGGCTGCCCGGGCGCTCGCCTTCGGAAAACGGCATCGACCGCATCAGCCGCATCGCCCCGACGAAACCGAGGAACGGGCCGCCCGGCTCCTCGACCGCCCACGGCCCGAAGCCGTCGGCCTCGAAGCGGCGGTCGAGCGCCCGCGCCTCGGTCAGGCTCTCGGCGGGCGATTTCAGCTTCGGGAAATGGCGCATCACGGCGGGGTCGGCGTTCAGGCGCGCGAACGGATCGTCGTCCGATCGGCGCCAACGGCGCAGGCGCAGCGAACCGGTCTCCAGGGTGTCGGGGGCCTTGGGCAGCCGGCGCTTGCCGCGCCATAGCAGGGAGCGGCGGTTGAGCAGGGCGAGGTCGGCGCGGCCGGCGAGCACGGCGTTGCCGAGGTCGATCGCGACCGCGAGCCGGTCGGGCGGCATGTTGGCCCAGGCCGGCGCCGCCACGCTCTCGCGCCACGGCCCGTTGCAGGCGTTGTCGAGCAGGATGCGGGCGAAGCAGTGGTCGTTCACGACGGGCCAGTCGGGATGGTCCGGCGCGGCCTGCGGCAGCAGGCGGTCGACCAGCTCGCGCCACCGCGCCTGCGGCTCGCCGACGGGGGCCGGAGCCGCCTCCGGCCCGGGCTCCGTCACGCGGAGATCGCGGAGATTGCCGCGCGAGAGGATGTGGCGGGCGGTGCCGCTCATCCGGCGCTGGCCTCGGGGCGGGGGGCGTCGGCGAAGGGCCAGCGGGCGCGGGCCGGCGCGGTGATGTCGTCGGTCAGCCCGAGGCGCAGCCGCTCGATCCCGGCCCAAGCGATCATCGCGCCGTTGTCGCCGCAGAGCGCCAGCGGCGGGGCGACGAAGGCGAGGCCCGCCTCGCCCGCGAGCGCGGCCAGCGCCCGCCGGATCGCGCCGTTGGCCGAGACTCCGCCGGCGGCGACGAGCGCGGTCGGGTGGCCGGCGACGGTGGAGAAGGTGCGCAGCGCCACGCGGACGCGGTCGACCACCACGTCGACCACCGCGGCCTGGAAGCCGGCGCAGAGGTCGGCGACGTCGCGCTCGGCGAGCGGCGCGGTGCGCTCCGCCTCGATCCGCAGCGCGGTCTTCAAGCCGGACAGCGAGAAGTTGGCGTCGCGACGCCCGAGCATCGGCCGCGGCAGGGTGAACCGCTCCGGATCGCCGGCTTCCGCCATGCGCTCGACCTCGGGGCCGCCGGGATAGGCCAGACCCAGGAGCTTGGCGACCTTGTCGAAGGCTTCGCCGATGGCGTCGTCGATGGTGCTGCCGAGGCGCACGTAGTCGCCGACGCCCTTCACCGCCACGAGCTGGGTGTGGCCGCCGGACGCCAGCAGCAGGAGGTAGGGAAAGGCCAGGCCGTCGGTCAGCCGCGCGGTCAGCGCGTGCGCCTCCAGATGGTTGACCGCGAGCAGGGGCTTGCGCGTCACGAGCGCCAGGGTCTTGGCGGTGACGAGGCCGATCAGCACCCCGCCGATCAGGCCGGGGCCGGCCGCCACCGCGATGCCGTCCACGTCCTTGAGGGCCAAGCCGGCGCGGTCGAGCGCCCGCGCGATCAGCCGGTCGAGCACCTCGACATGGGCGCGGGCGGCGATCTCCGGCACCACGCCGCCATAGGCCGCGTGCTCGGCGATCTGGCTCAGCACCTCGTTCGACAGGATGACGCCGCGGCCGTCCTCCCCCGGCGCGACGATCGCGGCGGCGGTCTCGTCGCAGGTGGTCTCGATGCCCAGCACGTTCATGGTGACGATCGACGCTTCCGTTTCCGCGCGAACCCGCTCGCCCCGTGTATCCGCACCGGACGCCCCCCGGCAACGACCGGGACCGCCTCAGGGCGCGTCGGCGTCGTCGGCCGGATCGGCCTCCGGGATCGGCGCCGCGCCCCAGCCGGCCAGCACGGCGTTGAGCTCGTCGAGGACGAAGTGGCGGGCGCTGTCGCGGTCGTAGCCCTCGGCGAGGAGGTCGTCGTAATCGGTGAAGACGTGGCGGGCATAGGCGACGAGCGCAAGCCGGGCCGCCGTCTCGGGCGCCGCCCCGCGCAGGCCCGGGCTGGCGAGCGCCGAATCGACGATCGCCTCGGCCTCGAACCCGGGCAGGCGCCGGGCGAGCCGCGCGAGCGCATCGGCGACCTGCTCGCGACGGTTGCGCGGTGCCCCGCCGTCCTGTCGCGCTGCGGGCAATCGACGCTCCCCTCTCCGCTCCGGCGCGATCGGCCGGCCTCGATGTCGGCGTGCCATAGTTTTTGACCAGGTGCACGTTAGGATGGGTTGCATCGACGACGCGCCCGATCGGGATCCGCACGAGGACGTGCGGCCGGCCGCACGCGCGACGCCCCGGAGACGACCATGATGCTGTATCTTATACACATATACGAGCCCACCAGACCGGAGCCTATATCGTATGCCGTCTTCTGCTTGAAAAAAAAAAAGGGGGGGGGGGGGGGGGGGG
>NZ_VRUU01000038.1 GCF_008039875.1 Methylobacterium sp. WL119 | reverse complement strand
CCACACACCCCCCTAAAGGGGGGTGGTGAAGTGGGGGGCGAGGTGGGGGCCTGGGCTTTCCCCACTTCCCCACCTTTCCCCACCTGCAATTTAGAGGTGGGGAGAGGCATCGCAGCGGCCCCGGTCATGCCCGTTCTCCGACGACGATCACAGGCTTGTCTCGACCCTTTGCCTTGTCGTGAAGTCGCTCGATTTTTAGGATCTTGTTGCCGATCCAGGTCTTCAGCATCGCCTTGATGCGAAGCTTCCCGCTGGCTGAGTCGGCATCGATTGAGAGGGCGCTGCCGATGGCGAAGCCGGCCCAATTGCTTGCCTGTGCGCTCTCGGCCCAGACCCCTGAGGCGATGGCGTCCTGCACCTTCCTGAGGTCGCCGATGTCGACGGCATCGAACAGACCCGGCATCCTCCACGGTGCGACCACGCCCACGAAGTCCTCAGGGCCATCTGGGCCATCGTTGCCCAGCCCGACGCCGACTAGCTCGCGCCATTCCGCCTTCTCCAGTGGCGGCGCCATGTTCGACTTGCCGTCGTCGACCCGGAAGAAGCGGCGGCGGTCGGCCGGCGCCACCTCGGCCTTCTCGGCCTCCTCCAGCGACATCACGTTGAGCACGCGCGCCGAACGGACGGCACCGATCAGCGCGGAGCCGCCGCGGGCATCCTCGACCGTGTACGTGGTCTGTCCGGCGCCGGCCTTGCGGACGTGGTGGACGAGCTCGACGCAGCAGTTACCGGCCTCGCTGATGCCCCCCCAGGTCTTGGTCACCCGGTCGATCGCGCCGTTGTCGTTTTCCGGTACCGCGTGGCAGGAGACGAACGGATCAATGGTCATGACGTCGATCCGACGCTCGCGGATCTCCGCGGTCACGGCGTCGACGACCGGGCGCATCACCGTCACGCCCTCGCCGAGCTTCTGAGCGATGACGATCGGCGTGTCGCGGCCGCTGTCGATGAACAAGCGGTCGCCGATGTCCTCGGCCGCAATCCCGTAGTGGAGGCATGCTGCAGCGATACGCCGCTCGATCTCCTCGCGTGGGTCTTCGCCGTTCCAGATCCAGACCCGCAGCCTTTCTGGCACCGGCACGCCGAGCAGCGGCTTGCCTGTCACCATCGCCAGCGCCTCGACGAGCACCAGACTGGTCTTCCCGAGGCCGCCGGGCGCCACCGTCGCCGTCGGGTAGCGCCGGATGTAATGGCGGCCATAGAGCCAGCGGCGACGCGGAATTGACTTCGGATCGATCCACACGAAGGGCGTCGCTCGGATCGACGGTACGGACTCGACCAGATCCAGCACGGGCGGCGCAAATCGACCGTCCTCCTCGGGCACAACGAAGCTGCGCCGATCGTAGAGAGGCTCGACATTGGGCCGCCCAGGCAACGTCATGCCGCCACCTCGGCGCGGAGGACATCGTTCATGTCCTTGCCGACTCGCGGCATGACGACGTCAACTAGTCGGCCAGTCTCGTGCCAGCGGGTCCCGACCTGGTTGCAGGCCGCGTCGCTTGCGCCGGCATCGCGCTCCCCGAGCACAGTCAGGCACTCGATGCCGTCAAGCACTGGGAAACTCGCAATACCGGCCGTGCTGCCGAGCGCCCACACCGGCCGGATGCCGAGCTGCCGCGCCGCGAGGCACGATTCGATACCCTCGCCGATGGTCAGCCCGGTCGCGACGTCCTCCGGCGGATCGAGCATGATCGCGGCACCGAGCGCGGCGCCGAGCATCTTGCGCCCGAGCTTCGCGCCGGCGGGCGACAGCGCCGTCCTATGGATGCCGACGACCGCACCCGTTCGCACGCAACGGAAGGGGGCGACCATCGCCATCGCCGTCTCGCCCTTGCCCCACGGGCACCGCTTGCTGAAGCGCAGGGCATCGCCGGCGATATCAGCGGGCAAACCGAGGCCGCGACTGGCCAGATAGGCTTCGACGACGGTCGCCCGAGGATCGCTGGCGGCTTCCCAGATTGCCAGGGCCTGCCGCTGCCGACGCGCGGAGTCTGCCCGCTCCTGCGTCTCGGCCTGCCGGCGCGCCTCGAGCCGCCGCTGCCCTGCCGCCGGATCGGGTCGTTCGTCGCGCCGGCGCAGATGCTCCGGCAGCTCGCCAAGGATCTGCAGCGCACGGTCCTTCGCAGCGAGATCGTCGGTCCGACCGCCGCCGTTCCGCACGGTGACTAGCAGCCCGTCGGGCGCGCCCGGCGAGTCGGTGTACGACGTGCCGCGGTCGGACGGGCCGTGCCCGATCGTCGGGGCGTTCAGCGTCCGCCCGCTGATGTCGCCGCCGAGGGCGGCCTTGAGGATGCGCAGGCGCGACGTCATAGGCCGCGCTCCAACATATCCAGGCGGTCGACGATCTCGGTCAGCCAATCCGCTTGCGTGATCGAGAGCTCGCGCTTCCACTTGATCGCTTCGCCGACGAACCGACGCTCGGACGCGGACAGGTGATTGCCACCGACACGGTGCACCCACAGGGCCATGTCGCGATGGCGCCGGGTCTGGCGGTCCGTGAAGACGTGGATTGGTTGCCGCCAAGGCCTGTAGGCCGGCGCACGCCCGATGGCCGGCATCGGAAGCCGCGGCGAGAGCCCGTGCAGCTCGAGGATCGCGGCGTGGCTTGCGGCGGCTTCGTCCCGCGGCGGCAGCATGATCAATGCTGCCTGATTGGTATCCCGATAATCCGAAAGGATTGTGCGGACGCCCAAGATGCCGGGATTGATTTCGCGCAGAAGCCCAGTGGAAGTGAGGAGGCCGCTCATAGGGAGGCCTCGGCATTGGACGAGCCGAAAGCGAGTTCGGCCACCACGGCTGCGATAGAGGCCGACAGTCTGCAACGGACTGCAATGCACTGCGCTTGGCGAGTGACGAGTGAAGCGCTAAGATCCAAGGTGTCGGGCTGGAATTCGACAATCTTGGAAGCCCGAGCGCTTGGAAAAGCCTCGGGCTTCTTCATGCTGCGTCCCGCTGTGATAGGCCAAGCAGCCGTAAAGCTTCTGCACCTGGAACCACTGCGGCGCGGCCCAACCAGACTGCTTCCAATTCTCCCCGTTTGATCGCTTGATATAGAGCGTTTCGGGATCTCCCGCTCGCCTCAGCGAGCGCAGGGACTTTCACAGGAAGCCCTTGTTGCGCTCTGCGAACTACCTCCTCCAAGATCATCTCGCCCTCCAAAATGCGTCACGGGTGACGCAGCGTTCTCAGTGCTACGAGAAGGCCGCCTTGCTTGTCAATCTCTCTGCGTGCTAGGTGACGCAGAGCATTTCATCGCCTGGTGGATGAGAATGGATGTCTAGGAAGCTGCCGGAAGGCGAAGGCAAGCGTGTGCCCCTGAACATGCGCTCGACTCGAGAACTTAGAGATCGTCTAGAAACTGCGGCCGAAAAATCTGGACGCTCGATCGCACAAGAAGTGGAGTTCAGATTGGAGCAGTCTTTTCGCGAGAGCGATTTGCATGCGATTCTCCTTGGCGGAGACCGAACTGCAAAACTGCTACAATATATTTCTACAGCGATAAAAACTTCAGTTTCAAAAGATGGTAGAAACTGGGAGAATGACCCAGCTCTGGCTAACACCGTCGGGATGGCCTTCTATTATCTTACTTTGAGTTGTAGTAAATCACATCTCGAAGCGATAGGCATGATGCGTGGTGACGAAGATTTTGAAAGACGCGCAAAGTACGCCGCACAAATCATCTCAAATCAGACGATACTCTCATATCGCGGCGACTTAGATCAAGCTGGCGATGAGAAGGCAGGAATTATCACCGCGCCCCAGGCCATTCAACGCTTTATCGTCGATGGAGAGAAGGTCTAGAACTTAGCTTGATGCCTGATTTATCGACCTGCTCGCTGGCGATGATGCTTGATTGCAGCATCCAGCCCCAAGACAGGAGCACTGCGGTCCGCACTGTGGGGTGTTGTGTCCACGACTGCAATCTTGGCGCTCGTGCTTTGACGCTGCTCGTATGCTAGCAGGTCCGGCTCCCTGACGCGGAGCAGCTTACCACCGGCCCGGAACGCCGATAGCTCGCCGTTGTCGATCAGCCTGCGGACGAAGCTGGCCGAGCATTTCCAGCGACCTGCAACCTCGGCGGGTGTGAAGCAGATCACTAGTGGTTTTTCAGCGTGGACGTCCACGTTTGGCGGTTTCAAGCTTCACACGCGCGCCAGCTAGTCGCGTGCAAAACTGAAAGCTCCAGCGTCGCGGGCCCTACAGTCCGGCCGCGTAGAACAGAAGCGGCCCAAGTGCCGGGGCCACGTTTCCGCAGCCAGCCTCATGCCCGGTCTGCTGCCAATAACGTGATTGCATATAAGGGGTGTGTTACGGAACACTTCGATGCAACATCCAAATAGGCCATTGCGGCACGCCGCCTCGCCCACCAGTCTGTAGAGCAAGATCAATATCCAGTAGTTGCTTGAACAGTATTTTTATACCTGAAATACAAGCGTTTACATCGGTATCGTTTGGTGTCTGCATCGAATGCGCCCAGGCGTTGCGAGCCTTGCGACCTTTTTCTAAATAATTGTAGACATCGGCGGAAAGCACGCCGCTAAGCTCTAAGACCTCGGTCATAACAGAAGCTGTATAGTCGCGACCGGTAAGTTTATCGATCCGTTTCCCGGTCATGATGTTATGTTCATTTGTAGATTTCTTACTATCGAGCAATCGCTGCCATGCAACTGAGACTAGTTGCTCGCAGACAGTCCAACCAAGCACGACGCTCTCGCCGAAGCGTTTCTCAACAGATCGCGAGGCCGCCATATACGCACCCTCGACCATTGCGACGGCAGTCGGCGATGAAGCGATAACTTGATCCAAAAGATCAAACGACTTCGCAACAACATCTAATTCCAATAATCTACGCGACATATCGTGCTCACGACGGATCTCATAACTATTGTTGTAAACATTCCGTGCGACAGCACGCTCATCCTCTGTGTCGTCGTAGTATGGCGGGACAGCGTCTAGGCTAATAGATTTGAATGTGTTCCAGGCGTTGACTGGGAAGCCCATTGCCGCGCTTCGCTGACGAACGAGTGCCTCAGCGGTAGTCAGACAAGCTTGATGAGCGTTCATGATCTGCGCGCGAAAAATGGCAATGTTCTCCGCCTGCTGCTCAGCAGCGGTATGCTCTTTTGGCACGCGATGAGGTGCTTCCGGATGTATGTAACCAGGAATAATTGTGTAAGTTGCGGGTAAAAAGTCAGTAAAGTCGAATGCAAATAGTCCGTCCCGTTGGACTCGAATCTTTATACCGCATGCCATCGTGAGGCGCAGTATGGTCTCATGCCCCCAAGTGATTGGTAGCACTTGATTGACTGGAAGCGTAGGCTGCTCACCGATCCAGACGGGCGGAACACGGAAGTAGCTCGCTACAGTTGGTGATGCCCGATCCGGTACGATGTTGGGTCGAAGTACGCTATCTTGGAACTGCGCAGGGTTTTCGCCCTGCTTTACCCCTCGTCCAATCGGGATCTGATCGGCTGCCATAGCTGCTTCATTCTCGTAATCAGTGTTTTGGGACGATGCGCCGTCGTCGAGCCTCACTCAACGGACCCTAAGCGCTCGCTTCTAGAAACAATGCGCGGCGAGCACTATAGCAGTTATAGGCGCGAAGCTGTCGACTATCGTTGCTCGTGCGGATCGCTGCCCTTGCTATCAAGCCGATCACGTGCGCCCAAGCAGAGATCCGTTCTTAGCGGCCCATCAGTGTCACCGCCCCGCTACCATCTCCAGCAGCACCACGCCAGCTGCCGAGACAATGTTGCCCCTGCCGCCCCATGCGAGGGGAGCGGGCGAGGTCACGGCATCCTTGGCCGTCACGATCGGCAGCACGGTCTCCGGTGCCCCCGCCTCGCGATCGCGCTCGTTTCCGTGCAGCCACACGACCTGCCTGCCATGATGGCTCTCGGGTGCGGCGAGGGCGGGTCCAGCGTCCCTGCTGTCCTCGTGGTCCGCATCGCCGTCCATCCGGTCGAGGATCGCGAGCAGGGCGTCGGCAGTGTCGAGGGCGGTCTGGGCGGCTTCCTCGATCATGTAACGGGTCTCCGCCGGCGAGGGCGGAGGCGGCAGACGAGCGGCCGTTCGCGGGCGGAAGGGGTGAACGTCACCCACGCTCAAGCCTCCGGCCGCTCAATGACAGGCAGACCGAACCGCTCGGCAGCGAGACGATGTAGATCGGCGCAGGCGCTCTCCTCCCACCATTCGCCGAGGCCGTTGAGCGCGACCTTCAGCAGGATGGCCGGCAACGTCTGCATAGGAATCTTCTCGAACTCCTCGACCAGAGCGACGAGCTCCATCTCGATCGCGTTCGCCGCCTGCCAAGCCGCGTGATAGCCGTTTGCGTCCCGCGCCTCGTCGCAGCGTTTCGACCAAGCTAAGCACGCGGTATCGTCGTTTGGCCCAGGCCAACGCCCTGCAATGCCTTCAGCCTCGTCATAGAGGCGCGTCATCTCCGCATCTGCCGGGATGATCCGGTGCAGCAGCGGCAGGACGGCGGGGAGTACGGCCAGAAAAGCGGCCTCCTCAGTAGAAAGCGAAGGTGCTGATGCGAGCGCCGGCAGTGGAACGGCGGCAGCAAGAGAGCCCGCCATCACGGCCCGACGCGCCGGATTGGTTTCGCGCTCGACAGGCGCCGGCTCGGGCTTCGGCTTTGGCTTCTGCAGCATGATCCTCGCGGAGGCCGCGGCCTTGCCGGCGCGGGCCGTTGCATCGCGGAGGCCGGCCTTCGTTGCAGTCAGGCGCTCGCGAAGGGTCGGCTTCGTCTCGTCGCTTGGGTGGCGGTTCAGGGGGTTGCGCATATCGGGTTCTCCATAGGGGAAGCCCGCGAGCCGGCCGGCCCGGGGCAAGGGGCAGGACGGGTTTTCAGAGGGTGGTGGCGAGGCCGACGAGCCAGGCGCTGGCGCCGAAAATCGCGATGGCCGAGATCAATTCGTTGGCAGCGCCGACCCCGTGGATGACGTGCAGGTGCAGCGGCATGGGCTGCGGCGCCTGCATGTGGACCACAGCCGCCGGCACCATCCGCCCGGACGGGAATGCCGGCGGGATCGCGGTAGGTGGCATGCCGCCGCCGAGGAGCAGCTGCAGGTCGGCAGCGCGGGCATGGGCCATCTGGAAGGACGGCCACCAGCCGTCGGCGAAATCAGCTTCCTCTGTGAGGAAGGTGCGCAAGTGCGCCAGCAAGGCCATTGCGCCGACGCGGCTGGCACAGGCGGTGACGACCAGAGCGTCGAAGGCAGCGTCGACTTCGTTGTTCGTGATCAGGCTCGGCGCGGTCCGGTAGTTGTCGAGCGCAGCGCAGTGCCGCTGGATCGCGGCGTGGATCGGGTCGGCCGGCGTGGGATGTGCGATCGGTGTCCGGGACGGCAGGTAGGTCGAGAAATCGGGGATACAGGCGTGCTTCATCGTTCGGGCTCCAGAGGGCTCGTGGCGGTGGTGAGGGATGGGGAAGGGAAATACTGACGCCGGACGGACCGGCGCGCGATCAGGCGACCGTGATGGTGATCTCGGTCAGGTCGGCGACGATCGCCGCGCGCTCACCTCCGGTCTCGGCGAGGCGGTGCAGCTGCAGTTCCGTCGCGCCGGCAACAGCGGAGGTACGCAGGAAGGCGACGAGTGCGGGGAGATCGCCCTCGAACGCCAGAACCCCGACGATGCAGGCGAGGCCGGCAGCGTTACGGCTGATCGCGATGAAGACGGCGGGCGCCTGATCCGCGTCGACGACGGGGACGAGGTCGTGAACGCCGGTGACGTAGCGGCAACCGGACCGGCCACGCCAAGCGTAAAGGGCGATGGCAGGTGTGCCGCGAAGGCCGGCGGTGCTGCGCAGACGCTCCTCGCGGATGTCGGCGCGGGATGCGCGGCCGGATTTCAGATCAAGGAGAGCGGTGGTCCAAGAGAGGCGGTCCTTTGTCATGACAGTAACTCGCATATCGAACGGTATCCAGCATACAGATATACGGTAGCTTGTCAACAGGACGGTATCTGGGATACAGTTTGATGCGTCTCCTACTGGTCAGGCCATGTCCATCAAGCTCACGCCGCGCATGTGTCGCGCTGCCCGCGCCCTCGTGGGTTGGCAGCAAAAGGATCTTGTCGAGGTGTCTGGCGTGCCTGGATCGACGATCGGCGCCTTCGAGACGAAGGAGGAGACTGCGCGGATGGCGACCATGAACAACCGCGCCCTGGTCGAGGCCTTCGAGCGCGCCGGGCTGGAGTTCATCCCCGAGAACGGGGGCGGCGCCGGAATCCGGTTCCGGGAGCGGAAGGCGCCGTGAGAGGGCCAGCTCGGAAGGGAGAGCTACGCCCGAGCTTGCACTACATGCTGACCCTGTTGCCCCGGGGGCCGCGGTTCTACAGTGAGTCGCTGGGCGAGATCCTTCGGCTGCCAATGTGCGGCTACGCCATATTGACCGGGGTCACCGCTGCCGATGGTTCGCGGGAGTTGGCGACCACTGATGCCGGCCGCACCCCGTCGCAGGCCTACGCCAGGAACGAAGCCGCATTGCCCGCGAGGCCTAGCATCCAATTCCAGGATGGCGGTGCCCGACACCGAAAGCGATAGAAATATGAGCGAGGAACCTGAGACCAGCGTCCGAATGGGCATCGACGAGAAGCTGCAGCGCTTCAATCAAGCTCTCCTGGGCGAGGACGAACTTGGGGCGGTGGTGCGCGGCCACATCTACATCGAGAGCGAACTAATCGACTTCATCCGAGCGCGCCTCCCCAACCCGGCGGGGATCAAGGATCTCGAGATCGACTACTATGGGCGCATCAAGCTCGCGATCGCCTTGGGCCTAGATGAAAGCTTCGGTCCAAGTCTGAAGTTTGTAGGCACGCTCCGCAACCGTTTCGCTCACAGGCTCGACGCCGCAATTGGCAAGCAGGATGCCGATGCCTTCGAGAAGGCGCTGGGCCCGCACAAAGCGGTGACCAGTGAAGCCTTCAAGACCGCCCACATCAAGAGAGGCACCTTCGAAACGACTGTGGCTATCAAACAGCAGGAGCCAAGAGATCGTGTGACGTTAGGCTTCGTCACCCTTTGGGCAGCGATGGCCGTAGCTGTCTATCAGGCGGCGCGATTGGATATCACGACGTAGAGACCTAGAAACAATAGACAGTACTGACTGACTAATAAATTTTTGGATTGCAAGATGCCTTGGATGCCAAGAAAAACACATATCGCAAATAAAATACCGCCCTACGATCTATCAGAAGCCTTCAAAGATTTTGACTATAAGGATGAAAAATACGGTTCCCTTGTTAGGGCTCTTCGTAACATTGAAGCTGTTAGATCGATCAATCACGACCTTAGCGAAGCAAGGCAAGCGTTTGATACAGCTAGTACAACCTCTTTCGAAAATCGAAAAGATTCTGTCGAGGACGAGTCGGCAATAATTACTGAGGCATTGTTCGTTCACGCTATGATGCTTTATTGTAGGGCTGTACATTCAAGCTCAAGCGCTCGATTTAAAATTGATGTAGTCGGCAAGATGAACGCGAATGAAAAAAGCGATCACAAATATATAACAAAAATACGCGATACAGTCATAGCTCATTATGGTTCTGGTGAAAACTTAGAGCCAACGGCATGGAATAAGGACCATGTCGTTCTGCATCTTAAGTCTCCAAAATTTGAATTCACATACCCAACAATTAGAATAGCACACACTGCAGTTGCTTCCGAAAGACTATCAAATATGATAAACAGATGCATAGAAATCATAATAGAGATAGGAACTATAAAACAGAATATTTTGGCCGAAGAGCTGATGAAACAATTTAGCAACAAAGAATTTATGAAAATTATAGAAGGTAGTGTGTTTGACGAAAGAAGTTTTTTCGGCAAGCTTATGCCTGCCGGTACAACCGGAAGACACGTAGTTCCATCAGGTGAGAAACCTTCGGATTAGAAAATAAACACTGGTAAATTAGAGGTAATGAGGCGACCAATCCGCATCCCAGACGCGTCGGAGATCACCGACGAGACGCCGCTGCTGCTCGACGTTGCCGCGCGCATCGCTTTCCCTGATGGTTCCCTTTCCGGGCTCGCGCTGCGTAATGCGATCGGCCGCGACGAACTCGGCTATGAGCGGATCGGCGGCCGCCTCTACACCACGCTCGAGGCGATCAGGGAGATGCGCACGGCATGTCGGCGGAAGCCAAAGGCCCAAGGCTCTGGTTCAAGCGGGGTAACCTCGGCGCCGACGGCAAGCGCAGGCCCGGCACCTGGACCATCAAAGACGACGGAGGCGTCCGGGTCAGCACAGGCGTCCGCGCTGTTCGCGCTGGAAAACCGCCTGAAGCAGCTCAAACGGCCCTCGCCGAACAGTCATCGCAAGACAGGGCGCCTTGATTAAGTTTAGTTCACCCTCGAGAACATGGGGCCGGGTGACATGGGGCTTCGATTTTAACCTATGACAAGCGACCATCGTGTTGCGCGATCGTTCCTCAGGGGAGTGCAGCATACTCTTGAAATTGTAGCAGAAGATCCAAATAGCTCTCGATCTCATGAGAGACTTATTAACGCAAATATTTTATTAAATGCCGCTGATAACGCCGTAAAAAGATTGGGTAGAGAAAAGGAATACTACGAATCTATGTATTACATAACTTTCAATGGAGGCGATATGGAGCGAAGGTGGCTTAACAGTATCGACCTCTTGCTTGAAAAGTCAGGAATGGCGAGAGCTACCGACGCAAAGCTTCTTGCGAAGGGTACGCGCGAGTGCGTGCGCCTTTTGTACGATGCAGAGCGAGGTGCTCGACGACTGGCTCGGCGACGTGGACTAGCCCCGTCTCGCTGAGAAAGCATCAAAGGCGAAGCGGGCTTGACTAGGACCGCAGGAGGTCTGGTCGCTGATCCAGCGTTCGCCTATCGTGTTGGGGAAGGAGCGGGGCGCCTAAGAATCTATTGTGGCGGAGCCAGGTAGCTTAGAAGGCCGTTGCGATATGTGGCAGCGGTGACAACGCCAATGTCGTTAAGATCAGCCAGAATTAGTCGCCGCCTCTCTTCGATTATCGGCTTATCTATTTTATGAATTCTTTGGAATATTTCCGCATGAGAGGCGCTTGAAGGCAATGAAGTGTCGTATACGCAATACGAAGGGTTTAAATCCAGATCACAATGAAAATCTCTAACTCGTTTGCAGAGAAACTTTGCTACGCCATAGACCCCTGCCTTAGAGTTGCCAGAAGAGCGAGCTGTTTTTACAAGCGTTTCGGCCGTTTCTTTTATTTCTTCGTCAGTGGCTTGCTCCTCCCGGAGTACTGATAGACCGCTGACTTCAGCTACACTGATAGCTCCCTTGAGCAATACGCCTTTTCTTCTGTCGACGTGAAACGGAGATATAAGTATCTTTGTAAGGATTTCCTCATCGCCGACAGGTCCAGATGAAAAATCGCTTGAAATGAACGCTTGGCAGCATCCATTCGGGTGTCTCCGATCAAGTATATCTGCTCGAATTTTTGCTAGCGTCGGATCTTCGAGCCATGCGAAGGTCGACCGGCAGTATGCGCATTCCAAGTGAAGACGCCCTACTTCCGAATGAGAGCAGTCTTGATCAATTCAGGTATGATAGCCCCGTCGAAAGCAACTTCGCCCGGCTCAATACCGTCAATTGAATAGATAATATGGCCTACCTCTCCGAAGTTTAGAGAGGCATCGACCTCATCATTCATTTCCAGGATGGCAGAACCATCAGCATGCAGCGTAGCGATCAAGCGCTCGGCCAAGCCCTCCGCTGGCACGCAGGCATGGACAAAAAGAACAGCCTGAGTGATCGAATCCTGGTTGGGTTCGGCAGCGTCTTCCCCGTCCCAACCGGCCAGAAGCGTCCGAAATCCGGCCAACTCCCGAATGACAGGATCACCAGCGCGCCGCGGACCTATCACGAGCGGAGCGGTTTCAGATACGGCCGTCGTTGCACGTGCAATCTTGCCAGCGACAGCCTCGGAGGGGGCGCCCGCGAAGGATCGAGTAATGGTCAGCTGCTTGCGCTTTGGTGCCTGCTCTGGCGGACGACTCGTAGCTTCAACCAAATCGCCCTGGCGCACATACTCACTCACGGTGTACCCAGCAGCCACAGTGGAAACGATTTCGAGCACGAGGGCGCCTAGGGGTTGAGTGCGATACGATCAGAAGCCGCATCGGTGATAGCGTCCGCTAGCACGACCTTCAATATGGTATGCATCTCATCCAACGTCGAGTAGATCGCGGCAGCTGATTCAAGGGGGGCGCCCGGCCTCGGGGTGTCCTGCACCATGGAGTAGATTCCGACCGATCGCTTTTGGGCCGGCTCGGCCATTACAGCGCCGGCTTCGGGGGCCTCAGCGATATCGACCACATCGATGTTCAAGTTGACTAAGCGCCGTTCGGACGATCCAGGCTCCACGAAAAGCCCAACGTGGGAATGCCATAAGCCTTCTGTTTCAAATCCAAACTTTGGCACATATTTTGAGGCAATATCCAAAAGCCCTTTGTAGTCAGCCGCGTCCGCACTATCTTCTGATACAAACCTATCCCAATACTCAATCTTTATTGCGCCAATGTTTACTGTATTCAAAGCAATGCTTATATGGTTATTCAGCGCCTCTGCAAACCGATTTCTCAAGCTGGCCCACCCGCCATAGAAAGTTGTAGTAAACAAAAACATATTACGAGCAACGATTATTTCGTCGCGCGCCTCGCCGGCTTCGATATATTGGAAGTTTCTAGAGAAGGGAATGCCGCCACCAACATTCCCAAATGCGACGGGATTTGCTCCGATATTAATTACTAGTTGCGCAACGCCGGGGGCGCTCTGTGGCAGGTTTTGCGCCAGCTGTGGCGCGTCCGGAGCAGCTTGAAAGCCTAACTTCGATAGATCCCGCGTCGCAAGTGGAAGCAGCATCTGCCACGGTTTCGTGGAGATATGTTCCGCGAACATCAACGTGACAGTTACGCGTTCAATGGCGTGTGTTTCATGTGCCGGCTGCCAACGCATCGCGATCGTTCGACTCCTACGTTCTGGAAGCATCCTCTTGACACGTTAAAGGACGATTGCCGGGGGGTACACCCGGGTAAGCTAAGCCGGACCTGAACACGCCTGCACCTTTCGGCTCTCACAGATTGTCGGCAGGGCCGTCCCAACCTGAGATTTACCCGCGCGGCGCCCGCCACCCGGCGGCCTTGGCCTCGTTCTCGCTGCAGAACATGCGCTCGCCGGTCTTCGCGTCGATCCTGGTGCGGTTGTAATCGCGCGAGCCCGGCAGATGATAGACCCGCTCGCCCTTCCGGCTGATGTTGCCCTTGATCGTGCAGCTGCCTGCAGCCGGCAGCTCCGCGCGTAAGACCGGCGCGGGGATCGGCCCGTCCGGCCCGCCAGGCGCAGCGAAGCCCATGAACATGCTGCGCTCGCCCCGGCGCCATTCGGACGGGGTCGTGAACGAGCCGGCCCAGATGCCGTGCTTGGCCGTCTTGGCGGTCGTCTCGGCCTCGACGTAGTCCGCGGAGTAGCGGCGGTAGGCGACGGCGTGGCCCTGCGCGACTATCCAGGCGTTCAGATCCTCTGCTCCTTTCCGGCAGACGGCGACGGTGCGGCCATAGCGATCGGTGTCTCGTGGCTCACACGAGATGGGGGATCCGCCGATCCGGTCGGACAGCGCGAGAGCGGCGGCCTGCCCGCACTGGTAGGACTTACCAGCGACGTCCTGGCAGAGCTGCGCCCTCTCGGGCGCGTCGATGCCGTGGAGGCGGATGCGGATGTCGCGGATGACGACCGTGTCGCCGTCGGTAACGCTAGCTCGTCCAACGATAGGCTCAGCGGCCAAAGCGGGACCCGTGAACAGCATCAGCAACATCGGACCGGTGTAGCGCATGCCTACACACTACGGGCTGCGAAGCCGCTGTCGAGCCATCGGTTCTGTTCAACCGCGGCCCACCCTCACAACATCATGCAGTGGATGAAGAACTTGGCATAGCTTCATGATCACGCAAGCGATTGAGGCATTCAATAGAGTGCGGTACCTTGCTACCACATGGCGCCAAGCGCTGGTCCATCTGCCTTCGCCAAGTCCCTTGATCGCCTGGTCGCGGCCCCGCTTCACCAGCGGCCATCCCGTAGCCCCTTCGAGGCCACCCTGACGCGACGGCGCATCCTCGGAGAACCACCATGCGTCTCGTCCGGCCCGCTCTCCTGATGTTCGCTCTGCTGACGGGCGGCCCCGCATCGGCACAGCAGCAGAACAATGGGGTCTACCGGTCGGCCGCGCCGATCACGCCCGGCACTCCCGTTCCCTACGGCGACGGCGTCGTTCTCGCCTGCTCCGCACCGGGGACGATCCGCCTCGTGATGCAGGACGGGTCGCCCTTCGACGTCTACGCGACACAAGGCACCGCGATCCTGGATGATATGGCGGTGCGAGATGTGAATGCCGCGGCCACGACTGCGACCTGCACCGTGACGGTCCTGCGTCGGTTCGGCGTCCGCTGATGCCCCGCCTGCCGTCCGCCGACGACCTCGGGCCCGCCGGCTCCCTCGCCAGCCAGCGCGGTATCGCGAGCTACGACCTGTCGCCGCTCGCCCGCGGGGAGGCGGCCATCGGTGCCGGCATCCAGAAGATCGGAGATGCCGGCCTCGGCATCGGCCTCGACATGATCTCGAAGGACCAGAAGGAGGGTGCGGTCTTCGACAAGGCCCGCGCCGATGCCGCCTTCATCCCAGCCCATACCGATCTCCTCCTGAAGCAACAGGACGCTCCGGACGCAGACGCCTACCAGCAGGGCTCGCAGACCGCGCTGCGCGAGGCGGCCGCCAACATCCGAGACCCGCAGGCTCGCGAACTTTGGATGCTGAACCATGCCAGCACGCTCGCCAGCGGCAAGGTCACCGTGAAGGGCCTCACCGACAAGCGAGACGCCGACCACGAGCTCGCCGGCATCCGAACGGACGAGGACCGCGGCCTCCACACCATCGTCAACGCGCCGAACCAGGCCGATGTCGACACGATGGTTCGTGCGGTCGGGGCCCGCTACGACGAGGCGGCGTCGAAGGGCATCATCACCGAAGTGCAGGCACAGGCCGCCAAGAAGGCCTTTGCCCTGCGCGGCATCACCGCCCGCATCGGCATGCTGGATCCTGAGGACCAGGTCGCAGCATGGAAGGGGCCGGTCACCGGCCGCAACGGCGTGATCGACCGCATCATCGGCGTGGAGTCGAACGGCAACGCCACCGCCCGGAACCCGAACTCGACCGCCACAGGCGCCGGGCAGTTCACCGAGGGCACGTGGCTCGCCACGATCCGGTCGCACCGGCCGGACCTGCTGCAGGGCCGCTCTTCAGCTGCCGTGCTGGCGCTGCGCAACGATCCGGACCTGTCGCGCGAGATGGTCGGCTTTCTCGCCGACGACAACGGCAAAGCGCTCGCGGCGCAAGGCCTGCCCCAGAACCCGACCACCCTTTACCTGTCTCACTTCCTCGGCTCCGGCGGCGCGGCCGCGGTGCTGAAAGCCAAGCCCGGCACGCCCGTGAGCGACGTGCTCGGCGACGACCAGATCGCGGCGAACCGCTCGATCCTCGCCGGCAAGACCGTGGACAGCGTGATCGGCTGGGCCGGCCGAAAGATGGGGGACACGCCCGAAGGCAAGCTGGCCTCCATCATCCCGGAAGACGTCCGTGAGACCGGCCTGCGCCGCGCGGAGTCGCTCTACGCCACGGAGAAGCGCCGGCAGCAGCAGGCGGACCGCGAGCAGGCCGGCGTGCTTCAGGCCCGCATGTCCGACGACCTCGCTTCGATCGAGGCCACCGGGCAGGGCAACGCGCAGTTGCGGGCGGAAGACGTCTCGCAGGCGCTCGGCCCGCAAGCTGCGAAGGACTGGCTCGCCCAGCGCGCGCGGTCCCGCCAGGTGCATGAAGCGCTGGACGGTATCGGATCGTTGCCCGAGGGCGACATCGAGCGGCGCCTGCAGACGCTCGAGCCGAAGCCCGGCGTCGACGGCTTCACCGAGGACATGGGCGCTTACGTCAAGGCTCGGAAGAAGGCCGATGCGCTGATCCAGGCCCGCCGCGCCGATCCGGCGCTCGCGGTTGAGGATCTGCCGGCGGTGAAGGCCGCGCGAGAGGCGGCGCAGTACGAGGGGCCGGCAGACCAGAAGGAGATTACGCCGGCCAGTGCACAGGCGATCGTCCGCGCCCGCCTCGCCTCGCAGAGGCAACTCGGCATCCCCGAGCCGATGGCGGTAACCCGGTCTCAGGCGATGGTGCTCGCGCGCCAGCTTCGCGCGATCGGCGACGACGACACGGCCGGCTTGAAGGCGTTCGTCGGCAAGCTGCAGGGCACCTATGGCGAGTACGCCGACGAGGTCCTGACCTCGACCATTCAGCACCAGAACATCAACCGGGATCTCGCCGTCGCGGCGACGGACGTGCTCGGCAAGATCAGCCGCGGGCAGGTGCCGAATCCGTTCGATCAGCGCCGCCTCGACCGCGCCAACGACGGGCAGCGGCTCGACGACGCCATGGCCGGCCGCGGTGTACAGCCGGCATCCCCCGCGCCGCCGGCCGCCGGCGGTCAGTCCTCCGCGGTAAGCCCGGCAACGCGCAACCCAGGCGCAGCCCCGACGGCTGCCGTCGAGCTTGAGGCCCGGGCGAAGCTCGCCGACCTGAAAGCGCTGATCCAGAACCGCGCCGACCCGGCCGTGATGACCGAGTTCGACGCAACCTATGGCCCGGGCGCCTCGAAGCGCCTTCTCGCCGAAGTCGACCGCCGCCTCGGAACCGGAGCCCAGCGCTGATGCCGCCCGTCGAGGAAGGTCTGATCGTCCCGAATTTCGAGACCGCGGCAGAGGAGCCCCGTGCAGTCGTGCCGCCGGGCTTCCGCGACGAGATCGGCATGGCACTGCCCGAGCCGACGCCGCCACGGCCGCGCACCCGGTTCGACCCGGAAGGGCAGGGCCCGCGCCAGGGCATGAGCTTCGGCGAGAACTTCCAGGGCACGCTCGGCAGCGGCACGATCGAGGGCGCGCTGGATGAGGCGGAGGCGCTGCGCATCGCGCGCGGTGGCGTTCCGATGCCGGAGACCGACGCCATCGGGGTCGGCTCGGGCTTCGTGCCGGAGTTGACGATGGAGCGGGCCGAAGCCGCCCGCGCTGCTGCCCGGGATATGGTGCTGCAGCAGATCCTCTACGACACCGCGCCGACCAATATCACGCCGCGGAGCGTGGCCGGCTCCATTCTCGGACAGGTGGCGGCTCCGTCCAACCTGCTCGGCTTCGGCGGCGGCGTCGCGGCCCGTGCACTCGGTGCGCGTGGTTTCGGGGCGACGGCGCAGGCCGCCGCGACCATGGGTATCCGGGCCGGCGCCACCGACCTCGCGGTGCAGGGCATCCGAACCACGTCGGGCGACCAGGAGCATTTCGAGCCGCTGGAAGCCGTATTGGCCCCGGTCGCCGGCGCAATGCTCGGCGCCGGAGTGCACGCCGCCGGCCAGGCGATCGGCAAGGCCGCCGGCGGCGTTGCAGAGTTCGTGCGGAGCCGCCGAGCGCAGCGGGACGCACTCGGGATCGACCTGCCGCGCGAGGCCCTGCCAGGAGCCAGCGATGTACCTCGCGAGCAGTCGGAGGCAGTGGCGGGCAGTCTGGATCGCATTGCCCCGGCAGAGGCCGCACTGCGCGCCGCGGAGCCGGCGCGAGGGATGCCCACGGCCGAGTCGGACCCAGCTGCGCCCGTGTCCCGCGAGCAGGCGGACGGGCGGGCCGAGGGAACGGGCGGTGTCTCTCCCCCCGCAGCGGGGGAGGGCGGCGTGGAAGCCGCCGCGGTGGATGCGCCCGTAGTGATCCGCGACGAGCCCGTACCGGCGCCGCCGATCGCCCGCACCGAGCCGCCTCCCTTCAAGGCTCGGACCCGCGCCGAATGGGACAACATCCGCCCTGCAGCCGCACCCGACGCTCCGGCCTGGGCTCCGAAGGTCCAGAGCACGCTCGACGAGCTCGCCCGCGGCTTCGACATGGAGCCGCCCCGCGTCAGCGTCGCCAAGCCGAAGTTCGACGATGCGCCGCTGTTCGGCATGAACGACCGGCAGGGCAACATCCTCCTCGCCGAGGGTATGTCTGAGCACCACGCGCTGAACAACGCGGTCCACGAGTTCGGCCACGAGGTCCAGTTCCGGCTGTACGACGCCGCGCCGGCCCAGACGCAGGACGCGATCCAGGCCGCATTCCGGGCGGCGACCGCCCGCGATGCCGGCACCACCAGCCTGAACCAGCTTCGCCCGGTCACCGCGACGCGCAAGCTCGGCGACGCCGGGCAGCCGAAGCGGATCAAGTACCGGCGCACGGGCGATGAGCCGATCCCGGCCGGCTCCGCGGCCGCCGGCTATCAGCACAGCTTCGAGGAGTGGTTCGCCGAGCAGGTGTCGCGCTGGGTGACCCAGGACGCGAAGCCAGTCGGCGTGGTCGAGCGGTTCTTCTCGGGCGTCGCCGACGCCTGGCGGAAGATCTACGCCAAGGTCGCCGGTCACACGCCGCTCGACGCCGAGGTGAAGGCGTTCCTCGACGGGCGCTGGCAGGGGAGCGAGGCCGGGCGGGTGACGCGCGAGCCGGCGCCGAAATTCACCCTTGCGCCCGCGGATCACGACGAGCTCGGCATGGTGAAGCCGGGCAAGGTAGACGATCGCGTTTACCGCATCCTCCGAGACGGCGAGCCGGTCGGCTACACGAATGTCCGGGTGGATGGCGAGAGAGCCGACGTCCGGGACATCTTTACCCATCTCGGCGGCGGCAACATCGACCTGTCGCGCGGGGTCTTCGGGCCGCGGGCGATGTCGCAGATCATGCAGCAGTTCCTCGCCGAGAACCCGGGCGTGAAGCGCCTGACCGGTGAGCGAACGAGCGGTGCGCGCCGAGGCGGCAAGCATGGATTGCTCGGCACGGGCGAGCAGGTCGACATCTCGATCCCGGCTCGCCGCGTCGGGCCGGTCGCGGATCTTGAGCAGACGCTGGTGGCGCGGGGCATCGATCCTCCATCCGCACCGGGCCTGCTGACCAGCCCCGAAACCAGCCTCGTCGAGGCGGCGACCCGTCTGCATGGTGCGCCGGCCGAACGCACGATCCCCCTCGACGAGTTGCGCGCCGCGGTGCCGGGCCAGTCCACGGCCGACCTCGATCTGACCCTCGCTGCCCTTCGCGAGCGCGGCGTGGCGAAGGTCACGGACCGCGGCGTCACCCTCGATCATGCCGGTGTCCGGCAGGTGCAGGAGGCGACCGAGCGGTATGTGCGCGCCGAGGCCGAGGAGGTCGGCGAGTTGCTGTTCCGGAGGCGCGCGCCGGCCAAGGGCATCGAGGAGCCGGATCAGATCCGCCAGGGCCGCCCGGTCGAAGATCAGGGCACCGCCCCGATCGAGGGCGACGCCCGGCCGGAACGCCTGGAGGCCTTGGGCACCCGCTTCGCCGCCGACTTCGAGACGATCCTGCGCACCGGTCGCGTCCAGGCCGGCGCCCGCGGGCAGTTCAGCACGAGTACCGGCGTCGCCCGGGTGCGCTCGCTCGCCGATCTCGACACCACCATCCACGAGATCGGGCACAGCCTGCAGCAGAGCCCGCAGACCCGCGCGGTGGTCGATCCTGTTGTCATCGGCAACCGCGGCGAGCTGGCGCCGCTCGGCGCTGGCACGGGGGAGACCGGCGACGCCGAGGCCTTCGCCGAACTGTTCCGGCTCTACGCCACGAACCGGGCCTATGCCGAGCGGACCTATCCCAACGCGACGGCCGACCTGGAGCGCACGTTGCGCGAGGGGCTGCCGGTACAGGCCGCGGCGCTCGACCGGCTGCGTGCCGATCTGGACGTCATCCACCGGGCCGACAGCGGCGCCGTGGTCGGATCGGACGTCATCACGCCCAAGCCCGATGGGCTGTTCGCCCGCATCCTCGACGTGTTCGGGGCGGACTTCCTCGGGGCCGCAGCGACCGACCCGCGCGGCGGGGTCTACTATGCCTGGCGGGACGCGCTCTACACCCGCCTGCTCTCGCCGCACCATCCGCTCAATCGGGCGATGGACGCGCTCGGCCGGGTCTTCCGCGAGAACACCGGCAAGACCCTCGACCTGCTTCCGCAGGATCACGCCTACATCCTGGCGCGCGTCGGATCCGGCGCCAACGTGACCGCGCAGTCCATGCTCGAGCACGGGGTGCGGGGCGCTCGCAGCGATACGGCGACCGGCGCATCGTTCCGGGATGCGATCGAGGCGGCGATCGGCAAGCGCTACACCTCGGGGCAGTGGCACGATTTCGGTGCCTACCTGACGGCCCGCAGCATGGTCGCGGACTACGAGCGCTTTGCCGCCGGCGAGATCCCCAACCCGCCAGGCAAGCTCTCGGCCGGCGACTACGCCCGGGCGGTGCAGGAGTTCGACGCCAAGTTCCCGACCTTCGCCGATGGCGCGGAGAAGTTCTACGAGTTCAACACCAACCTGTTGCAGCGCCACTACGACAAGGGGCTGTTCACGAAGGAGTACCTCGACGCCTCGCTGGCGCGGAAGGACTACGCGCCCAAGCTGCGCGACATGGAAGACCTTGGCACCAGCGCCCTGACGGGTGGCGGCGCCCGGCGCGACGGGGCGTCGATGATGAAGACCTTCCGCGGCTCGCAGCGCTCGGTCCTGAACCCGCTCGATAGCACCGTGAAGAAGGTCTACGACCTGGAGCAGGCCGCGGCCCTGAACGACACGAAGGCGGCGCTCGCCCGGCTTGCGGAGATCGCCGGCCCCGGCTCCGGCTTCATCGCCGAGCCGATTCCGGCCAACAAGCTCTCGTCCGTCCGGATCGATGTGGTCGACGCGCTCCGCGCCGCCGGCAGCCGCGCCAACGTCGACAGCCTCGACCTCGGCGCCCTGATCCATCAGGCCGAGGGCATGCTGGGCGACGACGTTTTCGCACACGTCTTCCGGCAGGAGCCGATCCGACCCGGGCAGGAGCCGATCACGTTCTACTACGTGAACGGCGAGCGCCGAGCGCTGCGCCTCGCGGACGACGCCTTCGGGCGGGAGCTGCACACGGCCCTGAACGCCATGACGACGCCGGAGCGCAACATCTTCCTCTCGGTGCTGCAGATCAGCGGCGCGGTGCTGCGGCAGGGCGTCACCAAGAGCCTCGGGTTCATCTACCGGAACTTCACCCGCGATCAGGGCACCTCGGTTGCGACCGGAGCCAGGGGCTACATCCCGTTCATCACCGCCTTGCAGGGCGGCTTCGATGTGGTCCGCGGCGGTGGCGACTTCGAGAAGTACCTGAGCTTCGGCGGCTTCGCCGGCGGCGTGATCCATGAGGCGGTCGAGGGCAGCGCCCTGGCCCGCGGCGGCGCGCAGCGGATGTTCCGCGAGAAGAACGTCGTCAGCCGTCTGCTCGGGGCCGGCGCGAAGGCTGCCGAGCTGTCGGAAGCGGCGACGCGGGCCGGCCAGTTCCAGAGCTACGTGAAGCAGGCCAAGGATCTCGGCTTCGACGCCTACAACGCGTCGCTCTACGCGACCTTCAAGGCGAACGACTACATCGATTTCCGCAAGGTCGGCTCGCACATGGCGACCGTCTCCCGGTGGGTGCCGTTCCTGAACGCGTCGGCGCAGGGCACCGACAAGGAGGCGCGAGCACTCATCGGCGACATGGTGCGCCTGGAAGGGAAGCGGGCCCGCGGCGAGGAGCTGTCGCGGATCGAGGCCGACAGCTTGAAGGACTCGCGCGCCGCGTGGGTGAAGACCATGGCCTGGGGCATGATCTTCGGCGGCGGTGTCGCCTACCTGAACAGCGAGGATCCGGAGTGGTTCGGGGCTGCCGCGTGGCGCCGGGACCGCGGCTACAACCTGACCAAGATCGGACCGGACGGGAACTGGTTGTCGTTCCCGAAGCCGTTCGGCTTGGTGCGCAACGTCTCCGACCTGTTCGAGTATGGGGTCGAGTACATGATGCGCAGCGACCCGACGATCGCCGCCAAGCTCGGGAACGCCCTCGCCGAGGCGCACCACCTGCCGTATAGCAACCCGTTCATCGACACGTTCTACGGGGCACGCGCGAACTACGACGCCTTCCGCGACCGGCCGATCGTGCCGCCGTCGCTCCAGGCTTTGCCGCCCTCGGAGCAGTACACCCGCTACACGTCGGAGATCGCCAAGGGCATCGGGCAGGTGACCGGCTGGTCGCCGATGAAGGTCGATTACGCGGCCAAGAACCTCGGCGGCGGGACGGCGATCGACTTCCTGCGCAACGCCGACAGCCTGATCCACTGGATGCAGGACAAGCCCGGCGGGAAGGCGAAGACGATCTGGGACCTGCCGCTCGCGCGCGAGCTCGTCCAGAACCTCTCGGTCGGGGCCGAGGCGACGACCCGGTTCTACGGCCTCGTCGGGCAGAAGGCCGGCACGCTCGAGCAGGCGGCCACCGCCTACGGCCAGAAGATCGCCACCGGCGATCGCACCGGTGCCGAGAGCTACCTGCGCGGCCTGCCGGCGAACGAGCGCGCCTACGCAACCCTGCAGAAGCAGGGCTTCGACGCTAGCGACAAGCTCCTGCACCCCCTGGTGCTGGCCCGGGCCTACAACGCGGTCATCGCCGGCGTCTCGCGCGCGATCGGCGACCGGAACCTGATCCCCGAGGGCGACCTGGACCGGTCGAGCCTGACCCTGTCGCGGCGCGACGCGAAGCCGATCGAGGTGGACGGGCCGACGGGGGAAAAGCTCCGCAACGCGCTCGACGCCTACGCTATGGTGACGGCGCGCAACGCCCTGATCGCGTTCGGTGCCGACGGCATGCAGGGCGTCCCGGTGAAGGACCCGGCCGAGTTCCTGGACCGGATCAAGATCCTGTCCCCCGACGTCGCGCGCGAGCTGCGCGGCCGGCTGGCGGCGAAGCGGCTCTACGATCCGGCTGTGGTCGCGGAACGGTGGCCGGAGGCGAAGGCCCGGCTGCTGAAGGATGGCGAGAACGCAGACCTCTCGGACCTGCTGCCACGGCAGCCGAAGAGTGGAAATCGAGAGCGGAAGAGGGCCATGTCCGATGAGTGAGCAGCAGATCCACCAGCCCGGCAAGCACGAGGCCGCAGGCCTGGTCTCGATGAATGAGATCGAGCGGCCGACCACGCCCGTGACGCGGCACGTCGTCGTGCACCGGGACAAGATCGGCGCCTACGTCGCGCACGCCTGGAACCGCCAGACCAGCGGCTGGGATCGGGAGCGGGGGCTGGTCGAGGGTGCGATCCGCGCGCACGCGCTCGCCTTCCTGGTCCCGCTGGTGCCGTTCGCGAACGTGGCGATCACCGATCGATGCGTCGACTACGAGGAGCTTCGAGGCTTCAGCCTCGCGGAATTCGATGACTGCGCGTTCTACCCGGACCGCACCGTTCTGTGCCCCGAGGGTGTCCCGAACATGCCCGACGAGTGGGTGAGCGTTGGCTTCGGTCGCAGCCCTGCGTCTATTTCCGCCCCCTGCCGCTTCGCGAAGGTCAGCCTCGCCAGCAGATTCCAAAACGTGGCCTTCCATCAGCCAGGCACTCGCGAGGCGCCGACGGTCCTCGTGCGTCACGACGTGGCCGCGCGCGATCTCGTCTCGAAGGAGCGCTGGGGTATCACCGGCCGGCCGGACCTGATGGGGCGCATGGTCGACGACGAGCTGCGCCGCCGACAGCAGGACGAGGAGGCGACGCAACGCCTGATCCAGCAGCCAGGCGGGCTCGACGTGCACCGCCGGCAGCAGCGGGTCGCCCGGCAGAAGGCGACGGACCGGGCGGGCACGGGGCACTAGAACCTTGCCCGTCGTCAGTGCCTGTGGTGTGATACCTCTGCTGCTACCGTGCTTCTTGCCGTGACGCTGCCGTACCTACCGCGCTCCTACCGCCCCTTGCCGTGCGTAGGCGGCTTCAGCACGTGGAGCGGTCCGGTCATGTCCGTCTGGCGATGTCACGACGCCCCCGGTCACGCCATGCAACGTGCGGCCAACCTGCTCACACAGTCCCAGAACGCGCGGGAGTGCCGGGGTCAGGCGTAGGGCGACTGTCGGGGTTCGAAAGACCCATTCCCCGACCATAGATTTGCCGACACGTTTTCCCGACGGTCTTGCGCCGCTTTTGCGTGTCAGATCCGAGCACTCGTCAGAATGACGGGAAAACGGTCGTTTCACTTACTGGCGTTCCTGCTGCGCCTGGCAACTTACCGCACGCCTTTTGCGCGCCGCGGAACCTTCAGCTGTGAGCAGGCTGTAGATATTGTAGGTCTACCGGTCAGCGGTCTTCTATGGGGCTGCCCATGGCCGTACCTGAGGTTATAGCAAAGGCGTAGGCGGTTGCGGGCGATGTTCTTCTAAATGGCTGATGTGTAGGTGTCTGTTGCCCCTACCAATATCAACGCGTCTGACCACACGAGAACCCTCGTAGATTGTCTCTCTAGCCGAGCTATGAGGACAATACGCCCACGTAACATCGCATCAGGAGAGGTCGCGAACCCAGCGGTCGCCGGCCTCGCGAAACCCGGCGTCGCGGTAGAGGCCGGCGCAGAGGTCGTTCCGACCGGTCGGAATGTAGACGGCCGAGAGGCGCGCATGCCCTTCGCCTGCGGCCTCAGCCGCCGCATGTGCCAGCATCGCCGCTTCAACGTCGAGGCCGATGACTCGGCAGCTCATCACGCATTGGACGAGCGCGTCGCCCTCGCGCACGACGACGCCGACGAGCCCGTAATCCGTGAACGTGTCGGCGACCTCGAAGGCGTGGAGCCGCAATCCCTGCCGGAAGCCCGCCTGCATTCCCTCCAACGTCCAGCGCTGGCCGGTGGTGTTGAACTGGTTGGTCTTGTTGATCAGCTCGAAGGCGCGGCGGAAGCGCCCGTGCTCCGCATCCGTAATCGTCACCGGCACGATTCGGATGGCGAGGGTGGCGAGGAACGCCTCACGGGACAGGACCTTGCGCGACTGCTCCCGCACCACCTGGGCCTGGATCATCTCCGTGCGGCGGCCGGATTCGTCGGTGATCGGAGGGCCCTGCGTCTCGGACGACCACAGCAGCGCCCTGCGGATCCCGTAGAGGTCGGCGCCCAGCGTCCGGAGACCGGGAAACGCCGCAGACACGGCCGCGCGCTCCACTGGGTTGTCGTCGATGAACACGACGCTGCTGGGCAGGACGTTCACCTGCTCCAGGATGTCGGCGACGTTGTCGACCTTCGGGTTCCAGTTGATGCGGATCACGGCGAAATCCGAGAGCTGGAGGCGCCCGCCGAGCAGCGGATCCCAGATCGCGCGGATCTTGGCCTCGTCGTTCTTGCTGGCGATGGCCAGGACGATGCCACGGTGCTTGAGGAAGCACAGGGCCTCGATGATCCCCAGGGGCCAGCCCTCGTAGACCGTCGGCGAGAGGTCGCCCTCCTCCGCGACCACCCCGCGCCAGAGCGTGTCGTCGAGATCGACGATCACCAGCTTGACCGCGTCGGCTTGGCGGATCGCCCGGTACATCGCCGCGACCTCCGCCTGGACGGCGTCGAAGAAGGCTTCGATCTTGAGGTCGGAGCGCCGGCTGATCGGTTCGGGCGGGTGCAGGCGCCGCTGATCGTGGGCGTGGTCGTAATCGCTAAGCGTCGAGTTGTGGCTCAGCATCCAGAGGTGGTCGTCCTGGACGTGCATCCGCCCGATCGTCGCGGCGATCTCGTCGAAGTCCAGCACGTAGCTGTTGGCGTAGCCGGCCACTAGTTCCGCGAGCCGCTCGTTGAGACGATCGATGAAGTAGGCGAAGTTCCGCAGGTCGTTCTTGGGCGTTAGGCGCCCGAGCGGATTCTGCTGCGGCCGCAGGAAGTTCACCACGAAGGTCGTCAGGCCGGAGGTCTTGTTCCACGCCATAGCTGCGTCAAGCATCATCATGAGGCGCTGCTCTGCCGCCGCGAACAGGGCGGGATACTCGTCTGGTCGGTGATACCGCAGGTGGGCGAAGCTGTTGTCGGGCAGAATTGCGCGCATCGGCAGCTGCACGATCTGAAGGTCGTAGCCATCGAGGCCGCGCGGGGGAGCCTGCGGCAGCCGGCTTGCGAAGTTGGCGAGGACAAAGTCGCCCTGCACCGGCCGCGTGCGGGCGAACTCGGCCACGAGGTTCTCGACGAGGCAGGATCCCACCACGAGGATCGTCTCGGGGCCCGACGCCGTCGCGGTCAGGTCGTCGGGCACCCGGTAGGCGGCGGCCGTCGGGGCGGTCCCGGCCGGCGCCGCGTCATCGTCGGGCGCCCGCCGCCAGCCCTCGTAATTCTGCGCGAGGCCGTGGACCATGAAATGCGACAGCGGATCGAAACCGGCCGCGGCCACGTCCGGGTGTGCGGTAAGGTAGGCCTTGGCGTCGAAATGGGCGTTCGGGTCGCGATGCTCGCCACGCCCAATCTGGCGGTAATGATCGGCCGGGCTCAAACCGGATTCAGCGACATCATCATAAGCACGAACGTAGTAATCTGGATCGAATCCAGGAATTATTTGAGTTTTTTTCTTTTGAAACGCAATTTTTATAAATCTCGACAGAAACATAACGACCTTTTATCTACGTTCAATGAAGACGGGTTGCGACGATGTTCGCAGGTTCCTGGCGCCGATCCTCCTGACCTAGCTGTTGGAAGAGATCCCATAGTGCTGGCGACGACCCCGCCCCCCGAGCGGACGATCGAGGGTGCAGATGGCGACCGCTACCATGTCTGATTGATGACCTCTTCCCGAAAGGTCAGATCACACAATTTGTTGCCGAACAGACACTGAGCAGCTCGGTCAGCCTGAAGCGCAGCACCCTGCGCCCGTAGCGCCTCGATCTCCGTATGCATCTCGCCGGCATCGATAGCCGCTTCAATCAGCAGTTCCTGCGCCTCGGCGAGCGCCGCGCGCTGCTCCGCGTTCTCGGTCGCGAGCGCTTGGATCACCGCCGCCGTGTCTTCGCTCATCCTTCAGCAACCTGTCCGGCGCATTCTGATCCACGTTGCATCTGCGGCCGGCTGATCCCCCCCGATCCGCTGCGGCGGTCCTGTTTTGCCCCCTATAGCAGGACTGCCACCTCTCCGAAGCTATGAGCAGGCCATAAGCCGGCGCGACGGTTCCTGTTCCCCGCGCCACCGACCTTCACACGACCACCCGACTTAAGGCGTCACGGGCGCGATGCCGGGAACTGGCCCGCATCGGCCTGTCATCGTCTGCTCTCGGTGCGGGGCGGCCTGACGACGTTCGCGACCGCCGCCGGCGCGCAAGCGTCGAGAGGCGCGTGCTGTAGTAGGTCGAAGCGTGTGCGGCTCATCTTGATTGCGTGAGGTAGCCTGCCTCGCGGAGGTCGTGCTTCACAGCCTCGTGGATGAGGTGTTCGAGATCCTCGTTTTGCGCAGTAGGCGGAGTAAGTGGCCGCATCGTCGGGAAGGGAAGTGCGACCGCGGCTAGCATGGCTGCCGCGTCGCCCTGATCCTGCTCAACGACAGGCTGATCCAGCACGCGCTGTGCGGATGATTTGAACCAGCCAAACATTGGCGCCTCCTGATTTAGCTCAGACACAACCCGCGCCAGCGAGTTCTGTTCTGCCTCACGGGGGGATTGCTGGTCGTCCGCTGTGCCGAACGCCCGCCTGCGGCTACCGCATGGCTCGGCCGGCTCTACGCACAGTAGAGCTTAGCAGCTAGGCTCTGTCTACGGCGTCAGAACACCACCGCTGGCTCATTCAGCTCCGCTCCGCTGCCTCCTGCTGCTCGAGCGCGCTCTTCGTGAGAATGAAGGCGAGGCGGCGGCCGACGTCCACAGCATCGGCAGTGATCAGGGGGGCGTCCGGGTCGCCGGCGTGGGTGATCTTCTCGCCGTACTTTTTCGGAGCGCATTTCGCCATGGCCCACTGCAGGGTCGAGATCTGCAGCCGCCGGTGCTGCCAATCCTTCGTCTCGTCGTTGGAGATGTCGATGATCTGCTCCAGGAAGGCGTCGGGCCGGGCTTGCATCGCTTCGGTGTAGCTCTGGCGGAACTCGGGGTTGTCGCGGACCCAGCGGCGGACGGTCTCACGGCTCGGCATGCTTTCGCCTTGGCAGATCCCTCTCAGCGACTCGCCGTCGGCGATCCGTTCGACGATCAGGACGGCGGTCGTGGAGCTGTAAGCGGTCATCGGCTGCGCGGTGTCGTAGTTGCGATTGCGGTAACAGAATACCGCATGCGCGTCATGTGGCCAATATCGCGTGCGCGAGGTGATCACGCGACGACCGGCCCTGGTGATTCGTCCGAAGGTGGCCGGCCGCCGAACAGGTCGGATAGCGCCTTGTATTCCCCGCGGCCCGGATTGGCCGGCGCGTCTTCCCCGGCCGCCGCCGCCTCGCATGCCGCCCGTGCTGCCGCTTGCGCCCGCTCCTGGGCGACGTGCCGGATTGCCCGGACCTCGTCGAGCCGGGCGATGGCTCGGGCTGCCGCCAGCATCAGGTCGGTCTCAAGGATCTCGTTCAACACCTCCCGGGGGAGGGCGCTCTTGATCGCCTCGTAGACGTGGACGACGTCCTGGTCGTACGCGCTGGCGCCGGCCGAGTTCGGGCGGTCCGGGAAGCCGATGATCTCTCCCATGCTTAGGCCTCCTCGTCAGTCACAGGCAGGGGCTTGAGGAGGTTAGCTGCCTCCCGGGCGAAGGTGCGCAACGCTTCGACACTGACAGGGTCGCGCGGCCCGGCCATGTCACCCTCGCCCTCGATGATGTCGGCGCTCTGCTTCGCCAGGCTGATCGCGCGTGCGACCCCGGCGTTATGGGCCAACCTGATCTGTTCGTTCATGGCTTCATCTCCGAGAGTGCGGCCCATGCCGCGGTGATCGTCGCCCGACGCTCGTCTGCCCAGTCGGGGTTCGCGGTGCAGACCGTGTCCAGCGCTGACCGCATCGCCTCGACGCCGCCGGCCTTGTGCAGGTTCTCGCCGTGCCAGCGGAGCGCGCTTGCTGCCGCCATGATGGTGACCTCGCTGGCCTCGATCGCCGCAAGCAGCTTGCCGAGGGCGTCCGTGATCCGCGCCTCAATGCTGGGTTGGAACCGCTGCATCAGGCGTCGCACTGCGGGCTCATGCCAGGGCATCAAACCCTCCGCCCTCGATGATGAAATCTCCTGCGGGGTGAGCCTTCCTGTGGTTGCCAAACCTCTCCAAAACCCCACACGAAATTGCGAGATGAGGCCTCCCGATTTGGCAACCGAGGCCTTTGTTTTTGTTATCTTTTTTTGGAAGAAGTAATTTCTTTTAATCTGTAGGTCTTGGGTTCGAACCCCAACGCGCTCACCATCATTTTAGCCCGCCTGGTCAATGACTTGGCGGGTTTTTTCTTGGCGGCAGGAACCTCAATCCGTGTTGCAGCGGCTTGCAACACGAACCTAACGTTTACAACGGGTTACGGCCGAGCGTAGGCTGGTCCGTGCAACACGGATGGAACACGATGAGCCTGAATGAAAAGCTTGCTCAGCTCGCAGGACGACAGGCCGAAGAGGCTCGGCGGAAAAAAGCTGTTCAGGAGGCTCAAGAGGCGGATCGCCTTGCGCGAGAGCAAGTACGGCAATCCGTACAGGCGTCATGGTCCGTTAATATGCAAGTATTGACCGAAGCTATTGATAGAGTGAATAGCGCTCTGTCACAACACGGCAAACCTCTATATCTGATCGCAGAGCAAAAATCGGATAGCGACAGAGTATATAAAGGAAAAATTGGATACACTCGCAAGCCCTTCCCGTTCGACGATGGAGATATGCAGAGAATACTTATGGTAGTCGAAAATAATGGTGATATCAATTTCAAACTTGGAACAAAGTCAAGCTTTCCACGCAAGAGCATTACGCTCAAAATATCAGAAGCTGACATTGATGCATATACGAATGTGTTGATCGAATTTATTGACATGAACACTCCTTAAATTCCATATAAATTAATTTTACATCCAAGACTAAGAAAATAATTTACAATAGTGATAGCTGCGCTTCAACAAAGTATCTTTGTTTTTAATGTGTCTATTTAAACCGGAGCCATTTAGATGAAACAATTGACCGCCGCAGAGGCAAGAGCGATTCTTGAGGCTAACGTTGCCCAGGCCGAAGAAACTCTCGATCTCGCTCAATCGCTAGCTCGATCCAATCCGGGCAACCTTCGCGCTGGCCAACACATCAGAAAAGCACGACGAAGCCTTGAGACTCGCCAGGCGCATCTCGCATCACACAAAGAGCAGTTCCCCGACGCCGATTGAAGCTGCCAGATCCGTGGCTCGGTCGGATCCTGCTGCTACTGATATGCGTCGGGCGTGCGACGGATTAAGCCGGGATCCGACACCTGAGCATCGCGGATCTGCCGCGCCTCGTGCACGGCTTTGCGGGTGAGGCCGAGGTCGGTGACGGTGGCAGCAGGGATGTTACCGTCTGGAACATCCCTCCTACCCTGGCCGCCGTGCCCTTGGACTTCACCCCGCTCCTGCGCCGCGTCGTACTCGTCGGTGCGCCGGCGCTTCGCCCGTCCGTTCGCCCCTCCGGCAATGTAGCTTTTGCCGGCAGCGACGACCTGCCCTAACTGCAACATTCTGTTGAATCGCGGTCCGACATTGCGGATTCTGTCTGCCCCTCAAATGACCGATTTGATATAGCGACGATACAAGAACGAGTGCTCTAGGGAAGGACGATAGCTTTTCATGGCCGATGATATCGCTGTCGAGGCGGACGATGCCCCGAATGTCGTTGCAGAACAAGATGAGGTAGAGACGCCCACAAAAAATGCCGCTCTTTCAGTTCTTCAGTGGGCTAAAGAAAATCATCTACTCTCTCTTTCAGGTATGGAAGAATCGATAGAGACGGAAGACGAAGAAGCCGTCGCAGATGTTCCCGGGACGTTTAACGCCCAGAGGGTCCAGGACGTATTTCGAAAACGCGCGATCAATCTTGTGGGCTTCGATGAAGCCGGCAGGCGAGTTGTAATTTTTACCAAAGGCAAACTTACGGCAACAGAACGAAAATTTATGCCGAGCAATTGGCCTGGTGGCTTTGCCGTCGAATATATTTATGGTGGTATTGCTCAGGTAAAAGGTAATCCTCCGCCGCCACAGGCGCATCGTCCTTACTTCGAGCACAATGGAAAGTACTGTTGTGGTAGCTCCGTATTTCCAGCGAATTGTATGGGCGCTGGAACGATCGGACTGCTCACGCGGGATGCCGATGGCGTGCTGCATGGCGTAAGCAACAACCATGTTTCAGGAGCGTGCAATCACGCTCAGCCGGGCCTACCGATCCTGGCTCCCGGCCCCGTCGACGTGACCGCCGAACACCGTGCGCCGTTCACGATTGGAAGACATGTGCGCTTGCTGCCTATCAACGATGGGATCCCGGAGAATGTGGACATCAGCGTCAACTGGGATGCATGCTGTTTCGAGATAGTGGATCCAGAAAACGTGACCTCGATGCAGGGGAATGCCTATGATACCCCGCTCGAGGTCGCTGATCCGATGCCAGGCATGCTCATGGAAAAAGTCGGCAGGACCACGGGCCATACTCATGGCCAGATCGTCGCGCAGTCTGCCTCGCCCGTTCCGGTGGCTTATAATGTCCGGGAGTACGGCATCACGAAGAGCGTTTTTTTCGAGGAGACATTCATCATTCAGAGTTTCCCGACGCCATTTTCAAAGCCAGGAGACTCTGGTTCTCTCGTCGTGAGCCGTGACGCTCAGGGCGTGCGGAGAGCCGTCGGCTTGGTTTTTGCGGGGGACCCTGACAGAAATCTGAGTTTTATCCTGCCGTTAAGACCTATCCTGGATAAGCTTGAACTTCAGATTGTTGCGGGTCACAATCTTTGATGTCCGACGTTTCACCATTGGTGGCAGCGAAACGCTTGGCGGCTGATCTGAATCTGCCCGCCCAGCGTGGGTCTGTATTTGTCTGGCACACTGACGCGGGTCTATGCTTGGTAGTAGCAGCAGACCCAGAATGGCTCGAAAATCACCACTTTAACATGCATGAGTACCTAGGTTTTCCTGTTGAGCGGCGCGACCGCTTGAACGGCATAGCTTTTCCCGCTCACCACTAAGTTTCGATGCATATCTTGTTGGGGCGATGCGGCCTCACGGCCATCGGCCGAGGATACCCCTGACGGCGTCAGGGGAGAGAGTCCTCACTCTGCTATCCTGGTGGGGTGGGGACAACCGCAGACGCATCCATGATCTGCCCGAGCGTCACGAGCGAAACGAGCGCCCCGAGACTGATGCTGCCCCAGGCTGTCCACATAGCCCATCGGATGAGCTTTGCCGCTCGCTCCAGCACAGCGCGATTGGCGGTAATGCACTCAGCGCTGTCCTCGAGAGCCTCGGCCTTCGATAGCCCGAGGGGCTTCTTCCCCTTCACGTCCGCGACCCACCCCGCCGGCGTGTTGCCCACATAGCTGAATGCATCGGGCATCGCAGAGAGGTTGGCGAGCACCATGGCAGCCAGCAATCCAGCGACCACCGCCAATCCGATGATGCCGAACGGGAGGAAATCGGGCTTGGTCACTAGGACGGTGACGCTCGCCGTTGCGATCACCGAGGCGGCCGTCGCCAGGAACCCAAAGAAGGTCATTGCTCGCTGATTACCAGCCAGCGCCACCGTCAACTGTGCACCGAGATAGGCGTCGGCCTCTCGCTTGATCAGATCGAGCGTGCCATCTTCGGCCGTCGCGAACGTATCGGTGATCTCAGACATGACTGCTGGCCTGGATGCTCATCCTGAGAAACGCCCGACGGGCACGAAAAGCCCTGGAGCTGATACACATCGCATCGACGAGACCAAGCGGGCGCCCGCGCAGGATCACGTGATCAAAAGCGACGATCATCCGAAGCGACGCCTGCCGCAACCCGAGCAGAAACCCCCGTCCAAATCACCAGAGAAACCTGCACCGAAGCCATTAGGTGGCGATAGAAAGAAGTAGCCATCAGCAAGAGGCTATCGCATCTGATCGGCTTTCGCCGGGGCCGGCCCTTCGTCCCAGCGATCCGGACTTCCCCTCCCGCTATGGGGCCGGCGAGCGGCCTCAGCCCCTCAGGCGCCGGCCGCCGGCCCGATAGTGTCAGGAAGCGGTCCCCGAGCTTCTGCGATTTGGCCGGCAGACCGCGCCTCCATCTGGTTGAGGATGATGTCGAGCGAGCCGTCGGGATGCTACCGCACCTCAGCAGCGGTGACCGGCTCACCATTGTTGGTGACGTTTACCGTGGAAGGTGCAGCGCTGGTGTCCGAATGGACGCTACTCGACAGGTCGTCGGCAACGCGTAGGGTCATTCGCATGCGTCACGCCCTGCTCACCGCCATCATCATGTTGCAGGGTGGGGGCGCATTCGCTGCCGAGCCGATCATCGGCCGGGCCAGCGTCACCGATGGCGACACGGTGGTGATCCACGGCATCCGCATTCGCCTCTTCGGCATCGACGCGCCGGAGAGCGCCCAGGTATGCGAGGACGCCGCCGGCAAGGAGTACCGCTGCGGACAGGTTGCTGCCCTCGCGCTGTCGGACCGGATCGGCGAGGCGCCAATCTCATGTGAGTCTCGGGACACCGACCGTTATGGTCGCACCGTTGCCATCTGCAGGAAGGGCCCTGAGGACCTGAACGCCTGGATGGTGGCGCAAGGCCATGCCATCGCCTTCCGGCGCTACTCGACCGACTATGCTGGACAGGAAGCACAGGCGCGTGCGGCCAAGCGAGGGATTTGGGCCGGCACGTTCGAGGACCCATCCGGGTGGCGTCGAGCGCGTCGAGGTGGAGTGGCGGCGCGAGCAGCTGACGAGCCAACACCAGCCGGATCGAATGCCTCCATGACGTGCACGATCAAGGGCAACATCTCGGCCAGGGGCGATCGGATCTACCACCTGCCAGGGACGAGCGCCTACACGCGCACCGTGATCGACGAGAAGGCCGGCGAGCGCATGTTCTGCACCGAGGACGAGGCGAAAGCAGCCGGGTGGCGGGCGCCGCGGGGCTGAGATGGATCTAGAGGAGGCAGCGTTCGGCTGTCGACCATGAACCAGCGGTGACGCTAACTCGGTTCGATCTGGATGCGACCACCACGATTGCGAATGGCATTGCGCATATGATTTCGGTGCGAGGCGGCCCGCCATCTCGGGTCAGGTGAGTAGCCCGAATTGACGGGCTAACAGCACCATCGTCTCCATGATCATGTGAGCGCACAGATGCGCGGCCATGTCGTTTACGTCATGGGGCGGGCTAACGGTGTTGAAGTCGACCGCGACGATGTTCAGGTCGGTAAGACTGCGAAGGAGCTCGATACCTTCCCGAGCACTAAGGCCACCCCAACTTGGGGTGCACACGCCTGGTGCGACCGACGGGTCGAACACGTCCATGTCCCAGCACAGATAGACGGGACGTCCAGCGACGGCGTGGCGGAACTCCGCGATGGTCTGTTCGAAGCCGCGTCGCAGCAGCGTCTCGGTGGTGACCACGCGGAAGCCAAGATGGTTGGCATGGTCGAGGACGCCGTCACGATAGGTGAACCCACGGATGCCGACATGCCAGGAGAGTGCGGCGTCGACGAGACCTTCTTCGGCCGCGTTCGTGAACTGGGTTGCGGCGTTGTAGCGATCTTCCGGAACGTAGGGGTAAGCGTCGGTATGGCTGTCGATGTGCAGCGCGACGAGGCCGGGATGCTGTCGAGCCGCGGCCCGCATCAGCGCAAGCGATACGGAGCCGTCGCCACCGATGCCGATCGGAACGGCCCCGGTCTCGAGGATCGACGTCGCCGCGGCCTCGATGCGGGGGAGTGCGTCCTTGATGCGGCCCGGCGTCAGGATCGCATCTCCGCAATCGACGGCACCGAGCAGTGTGAGCACGTCCGCATCGGCCAGGGCCGGGTGATACCGGCGGATCAGGCCGGATTGCTGCCGCACGTGCGTCGGCCCCTGGCGAGCGCCGACGCGGAAGGGATGCGTGCCGCAGTCGAACGGTGCGCCTAGGATCGCGGCACGGCAGCCCGGGCCTGGACGTCCGGCCGGCAGCCCCATGAAGGTCACGGGTTGGTGGAAGAGGGGTTCGGTCACGACGCGTCCTGAAGCAGATCGAAGGCGGTCAGCGCATGCACTCGTACGACCTGGTCGAGATCGCTGATGAGCACGAACTCGTCAGGGCTTCCCATTCCGTGGGGCGTGGGTCCGTAGACAACGGTCGGCAGCCCGGCCATCCGGAACCAGCGAGCGTCGGATCCCCCGACGCGCATGTTCACGGCGACCGGTGCGCCGGTGACGGCATGCGCGGCAGCCGTGCACGTCGTGACTACGGGATGAGAGGGATCCGTGTGGTTCGGGGCGAACCGGCGCAGGACCCGGTAGCTGATGCTGGGCTCATCAAGCGCGCGAGCAAGGGCCTCTTCCACTACCTCGATGGAGAGACCGACCGGTATTCGGATGTCGAGTGCGGCGCTCGCACGGGCAGGCACGAGGTTCGGCGATGTGCCACCCTGGATCAGCCCGATGTTCACGGTGCAGCGTCCCAGGACCTCCGCTTCGCCGTCGCCGGCGAGCGGCTCCGAGATCGACTTCGACGCCGCGATCGCCTGACTTACTGCGAGCGGGGCATTCGCGAGCAGTTCGCGTAGGCCGGAGAGGCGGTCGAGGGCGCGCCGAAGCCGGTCGATAGCGTTGTCGCCCCGATGCACGTGCGCCCCGTGTGCCGGACGACCCGAGGCCACGACCTCGACCCAGAGGAACCCCTTCTCACCGAAGCGCAGCACCCTCGGCGAACCAGCATCTGCGATGAGGACGGCATCGCCCGTCGCCCAGGGCAGGTTGTCCATCAGCCAACGCGTCCCGAGTGGACCCATGGTCTCCTCGTCGCCCGCAAGCGTCAGCACGAGCTCGCCGCACCAATACGATCGGACCTTTGCAAGGGCGGAGAAGGCGAGGATCGCCGCGGCGATGCCGCCCTTCATGTCGGACGCTCCGCGGCCGTAGAGCCTGTCCCCGTCCAGCACGCCGGAAGGATCCACGGTCCAATCCTCTGGTGCGCCGACTGGGTAGGTGTCGAGGTGCCCGTTGAAGATCACGCGGGGGCCCGGCCCTCGGCCATGGATGCGGGCAGCGAGGTTGACGATCCCGGGCGCGGGTTCGTGGCGCACAATCTCCGCGTCCGGAACATGCTCTCTGAGGATCGCTGCGGCGACATCGGCAGCCTCGCGCGTCGATCCAGGCGGATTCGGCGAAGCAGCCCGAACGAGGCGGAGGGCAAGTTCAGCGACGGCGTCCGCACGCGTCTCTGCAAGGCGGTGTCGGATCTCAGCGACTGGCAGAGTGTCGGATGCAAACGAGGTTTCAACGGCAGGCAAGACGGCGCTCCCACATGCGGATCGACTGCGTCAGGGGCCAGCAGATCGCGAAATAAACCAGTCCGATGAAGGTAAAGATCTCCAGCGGTCGGAAGGTGCTCGAGGACAGCTCCATGCCTCGCCGCGTCACCTCGCCGACCGAGATCACCGAGGCGAGCGAGGAGTATTTGATCAGCTGCACGAAGTTGGCGGCGAGCGGCGGCAGGATCAGACGCACCGCCTGAGGGAGGACGATGCGGACGAAGGCTTGTCCCTGCGACAGCCCGAGGACCTGCGCCGCCTCTCGATGGCCGACCGGCACAGCCTGGATGCCCGCCCGGAAGACCTCCGCGATGAAGGCTGAGGAGTAGATCGACAGACCGATGATGCTGGCGGTAAGGGCGTCGAGCCGAATGCCGAGCAGCATCGGAAGAACGTAGTAGACCCAGAGGAGCTGGACGAGGATCGGCGTGTTGCGGATCACCTCGCCGAAGGCGTAGGCGACCGCCCGCGCTGGCCATAGACGCGACGCGGACATTGCTGCGATGACGAGCCCGCCGAACGTCGCGAAGACGAGGGTCAAGGCAGAGATGAGGAGCGTCATCCCCACGCCCGACATCAGGAAGCCGATGTTGGCGGGGATGACGTCCCAACGGAATTGGTAGGCCCCCATCACGGCGCGACGATCGGACCGAGGCCGTTGCGCTCGGCGGCTTTGGCGAGCCGCCCGTCCAGTTTGATCGTCTCGACGAAGAGGTTGACGTAGTTCAGCCAGATCTGGTCGCCCTGCGGCACCACGTAGGCGTAGGGCGTGACGGCAAGCTTCTCGGGCGGCGTCAGGAACTCGGTGCCGAACTCCTTCTTCATCTTCAGTGCGGTCGGAAAATCCGACATGATGACGTCGGCACGATTGGACATCATCTCTGCCTGCACCGTCGCCGGCGCCGTCACAGCGGTCAGGCTGGCGTTCTTCAGGTAGCCGCGCATGAACGGCTCGATGTAGCTTCCTAGCGTCACCGCGACCGCGACGCCCTTCTGGTCGATGTCGCTCCACTGCTTGACCCGCCCGCCCGGCCGGATCACGGCGTAGATGTTGGTGACGAGGTAGGGCCGACTGAAGGCGACCGCCTGCGCGCGCTTCATGGTGGCGCCGACGCCGAACATACCAATCTCGCACTTGTTGGCCTGGAGATCGGCAGTGAAGGTCCCAAACGAGGTCTCGACGTATTCGAGATCGACGCCGAGATCCTTTGCAAACTCCTTAGACAAGTCGGCGTCGATCCCCTCCAACTGGCCGGTCTGAGGGTTGCGCATCGTGATCGCGTAGTAGAGCGGCCAGACGCAGACGCGCAGCTTGTGCGCCTTCGTCACTTGGTAAAGTCGGGATTCCGCCTGCTGGGCCTGCGCCGCGCTGCCAGCCAAGGCCAACGCGAAAGCACCGGCAGCCGCCAGGGTCTTGAACCGTCCCATCGATCTCTCCTCGGTTCTAGTCAGTCTTCGAGTTGTGAAAGAAAGCGCTGCGCCCGGGCGCTTGCGGGCGCCGCGAAGAAGCGCTCGGACGGCGCCTCCTCGACGATCTGACCCTGGTCCATGAACACGATCCGGTCCGCGACGCGGCGGGCGAAGCCCATCTCGTGGGTCACGACCATCATCGTCATGCCCTCCTCGGCCAGGGCCTGCATGACGACGAGGACCTCCCGGCGAAGCTCGGGATCGAGGGCGCTCGTCGGCTCATCGAACAGCAGCACCGACGGCCGCATCGCCAGGGCACGCGCGATCGCGACACGCTGCTGCTGTCCGCCCGAGAGACGCGTCGGGTAGACATCACGTTTGTCCGCTAACCCGACCTTCGCCAGGAGCAGCTCGGCCTGAGCGATCGCTTTGTCTTTCGGAACGCCGCGAGCGCGCATGGGCGCCTCGATCACGTTGGCCAGGACGCTCATGTGCGGCCACAGATTGAACTGTTGGAAGACCATCCCGATGTCGGCGCGCACGCCCCAGGCTGCCTTCCGAACCTCAGCGCTCTGCCGCGGAGCGCCGACGATCTGGTCGCGCATGACGATGCGGCCGCCCTGAGGCTCCTCCAACAAAGCCAGGCATCGCAGAAGGGTTGTCTTGCCCGATCCGCTGGGGCCGATCACGCACACGACTTCGCCCTCGCGTAGGGCGAGGTCGACCTCACGGAGGACTGGCGTGCTGCCGTAAGCCTTCGTCAGCGCCTCAGCGGCGAGAATCTTTGGTGGGGCCCTGCTATCCATAACTCAGGATTAGCAATGCTTATGCCAATCTTGTCAAATCAGTTATCAAACTGAATTTTTCGTTTGATAGCCGCTGTTTGGACCCATAAACATCGCTTATGGATATCAGGCAAATTCAGATCTTCGCTGCGGTTGTCGAGAGCGGCTCGATGACGGCGGCAGCCCGCTCGCTCGGGGTAACCCAGCCTGCCGTCTCGGCGGCACTCGCTCATCTCGAACGTCACGCCGGTTTCCAACTGTTCGCCCGGGAAGGGCGCCAAATCGTGCCGACGGCGGAGGCGCTGTTGCTTCATCAGGAGGCGCTGCGAGCGTTGGCTAGCCTGGCGCGGCTCGACGAGGCGGCTGCCGGCATCCAGGCGGCGACCCGCGGACACCTGACCATCGCGTCCAATCCGGGACCAGGCATCGCGTGGCTCCCGCAGATACTTGCGGCTTTTCGGGCGTCGCGTCCCCAGGTCACAGTCCGTTTCCTGACTCGCAGTTCACGCGAGGTGCGTGATCTTGTTGCGACGCGTGCCTTCGATCTCGGCATCGCCGAGGCGCCGTTCGATCGGACCGACGCCATCGTGCATCGCTACCGGTTCGACTGCGTGGCGGTGCTACGCATCGACCATGTGCTCGCTAATGAGGCGCAGCTCACCCCGGCCCTCCTAGACGATCATCCATTAATTGGGTTGCTGCCGGACCACGGCACGACGATACCAATCGCCCGCGCCTTTGAGGCAGCGGGAACCCGCGCAAATATTGTCGCCGAGTGCGAATTCTACGCAACGGCTCTAAATCTCGTCCTACACGGGGTAGGAGTTTGCATCTCTGATCCGATCAGTGCGGCTCAAGCGACTCTCGGTCGATCTGATCTCGTCGTTAGGCCCTTCATCCCAACTATTCCTTACGAAGTCGGTGTTTTGCGGCCTTCACGGGGAGGCACGTCGCATCTTGCAGAGCGCTTCATTGAGACCTTAGACGAATTCGTTAGGCCCTACCTTGTGACTTCGTAACCAAGTGATAGAGCATCCGACGTGAACAGAGGCGCGCCGCAGAAGTCGTTCAACCACGGCGCACCTCTCGAGACGCTCGCAGGCACGATCGAGCGCGTCACCTTCCACAACGCCGAGACCGGCTTTTGCGTGCTCAAGGTCCAAGCGCGGGGAAAGCGCGACCTGGTACCGGTGATCGGCCATGCACCTGCGATTGCCGCCGGTGAGTGGATCACGGCAACCGGGATCTGGTTCACAGACCGGCAGCACGGGCTCCAGTTCAAAGCCGATACGCTCAAGGCCACACCACCGACCGGGGTCGAGGGCATCGAGCGCTACCTCGCGTCTGGCTACATGCGCGGCATCGGACCCGCCATGGCCAAGCGCATCGTGGCGCTGTTCGGAGAAGCCACCTTCGAGGTCATCGAAGCCGATCCCGAGCGCCTGAAGGAGGTCTCCGGTATCGGCCCGACGCGGGCGGCTCGCATCGTCTCAGGCTGGGCCGAGCAGAAGGCCGTGCGGGAGATCATGATCTTCCTGCACGCGCACGGCGTCGGCACTGCGCGCGCGGTGCGGATCTTCAAGACCTATGGCTACGAGTCGATCGCCGTGATGACCGAGGATCCCTACCGCCTCGCCCGTGACATCCGCGGCATCGGCTTCCGGACCGCGGACGCGATCGCGATGCGTCTCGGGCTGACCAAGGAGGCGCCCCAGCGGCTCCGGGCCGGTGTGTCGTTCGCGCTGCAGACTGCCATGGACGAGGGGCATTGTGGCTTGCCGATCGAACGGCTGATCGTGCTCGCTCAGAAGCTCCTTGAGGTCGACGTTGCTCTCGTCCGCACTGCTGTCGCCGACGAGCTCGCGCGTGGCGAGGAGGTCGTCGCCGACACGGTCGACAACGAGCCCTGCGTGTTCTTGAAAGGCCTACATGCCGCTGAACGAGCGATCGCCGAGCGGCTCGTCACCCGGGCTCGCGGCTCACCCCCGTGGCCCAGCATCGACCTCGACAAGGCTCGCCCCTGGGTCGAGGCGAAGACGGGCAAGACGCTCTCGCCTTCTCAGGAAGAGGCCATCCGTCTGATGCTGGTCTCGAAGCTCTGCGTCATCACCGGCGGGCCAGGTGTCGGCAAGACCAGCACCCTCGACTCGCTCCTGCGTATCCTCACGGCCAAGGGCGTGAAGGTGCTGCTCGCCGCACCGACAGGTCGCGCCGCCAAGCGGATGACCGAGCAGACCCGGCTCGAGGCCAGGACCATTCACCGCCTGCTGGAGATCGACCCGAAGCGCGGCGGCTTCTCGCGCAACGAGGAGAACCCGCTGGACTGCGACCTGCTCGTGCTCGACGAGTGCTCGATGATCGACGTGCCGCTGATGAACGCCCTCCTGAAGGCCGTGCCGGAGCCTGCAGGGCTTCTTCTCGTCGGCGACGTCGATCAGCTCCCCTCGGTCGGCCCAGGCCAGGTGCTGGCCGACGTCATCGCCTCGGACCGCGTGCCCGTGGCACGACTGACCGAGGTGTTCCGCCAGGCAGCCGAGAGCCGGATCATCGTCAACGCCCACCGCATCAACCAGGGCCAGATGCCGGAGCGGCCACAGCCGGGCGAGAAGGCCGACTTCTACCTGATCGAGATCGACGACCCCGACGTCGGTGTCGCCAAGCTGATCGAGGTCGTGACCAAGCGCATCCCACGCTCGTTCGGGCTCGATCCGATCCGGGACGTGCAGGTCCTGACGCCGATGCTGCGTGGCTCGCTCGGCTCGCGCAACCTCAACCACGAGCTCCAGCGCGTGCTGAATCCGAACCCAGCCCAACAGATCGAGCGCTTCGGCTGGCGCTTCGCTCCCGGCGACCGGGTCATGGAGACACAGAACGATTACGACCGCGACGTGTTCAACGGCGATCTCGGCATGGTGGCCCGCATCGACGAGGAGGAGGGCGCCGTCGTCGTCACCTTCGATGGGCGTGAGGTGATCTACCCCTACGGCGAGCTCGACACGCTGGTGCCGGCCTTCGCTACGACGATCCACAAGAGCCAGGGCTCGGAGTATCCTGCCGTGGTGATCCCAATCGTGACACAGCACTTCAACATGCTGGCCAGGAACCTCCTCTACACCGGCGTCACCCGCGGCAAGCAGCTCGTCGTGCTGATCGGTCAGCGCAAGGCGATCGGCATGGCAGTTCGAGGTGGCAGTGCGAAGCGACGCTGGACGAAGCTACGGGAATGGTTGGCTGGGCCAAATCAGGTGCCATCGCTACGCGATCCACGAGCAACCTCCATTATACCGGCGTCTGGCAGCGGCCGCTGAAGCTGCAATGCCCCCTCCGCCGGCGCCTTCAAGCCACGTGCGCCACTCCTCCGGCGTGGTCAGCAGAAGCCCTACGACGCTCAGCAGCAAGCGCGGTTCGAACAGGTCAGGCGGCCGCGCTTCTATCGACGACCGCCTTATCGGCAGCACTCAAGCAAGCATCCACACCGTCGCGCAGCGAAGAAACATAGGCATCCGCCCCAACCTGCCGGCCGAGCGCAGCATTGGTGAGAACCTCTTCTCCGACGGGCCACAGGCCGACTAGCACGGGTACGCCGGGCGCCCGTCGTTTCAGCCGCTCCAGCAGGTAGCGCAGGTGCGATGGGTTCCCGGTGATGTCGAGGTAGGAGATGCAGATCATCGCTACGCCGGAGAGTTCGAGCTCGCGGATGCCCTCGCGCGAGGCGGATTGATAGGGCGTCACGCGCGCGCCGAGCCCGTGCTTGCGCAGTAGCTGCGCCAACATCGCCGAGGAGGCCTCATCGAGCGGGCCGCGTCCGGCAAGGCACAACACCGGCGCCTCGCCGCGCCACGCCTCTGGGAGTGCATCCCGCGGCGGGGCCTGGGCCGGCACCGCCTCGGTCTTCGTGTGCGTCCTCTCGGCCAGCGTCGGGGTGTCGGACGGATTGACCGCCTTGGCATCGACGGCCGGCTCAACGTCGTCGTGGCCTTCGAAATCCTCGACTAGCGAACGGGCGGAAGCGCGGATGTTTTCCAGTTGGCCGGGGGTAACGACCCCACGCGCGAAGTCGTTGGCGGCGAGCTGCAGGCCCTTCAGCGCCACCTCATCGTAGTACGAGGACAGCGAGCGATCCTTCAGCATGCCTTCGGCCACCTCCCGTACCTCGTCCGGGTCACCGGCGAGCATGCGTTGGTAGAAGTTCTCCACCGGGGTGAGTGGCGGCCGGTCACCGAGCAAAACGTCGAAGAACTCCAAGCTGTCGACGTGACGGCCGAGCACAACGAGGCAAACGGTGAACGGGGTGGCCAGGATCAAGCCGATGGGACCCCAGAGGAAGCCCCAGAACAAGGTCGAGACGATCACCGCGAAGGGCGAGAGCCCGGTCGAGTGACCGTACAGCAGCGGCTCGATCACCTGCCCGAAGATCGGCTCGGCGATCAGGAAGAGCGCCGCAGTCGCGATGACCATCGACCAGCCCGGGTCCACCGCGGCTGCCAGGGCGACCGGGAAAACTCCTGAGATGAAGGCGCCGATGTAAGGCACGAACCGCATCAGCGCCGAGAACACGCCCCACAGGAGGGGGTTGGGTACGCCGATGATCCAAAGGCCGACGCCGACGATGCCGCCGAAAGCGGCGTTCATGCCGAGCTGGGCGAGGAAATAGGTGCCGAGCCGGCCCGCGGCATCGTCCATCGCCACCGTCGTGCGGTGCAGGTCGCTCGACCCGAACAGGCGGATCATCCGGTTGCGCAGGTCCTCGCGCTGGAGCAGCAGGAACACCACCACGACGAGCACGATGCCGACCGTGGTCAGGGGCTCGAAGATTGGGCCAAGTACCTTCTCAGCCAGCGCCAACGGGGAGATCTCAGGTTCCTGGACGCGGACCAACTGAGCCTTCGGCGTGGCGCCCGCGGGGCCTGTCGCGGCCGTGGTCCCTGCGGCATCCGCCTTTTGAGTGGCGTCGTGAACCTCGTGGCTGAACTTCGCGATGACCTTGTTGGCATCGCCGAGCCAACCCTGCTGAAGCCCAGCGAACTTCTTTTGCACGGTGGCCTGGTATTGCGGCAGGTTGCCGGCAAGCCCCGCGACCTGGGTTCCGATGACCGCGCCGATGCCACCGATGACGCCGAGTGCCAGCAGCACCGCGACGATAACGGAAGGCACGCGTCCAAGCTTGATCCGACGAAGGAGGTTGACTACCGGGGCCAGGACGAAGCTGAGAAGCACCGCCAGCACCAGGGGGATGAACACCTCGCGACCGAAGTACAGGGCGGCCACCAGCACCACGCCGACCGCAAGGGTCAGGAGCCCGCGCAAACCCGGGACAAGGGGCGGCGGTACCTGGGCAGGCGGCTTCGGAGCTTCGGTCGCGCTGGTCGGCATACGGCGGTTTCCTGGAAGCCCGACGCGATCGCAGGGCGCACCGCCGTCAACGCCAGTGACGAGATTTTGTCCCGTATCCTTTATACCCCAGGCCTTGAGGCCCGGTGGCCCACGCGATGATGGCGTTGGTTGATCGGGCTTAGAGCGCCTAACAGAACCGCCTGATTTGGTTGAGGGTGATGAGACTGGCGGCGAGGTTGGTGAAGGCCTTGTAGATGTCGGCGCGACGCTCGTAGCGTACGGGCAGGCGTCGGAAACGGTTGAACCAGGCATGGGTGCGCTCGACTACCCAACGGTGACGCCCAAGCTTCTCGCTGCTGTCGATCCCGCGCCGAGCG
>NZ_VRUU01000037.1 GCF_008039875.1 Methylobacterium sp. WL119 | reverse complement strand
TTCGGACGGGGTCGGGGAGGCGGAAGCAGCGGGGCGATCTCGTCCCAGAGATCGTCGGGAAGAAGTGCGCGGGCCATGAAACACCAACGCACATCAACGCTCAGGGTGCCGTTCTGTTAGGCGCTCTAAAGGCATGTTGGCAGAAGACCCGCCCTGGTTCGTGGCTGTGGGTGCCTCCGGGGGAGAGGGGCTGCTCGACATCCGCGCCCTTCTCGCCGCCCTCGCGCGGCCACTCCAAGCCGTCGTCCTCGTGGTGCTGCACCGGCCCTGGGACCGGCCGAGCCACCTGCGGGCGATCCTGGCGCAGGCCTGCCCCCACCCGGTCCTGATCGCGGACGAGGGCAAGCGGTTCGAGCCCGGCAGCGTCTACATCGGCGAGCCGGCCCAGCACCTGACACTCGCCACACGCAGCTTCGGCCAGATCGTCGACGACCCACAGCGGTGCTACGGCAACCGCACGATTGACCTGCTCTTTCACTCCGTTGCGCGGCACGGGAAGGGCCGGATGATCGGCGTCGTGCTGTCGGGCTCCCTCGACGACGGCGCCCGCGGGTTGGCCGCGATCCACCACGCCGGTGGCCTCACCATGGTCCTCACTCCCGAGATGTCGCCGCGCCAGGGCATGCCGGAGAACGCGATCGCCTACGACGGCCCGATCGATACGATCGGCACCCCCCGGACCATCGCCACCGCGATCGCGAAGGCCGTCGCAGGGGGCGATCAACTCCCCGTTACCTAAACGGTGAAACGGGGTCACATGTGTGTAAAGCGTAAGGACTCGCTCCGTTTCGATGAGTACGACCTGTCTGTGCATAATACCTGGATCATACCCCGTCTGCTTGGGGTAGGTTTGTGCCGGTCCGTTTTTGGGTAGCAATGGGGTAAAGTGGACCGGCATGGATGATCTTGCATGAAGCCCAACTTAGACGTTAGGTGAATCCACCTCACAAAGATTATCTATACTGTCTGACCTTCGAGGATCATAGGAAGAAAACATCTATGTCTGCTGATATATCGTCTGCGCTCTATGAAAACGCCGGGCACGTAGGTCATCTTTATGCAAAAATGTATGTGTTGCCGTCCCCATTCCTCGGAGAAGGCATTAGACGCGTGTCGCCCCAATGCTCGGCTCCATACGAGAATAGTTGCTGCCATGGCGTTTGCCCCGGCGCTGTGATCGGCTCGGCACCGACGTAATCAGCTACGATCTCGTCTTCCGGGTGACCCTGTATATCTTCTGGCCAACCACCGAGCCGGTCGCCGAAGTTGCTAATATTCTCATCTTCTCCCGCATTCGCCGTGCTAGGCTGAGCTCCCGGTTGGCAATCCAGGAAATCGTAAACCGCGTCGGCCTCATCGGTCCCAAGGGCATACACGGACCGCCAGTGTCGCGGCATGCTCACCGCTGAGAACGGGTGCAGGGTCTCTGCCATCGTCCGGTCGCCGAATGCCTCCATGCCACCACCACTCATCATAGCGTCGCAATAATCAACAAGCCGCGCAGGCGGTGGGGTACGTGCGAAGTCGGTGGCGGGCCGGTCGTGCCAGAACACCCAATGTGTGCCGGTCACTCCCTCACATAACACGTCGTTGAAAATGCTAATGAGCCCGGTGCGTGGTAGATCAGGATCGAACCCGGCCTCGCGGCTCAACATAGCGAGATCGAGTTGTGCGACGAAGGCAAGCGGCATTGACATGAAGAGTGGGGCGCAGCGACCCTCGGCTTCGGCGGTGATCCTATCAAGATCAACAGGTGCCGTTGGCGGTTCATCGGGAAACAGCGGCTCCAGCACCATCTACTCGAACAGTGCACGCGTGCGCTCAGCCTCGCGGCGAAACTGCTCAGCCCTCCGCTCGGCATCTGGAAAGGCAGGACGCTCGGGCCAAGGGAAATCTATGGGCAGGTCGGGGAAGCCACCAACCTTGCTCGTGCAAGTGGGCAACGGATCGTCGGGCATCTGCCGGCGTGTGAAAAGCACGACCGGCCGGACGGTTGCCTGCACCTCCTGAACGTAGAGGGGCACCTGCATCTCTTTTAACGATTGGCTGATCTCGTCGAGGCTTGAAAATGTCGGCACGGGCAACTCCGATGAGTTCGGCGTTCACCGTATCCTGCATCACGAAGTTCTACGACACATAAGTTGGGTGTCGCTATTTGTGCTGGTAGTGCATAGCGTCCGCTCGCGAGCAGCGAGACAATTTCCGTGATTTACCTCGGGCCGAAGCCGCTGGGCGGCTGACAAATGCCCGCTTTGGGCAGTGCTAACAACGGTCTGCACAACCGAGTTGGGTCGATAGCAGACTTCCACTTATGTCGGTAAAACGACCATTTTCCGCACATAGGCAGTCGGTGGTTCTCGACCGAACCCCGTCGCTTGGTTCGCCACAGGCGCTTCCAACAAGCGGCCATTCATCGACTGTCCAGCGACTTCGACTCGGGGAATAGGCCGAAGCGCGGGCGACGTCCGATGGTGGACATCAAATTTCGCTTATTAACCAAACATTATATTTCGTTTCTGGAATTATCACTGGGTGAGTAGGAGCTTGCCTGAAATCGGACCAACGCCTTTAGGCACCGGCACGCTGGTAGCGTCGTAGTTTGCGTTCAGGTACAGGTTCGGTCCCTCATAGAGGTTGACTTGTGCGGCAACGATTACGGTGTAGGCGGACTGATCAGCCACAGGCTTGTCCGCGTCGATCACCAGCCGGCCAACCGGTAGGTAGATCGTCCCCAGCATGGTCCGCGCGTCGTCACTGATGATGCGGTAGGTACGCAGAGGGCGCGTCACACCTAGGGGCTGAGGTGTCGGCGACGGGGCCGGGGAAAGAGGAGAGAGCAAAGCGCCTACGAAGCTGATGATTGCGGTCGTCGGGTCGACAGGACTGCTGACAGTTCGATCTTCGGCCATCAACAGGCCGGCCATGATACCCGTGGTTGGAGCCGCTAAGCTGATTGTAGACTTTTTGTCGAACAGCAAACCAGCCTGATCTCCGGCAAAAAACAGGCCGACATCCGTACCTGTCAGCGAGCCCTTCTGATCCACCACGAGCGGCCCATCCTTCATAACGTAGATGCCAGATCGAAGAGTGACGTTCGCCTTCTTCGTGATGTGCAAGCCGCCGCAGTAAGTGCCGGGATCAAGGGTGATGCTCTGGTCGACAAGGTTCTGACTGGTATCACCCTTGCTGTTGGCCGAAGCCGGGATCGGCATGCAACTGCCCGGTACGGGTAGAGAGCGATCCTTGAGCGGATCGCCCAGCGTCGGACAGCCCGTTTGCGGTGGGGGTGCGAAGTTAGCTCGCGCTCCACTGTAGCCGCCCGCCGAGCAGATGGTCTGAGCTTTGGCCATGGCGCTGTCGCCGCCAACCATGCCTTTGACGTTGGATGAATTTGAATAAAGCGAGCACCCATCTGCGGTGACCTCGGCCCTCTTTTGCAGGTTGAAGGCGCCGGGTGCGCTCTGGTCGAGGGTGAGCATGCACAGGCGCATTTTGCCAACGACGTTGGCTCGCGCTTGTACCGCCACCACCGTCGTACGAATGCCTACGAACGCGCCGAAAGCCAGCCTTACCGTTTCCTCAGCCCGAGCGAACACACTTGTCTTATCGCTAGCTACAGTGACGGTGAGCGTGAATGGGCGATCCGGTAGCAAATGGGCGCTGTCTCGAACCGTCTGTTCGGTCACGCCTTTGACTGACTCAACGGTCGACGATGCGAGCTTGAGGGTATTACCGCCAGCAAGGGTTCCCGCATCGACAGCACTCTGAAGTTGGGTGCGGCGGTACGAGAGGCGGGCATAGTCGACGCCGCCGCCGACGAGGCCAAGCAGTAAAGTTGCACTTAGACCGAAAATGATTGCGACACCGCCGCGGCAATCAACCCAGAAGCCATCTCGGCGACTTAGCATACTAGGCACTTCGAAGCACGGCTCACCGATCACCTTTGCCAGAGGGACAACCTTCACCTTTGGTGGATGAAAGAGGGATCGCATGGCACTTTGAATGACTGAAGAAAATCAAAATAGTCTTAAAGACGCGCAGAGACTGATGAATGCGTCAAGCGATTGTCGGATAAGAAGCGTGTTGTGACGAGGCGCCTTAACCCTATTAAGCAAAAATTGATTTTTAAAAAATAATAGAGATTATTTATTCGCAATAGAACGTCTCAATATAAATTTCTGTGTTTGATGAATATAACTTATTATTAAGGCTGGTTGTATATGCATGCCTCGTATGCTGCACGGTTTGTCCGGTTTTAAGCGGCGGCTACGTTGGGAGGTGCCCATGCAGCGGGGTAGGCAGCGTCGATTGGCTTCCTTTGTCAGATCCGAAAGCGGCAATGTCATAGTGATTTTTGGGCTCACCCTGCCCCTCCTCGTCGGTGCGAGCGGCCTCGCGATTGACTACGGCAATGCTGTGCGTATCCGCGCTGTCGAAGCCAGCGTGGCCGATGCGACCGCCCTGTTGGTTGCGAACGCTGACACCGTCGCCGCTGCCACCGAGGGCTTGCGCCTGGCCAGTGCTCAGCTCACCTCGCAACTGGGTTCGGTCAAGACGACCAACGGCTTCCAAGTTAATGGTACGTGGGTTGATGGCGCGAACTACCGGGTGACAATCTCGACGACGGTGAAGACGAGCCTCTTGCACCTTCTACCCGGCATGCCAAGGCAGATTACAGTCGGGACTGCCACGACCGTCAATCGAGTTGCCCCTGTCTACCAGACCAGCCCGCCAACGTTTAGCCAGCTGTCACCTGAGGCTGCTGACTACAACCGTATCTACATGTACTGCTACTCGTCCGATCCAAAGCGACAAGCCCAGGCCGACAAGGGTCGCCGAGGCATAGTCGCCATTGCCGACAATGGCACGCCTTCGACAGATTACTCTAAGGCCACGTTGCCCACCTGTGGCGCCAACGAAGCGCCAAGCTATATGCTGCATAACGTTCGAAACGCACGCAGCAACAAATCCGCATGGAACGATACGAATCAAGAAACTTACGAGTATTATACCGATATGACCATTGATACGGGAACACGCGTACAGTCGGTGAGTATGAAGGGTTATCGCGTGTACAACGGAACCACTCTGTCTCCGATTAACATGGTCTCAAATCCGATTTTGGAGACGATTGTCTGCGACACCCTGAGCCAATGCAAGAGTAAGTCGGACGGGGGCATCTTGCCGAATAGTCATACGACCCACAATCCCGCCACGGCGACCGCGAGTTGTAGCGATAACAAGTACATGTATTACGGCTGGGAAGATCGGCCGCCGAACGCTGGTAGCGACATGGACTATGACGATATTCGAGTCATCGTATCCTGTCCGACATTGGTAAAGGTCTCTGACAAGAAATTACGAATCGTTGAATAGCTTGAATATATGTTGATTGGTCACGTTGCTTGTGCGGCCGCCTCTTATGATCTTTATCTCATGGAGGCCGGCTCGCCTGTTGCATATTTGGGTACCTCCTGCTCGTCGCCTGGCTGACGTCCAGGAAGGCGTTATTCGACCGTTTTCCCGGCGGCCATCACGGTGTGGAACAGCTGAGGAACAAATCGGTTGAAACTTGTCGGGGTAGCGTGGCGGGAAATCTAACGTCGGGAATACGGCGCAAGGGTCCTTACACTTCTACCGTTGGAGGAGATTACACAGTGGTATGGCGGAAAGCGCGGCATAGAGAGTAGCACTCGGCGCACAAAGCACAGCGCTTCCGTCACAGGACAATTCCGGAACACAGGTAGTGGCCTCACGTTGATGGCTGGATTGGAGGTATGCGATGGCTAAGAATGACGACCACGAGATGATCAATAAGGAGTATAAGTCAGTCGTGATTATGACGGCTTTTGCCCTGAGAAATTCCTGAAGAGTGACGCAAGTCAATCGGTCGGCCAGAAGAAGGATGGTGCCACCGAGGCGACTGGTCACCAGGAAGGTCGTCGCATTGTCGAGATTTTGCATAAAAAGAATTCTCAACTTTCAGATGAGGATTATAGGCATATGCGCAAAGTCGTCGGCTATGTACATCGGCATCTGAAGCAAGGCGGCCCGAAAGATAAAGACGCTGTGCAAGATTCGCCGTGGCGGCTTTCTCTGATGAACTGGGGTCACGATCTGCTCGAGGGTGCATAAACTATGGATGACCCTACACCTCTCGCTGTTACCGTAGAGCCTTGCCAAGAGAGTAGTAAGGATTTCCGGTGGCATCTGACGGACGCGAATGGCGTTTCCGTCCGGGTCTCGCCAGAAGCGTATCCGACGCGCGAAAACGCCAGCGAAGCAGGCCGCGCCGCTTTGTCAGCCTTTGGCGCTGCTATTTAGAGGGCCGAGTATAGAGTTGCTCAATCCCTACCAACACGGTGATCAGACGGCCTTTTGTCCAAGGATCTTGAGGGCATCGGGCCTCAAGGCGCCTTTGGGATCGACATGTCGGTAGAGGGTTTGGCGTGTAATCCCAAGTTCGAGGCAGAGGTCGGCGACCTTAGTCTCGGGCTGCCCCATTGCGGCTTGCGCCAGTCGCAGCTTGGCTGGGGTCATCTTTGGTTTGCGCCCGCCATTGCGGCCTCTGGCACGCGCTGAGGCAAGGCCAGCCTTGGTGCGCTCGATGATGAGCTCGCGCTCAAATTCCGCCAACGCTGCGAAGATCCCAAACACCAGCCGGCCATTGGCGGTGGTGGTGTCGATGTTGGCCCCCTGGCCTGTGAGCACCTTGAGCCCAACCCCACGCTTAGTCAGATCGTGGACGGTGTTGACGAGGTGGCGCAGGTCGCGGCCGAGGCGGTCGAGTTTCCAGATCGCGAGGGTGTCGCCCTCGCGAAGCGCTTTGAGGCAGGCGTCGAGCCCAGGGCGGCTGTCGCGTTTGCCGGAGGCATGATCCTCGTAGAAGCGCTCGGGTTCGACGCCGGCGGCGAGGAGGGCGTCGCGCTGCAGGTCGGTGGTTTGCGAGCCATCGGTCTTGGACACGCGCATGTAGCCGAGCAGCATGGGGTGGTGATCCTGGGCGGGCGTGACGGGCCACGCGTCGTGAGGCGGTATGACGATCAAGGGGCCGGGGGCCGCCGATCTGCGGTGCTCCCCCGTTCGTGCCTGTCACGCAAACGAGCGATTGCGTGACAGATACAGCGACGGCCCCCAAACGGCCGAGCTACCGTACTACAAGCCGTCATAAATTCTACGCTCTGTCATCGACAGAAAATTATCATTAAGTGACACCGGATACGGTAGTGATGCGATTTTGGTCACTCACTGATGTTTCATCTCAAACCTGGATGGCAATCAGAGCCGAAGGTCGAGCCATATGCGCAAGGCCACGACCATGGTTCCCTTATCTGAACCCGGCCATCTTGATACGACATGCGTGGTTTGGTACGAAATGACGTTCAGGTACCATCTGACAGGTCGTCATGGCGTCGCAGGCGGTTAAAATTATCGATGGGGGTAAGCTGATCATTCCAGCTGCGTTTCGGCGCAAGCTCGGGATCGAGGTCGGCGATACCGTCATCATCGAACTGGATGAGGACGGACTTCATGTCCGATCGCTTACCTCAGCCGTACGCCTGGCTCAGACGATTGTCGGCACCTTCCGACCCGACGATGCGCCAGGTGAAAATGCGTTGAGCCAGGATAGCGCAAACGATCCGCACCAGGAGACCGAGCATGACTGAGGCGTTCGTCCTCGATGCCTCAGCCCTGCTCTGCCTGCTCAAGGGTGAAGCCGGGACGCAACGCGTGATCACGGTCCTGCCACGCGCTTGGATCAGCGCCGTCGCTCTGTCCGAAGTTTATGCTGCCCTCGCTGAAGCCGGCGGCTCCCAAAACCGCATCGCCCAAGCTGTCGGGGGGCTTCACCTACGGGTCGATCCCTTCGACGACGCTCAAGCTCAAGCCACAGGCATGCTGAGACCGCTTCTCAAGGCGTTCGATCTCTCCCTCAGCGATCATGCCTGCCTGGCCCTCGCACAACAGCGAAATGCTGTCGCGCTCACCACTCAGAAAGCCTGGGCCGACCTCCCCAAAAGCCTCAGGATCACCATCGAAATCCTCCCATGAGACGTCACTGGAGGATCTCCTGAACAATGCCGATCCGGCGCGAGCATCGCTTCTTCTATCCCATCGACTGGCCGCAACTCTCAGCGGCGATCCGCTTCGGGCGGGCGGGTGGCGCCTGCGAGGGCTGCGGTCGGCCCCATGGGCTGACCGTGTATCATCTCGGTGATGGGCGCTGGTGGGATGCCAGCATCGGAGCCTGGCGCGATGGACAGGGCCGTACGCTGCGCAGCCTGCCGACGATCGAAGATCTCGGCCGCATCCGTACGACCCGCGTTGTGCTGGCTGCCGCACACCGCGATCACGACACCACCAACAATCTCGACCGCAACCTCGCAGCCTTCTGCCAACGCTGTCACATCAACCACGATCGCCCCGAGCATCGGCGTCGACGCTGGCGCACCCTGTTTCAGTGTCGGGCGATGGGGGACCTGTTTCGGGGGCTCTACCCGACCGCAAACAAATCGAGCTGAAGCGCCGATCTCTGCCCCCTGCCCCGCCGGCCGCCTCGTGGAAGTGGCTTGATCACTGGCAGGGCTCCGGTCCCCTTGGCATGCAGCACGGCCCCGACAATCTGGCAGCCGTCGCCCGGGTGATACACGTAAGCACGGCAGCCATCGGCCTGGAGGATCTCCTGAACAATCGCCTCGTCATCGGGACGTGCGCATAAGGCATTCATCAAACACGCCAGCCCAAGAGAAGCGATGTTCGAGAAGTAGAATTCGCGCTGATAGCCGGTCCAAACCTGTCTCTGTGCACCGACACTGGTTCGCGCGAACGGATTATTGGGCGCAAACACTGTGCTCTCGTCCAGGACGAAAGCAGCGATCGCATCGCGATCAGCGATATGCAGCGCGGTCCGGATCGATGCGCCGAGTTGGCGCTGGGGGATAGGCACGCGATCACATCCTCATATCGTCACGAACTGAGATCGGCCCAAGCCACGCCAAAGGTACGATCGATTCCGGTTTGGCGCCTTTCTGGAAAAAGCAGGCCCTAAACATCCAAAAAGAGGTCTGACCACGCCTGTTTGGCTATGTCATTGTGAAACAAATCGTTTTACGAATTGATGCCATGCCACAGCTTGCAGGCGTGCTTACCTCCGGGTTCGAACTTCGGATCCTGCGCCGTCCTTGTGATGGTGGTGGGCGTATCGAGACGCGGCACATCCACATCGAGGCGAGCTCGGGGGATCAGGCGATCGCTCAAGGGAGGTTTCTCGCTGAAGCGATCCTCGAGGGCTGGTCCGGTGTGGCCATGCTCACCAACGAGGCCGGCGCCCTGATCTGGTCGACGCGCAAAGACATGCCGCCGCCGACAGCACCTGGCATGATCTGATCGCTGGCCACCCGCCTCGGCTGGGCGTGACCAAGACCGGAAAGATGCTGGTTCAGCACCGATGCCCGTTCGATGCGAAGCGTCCAGAGCCGCCATGGCGTCGCCAGCGGCAGAAAGTCGGCTTCGTCGAGGACGTGCTCGGAATGATCGCCATGCCGGACCATCATGCGGAACGGCACCTCGCCCGGCGGCCCGATCAGCACGACCGTCAAGGTGTTGAAGCCGTCATGCAGCCACGACGTGACGTCGTGGTGGAAGCCATCCTCCGTCGGATCAAACCCCTCCAGCGCGGGCTGGGTCACCGCGTAGGTGTTGAGACTGACCATAGCGCGGCTCCCCGCGCCCCACAGTGTAAGGCGCAGCCGCTCCCCGGCTCGAATGTGCATGCTATGCCCCGCTACAAGGGCCAAACTGACCGCTTCGGGAGTTTTCCACAACGGGAACAAGGCATGAACGGAAACGCTTCATTAACCCTGTGGCCTAGGCGCTCCAGGCCCAGTCCCCTCACGATCCATCGGCCGCGTCCGGTGCCAACTTGCGCCGCTGCTGACCCAAACCCAGGCTCTTGGCGAGTGCGGAGCGCTTTGCCGAGTAGCTCGTGGTCACCATCGGGTAGTCGGCAGGCAGGCCCCACTTGGCGCGGTAGGCCTCCGGTGTCAGGCCGCGTAGGGTAAGATGACGCCGCATCGTCTTGTAGCCCTTGCCGTCCTCGAAGCTGATGATCGCATCTGGGGTGATCGACTTGCGGATCTGAGCGGGCGTCAGCTTCTCAGGTTCGGACGCGGCCGTCGGCTCCTCACCGCCAAGGCGGCTCAAGGATGCATGGACGCTGGCAATCAAGTTCGGCAACTCGCCAGCTTGAACGTGATTGTTCGAGACATAGGCTGAGACGATATCGGCTGCCATCGCCAAAACGTTGCTGCTTGTGTCTGCCACTGCTTCGTCCAACATGAAATATACTGCCCTATAATCAACTGATATGGCCTATCTTAATTAGTTTCTGGCAGAACAACAAGTCGAATATAGGCCGATAAGGCGCTGATACGGACCCTACTGCAAAACAGGGATTTGTTAAGGATCACGCATTAGTGGATCTTAACACTTACGGGGACGGACGATGCGGGTTCTGCTGATCGAGGACGATGCGGCGGTGGCGCAGAGCATCGAGCTGATGTTGAAGACGGCCGGGTTCAATCCCTTCGTCACCGATCTCGGTGAGGAGGGGATCGATCTAGGCAAGCTCTACGACTACGACATCATCCTCCTCGACCTGACGCTCCCTGACATATCCGGCTACGAGGTGCTGCGCAGCCTTCGCGTGGCCAAGGTGAAGACCCCGATCCTGATCCTCTCAGGGATGGCCAGCATCGAGGACAAGGTGAAGGGTCTCGGCTTTGGCGCCGACGACTACCTCACCAAGCCGTTCCACCGGGATGAGCTCGTCGCCCGCATTCAGGCGATCGTCCGCCGCTCGCAAGGGCATGCCGAGGCGGCCGTGACGATCGACGACATGGTCGTCAACCTCGATCAGAAGCTTGTCGCGATCGGTGGGAACCGGGTTCCGCTCACTGGCAAGGAGTACCAGATGCTGGAACTCCTTGCCCTGCGGAAGGGCACGACGCTGACCAAGGAGATGTTCCTCAACCATCTCTACGGCGGCATGGACGAGCCCGAGCTGAAGATCATCGACGTGTTCATCTGCAAGCTGCGGAAGAAGCTCGCCAACGCCAGCCAGGGCAAGAACTACATTGAGACAGTCTGGGGTCGTGGCTACGTGCTGCGCGAAGGCGTCAGTCAAATGCAAGCCATCGCAAGCTGACGCGGCAAGATGCTCAGGTAGGATCGAGCTTATGTGTTTTGGGAGCGACTTCGTTATCACCCTGCTGCTTGCCAGGGATTGATGACCGTCAGACCGCACGCTTCGAAACCGCCGACAGCGCGGGTGGCGATGCTGTAGCCCGCAGCCGCGGTCGTGGCTGCTATCAAGGCGTCAAAGCCTTCGATCGGCATCCCGGCGTCGCGACGCGTCCGTATGATCCGCGCATCGTGATCAGCGGCCAAGCCGTCGAATGGCAGGACGCGCCCAGTAAACGCCTCGGCAAAGATCGCCGAGGCGACCAGAGCGAACCCGTCCCGCCGGCGGCCTGGCGGTATCATGGTGACGCCGTAGAAGATCTCGGCACGGTCGAGATTGGTGGTGTAGAGCCATGAGCGGGGCTGGGACGCGACCCACGCGACCACGGCTGAATTTTTCTCAACTCAGCACGCTTGGTCAATACGGCTTCCTTAATCGCTGCGCTTCCACCTACCGCCACTTGGGGGTCTGCCTCAATAACAGCCAAGGCTTCCCGCCAGAGCTCGATCTGCCCTTTGAGCCGATGCTCTTCACGCGCCTGCTCCCGGTCCTCACGCGCGACAGTTTCCTGCCAGTGGCGCAACTCCGCTGCCACCCGACCTCCGATGTGGGCTTTGCGTTCCTTCACAGTCTCGAGGCAGTGCATCGCCCGCGCAACGTCCGCTCGCACGGTCCTCATCAGCGATTCATGGAGCGCCGTCCGTCCAAGGATCCTGTTGAACCACCCACTCGGCGCCATTTTCCGCATCTGTTCAACAAGGACAAGCTCGGCAGCCTCCCTCGCAGCCCTAGCCGCCACGACCCGACGCTCGACCATAGCGATCAGCCTGGTTCGCTCAGGCCTTTCGGTTCGACGTTCTGCCTCCTCGAGTGCGGTCTGGCTGGCATCGATCAGGCCCTGGATATGCCGGGTCCAAGAGGCTGCAGCCACACTGATCTTCTGCGATCCTGTCTGCTCCTGGGTCGCAAGCGACACATCATCAACCGAGCCGATCTCGATTGTCGCATCCGCGCGCTTTGGTCCGGTCTCGGGGCTAACGGCTCGAGGGGGCACGGTCATGCGTGTCGCAATCTCGGCACGCGGCCGGGCAACCAGCCGGTCGAGGGACCCCACGAGGTGATCGCCGGCTTTCACGATCCAAATGCCGGTCCGCTTACCCTCCATCAGGGTCAGGCCGATATCCGCGAGCGCCGGGCACAGCGAGGTTCCTTCCTCGCCGCGCCTATAGATATCGATGACCTGCGCCCGCAGTCCGGGGGCAGAGAGCCCAACCCGTGCCAATCGAGCCCGCGTCGCAGTGCTCAGGCCAGATTTCGGTTGGGCGTCGGAGGCGGGGCGGACCGCCTCGACGGCACTTGCAACATCAGGACGTCCGTCACGGTGGAGTCGGCGAACCACTGCGTCCGTCCGGCGGCTCGGGGTGACCGCCTCACCAAAATCAACCTCCAGCGTCGCCCGCACTGCCTCGAGGCGGACGTAGGCAAATGATGGGTTGAGTGCGCGCCCATCCCGGCCGACATTCGCGATCAGCAGATGGTAGTGCGTCGGTGCCCCCTCCCCCCGCGCCCGCGGCTTGGCCGTATGCTCGATCAATACGTACGCATGGCGCTCGGCCGATAGCGCCTTCAGGATCCGCCTCACCGCCTCGTCACGCTGAGTCGCGTTCCAGAAACGGATCGGATTCAGGTTCAAATGCCAGAACGCGATGCGAGCGCGTTCCGACAGAGCGCGGAGGCGGGCAAAACAGGCGATCGCTCCCTCGACGGCGTCCGCGATCGTCCCCCGAACCCGCACAAGCCGTACACCCTGCCCCCCGGTCGTTGCGGTGAGATGCGCAGCAAGTGCGGACCGTGCGCTCGGCGTTCGGCCGTGAGGGTGGATGTTGATGATCACCCGTCGTGCTCGATCGCCCAAACCACCATCGCGTCGAGGTCGCGGATCGACTGACGAAGCGCAACGATCTCTGCCGTGACCGGCCCATCCACCTCAGACCGCGCCATCACATCGGCTAGGACATCAGCGACCTCTCCCACTGCCGCGGTCCAGCGGGCCAGATCCAGTCCCGGCCGCGCCGCAGCACTTCCTTTGCCGGGTGTGCCTCGCGCCGCCGCCAGCCCGGCGCGTCGCAAAAACCCGCTCGGCGCAAGGCCAGCACGGGCCGCGGCCTTCGCAATCGTCGTACGTTCCCCGGGGGTGAGTCGTACGCTTGCACAGTGAATAGCCCGCCGCGTTTCGGATCCAGCCATGGTGAGTTCCCGTGAGATCCGGCTTGCGGTAGTACCGCGCCAGTGCTGGCCTCTGCTAAGCTCCTGACTAATAGCTTCACATTCCGGATGTGGTCTACAAATTTTTTCTGTAGGGGGATAAACGTTATAGGCCTACAAAAATATTCTAGCGAACTCTTGTTGTGATTTTCGAACAAAGCCTGGATCTTCGAAAACGGAGGTTCCCTATGGCCCATTCACCGAAGCGCACGGCGGTTTTCGCACTCTCGAGCGTCGCTCGAGCCGCACTTCCGGCAAAGCTGGAGGACATCGTCAGTTGGAACACGGAGAGTTCCTCGTACGCGACGCTGTACGGGGATCGTGACACCGTGTTCGGCAGTCTCGACCAGCGGGTCGAGGATGCCCGTCTGACCGTCAAGGGACTGCCGGACGGACGCAGACTGGCTTCCACCCATCACGTCGTGGCGATGGCCAGGGCGGAGGCACCCCTCGACTGCGTCGATGATGGAGCATGGGCGGGCGCGGCGTCCGCAGGCGCACGGCAGCGGTGGGGGACGGCAGTCTGGCTCGTGACGGTGCGCCGGATCGCCGGTCGTCTGACCATCGACGTCCTGCTGGTTCCACCCGATGCGGGCATGCATGCGCGTTGGAGCTTCCTGACCAATTCGCGTCCAACCAAGAAAACGACTTCGCGCGCCGGTAAAACCAGCCGCTCGCCCCCGCGGGCGCCGAGCGCTCCGAAGGCGCCCACCCTCGTCGTCGTCGATCTCGTCGCGCCCCCCCTCGTCGCCGAACCGCCTTCCCTGCTCGACGGCGCGGCCAGCGGCCCGGATCCGACTTCGGCCCCCATCACCACCCTCGGGGAGGACGATCTGGGTTCAAGCGACCGCAATCCGATCGTCGATGTCGAGGCGGCAATGGCCGGTGCGACGTGCAACATCGCCAACGGCAGCTTGCCCACCTTCCATCCACCTGGCCCTGCTTCCGCTGCCGATCCGACGCCGGACGAGAAGCCCTCCCCGCTGTTGTTCGAGATCGTCGCCGGTCCGTTCGACGACGCCGGCTCGCTCGATGAGGTCCTGCCGTGGATCGCAAGCCTGGGTGATGCGCACAGACTCCGATCTTGGCCGTGGCCTGAGGCGCTCTCAGTGCCGGGGGGCTACCTTGCCGCGTACGGCGACGATCGCCTCAACCACCCGCGTCAGCCGGCGCACGGATCCGCCCCGCCATGCGGTTTCCACCGCCCCACGCTCCTCACCATCCAGCGGTTCAAGAAACCGGGGATCGTGCCCTCGGGCCTGCGCGATCCCAGCGAGCACACCCGGCAACAGTGCCGGCAAGTCCGCCGGTCCGGGCGACGAGACTCCGATCACCCTCATGCGGTCGAGCAGTGGACCGGGCAAGTTTTTGGTCGTGTTCGCGGTGGCGATCCAGGATACCTGACTGAGGTCGACCTCGACCTGGAACGCCGGGTCCATGTAGTGGCGCGCGGTCTCAGGCTCGAGCATGACCAGCAAAGTATCCCAAAGCCTACCGTGATCGGTCCGGGTCGCGGCTTTTTCGATCTCGTCGATCAAGATCATCGGGTTTGCGATGCCGAACCTGTTCATCGCCATGAGTGCGTGTGCGGGTTCGGCACTTGTCCACCGCCTGTCCGTTCCGCCCAGGAAACTTGCGCCGTCATGCGATCCGTCGACCCGCCACGGTCCCAGGCCGAGCCGTTCGGCGACCCGGTGCGCCAGACGGGATTTCCCGCACCCGGGCAAACCCACGAGTATCGTGGGGTGCAAGTGCACGTAACGCCCTCCGAGGTCCGACAGCAGCGCCTCGATCGCTGCATGGGCATAGGGAAACTCGGCGATCAGTTCGGCGCGCAGTGCCGTGAGGTCGGGGGTTGCGACCAGGGGGAGTGCCTTGCCTATGATCGCCTCGTAGCCGCGGACCAGGTTGCGCGATTTGTCCGCCGGGCTCTCCGCCACCGGGGGTACGGCCAGCAGGTAGCCCTCCTGGACGGCCGTGCCCGCGGGCTTGCTCGCCCCTGTCACGTGCGGCTCGTGGTCGGCGGTGGCCCGTCCCGCGCTGGATGGCCGGTCGGAAGCTGCAGCCGCCTGCGCCTGGCGCAGTTCGGTTTCCATCCGATCGAGCCGCCGGGTCAGGGTCTGGCGACGTGCGCTCTCCGCCCGGCGGACCCGCTCCTCGACCGGGACGACGAGGCGGCGTCCGACCTCGATCGCGGCCAGCACCAGAGCGACGCCGTTCAGATGGTCGTCGCCGGCCCCGCCGGCCAGCGTCGCCAGCCCGGCGACGACGGCCGTCGCATCCGCGCGCAGGTCGAGCAGCGCGGTGTCCAGGGACGTGCTCCAGGCACGCTCCAGCGCCGCCTCAGCATCGCGGCGCCGACCGGAGATCTCGCCGTCCTCGTCGTCGTCCTCCGCCATCGCCGCGGCCGCCGACGCGGTGTCCGGCGTGTTCCGGTCGCCCACCTCATCCTCGGGCAACCCCACGGCCATCCGGGCGCGGCTCATGGCGGTCGGCTCGACCAGGAGATGAAGCTCGGCGAGGAGGTGGTTCTCCATCCATACCGAAGGAGCAAGACGCGCTGCAGCTGCACGATCCTCACCGGGGCGGGACAGCAGCACCACGGCATCAGCGAGCGAAGCCAGCGCCGGCAGGTCCCGGGCGACCGCGAGGGCGTCGAGGTGTCCAGTCAGCGCCGCTGCTGCGTTGGCGAACCGGGGGTCGAGCCACAGCGCGCCGGCGGAGACGTCGGCCGCCTCGACCCAGGCTGCGGCGAGGCCGGCTGCATCGGGGGCGAGCGTCGTCACCTCCGCGGCGATCCCGAGTTGGGCGACGTTGAGGCGCAAAGCCGGCATGAGGGAGAGGCGTAGACGCCGCGGGACATGCGCCAGCAGTAGAGTTCGGGCGAGCGCAGGTTCGATCGAAGGGGCGCTGATGATGGAGGAAAATCCCACGATGTTTGCTCCCTCAGCGGCGTGCGGTCGGCGCGACGGGGATGCCGGCCGGATCGGTCACGGGGCGGCGCCAGGCGTGGGCGAGGCACAGGACGGCGAGGTCGGCGCGACGACGGGCGCGGCGACCGAGGGCGTGGACGAGCACGGCGGCACAGGCGGGATCACCCTGCGCGGCGCAGAGCGCCGCCGCCGACAGCGCCAAGTCGAGGACGCGGTCCCGGCTGGCATCGTCGGGCGATGCCACGCGATCACCCCGGGTGGGGTGGGGTGACAACGCCGTCAGTGCGGCGCGGACGGCGGCGGCCGGGTCGCTGAGGCAAGCAGCGATGTCGATCGAGCGCGTCGCGGATACACGCTCGCGCAGTGCCTCGAGAAGGATGCGCTGGGCCGCGAGGTCGAATGTCGACGGCGGCACCTGCCGCCACCAGGTCAACGGATCGGGCGGCAGGTGAGACAAGGCCGGATCGACCGGGTCGACGGCAAGGGGGACGGGAACGCGGATACGCGGGAGGGGCATGCGGACAAGCCTGGCGATCGCATCGGCGCGACGCCGACGCTGGGGATCGGGATGAGGGGATGGAAGAAGCGACGGATCGGAACCCCTGGGCGGGCGACGCGCGCCCGCCTGGGTTCGGTTCAGGCCAGCGGCTGCCAGGCGCGTCCGTCGAGGTGACAACCCGTGACGAAGCGGACCGCGAAGGTCGCGGACGGCACCACCACGTCGCGCACCAGGCGCCAGCGGGTCGTATCGCCCGGCATGTCGACGAGCGCGTGCTCGTCGCAGCAGGTCTGACGGGCCTGCACGATACCCGGGCTCATGGTCGCGTAAGCCGTCTTGCGGATCTCCGAGCCAGCCCGGATCGTGACGCTTCCGTCGAGGGCCAGCGCATGTGCCCAGACGTCGTTGTGCTGCAGCACCAGACGGCGGGGCTCGATCGGCCCCGCCAACGTGGTCTGACCGCTCCGGCCATGGTCGGCCTCGGCGGCGGTCGCGCCGGCTCCCTTACCCCGCGGCGGCGTCGCGCTGGGAGTGTTCTCCTCCGCTTCGGGGGCTTCGAGCACCGGACCATGGGCCGGGCGAGCGGGCTCGAGCAGGCGGCAGCCAAGGGCAAGCAGCCCGATGTTGGCCGCTGCAAGCAAGCTCTCGAGGCGGCACCAGTCATCGGGATGGAGCCGCGGCTCGCTTGGACGTACCCCGCGCAGGATGCTGGCCCGCCCGGTGCGTTCGATCGTCCGATCGATCAGGAACTGCAGCGCCTGAACGGTCTGCTTACCGAACTCCGGATCGCGGCTCGTGATCAGAAACACCATGTTCACGAACCCTTTGGCCGGATCACGGGCGTGGCGGGCCAGGCGCTCGGGGAAGTCGCCGCTCTCGCCGGCGTAGACCTGCCAGGACACCCCCTCGAGATCGACCGGTCCGGCCAGAATGTAGGCGGCGACCGTCAAACCGTGGACGCCGGCGGCAAGCTCGCGGCGACGGATCCACGGGGCGGCAAGCACCACCACCGGCGAGCCGGCGGGGGTGGCCATCCGCACGCCGAGTGGATCGGCGTCGAGATGCTCGACGAGGCACGCGGCGCGCACGGCCGCGGGGTTGGTGAGGAAGTACTGCACGGAAGGGCTCCTGTCCGTGACGCGTGTCCGCCACCGGCCACAGCTGGGTCCGGGGATGGGCGGCCTGCGCGCAAGCTGCAGCAGGCCGCCGGGCGGGGCGACGCGTCGGGGTTGCTCGGATCGGGTTTGAGGACGTCGACGGACCTCAGGCGAGGTCAGTGCGGCGCAACGCGATCACGGACGGGGAGCGAACGGGCACGATCTCGCTGCCGTAGGGGCGGAGATGGGTGTGCAGGAACGGTTTGAAGCGCGGCGCGGGGCCGCTAAGGTGGCGCTCAGCCATGGTTGCATCCTTATCCGATACGACTGTGGTCAGGCCGCGCGCTGGTGCTGGTAACACCGGCGCCGGCCGCCTCTGGTAAAGGCGGCGGCGCACGTACGGGGACTGCCGGGGTCGAACCTGGCCTGGTCCGGCGCTCTCGCAAAGCGAATTCGTGCACGCGGTCGGGCTGATCCACCGACATCGTTAACGGCGGATCTGGCAGTCCTGCACAACCCGAACGACCGTGAAGTCATCGAGTGAGTTAGGGTCGATGACGAGGCCGCCCCAGGACCATCCGGACCTACGTCGGCCTCTTCCTGGCCGACGACCCCCGCTCCCGCTATCCGAGGCTAGCACGCCTGCCGCGGGACAGCCCAGGAAGTAAGCTCCGGGTCGCGGTCATCGAGCGAGCGACCCGATCGACGGGATCCAGCCCTGGAGCCGTGGATGCCTGCCAAGGGTCTCGCAGCATGCAAGAGCGCTAGCCAACGTGGACGTGGCCCTGCTGTCGAGACGAGGGCGGGATTGCGAGCGCCTTACTGGAGGAGCTTGGCCGAGCAGCGGACATAGGCGTGCCTATCGCATCGCTCGACCCGTTCTACCCAGCTGAGGGGTTCCCCGAGAGGTCGTATCGACAGGGTCGTTCGCCCTTTTTCGGCAGCCCTTTCGAGGCTTCAAAGGCGCAGAATTCACAGGATGTAAAACATGTGTATTCGTGCACTTCGCGGATTTGCACCCACCTCCCCTGGCAGATGAGCGGTCGGCATCCCGTGCAGCAGAGGGCGAAGCGCTCTTGCGTGCCAGTCGCAGCCAACTCGTCCACTCGGTCGAGATGATGCGAACCACGTTTGTCTGGTTGCGGAAGTGCGTTACCCGCCGTTCCTCCACCGTCACCATCCCGAGCTTGCGAGCCTCTCGGATCGCATTGCGCACCGTTGTCTCGGCGACGCCGGCAATTGCCGCTAGATGACCGATAGCGAGGCGGCAATCCTTGTGCTGGACGGTTTCGGCCGCAACGAGAGCGAGAACAGCCTGTTCCGCGAGTGTAAACTGAGCCGCGAGGGCCGGTGGGAGCCGCCCGGACGCCGCCCAGCGGCGACGCCGCCCCATCGAGGCGTCCGTGCGAGGACGAGAGCCGCGGCGGCTCTTCGGCCTGGCCCTCCGCTCCGAAGGTCTGGCGGCCTCGTCGTTGGTCTCAGCAGCGTCGGAGTTCTGTCCGGAGGAGCATATGGTCCCAGAGAGCTGCCGCGCCTCGATCAACCCCGATAAGGCCTCAGCCTCGGCCTCGGACACCTGTCCTTGTTCGAACGCGCCCCACATCAGCGCCGCCACTACAGGCAGCCCCTCCCGCGACGCAGCCTCGACGGCGCGCCGTATTTCCTCAGCGAACATAGCTCCGCACCTCTGGTCACGAGACCAGCCTCGGCAGACGCGGACGCATGCGGGCAAAGCTCCGCCGGTGAGGAAAAACAGTGTTTTTCCTCTTGTCAGACGAAGCGGATTGGGGGAGGATCGCTTCGCCACAAAGCAGATCTTCCCCCGGTTTTCCGCCGGCATGTGACCCGCCCTCGTGGCGGGTTTCGTGTTTCTGGACCTCGACTCTCCGCACCATGCGGCTGCGCTATTTCACGCTGCGCTGGCCCTACGTGTAAAGTCCCCATTTTTGGGGACACAGACGACACCTTCATGGTCGCTATCGTCCTGCACGATCGGGCACCGGCCGATGGTCGAGGCCAACCACCCCGCTTCCGCCGTGAGTCTGAACGATCACCACAGTTTCGACTGGGGGAGGTTTTCGCCCGACCTGGCGAACACCTCAACAGCTCGCGTTGAGGTTCTGGGCGCCATTGCATGCCGCCTCGGTGCGGGGCCATCGCCTGAAGCCCTCAAACACCTCGGCGTTGTTCATAGCGCACCCGGCCTCCTCGATCTGCCCAGAGGCTGTTACGGGCTGCTGCGAAGTTGGCGGCTCTGCGTAGGAGTAGGACGCTGACGGCGACGAGGTGAAAGCCTGCCAGGGTGGCGGGCAGGCGCTCGTAATCGCGGGCGAGGCGACGGAAGCGGGCCATCCAGGCTAAAGCGCGCTCGACCACCCATCTGCGTGGCAACAGGACGAAGGTGCGCTTGGCCTCGGGCACCCGCACTACCTCCAGGGCGATGCCGTGATCGGCCGCCTTCGCCGCCCGGTCCCCCGTGTAGCCCTGTCGACATAGGCTAGATCCACGCTGTTGCCGGTCGCCTCCTGCACGGCGTCCACCAGCGCGCGGTCGTTGGCGTTGGCGGGTATGACATGCAGCCTCAGCACCTGGCCGAGCGGGCGCTGCTCTCAGGGGCGAGCTGCAGGGTACGGCTGTCGAGCACCGCGGCCGTGGGCGCCTCCGCACGGCCCGCGGCCAGGCGCAGCACGACGCGCAGGTCGTGCACCAAGACCCCGAAGCAGCCCGCCCAAAGCCAGCGTTCACGCTTCATCGCTGACGTCAGAGGGGTAGGCGCGGCGAGATGGAATCCCGCCATAAATGGTGCACCCATAGGTCCGTAACAGCCTTAGGTCGCGGGCCATTCTGCTACAGGTTGCCATGAGGCGAGCCTGTTAACTCGGTGACGGCTTCGACGATGCGTTCCGAACCGCACTACAGGTTGCGGCATACCATTATCAGGGGCGTTCCATAACGTTCAATGAGCGAGGGTATTAGATATTCTAGATCCGAACAAAATGTCGCCAACAGTACTTGTCGCTGTGATGATGGCCGATCAGCGATTGGCCCATCGACGAATGTCGGCGGTGGTCGGTAGATTGATCACAGTTATCCGGACAGGTAAGACCAACTGCTAACTTCCTGCCCGTGACGAGATCCAGACGCCGGGTCGTATCTTGTTTCGTTCAGTGGAGGGCTTCTGCGCAACGCTGGTGCATGAACTCGCACACTGGACGCGAGCGTCCTTACTGCCTCGACCGGCAGCTTAATACCCCATTCGCCAACCGTGCCTACGCCGCCGAAGAACTCGTTGCCGAATTTGAGGCAACCTTCATCCTTGCTGGCTTCGGCCTAGCTCCTGAGTCACACACCAACCACGCCGCCTATATGGCCGGCTGGCTGCCGCTCGTGCGTGACGATCCCCGTGCACTCGTCACCGCAGCCTCCCTTGCCTCTAAGGCCGCGCAGTTCCTCGCGCCGCCTGCGTCCTCGACTTAGGCGGGTTCCGCCCAGAACGTGCCAAAGCTCGGACACCTGTCTGTTCCCGCATCAATCGTTGGAGGTGCCGCGTGAGCGATGACCCTTCCCTTGAGGGCACTGCACGCCCGGGCACCGCGGGTGGTCAGGTATCGCGAAGCCGACGCGCCATCGACTGCTAGTGATGCTTGCCACGGCCCCTTTCTCGGTATCGGCGAACACTCCGAAGTTGCTCACTGGGGACGCTGGCTATGATCCGATCCACGGCCGTTCGCGCAATTCCAACAGATCATGGCCGCTCGCAAGCGCGCGCAGGCGCGTATCGAAAGGCTGGAAGCAACGCTCGTCGTGCGGCAAGGATTTCCGCAAGTGCGTTTTCCGACATCGCCCGACTCACCTCCGCTCTACGCGACGGACACCGACACAATCGGTCGGCATCTGCGGCCTGGACCCTGCACACGTGCCCTCAAGCACCAGGTCTGAAGGCGACAGCGGGCTTGGCAAGGGCGGCCGGAGTGTGCGGTCTCGACGCTTCTCAGTGCCACGAGGACAGCACAGCCCGCGCTATCCGAGTCGTCGGCGGTCTGCTGGTAGCGCAGCCGACTCCAGGCTTACATGCCCTTCGTCTCAAGCTCATCGCCCTGCCCGCCGTCTATGGGCTCGACGACACGCGTAACGTACCGGAGCCCTGGCACAGCCTCGGCAGCGTGGTCGGGGATGTCACCAACCTAATCGCCGCTGACGTACGCGGTTGGGGTGATGACCGCCTGAGCTGGTGAACAGGCGACCCGCGACGGGTTCGTGAAAAGCTACACTTTCCGCATTTATCGGGCTTGCGAATCATCCTTGATTCGGTCGAGTTGTAGCTGCTACGTCAATTTGGGGAATTTTCTGCAAGCAAGGCCCATAAGGATGAACCAGCACGCGGTAATCAAATCGCCTCCGCAGCAGCCAACGGTTTCGCCGGCGGCGATGATCGGTGACCATGCAGCCGTGTTGCGCGAGCAGCTTCAGGCGATCTCGTCTGGGCTGTTTCCTCCTACATCAGCCAAGACCCTGCGCCGATTTTCCTCCTCAGAAGCTGCTCGAATTATTGGTGTCACTGTGTCTCGGCTCCAGCAACTCGCCGCGGAAGGTTTAGGGCCGCAGCCTGACGTCTCGCCAAACGGGCGACGTTCTTACACTCTCTCGGACATCCATGGCATTCGCGCTTATCTCGACGAGAATACGCGCAGCGGAAGACGTTACCAGCCGCATCGTCAGGAAGGTGACCACCTCCAGATCATCGCCGTAGCTAACTTTAAGGGTGGCTCGGGCAAGACAACGACAACCGCCCATCTTGCCCAATCTCTGACGCTAAGGGGCTATCGCGTTCTGGCGATCGACCTCGATCCGCAGGCGAGCTTATCGGCTCTCCTTGGTGTTCAGCCAGAATTGGATGTCGATACCGATGAAACTCTATATGGGGCGATCCGGTACGATGATTCTCGCCGCCCGTTGGGCGACGTCATTCGGCACACCTACTTCACAGGTCTGGACCTAGTCCCTGCGAACCTTGAGTTGATGGAGTTCGAGCACGAGACGCCGCGTGCTCTGAACAAGCGCCGTGCAGGCGAGCCTCTGTTTTTCGACCGAGTGGCACAAGCGATAGAGTCCGTAGAAGCCAGCTACGACGTTGTCGTGATCGATTGTCCGCCGCAGCTCGGATACCTGACCCTCTCCGCTCTATGTGCGTCGACTGCGCTGCTTATCACCGTTCACCCCCAGATGTTGGATGTGGCGTCCATGAGCCAGTTCCTGGCGATGACCGAGGATCTTCTCGGCGTTGTGTCGGAGGCCGGCGGCAATCTCCAGTACGATTGGCTTCGCTATCTTGTGACGCGCTACGAGCAGCAGGACGCGCCACAAACGCGGATCGTTGGGATGCTCCGGACCCTGTTCGATGACGCCGTTCTTACAGCACCGATGCTGAAGTCATCTGCAGTCTCGGATGCCGGCTTGTCGAAACAGACCCTCTACGAGATTGGCCGGGACGCCATTACACGCTCGACCTACGACAGGGCGCTTGAGGCCTTGGATGCAGTAAACGCCGAGATCGAGGGCCTTATACGGAAGGCGTGGGGACGCGCATGAACCGCAAGACGAACCTAGATGCCTTGTTTGGTTCGAAGCAGGGAGCAAAGCCAGAGGGGTTTGCACCTGCAAACCTTGTCCCTGGAGAAGCAGAGTTTGCAGGTGCAAACTCTCCCTCCCCCGTACTTGAAAGCCGTAGAACCGGCGCCGTGCGCACGATGGGTTCAACCCTGCGCAATCTGGCAGCCAGAGCCGATGTAGCGGCCGAGATCGAGGCTGGGTCGCTCATAGTGGATCTGGATCCCGGACTTGTCGATGACTCCTTCATTGCCGATCGTGTCTCTGATGCCAATGATCCCACCCTACCTGGCCTGGTAGAAAGCATCCGAGAAAGTGGGCAGCAGGTCCCCGTGCTTGTGAGACCACATCCGGAGACAGCCGGACGCTTTCAGATCGCCTATGGACGACGGCGGACTCGCGCTGCACTGATCCTGGGGCGCCCTATACGAGCTGTTGTCCGACCGCTCTCAGATGAAGAACTCGTCGTTGCGCAGGGTAAGGAGAACCTGGAGCGACGCGATCTCAGCTACATCGAGCGAGCTTTCTTCGCGCTGCGACTCGAAGCCCACGGGTTTCGCCGCGATACAATTATGTCCGCCATGGGAGTGGGGAAGGGGGATCTCTCGACCCTGATTGCGGTCGCAAAAACGGTACCCCAGGAGGTCCTGTGCGCGATCGGCCCCGCCCCGGCGGCTGGTCGTCCGCGTTGGCTGCTTTTGGCGGAGCGACTGAAGTCGACGGACGCTTCTGAAATCGGCAAGCTGATCAGTGATCCGGGCTTTATCGCTAAGCCAACTGATGAGCGCTTTGCTGCTACACTGGAGGCGTTCGGTCCGAAGGTTGCGCCGAAGGCGAAGTCAGAAGTGTGGAAAGACCAGCAGGGACGCAAGGTCGCGCGCATTGAGCGCAGCAGCGGTCGCTTCATTCTGTCGATCGATGAGAAGCTGGAGCCGAAACTCGGTACCGCTCTCCTAGATCGGCTTCCCGAGATCCTCGCCGCTGTTCGGGCTGGCGAGGCGTAACCCGATCCACAACACAAACCAGGGAGACGACGCACTCGAAAAAGACAAGGCCCCCCGAACCGCGTCCGGAAGGCCCTCTCTGTAGTCCCTAAGCAAGCGCAGAGAAGCACATCTCCCGGCACATCGTCAAACGATTTCGCGCCGATTCGGCGGACGCCCTGTCTTTGCCCAGTGCCCGGCAGAGAATATGAACCTTCACATCACGACGCCCTTCGGGCGCCGGCCGCTAACGGCTGCCCATCTACAGGCGCAGGCGGCCGCCGCTGCGTGCTCACCTGAAACCACTGTCAACAAATGGGCAGTGTTCCGGCATATCGCCCAGGCCAAGGGCGCTATCGGTGTGTCCGATAGGGCTCTTGCCGTCCTTAACGCGCTTCTCAGTTTCCATCCTGAAACGGCGCTGGTCGCGGGGCAGGGGGGCGATCTTGTCGTCTTCCCATCAAACGAGCAGCTTCGTCTGCGCGCCCACGGCATGGCCGAGACAACGCTCAGGCGCCATCTGGGTGCATTGGTCGAGGCTGGCCTCGTAATCCGCCGAGACAGCCCGAACGGCAAGCGCTACGCCCGGAAAGGACAAGGCGGTGAGATCACGTATGCCTTTGGATTTGATCTCACGCCGATCGTCTCCAGAGCGTGCGAGTTCAAGCAACAGGCCGAGATCGTCGAGGCCGAACGCCGGGAACTGCAGCTCGCGCGTGAACAGGTCACGATCCTGCGTCGCGACGCAGCCAAGATGATCACCGCGGGCGTAGAGGGCGGCCACGAGGGGGACTGGACAGCGCTGCGAGCCCGCTACGCGTCCATCGTGATGGCGATACCCCGGACACCAAGCCCAACCGATCTGAAAGCCATACGGCGAAGTCTAGCCATGCTTGTTGCTGATGTGGGCAACGTCCTCATTCCGCGATCAGAATCTTATATTTTGGACGGCAGTGACAGCCATTCTGAGCGGCACATACAGAATTCTAAAATAAATACTCTTGATGCTGAGCCGGCATCCGGGAGTCGCGCTGAGGATGCTGATAAGCCACGTCCTGCAAAGGCACGCTCGCCCAAACAAAGTTACCCTCTCGCTATGGTGCTCGATGCCTGCCCAGATATCCGGGACTACACCCGCGCCGGCGCGGAGATCCGCTCCTGGCACGATCTTGTCGCAGCCTCCGACCTAGTAAGTACAATCCTCGGCATCAGCCCAGCAGTATGGCGGGAGGCGCAGGCGACGATGGGAGCAGAAACTGCTGCCGCAACGGTCGCGGCAATCCTGCAGCGAGCCGAACACATCAAGAGCCCTAGAGGCTATCTGCGGAAGCTTGTGGAACGCAAAAGGGCAGGGCGTTACAGCTTGGGACCAGTCCTCATGGCCCTGAACCGTGCACATCTCGCACAATGCCGACCGTCTTGATCGCCAATGTCTACACTGGATGTCAGGATAGTAAACATAGTGGTTTATCGGACAGTAGAAAGCTGGTCATATTTTCCCGACAGAAACAGGTGCACTTGCTTCTGTTCGATCCTAACTTAGCAGTTCTTGTTAGGGAAACGGTTGGATACCCGACAAATCGTTCAGGTTGCTATCGACCCAACTCGGACCCCACGGGGATGCCCTGCAAGGTCCGGATCTGCCAGATAGCGGACCATCGGCTCAGCATGTGAGCGGGTGGCCAGCGCATTCGCTGCGGTAGCCACCCATCCTTTGGCCCGAGCTCAGGCTGGTACGGCAGCCACTTCGTGCATCGCTGCGGTGAGAACGGCCGTGGGATCGGCGGCCATTTCCTGCGCTCGCCAACACACCACACCATCCGGACGGACTAACGTCGCCCCCTTGGGTGAGACACCAAATCTTCCGGTGAACGGTTCGGCCTCGGGGAACACGACGTCCCGGCCGACACGATAGGCCCGAACGTCAACAAGGTGCTCCGCTGCTGCACACCAGCGTGGGTCGGCCGACAGAAGCACGAACCCGTGCGTGAACAGGTCGATCGTCGACACCTGCCGTCCGGCCAGCTCGACCCAGATGTGCGGAGCGCGACTTCCGGGCTGGCCCTTCCACACGTCCGGATGCACCGCTGGTGGCAGCTCCGACCCTGCACCGACGATCACGGTCGAGCGGATCAGCTGACCCAGTTCCATCGCGGCGTCGCCGTAGAGGTGTTCGTCCTTGAGGATGTCACCGACCCAATGCGTGAAGTCCGGCCGGGCGAAGGTCTGCTGGTGGCGCAGCCAGCCGACCGGCTGGCGCTCGGGGGTGTAGCTGTCGAGCAGGATCGGATCGGAGCGGCCGTTCAGCACCCGTTGCAGCTTCCAGGCGAGGTTGTAGGCGTCGTCGATGCCGGTGTTGGCTCCGAACCCGCCGCGTGTCGGCGGCAGTTGGTGGGCGGCATCTCCCACGAGGAACACCCGGCCGTCCTGGTAGCGCTCAGCGATGCGCCCGGCCATTTCCCATCGGCCGGTGGTGATGATCTCGAACGGCAAGTGTCGACCCAGGGCTCGCAGCACAGCCGCTCGCAGCTCCTCGCTGCTACGCACCTGGTCATCGTCGAACATCAGCACCCAACGTCCGTCGCCGTAGGTAGTCACGAACGCCTTGAACCCCGGCTGCTCGATCTCGAACTGCTGGATGCCGTGGCGCAGGGCCTCGTCCGCCCCGGGGCAGCGAAACAGCACGCTGCGTAGGGTGCGCAGGTGGCCGACACCGTGGCGGGGGATGCCGAGCTGTTCGCGGATCGGACTGTCCGCGCCATCGGCGGCGATCATGTAGTCCGCGCGGATCATGGCCGTCCGGCCCGTGGTCCGCTCGCGCACCTCGGCGGTGATGCCGCCAGCATCCTGGTGGAAGGAGAGCATCTCGACGCCCAACCGGAGGTCGGCACCGCGTTCGCGGGCGGCCTCGCGCAGGATGGGTTCGAGCTTGTCCTGCGGGATCGCCGCGCCGGTCACGGGGGAGAGGTGAGCCTTCTCCTCCGGGGCTTTGCCGGGCGTCCAGGGCGCCTCCGAGAGGGGTTCGCCGCTCAGGCTGTCGAAGCGAGCGCGGCGCAGCTTGGCCTTCGGGTCCCACTGCGGGATTTGGCCGTCGATGCCGACCGCACGGAAGTACTCAAGCGTGCGTTCGGTGAAGCCCATTGCCCGAGGATGTGGGGAGCTACCGGTGTGCTTATCCACCAACGTGACCGGCACGCCACGCCAAGCAAGGAACAGGGCAGCAGACAGACCGACGAGGCTGCCGCCGACGATGAGAACAGGGGTGTCGTGCATGGGTTCGCCCTTGTTGGATCAAGGACGCGTGTAGAAACCCGAAGGGGAGCGATACGGCGGTGATGCCGCTGATCGATGCGCCCCACAACGAGCGGACACGCGTCCGCATCGTCGTGGTCCGCGGCCCGTAGGGGGCTGGAACTGAACTGCCTGGATGGGCAGTTGACCGGGGCTCACCACGCCGGTCCACCTTTTTCGACACGGCCAAGGTAGCGCATGTTGGGCGAGCGTACAACGCTGAGAATACAGGCTCCCTGGCTCGCGGGGGCGTCGGCTTGAGCCTCTAATTAGGACGTTCGTCGTGTGCACGCCGAAATTCCGCCCCCCGTCTCGGACCCTGCCGTATGTAGCTACATACGTCGAAAAAACGGTTGAATAACCAACACAAAAAGAAGATGTAATAGCTGTCTTATTTAGGCGGACTTTTTTGGTCTGTCTCAATCAATTACAAGTTAGTAAATTCAGTAGATTATTGTAGCATTCAAAAAATTCTTTTGTTTCTGTAAAAATCTCGAGATTCTTCTTTGATACGAGGGATATTATTGCCTAGTCAATGGATGAGATTAATTGACGCAGTAAGGTGCAGAAACGATCTTTCTCAAAAGTCGAAATAGCGACTTAAGAAAGACTTAGCTGTCTATCGCTAAGATCGGCCTGATCGCTCGTACGCGCTTGTGCGCAGGTCGGGTGCGACCTGAAGGCCTCTTGCCATGCTTTCGTCCTTACGCGTTGTGTCCAAATCTATGCACGACGAAGCTCCTGAGCAATCCAGCCTCCGGAGCGTTGCCACGGCATTGCCGTTGTTGCTGCCCTACCTGAATTCTGTTCGGCATGGCTTGCTGCTGATCGACGAGCATGGGCGCGTTATCCTCGTCTCTGGTCAGTCGCTAACCCTTCTCAGCAGTCACAACGCAGTGATTTCGGAAGGCTCTTCTGTCCGACACATCCTTCGTATCGTTCGCAACAGCGCGGGAGATCATTGGAAGCAGGTGCGAGCGCAGCTGCGTCGTTCCTTTGCACAAGCCGAAAGCTCTACCTTCGAGATTACGCTTCATGAACACCTCCTGGGCATCGGCCTATACCCCGTCGCCGATCAAGGATGGGCAATCACGTTCGAGGACGTCACCGCGCGTCGGGCTGCCGAAGTTCAGGCCGACGAAATGGCTCGGCACGATCCGCTCACAGGCCTGCCGAACCGGCTTCTCCTGCGTGAGCGCCTCAAGGAATCAATCGGGCGCCTGCAGCGCACTGGCGAGGCGTGTGCCGTCCTGCTGATCGACCTAGACCGGTTCAAGCCCGTCAACGACACGTTGGGTCATCCGATGGGCGATGCCCTGCTGAAGAAGGTCGCCGATCGACTGCGCTCCACCGTGCGGCCGACCGATACCGTAGCACGGATCGGCGGCGATGAGTTCGTTATCCTGCAGACCGACATTCAGGAGGCCGCCAACACGCAGGCGCTGGCCCGCCGCCTCGTGGACCTGATCGGACGGACCTACATGGTCGACGGCCACCTGCTCACCATCGGGGCCAGCGTTGGCGTTGCGCTCGCGCCGGGCGACGGCAGCGATGCCGACACCCTCCTGAAGAACGCCGACCTTGCGCTCTACCGGGCCAAGCTCGACGGGCGAGCCACCTACCGCTTCTTCGAGCCGGAGATGGATGCGCGCATGCAGGCGCGCCGGCAGCTCGAACTCGACATGCGCCAAGCGCTGGCACGTCGTGAGTTCCAGCTGCACTACCAGCCGCAGCTTCAATTGGAAGGCAACCGGCTGGTGGGCTGCGAGGCGCTGATCCGCTGGCAGCACCCGGTGCGCGGGATGGTCTCGCCCCTCGACTTCATTCCCTTGGCCGAAGAAATCGGCCTGATCGTGCCGATCGGCGAATGGGTGATGCGCCAAGCCTGCCGCGATGCGGTGACCTGGCCCGCCCCACTCTCGGTCGCCGTCAACGTCTCGCCGGCCCAGTTCAAGAGCGAGCGTCTCGTCGAGATGATCATGTCGGCGCTGGCCGCCTCCGGGCTGCCCGCCACGCGCCTCGAGGTGGAGATCACCGAGGGCGTCCTCCTGCAGCATAGCGAGAAAACCCTACAGACCTTGCACCGCCTGCGCGAACTCGGCGTACGTGTGTCGATGGACGACTTCGGAACCGGGTACTCGTCCCTGAGCTACCTGCGCAGCTTCCCCTTCGACAAAATCAAGATCGACCGCTCTTTCATCGCGGATCTATCGGGTAAGCGCGATGGCGAAGCGATCATTCGCGCCATTGCCGGTCTCGGCAAGAGCCTCGGCATGACCACCGTCGCCGAGGGCGTCGAGACGGCTGACCAGATGGAGCGCATCCGCGCGGAGGGCTGCACCGATGTTCAGGGCTACCTGATCAGCAAGCCGGTTCCCGCCTCCGAGGTTCTGAAGTTCCTCTCATCTGACCTCGCCACTTACTGACCGATCTTTCCGCCTGGAGTTTTTTGCCGTGAGTGATCTCTACCGCCTCGTCTATGCCAGCAAGAACCACTTGCAGGGAACGGACGCCGAGGTTGCCGAAGCCGTCTCGCAAATCCTGGCCGCGTCTCAGCGCAACAACGCCAAGGTCGACGTCACCGGTGCGCTGATGTTCAACGCAGGCGCGTTCGCGCAGGTGCTGGAAGGCCCGCAGCAGGGCGTTGAGAGCACCTTCGAGCGCATCCAGTGCGACCCGCGCCACGGCGACGTGACGGTTCTGCAATGCGGCCCGGCCCAGAGCCGCAGCTTCACGAACTGGTCGATGGCCTTCGTGGGCCAGTCAGCGACCGGCCGCACCCGTTGGGAGGGGATCGCCGCCGCGAGCGGCTTCGATCTGACCCGGCTCGACGGCGACGCAGTTTTCGCCATGCTGCATGGCTTGGTGCTGGATGAGGAAAGCCTCCCGGCCGCCGCGCCCGTTCCTGCCGGGCCGCTTAAGACAGTCGACATCTCCAAGACGGCCGAAACACCCTGCATAGGATTGGACGTCGAGCGCGTTCGCGCGGAGCTGCTGGAACCTGGCCGCGCCTTCCAAGCTTCGACTGAGGCGGAGCCGGTCATCCACTCGCGCTATCCGGACGAAGCGGCCCCGTCGCTCAAGCGCGCGCCGGCGAAACCCGAACTCGCCAGATCTGAAGCCTTGAAGGCGGATCCCAGCAAGCTCGATGCGGTCCTAGCCCTCCTGCGGGATGCTCTCGCCCAAGAACGTCAGCGCACGACCGACCTGCGCAATGACCTCGATGACTTGCACATCGCCCTCGCCCTCGAGCAGAAGCAGTCGGACGAGATCCGTCGCGAAAGAGATCTTTGGGCTTGGCGTGCGCGACTGCTGGCAAAAGCGATCGACCGGGAAGCTGGTGAACTAGAGAGCAATTTGGATCCGACAGTAGTTGGGGATTCCATGGCTCACGGCCAAAGTGCCTCGATAAGAGTTGTTGCCTGAGGGTATCTCGGACATCGGCGACCGCGCCTGCGTCGGCGTGTCGTTCAGCCACGGCACCCAAGAGGTTCCTGAAGGCGTCCTGATCCAGTCTGATGTAGCGAGCGGCAGCAGCGGGATCGAGCCCTGCAGTAATTAGGCGTAGAGGTCGATGATGTTTGGCATCTGCTCGCTTCTTCAAGGCACCAAAGTCTCGCGGCGGCAAGGCTACGGCCGCTGAAGCCTCGAAGGCGGCACAGAAGGCCAAAGGGCCGGGAGACGGCCGAGACTGATCGAGAAGGTCGCCAAGGTGTTTTGAGGCTACTCAGCGCTCCGTTCCGGAGCATGCCAGCGCCTATCGCGGTGATGTACCCCTAGCGCTGCATCGCCACCCGAAACCCAGGCCATGTTGCGTATCGGCCCAGGCTGGTGAGATCCGGGGTTCCCCCGTCCCGTGAGCAGATCGGGGCGGGGCCGAACCGCTGTCTAGGAGCGAGACCGCTCTAGGCGTTCATGATCTGCCCAGCGATCTTGTTGTGAGCTTCGTCGCCCTGTTTGGCCTCGTCGAGCGATGCCTTCATCGACTGAGCTGTTTCCGTCATGCCGACCTTCTCCGCGTATGCGTGCATCGTTCCGAAGGCAGCGATCCAGTAGTGCAACGCGAGCTGGCCGTTGGCGATGATGCCGAGGTCGCGGGAGGTATCGTCCGGTGCCTGCTGTCGGATCATCCGGCTGACCTCGTAGAGGCCCTCCATCACGGGGTTCTTCTGCTCACCGCTGCCGCCAGCCTCCTGGAGCGCCTGATCGATGCGCTTCGTCCACTGCTGCGAGACCTGATTGCCCGTCTCCAGAGCTGCCTTGAGGTCGGGGTGACGCGCGTCGTTCTGGATCTCGGCCGTGGCCGCTGCCGCCACCTTGCCGCCCGCCTTCATCGCGGCGAGACCCTGTGCGACGAGCTGCTTGAGGGTATCCTGGTTCATCGTCGTTCTCCCATCAACCATCACCGAAACGCGTGATCGTGGGAGCAACCTGCCGAACCACGGCCAAGATACGGTGGTGACGGCGCACGGTCGGTTTGGTTCGTGCGCGAGCGGGGTCCGCTATGGGTGGATCTCTGCTGGTTTACTTTCGGACGGCTACGAACGTGAGCAGACGTTGCTGCCGCGCCTGTTCACGACCCTTTGCGGACCGTCGGAAGGTCTGCTTGCCGGCTGTTGAAACAGGTGGCAACGACCGGGTCGGGTGGTTTTCAGCCTGTCCGCTTTCAAGCGATGGATGCGCCCAAACGGACGTTACGATCACGCCTAATCACGATTATTATCTATTACTACTCAGATGCGAATGGGATAGAACTACCAGCCTACTAGATTAGGTATTTACCCATTGAGATCTGTATTTGATCGAGTGATTGCGTCGCAACTGCGCCGCTTCCCAGGCCAGTGCTTGCTTGATGAAAACGCGCAGGGCGAACACCGCAAGAAACATCAGGATCGCGTCCCAACTGCGCAACTCAATCGTTTTGAGCAAGGTCGCGGCCGTCTTGAACCCGAGGCCTGCTACGATGCCATCGGCCACGAACAGGCGTGCGCTCACGATACTGTGCCGGGCTCCGCGCCCGAGCGCGAGGTGCCAAAGGCCGCGCGTGCAGCCCGCAACGACGAGGAGACCACCGCCGAACTCGATCAGAGTCGCGAGGCTCAAGATCCAGGGATCAAGGCTGCTCACGGCGCAGTACCTTGATCGGATGTAGCTCTGGGCTCACCAGCCAAAGCGCTTTGCGCTTCTGCTTTGTCGATCTCCTTCTGCAGAAAGTAGTTCAGTAGCGTGCGGATCGCCGCTATGGCCGCAAGCTGGCCGATCTCCGACCAGGTCGGCGCCACGGCCGTGCGCAGGATGTCGGCGCCAAGTTCGAACTCCAACGCTACGGCGAGCCAGCGTCCGAGCCTCAGGCGTACCTCTTCCTTGGCAGCCTGCGGATCAGAATGCCGCCCCGTGCCTGGCAGGAACAGGAGCAGGGCGCCTATGGTCGCCTCAACGGTAGCGAGACCGATGATCAGTGCGGCCGCGGCTTCCGTGCCGGTAGCGAGCCAGAGCGTCAGTGCTTTGATATACGCTTCCACACGCTCCGCTCCTGATCAAGGTTTGGGTGCCAACGCGATGGCGAAGAGGCCTGCAATGCCAATCGCGTAGAGGATGAGGACGGCGAGCGAGTCGATGCCCATGCCCAGCACGCGTCGCTGCGGGCGAAAGATCAGCCCGGCGATGTAGGCACAGGTGAGGAGAACACCGAGGCCAGCGAGGTAGACATCGGTATCTTGCGCCTGCGGCAACGCGGGGCGACCGGAGATCACCGTCGCTACGAGGAAGAGTACCGGCAGGAAGGCGTTGCCGCCAAAGATGTCGCTGATCGCGAGTTTATCGTCGCCGAGCCGTACTGATGCGAGGCCGGTCGAGAGTTCCGGCAGCGAGGTTGCTGCCGCCAGCACGGTCGCGCCGAACAAGACGCCGCTCATCCCGATCCGGTCGGCGATGGCATCCCCACTTACTTCGAGGGCCACGCCACAGACCAGAGTGGCCAGGGCTGCGAGCATGAAGAGGGTTGCCGTGCGCACCGTCGTGACGCCCTTAACCCCAGTCTCCTGCGACTTACGTGTCCGGCTGTGGCCCTGCGGTCGGCTCTGCGCTTCCGCTGCCGAACTGCCAACGTGCCAGGGCAGGTCGCTGCGCGACCGCCCGATCAACCAGCTGCCGAGCATCCAAACGAGTGCAATCGCGAGACCGCCCGGCGCCACATGCGCCACGATCAGGCTCTCGGGTAGGCGGCTGGCCATGATGGCCAGGATCAGCACTGCCACGACCAGGGTGCCTTCGAGTGCCAGCGAGAGGCTTGCGGCTCGGTAGGTCAGGGGTCGTCGGCCTCGCCCGCTGAACGCGTCGAGGGCCACGAGCACCAACGTTTGCACGCCGATGCCGCCGAGTAGGTTGCCGATAGCGATGCTTAGATTGCCGCGCCAGGCAGCACTTATCGTAATGGCGATCTCGGGCAGGTTGGTGGCGATGGCGAGCAGGATCAGTCCGCCAAGCGCCTCTCCGAGCCCGAGGCGAGTGGCGAGCACGTCTGTGGTGTCGGAGAGCTTGATGCCGGCATACCAGATGATGCTCGCCGCACCCGCAAAGAACGCAACCAGCATCGGCAGCGACCAGGAAGAAAGCATCGTGGCGTCCTTGGTGTGGGTCACTCCGAGTCGCCCTTCAGGCCGCTCGTGTGCCTCGTGTCGTCACGACCCGGACGGGTTCGGCGCTGCGTCCAAAATTGCCCAATGCTGTCCGGTGGCTTTGGCCCGCTCATGCCGGGTGAGCCACGCATCAAACAGCATGTGCGGCAGGGTCAAGGCCGCGAGAAGCTGGAGCGTGACGCAGACCAGACGTACCGTTGGCTCACCGGGCGTAACGAACCAGAGTGCTGCCCCAATCAACACCGTGAGGATCGTAGTCGGCAGCGCCCTCCACCATGCGGAAGCTGGGCCTCGCACCCGGGGCGCGCGCGTGGGATGATCAATTAGCGCAGATGTGTGCGCTGGGGCATGCACCACGACAAAGTAGAGAGCGAAAGCTACGAGGGGCGGCAGCATGGCGAAGCCGATGCCCGCGGCGAAAGGGACGATCAGGGAGCGCACCTGCCCGAGGAACACAGTACGAGCCGCCCAAGCGATCACAATTGGCAGCCATAGCAGGCCCGCCCAAACCAACCAGTGCGGTGGGGTCTTGAACAGCACGCCGGAGATGGCCGTCAGCACCTCAGCCGTAGCGGCGGGTTGCAAGAGGACCGGCAGGGCCACCGGCAATCCGCCCAAGGCTAGAGCCGGTAGGCCGCCGCTGCCGGTTTCCTCGGCTCCGAAGTGCCATACGGACAGCAGCAGGAATCCGCCCAGGGTGGCCTCAGGGGCGAGCCGCCACGCCACGAGCACGACGGCAACCAGGGCGAGATAGGGAACGGCAAACAGCGGGAACCACGCCCAACCCACGCGATGCCGCAGCAAGGTGCGGCCGATCTCGACGTCGAGCGCACCGTGCGGCACGCCGAACACGATGATCAGGGCGACCGCGCAGACCCATTGCCCCTGCCACGGGAACGTAAGGCTCATGGCGAGAACGGGTAGGGCAAACAGCAGCGGTGCCACCGCGACGGGCGGGAGGAGAGGCGTCGTCCCGCCCGTCGACGGCATCAAGCGGTTCTACGCATGGCGACGGCGTCTGGGCGATCCTCTGCCAGATCCCGCTCCGTGGCCTTGGTGTCCGACATCACCGACATGTAGCCGTAGATCACTTTGGCGATGACATCGAGGATCGCGATAACCAGCACGCTGACGGCATCGCTGACGATGTTGAGGCCGTCAGGCGCGACTGCGAGGATGACTGGGTAGACCAACCAAACGACGGACAAGATCGTGGCGTTGCGCTTGTAGGTTGCCTGCACGTCATCGCGCTCAAGGGTGTTGGCCTCCATCTGCGGCTTCCAGATCGCGTAGTACACGCCGAGGAAGGCGACGCAGGAGACGATGAACCACGTCCACTTGGTCCAGCCCAGCTCCGAGGCACCGAAGGCGAAGGCCGTGACGATCATCATCACGTCGGCCAGCACCGCGCCGACAATCGCGCCATGGCGCTTAGGCAGATGCCGCATGGCGGTGAAGCCCAGCGAGACGAGCAATAGGGGCGTCGTGAAGGCCCAATCGATGTAGCGGGCGAAGTAGAACACCCGTGTCGGAGTGGCCGCACCCACAGCGACGGCTTCATTAGTAGGCAGCATCACCAAGCCTTGGCCAGTTGCCATAGCGAGGTAGGAGCAGGCTGCAATGATCGGGACGATGCCGTGAAGAACGGTGTGGAGCCCCTCGGACGAGGTACGGCGCTTGCCGGTCGCAAGGATGAGCAGACCACCAGCCAGCATAACCAAGGCGGTGGCCCATAGAATGGGATTTGAACTCATATCGCCCTCGCAGCGTGCGGCGTGTGCCGCACCATGCGCCGGGATTTATCCTACGACGAAGATAAAGATAGCCGGGCTCTAATAAATAAAAACGATCGGACGCGGACCTTGATCAATTGGCATAAAAGATCGAGATATTTTCGTAAAACCGATCAAAAGATAATACGGCCATAATTATTTGTGATCTCATAACAATTGTTTGTTGTTCCTGTATCTGACCGGGCGCTGAAGCTCGAATGCCTGCCCAGCTTCATCACCTGATGAGGCGCCGACCGCTGCGAGCAATCTCACGCTGGGCTCCGCCTCGCGCGCGCCCTCCCGCGCGGTGGGGTCGCTCTCTGGTCATTTTTGGTCGAACAACACTGTTTGGCTCAACGTCCGCTCTCAGGCATCGCGTTGGGGATCTGGAACGACAGAGTCGGGTCGGGTCCCGCCAGTCCGCTCAACGACCGGGTCGGGTGGTTTCCCGCCGGTCCGCTTCTGGACGGCGGTCGTAAGAAGCGGAAGTCCTCGCGCCGCGTGCTCCCGACCCAATGCGGAAGGTCGGAAGGTCCGCTTGCAGCTACTTGGTATGGCATTCCCCGATGGCCGGGGCGGGTGAGAATGCGCGGCATCCTGACCGCCGGTGTGAAAATCTGAAACTCAAAATCAGCGGATGTCGTACCGCTTACAGACGACCCAAGAACGTTCGTGCCGAAGGCTCTGCTTAGGTACACGCTACCGCTTGGCCGAAAGGCAAATAACCATCAATTGACGAGATTTTATATATCGGAACAATGCCGGAAAATTTCTGTTGTGACGAAGGTTGAATATGGCATTCAGCACTACAGGAGATCTTGCATGAAGAAGTTCACACTCGCCCTCACCGCATTGACCGCCCTTGGCGGCATCGCATTCGTGACCGGTTCGGCCAGCGCCGCCCCGATGTCCGTCAACGGCCTCCAGTCCGAGAGCGGCGTCACCCAGGTCCGCATGATGCAGAGCGACCGGATGATGATGAAGAAGCGCATGATGCGGAAGCAAATGATGAAGCGCCGCATGATGAAGAAGCGGATGATGAACCGCGGTATGTGATTTCAAGCGCCTGACAGTCCCGGAGCTCCCGATGAAGGGATCTCCGCCCTGCAGGCCACGATTTCAAGGAAGACCGCTTGGCCCGAACCTATCTCACCCGATCAGCGCCAGAGACTGATTAGGTCGAGCGTCGCCGATGGATGTTCCGGCATCCCGTCGTCATCCGCATCACGCACTGGGTGAACGCGGTCTGCCTCCTGGTCCTGGTGATGAGTGGCCTGCAAATCTTCAACGCCCACCCGGCCCTTTACTGGGGCAGCGTCTCGACCTTCGACACGCCGCTGATGGCGATGTCCTCGACCGAGGCCGACCCGCCCAAGGGCGTGACGACGGTATTCGGTCACGGCTTCGACACGACGGGCTGGCTCGGCTCCCCGATCCCCGTGAGGAAGAACATGACCTACCTTCGATACGCACCCGACGTCGAGAAGCCCGATCCGGACGAGCAGAAGACGATTGACGGCATCATCAACGGCATGACGCAGCAATCGCAGACCGTCGAGGCACGCGAGCACCATGCCGTGCGTGCCAGCCACGCGAAGAGCTCTGCGTGCGTCACCGGCGAGTTGACGATCGCCGCCGGCCTGCCGCCCGAACTGGCCCAAGGGCTGTTCGCCACGCCCGGCACCCACCCCGTGGCGGTTCGTTTTGCACAGGGCCCGGGCGAGACCCTGGGCGACCGGGTCTCGACCCACCGCGGCATGTCCATCAAGGTGTTCGACGTGCCGGGCGAGAAGCTGCCCGGCCACGCCGTCGACACCCAGGACTTCGTACTCGCGACGGGCACCACGTTTCCCTCGGGGACGGCGGCCGGCTTCCTGCGGGACGGCACCGTCATCGGGAAGTCCACGGGGTTGCCGGAAGGGGTGAAGAGCGCGGTCTCGTCGACGATGCGCAACCTCAATCGCGCGCTGCACGCCTTCGGGACGGAGAGCGCGCTGGCCGACTTCTTCGGCCATCCCTACAGCCACCCCCTCGCCGACAGCTACTTCAGCCAGGCGCCGGTCCGCTACGGCGATTACGTGGCCAAGCTCGGGGTCGTTCCGGCGACGGAAAGCCAGCGTGCCCTATCCGAGTGGCGGCTCGATCCGCATCAGGACGAGGACGGCTTCCGCCATGCCACGGTCGCCTTCTTCCGCGACCACGAGGTGGTGTTCGAGTTGAGGGCCCAGATCTGGGCCGACGCCGATAGCCAACCCATCGAGGATGCCTCGGTCGACTGGCCGGTCTCCATCAGCCCCTACCGTACGGTCGCGACGCTGCGCCTGCCCCGGCAGGATGCCTACGGCGCGGACCGTGTGCGCTACTTCGACGAGGTGATGACCTTCCGTCCTGCCCATAGTCTCGCGGCTCACCGGCCGCTTGGTTCCGTGATGCGCGCACGGCTTCGGGTTTACCAGGCGCTGAGCGATTTCCGCCACAGCAAGAATGGCGTGGCGTCCGAGGATACCGCGAGCATTGATCACGTTCCGGCCTAGGCGCGACATGACCGACATCGGACAGCCAGGGGGGGCCGACAGGCTGGTTGATGTCGCCCGGGCGCACGCCTTTGAGTTCGAGGGCCCCTCCGTCTCCCATTGAACCGACGATGCGGTGGTGTGCAACACGCACATCGACCGCGGCGGCGCCATCCTGACGTAGACGGTCGTGATCGAAGCCCTCAGGTTCCGGATCAAGGAGCCGATCGCAAAGAACTGAAGACGATGGTGAGACGTTCCCGGGGGCTGGATGGCTCCGTGCCGTCAAGTCTCCGTCCATCGACCGTTTGGAGCCGGCGTGATCGCACGGACCGCGCACGACGATGCTGGCTCGGCAAGCGCCAACCCGGCCATGGGTTCATGTTCTGATCGCCTGTGCGGGTTCACCGAATGCCGCGGCGGGTCACTCGACCTCGATGCGTCCGATATGAGCGACCCGCGGACCTGACTGGCACGCCCGGCCTGACGAAATCTGCGACGGACCAATGTTCGGACTGCAGCGCGAACATTGAAGGACAATGCCGTCATGTTCCTACATCTTGAACGCCTCGGCACGGGCCGGCCGCTCCTGATGGTCCATGGGCTGGGGGCCAATCTCCGCACCTGGGATCCGCTCTTGAGCGCATTGCGCGGCTCGCGCGAACTGATCTTGGTCGACCTGCCGGGACATGGCAGATCGGCCCCGCTCGCGGGCCGGCAGACGGTGGAGGCTTATGCGGATGCCCTAGCCGGCTTCGTGCAGTCCCATGGCCTGACGACGGCGGACCTTGTCGGCAGTTCGGTGGGGGGCCGGCTGGTGTTGGAGCTGGCGCGGCGGGGCATCGGTCGGCACTGCGTGGCGCTCGATCCCGGCGGTTTCTGGCGCGGGTGGGAAACGCGCTGGTTACACTGGACGCTCGCGGCATCGATACGCCTGGTGCGGCTGCTGCGGCCCTTCCATCCTGGCCTGTCGCGCCATGCCGTCACCCGTACGGTGTTGCTGGCCCAACTGTCGGCCCGTCCGTGGGTGCTACCACCGCAGCTTGTCGAAGAGGAGCTGCAAAGCCTGGCGGCCACACCGGTGTTCGATGCGATGCTGCGTGAGCTGGCACGCGGGCCGTTGCAGCAGGGCTCGGCGCAGACCCCTGGCCTTATCACCATAGGCTGGGGCCGCCAGGACCACCTGCTGCTGCCACGCCAGGCTGCACGCGCCCAGGTAGCCTTCCCGTCGGCCCGGCTGCACTGGTTCGAACGCTGCAGCCACTTCCCGCATTGGGATCAGCCTGCCGAGACGGCGCGCGTGATCCTTGAAACGGTCGGGGAGGATGCGCCTTGAAAGGGCTTCTTGCACCCCAGAGCCTGCGGTCATCCCCGGATCGTCAAGCATATCGGCCGAGCTTGCCGCATCCGCTCGGGATCCGGTCCATGGTCCGCTCTTTCATCGCCGCGGAAATGAAGCAGCGCTTCAAAGCCAACCTAGAGCGCGGCATTGTGTCGGCGCCCCAGTTCCAGTCGGCGCCCGTAGATACCTGCCGCCTGCAGAAGGCCGAGACGGATCTTGAGGCCGACCCGGGCGCTTACTGCGTTGGATACCGCAGTCGATCGCATCAACCGAACGACTAGGGCGGCCAGAGTTGCCAGACAGACTCTGAGTTCAAGACGGCGAACACGAGGTGAGGAATGATGTTAGGGAACCGGCGACTTTTCGAGGAAGGGTTAGACCTTCTCTACGGAGCGCATCGGCAGGGGGCGGCGCAGGCGACGCGCAACAACAAGACGGCGACGCTGCCGAAGCTGAAACAGATGCTGGAGGCCGGATCGAAACAGAACATCGTTCAGCTAGAGCGGTTGGACGAGGTTTTCGACTCGATCGGCGTCAAGCCCGACCCCAGAAACGATCCCGCCATGCAGGGCATCTGCGATCTCAACGAAGCGGAAATAGCCAAGCATGGGGACGCCGCCGACCGCGACCTCATCAACATCGAGTACGGTCAAGTCGCGGCGCATTTCTACATCGCCAGGTATGGCACGCTGCGGAGGACCGCACACGCGCTCGGACATGCCAAAGCCGTCAAGCTCTTGGATCGCACGCTCGTCGAGACCCGCGCGATCGATTGCGCCTTCACGCAGCTTTACGATCACCTGTTGTCACGCCGCACTTCGTCACGCTACCCGGGCGAGACTGCGCTCGCGACCACGGCGGCCATGCACCCCGGCCTCACGGTCGGGTTGGCGCTTGGCGGTGTCTTGGCCGCGGCCGCGCTCGTGAAAGCGGGGCGATCCAAGCGACGCTGAAGGACGGGTGGACGAGGCGCGGCTCCCACGGCGGGCCTGCCGGCAACCAAGGTCCGCCCCAGCGTGCGCGTCGCCGTCCCCTCCAGTGCCTGGCCTCGACCGTGACGGTGGGCCTAAGCGTCGCGGCCACCCTCGCGGCCCTGGCCGTCGACTTGATCGGTGACACGCACCTGCTGCCGACCGGGTTCACCCCTAGCCGCGCAAGGTCGAACGTCCGCTTTATGGCCGCCGATCAACTTCCGTTCGCCACCCCGAGCCGAAGTTGCCGGAGGCCTGACGAACGGCTGCTTTGGAGAAATGCCGATGGCGGTCCGGGCGGCTGGGTTGGGTCGGAGACGGAACGTCCGCTTCCGGACGAAGGGTCTGGGTCTGCTCCCCACCCATAGCGGACTTTGCTGCATGTAGTCGTACGCGTCGGAAAAACGGTCATTTAGCTGACACTAAATAACCCCCTAGAAACCGAATAGCACCACTATATGACGCTCGCTTTTAAGACCTCACTCATGCGGCGTTTGAGTATCGGCCATTGAGTTCCGCTGCCTATTTCTTATTAATTTTGCTAGTCCACGATTTCTGAATACGTTTATTCCAAATATAATCAAGCAAACTATACAAATCACAAATGATCCAACAAATAAAGAAACGGTTATTATTTCTCCTTGCTTGAACATGACCGGCTGCCCGTCTTTGGGTAGCTTAGACCAAGCCTCATAGAATGCCGGGGCCAAACCTAGTGCGCCCCCAAATCCAGCGAACCCAAACGAGCCAACAATACCGGTCTCAGGTCTACTTAATTGAGACAGCTCGTTGTCTAGTATCATGTGGTAATCAACAAATTCAGCTACAGAGATGCGGCCTTTGGGGGCTGGAACGCCAACTAAAGAGTTGGGACCTTTTTGGGGTTGATCCATCTATTTTTCCCCCAAAGAGGAAATAGAAAGAGCCTCTATCCCCAGGAGCCGCGCAACATAGTGCTCGGTTAAACCGCAATTACTGCAATATACAGCAACAGATGGAAATCGAGTAAAGGGGGCTGCAGGATTTGCTCTATCTGATTTGTTTTCTAACAGGGCGGGATGAACCAAAAATCCGCTGCTTCCACAAGAGCTACATAGTTTCCGACCTCCGTTTTTATTCCAGAGATCAAATAGTTTAGAAACAGCCCTGGCAAATTCTTCGTCTGTCATTGTCCCGTCTGGAAGGGGCATATTCAACCTTATATTTCGAGCTTAATAATAAGCTGCTTCACCAATTGGAGGCAGATTATCAATGGTTGTATAAATCGCCAAACCGCCTTTAAAAAGGGGGTGGTGATAGGCGTCACGCAAACCTCCGTTCCTATGACACAGATCCATTCGCATAAGCTCCAGTATGGAGCGGCTTGGGGTCCGCTTTCGACCCAACCCGGTCGCTTGCAGCCGCATCGCGAAATCCTGAAAGCGGACTTGCGCTGCGCGAAGCGTTGTCCTCAGCTGGTATTCTCCGAAATCGCTCTCAGCTCACGTACCGCACTTTCGATCTGAGCTTCGGTCAGCGATGAGTAGCCAAACACAAGCATGTCGTCCCGCGCTTCGGGGTCGAAGTGATAAGCGGCCCCGCTGGACAGCGCATAGACGCCGATACCTTGCTCCCGCGCCGCAACCTGGATCCTCCTAGCCGGCGGGAAGCCTTCTGGAAGTCGCCAGACCAAGTGCAGGCCGCTCTCGGCGCCGAGGATGACGGGCTCCTCGAACGTCTCTCGAAGCGCCCGGACGAGGCAGTCGCGGCGCGACTTGTAGACCTGCCTCAGGCGGCGCAGGTGTCGGTCGAAATGCCCCTCGTCGATGAAGGCAGCTAGCGCGGCCTGCTCAAGCCAAGCCTGTCCGTTGCTCATCCGGGCCTTCAGCATCCGCGCGTCGTTCCATGACATGCGCGGGACCGTAGCGTAGCCGATGCGCAGGCCCGCCCCCACCGACTTGGAGAAGGTGCCGACGTAGAAGACGCGCCGTCCCCCATCGAGGCCGGCCAGGGCGGTCAGCGGCGGGCCGTCGTAGCGGAAGTCGCTGTCGTAGTCGTCCTCGACGATGTAGCTGTCGGTCTCCTCGGCCCAGCGAAGGAGTTCTAGTCGCCGGGTCACCGGCATCATCGCTCCGGTCGGGAACTGGTGCGAGGGTGTGACGTACAGCAGGCTGCCCCGGTCCCTGGGCAGAAGGTCCGTGCGCAGGCCGTCGCCGTCGACCGGGACCGGATGGATGGCCATGCCGGCGCTCCTGAAGATCAGGGATGCCCCGAGGTAGCAGGGGTTCTCGATGCAGAGCTGCTGGGTGTGCCCCTTGAGCAGGTTGAACACGAGGTTGAGCGCGTCCTGCCCGCCCGTGGTCACGACGACCTGGTCCTCCGTCACGGCGACGGCGCGTGCCCGCCTCAGGTGCGTGGCGATGGCCGCGCGAAGTTCCGGGAGACCGGCCGGATCGCAGTAGTCGGTTAGATAGGCGGTCTCATGTGAAAGGAGCCGGTTGACGATCCGCCGCCAGATGCGGAGGGGGAACCCAGCGGGGTCCGAGCGCCCGACCCAGAAGTCTAGGGCGGGGCGGTCACCGCCGCCCCCGGGCGAGCCGGCGAAGCAGAGAAGGGGCTCGCTCCCCTTATCCGGGACCGGCCCGTTGGTAAGGGGCTGGACGCCACGCTGGATCAACAGAAGGCTGTCAGGCGGGATGGGTTCCACGAACACGCCCGCCGTGCCACGCGCCTTGATGTAGCCCTCGGCCGCGAGCCGCTCGTAGGCCGTGTTCACCGTGTTGCGAGAGATGCCGAGGCGCTCGGCCAGCAGTCGGCTCGCCGGTAGCGCCATGCCGGCCTTCAACTTTCCTTCTAGGATGATCTCCCGGACCTGATCGAACACCTGAACCTGGAGCGGCTTGCCGGAGATAGGGTCGAGGGTGAGTGTCAGTTCCACACGTCACTCCGCACGTTGCGGCTCCGGGAGCCGGGAGGTCGACCCGGCCCGGACTGCCATCGGGCCGCCAAGGCGCGACAAAACGGTTGGTACCATGGACCGTGCCTGCTTTGGCACTTTCGCCTGACCAAAATTTGGAATTGTTTGCGTTTTAGTGCCCCTAAGGAACGGGTCGGGCTCGCCATCCGGAACGCCAAGAAGGCCGGACGCCCGACGGTGGAGGAAACATGAACGAAATCGTCAAGCCGGACTCCCTGATCGTCGCGGAGGCCGAGAGCCTGACCGAGACCTTCTTCGGCGGCTGCC
>NZ_VRUU01000036.1 GCF_008039875.1 Methylobacterium sp. WL119 | reverse complement strand
CTTGACGTTGCCCGCGTTGATCTGGTCGAGCTTCGAATAGCGCGTGTTGGCGTAGTCGACCGTCTGCAGCACCTGCTCGGCCGGGTTCGCCAGATGCTTCATCAGATCGTCGTTCGCGATCGCCGGGGCGGCAACCGCAAGGCTCGCGCCAAGCGCGAGAAGATGAACCGCTCTCATGTGTGTTCCTCCGACAAGTCTTGATGCCTTCCGGACACGACGCAGACCGCGTCGAGAAGACCTGACCTGACTCTTTGCGACAGGGATCGATTTGCTTCGGTAGCGGGCAGGAAATCGACGACTTTGGGTCGCCGAGCCAGAGGCCGCCATCCCTGAGGCGGCCCCCTCGAAACCGAAGCTTGAACGAACTCTAAGAGATTTTTGAGCCTCGTCAACTCGGTTCGAGCGCCTCCGATAGGGTTGTGCGCAAGTCGCCGCACCTTCGCGGGAAGACCAGCGTCGTTGACGCGCCGCAAAAACTTATTGTGCATCGCACAAAACGGCGTCGTACCGAGGTGTTGTGCTTCGGCATGAGCGGCAAACACATGCGCCGTTTGCAGCTTGAGCTTCGGCATTCGCGTTTTTCATGCGTTCGGTGCACGGTGCGCTGCCGCTTCGCGCGGCATGACGCGGCATCGCCTTGGCAATGGGCAGATGCGCTGCAAAATCCGGTCGCGACACCGCTGAGGATGCTTCGCGGTCAAGCTTCGGTGATTTCCTGCCGCTTCTGCGCGCTCTGGTCGCATGAAACCGCCGTCGGCGACTCAGAACGGCATTTTTCTGCGCCGAGCGATGTCGAGAATCGCCGTCTCAACGGTGATCATCCGGGAAGGAGGATTGCCTCGCGAGCCGGCCGCGACGATCTCAGGCGAGGGTCCCGACGGCGCCGGTGCTCTCGAACTCGGCGGCGTCGCCGACGAGGTCGGTGAGCGAGATCGCGAGGGTCCGGCCGGTCTTCAGGCGCAGGGTGGAGTCCGGGATCAGCCAGATCGGGCGCAGGCCGGCATGGCTTCCGTGAAGGCTGCCATGGGCCGTGACGACGGATGCCCGCCGTTCCACGATCACCCGGTAGCGGACGCGGACGGTTCCGCAGCCCTCCGCCGAGACGGTGCCCCGCCCGGTCAGCGTCTGGAGGACTTCGTTGGGTTCGTGCATCGGATGCGACGTGGGGCCCTGGGACGTTTCGGCAATCGCATTGCCATTTAGTCCCGGTCCGTCCCTGTGTCACGGGTTCGCCTGCGATGGTCTCGCGTCGATGACCGGATGCCGGCCGATCGCCGGTTCAGGCCAGCGACCGCACCACGATGCGCCCGCCCTCGGCGGAGAGCGCGAGGCGACCGTGCTTCAGGTCGAGCGCCTTGCTGCCGAAGAGCTCGCGGCGCCAGCCCTGGAGAAGCGGCACGTCGGCCGCGTCGTCGTCGGCCACCGCTTCAAGATCGTCCACCGTGGCGATGATCTTCGGCGCGACGCCCTCGGTCTCGCACACCGCCTTCAGAAGCACCTTCAGCAACTCGACCAGCGCCCCGTTGCCGCCGCTGCGGCCGCGGCCGCGCTCGGGCAGCGCGATCTCGCCGACGTCGCGGGCGAACCCGCGCTCGACGGCGGCGAGGATGTCGGTGCCGGTGCGCGAGCGCTCGAAGCCCGCCGGGATCGAGCGCAACCGGCCGAGTGCCTCGACGCTGCGCGGCGCCGAGGTCGCGACGTCGATCACCGCCTCGTCCTTCAGGATGCGCCCGCGCGGCACGTTGCGCGTCTGCGCCTCGCGCTCGCGCCAGGCCGCGACCTCCATCAGCACCGCGATCTCGCGCGGCTTGCGCATCCGCCCCGACAGGCGGCGCCAGGCCTGAGCCGGGTCGGCGCGATAGGTGTCGGGCGAGGTCAGCACCGCCATCTCCTCGTCGAGCCACTGCCCGCGGTCGTCGCGCACGAGGTCGGCGACCAGCTTCTCGTACACGGTCACCAGATGGGTGACGTCCGACAGGGCGTAGGAGAGCTGCGCGTCCGAGAGCGGGCGCCGCGACCAGTCGGTGAAGCGCGAGGACTTGTCGATCTTCGCCTTGGCCACATCGTTGACCAGCTGCTCGTAGGACACCGAGTCGCCGTAGCCGCAGACCATCGCCGCGACCTGGGTGTCGAAGAACGGCTGCGGCAGCAGCCCGCCCATCAGCCAGATGATCTCGAGATCCTGGCGGGCGGAATGGAACACCTTCACCACGCCCTCGTCCGCCATCAGGTCGACGAAGGGCTGGAGGTCGATGCCGTCCGCCAGCGGATCGACCAGCACGCCGGTCCCGTCCGGCGCCGCCATCTGGATCAGGCAGAGCTTGGGGTAATAGGTCGTCTCGCGCATGAACTCCGTGTCCACGGTGACGAAGCTCTGCGCGGCGAGGCGGTCGCAGGCGTCGCGGAGCGCCTGCGTCGTACTGATCAGATCCATGCCCCCGGCTATATCGGAGGTTTCTTGTAAAGGGGAGCCGGATGCGCCGGCATCCCCATCGATCCTCAGGTTCGACGTCCCCGAGGACCTGCGCCGTCTTCGCTGGGCCCGCGGTTCCGCCGGGCATCCGCGACGGCGAGGCTCGGCACCCGGCCGCCCGGTCCCGCGGCGCGCCTTGACTTCGCCCCCCTCGCGTGAATGGTGCCGCGCTTCCATTCCAAGGTTTTGCGATGCACTGTTACCGGACCCATACCTGCGGGGCGCTGCGCCCATCCGATGTCGGCGCATCCGTCCGCCTCTCCGGCTGGTGCCACCGCATCCGCGACCATGGCGGCGTGCTCTTCATCGACCTGCGCGACCATTACGGGCTGACGCAGTGCGTGGTCGATTCGGATTCGCCGGCCTTCAAGGCGGCCAACACCGTGCGCTCGGAATGGGTCGTGCGCCTCGACGGGCGCGTCCGCACCCGGCCGGCCGGGACCGAGAACGCCGAGCTGCCGACCGGCGCGGTCGAGGTCTACATCGACGAGCTCGAGGTGCTGGGCGCGGCCGCCGAGCTGCCGCTGCCGGTCTTCGGCGACCTCGAGTACCCCGAGGAGACCCGCCTGCGGTACCGCTTCCTCGACCTGCGCCGCGAGAAGCTGCACGCCAACATCATGAAGCGCGGCGCGATCGTCGACTCGCTGCGTCGGCGCATGCGCGAGGGCGGGTTCTTCGAGTTTCAGACGCCGATCCTCACGGCATCGAGCCCCGAGGGCGCACGCGACTACCTCGTCCCCTCCCGCGTCCATCCCGGGAAATTCTACGCGCTGCCGCAGGCGCCGCAGCAGTTCAAGCAGCTGACGATGATCGCCGGCTTCGACCGCTACTTCCAGATCGCGCCTTGCTTCCGCGACGAGGATGCGCGCGCCGACCGCTCGCCGGGCGAGTTCTACCAGCTCGACATCGAGATGAGCTTCGTCACCCAGGAGGACGTGTTCCAGGCGGTCGAGCCGGTTCTGCACGGGGTGTTCAAGGAGTTCGCCGGCGACAAGCGCGTCACCGACGTGTTTCCGCGCATCACCTACGCCGACGCGATGCTGAAGTACGGCGTCGACAAGCCCGACCTGCGCAACCCGCTGCTCATCGCCGACGTCACGGCCGAGTTCGCCGAGGACGCGGTCGAGTTCAAGGCGTTCAAGGGCGTGATCAAGTCCGGCGGCGTGGTCCGCGCGATCCCGGCGACGGGCGCGGCGACGCAGCCGCGCTCGTTCTTCGACAAGCTCAACGACTTCGCCCGCGCCGAGGGCGCGCCCGGGCTCGGCTACGTGGTGTTCGAGGAGGTCGACGGCGCCCTCACGGGCAAGGGCCCGATCGCCAAGTTCATCCCCGCGCCGATCCTGGCGCGGATCGCCGAGAAGACCGGGACGAAGGCGGGCGACGCGGTCTTCTTTTCCGCCGGCACCGAGGCGAAGGCCGCGGCGCTCGCCGGCAAGGCGCGCATCCGCATCGGCGACGACCTCGGCCTGTCCGACAAGGACCAATTCGCGTTCTGCTGGATCACCGACTTCCCGATGTTCGAGTGGAACGAGGACGAGAAGCACATCGACTTCTCGCACAATCCGTTCTCGATGCCGAACTTCGACCACGACGCCTTCCTGGCCCTCGGCGAGGGCGACGACGCCAAGATCCTCGACATCAAGGCATTCCAGTACGACATCGTCTGCAACGGCATCGAGCTGTCGTCGGGCGCGATCCGGAACCACAAGCCCGAGATCATGGAGAAGGCGTTCGCGATCGCGGGCTACGGGCGCGACGTGCTCGAAGCCAAGTTCGGCGGCATGCTCAACGCGCTGCGCCTCGGCGCCCCGCCGCACGGCGGCATCGCGCCGGGTGTCGACCGCATCGTGATGCTGCTCTGCGAGGAGCCGAACATCCGCGAGGTGGTGCTGTTCCCGATGAACCAGCGCGCCGAGGACCTGATGATGGGCGCGCCGTCCGAGGCGACCCCGAAGCAGCTTCGCGAGCTGCACATCCGCCTGAACCTGCCTGAGAAGAAGGCGTGACCCCACGCGTCCTTCCCTCCCCCCGCAGAGGGGGGAGGGAAAAGCGGTCGCCACGGGGAGTCCGTTAAGTGCCCAGCCTCGTCGCCGTCGTCGTCGCGCATGACAGCGCCGAGGCTCTGCCGGCCTGCCTGTCGGCGCTCGCGGCCGAGCATGTGCCGGCGATCGTCGTCGACAATGCGAGCCGCGACCGATCGGCGGAGATCGCGGAGGCGGCCGGCGCGCAGGTGGTCCGCAACGCTCGGAACGAGGGCTACGGCCGCGCCAACACCCTCGGCGTCCGCGTTGCCGCGCAGGCCCGCTACGTGCTGATCCTCAACCCCGACGTGATCCTGCGGCCGGGCGCGGCCGACGCCCTGCTCGCCGCCGCCGAGCGCTGGCCGGAGGCCGGATTGTTCGCGCCGCGCATCGTCGAGCCGGACGGCCGGTTCTTCTACCAGCCGCGCTCCCTGCTGGCGCCGTACCTCACCAACCCGCGCGGGCGCCGCGACCTGCCCGCGGGCGATGCCTGCGCGCCGTTCCTGTCCGGCGCGTGCGTGATGATCGAGCGGACGTTCTTCCTGGCGCTCGGCGGCTTCGACGAGCGGATCTTCCTGTTCTACGAGGACGACGACCTCTGTCGCCGCATCGCCGATGCGGGCCGCGCCCTCGTCCACGTGCACGGCGCCGAGGTCCTGCACGGGCGCGGGCGTTCCTCGGCGCCGGAGCGCGGCCGGGTGTTCCGCACCCGCTGGCACCAGGCGTGGTCGCGCGCCTACGTCGCCCGCAAGTACGGGCTCGCCGACCCCATCCTGCCGGGGCTCGCGGCCAACGCGCTCAAGGCCTGCCTGTCCCTGCTGGTCCTGCGGCGTGCCGGCGTCGAGCGCTACGGCGGCTCGGCCGCGGGCGCCTGGGCCGCGCTGCGGGGCCGGTCCGCGCTGGCCCGCGAGGGCCTCGAATGACCCGCGCCGCGACGGTGGCGGACGCGCTGGCCCGCCCGCACAACGGCTTCTCCGGCCTTCGCCTGGCACTCGCGCTGGCGGTGGTGGTCTCGCATGCCTTCAGCGTCACCAGCGGCAACGCCCTCGACGAGCCGCTGGCGCGGGCGACCGGCTTCACTCTCGGCGAGCACGCGGTGAACGGCTTCTTCGCGGTGTCGGGCTTCCTCGTGACGATGAGCTTCGACCGGCGCGGCCTCGTCGACTACCTCATCGCACGGACCCTGCGCATCCTGCCGGGGCTCGTCGCCGCGACGCTGCTGGTCGCCCTCGTCCTCGGCGCCGCGATGAGCACGCTGCCGCTCGGCGAGTATCTGCGCGATGGCGGCGTCTGGCGCTTCGTGCGTGGCACGCTGACCACCTTCAAGAGCAACGCGTCGCTGCCGGGCGTCTTTCCCGACAACCCGTATCGCAGCCCGCTCGGCACGGTCTGGACCCTGAAATACGAGACCCTGTGCTATCTGGGCGTCGTCGCCACCGGCCTCGTCGGCGCGTTGCGGACGCGCTTGGTGGTGCCGCTGATCGCCGCCGGCTTCGCGATCGCGCTCCTGATCGCGGATGCGAGGCATCCCGACCTGCCGAAGGGCCTTGAGACGGCGTTGCGGCTGCCGCTGATCTTCGCGATCGGCGCGGCGCTCTACGCCGGAAGGGCATCCGTGCGCCTCTCGGTCGTCCCGCTCGCGATCCTGGCGCTGGCCTGCCTCCTGGCGCGCCACACCCCGCTCTACCGCACGCTGCTGTTCACAGCGGAAGGCTACGGCGCAATCTGGCTCGGGCTGTCGCCCTGGCTGGCGCGCAAGGCCTTCGACCCGGCCGCGGACCTCTCCTACGGGATCTATCTCTACGGCTGGCCGGTGCAGCAGAGCCTCCATGCTTCGTGGCCCGGTGCTTCCCCGGCGCTGCTGCTGATCCCGGCGCTCGCGCTGACGATCCCGGTGGCCGCGGCCTCGTGGTACGCCATCGAGCGGCCGGCACTGCGGCTGAAGACGCGGACCCTGGGACGCCGCGCCCTCGGCACCATCGAGCCGGCCGGTCCGTGACCGGCTCGGGCGCACGCGCCCTGCCCCCGGCCGCGGCGCTCGCGCACGCGGCGCGGCTTCTCGCCGAGCACGGTTTCCGGGTGACCGCGCGCAACGAGCGCGGTGACAGCCTGTACCTCCAACGCGCGGGATGCGGCTTCGCCCTGCGGCTCTCGAACCACGCGCGGACGGCCAAGCAGCGGCAACGCCGCACCGACGTGCTGGCGAGCCTCGTGGTCCGGGATGCGCGCAGCCCGGAGCAGGTCGCGGCCCTGGTCGCGGGTACCCTGCGCGATTTCGACCTGGCGCGCGGCCGGCGCGAGGCTCAGGCTTCGGGTGCGGCGTCGCGGAAGTAGGGCTCGACCGTGCCCTTGAGCTTCACCGTCATCGGGTTGCCGGCGCGGTCCAGGGTCTTGCCGGCGCTGAGGCGGACCCAGCCCTCGCTGACGCAATATTCCTCGACGTTGGTCTTCTCGACGCCCTTGAAGCGGATGCCGATGCCGCGCTCCAGAATGGTTTCGTCGTAGAACGGGCTGTTCGGGTTCACGGCGAGGCGGTCGGGGGGCGTCTGGGACATCGGTCGGACCTTCGGGCGGGCGCTCAAGTGCGATCGGCCCGCGCGTAAGGGATTCAGGCAGGCGGTGCAACGGCGCGGGCGGCGGCGATCAGCTCGGGGATGCGCCCGCTCTGCAGCAGCGGCACCAGCGTCGCCACCGCCGCATGCGGCAGGTCCCACCAGGCGCAGGCGACGAGGTCCGCCACCGTCGCCGCGTCGAAGCGGGTGCGCACGACCCGGGCCGGGTTGCCGGCGACGATTGCGTAGGGCGGCACGTCGCGCGTGACCACGGCGTGCGCCGCCACCACCGCGCCGTGCCCGACCGTGACCCCGGACAGGATCAGGCAGCCCGAGCCGAGCCAGACGTCGTGCCCGATCGATACGTCCCCGCGCGAGGCGTGGTACCCGGCCGGCGCGTCCGCATCCGGCCACAGCCCGCGCATTGCGGCGAAGGGATAGGTCGAGGCCCAGTCGAGGCGATGGTCGCCGCCGAGCAGGATCTCGACCTTGTCGGCGATGGAACAATAGCGGCCGATCGTCAGCCTCCGCCCGGATTCGGCGAATCGCACCTTCGGGCGACCGTACGAATAGGCACCGATGGAGAATCCGTGGGCGCGCACCAGCTTTTCCAAGTGGATCCGCGTCTCGTTGTTCGGGTTGCGCCCGCTGCGCAGCCGGTGCAACAGGGCCTTCATGCGAGGGCGTTCGGCGCCACACGACGTACGCGCCTGATCGAGGGAGAATGGGCCATGGGCGACAACATGTCCGAGGATCTCAAGTCAGGGGCTCTCGTCTATCACCGCCTCCCGCGCCCCGGAAAGCTCGAGATCCAGGCGACCAAGCCGCTCGGCAACCAGCGCGACCTGGCGCTGGCCTACTCGCCCGGCGTCGCCGCCGCCTGCGAGGCGATCGCGGCCGACCCGCAGGAGGCCGCGACCCTCACCATCCGCCAGAACCTCGTCGCCGTGCTCACCAACGGCACCGCCGTGCTCGGCCTCGGCAACATCGGCCCGCTCGCCTCGAAGCCGGTGATGGAGGGCAAGGCGGTCCTGTTCAAGAAGTTCGCCGGCATCGACGTGTTCGACATCGAGGTCGACCAGCTCGACGTCGCCAAGCTCGTCGACGTGGTGTGCTCGCTGGAGCCGACCTTCGGCGGCATCAACCTGGAGGACATCAAGGCGCCGGAATGCTTCGAGGTCGAGGAGCAGTGCCGCGCCCGGATGAACATCCCGGTCTTCCACGACGACCAGCACGGCACCGCGATCATCGTGGCGGCGGCCGTGCTCAACGCGCTCGAGCTCGCCGGCAAGCAGCTGTCGGACGTCCGCATCGTCACCTCGGGCGCCGGCGCGGCGGCCCTGGCCTGCCTCAACCTGCTGGTCTCGCTCGGCGCGACCCGTGAGAACATCACGGTCACCGACATCAAGGGCGTGGTCTACAAGGGCCGCACCGAGCTGATGGACCGATGGAAGGACGTCTACGCCCAGGAAACAGAGGCGCGGACGCTGGCCGAGGTCATCCCCGGCGCCGACGTGTTCATCGGCCTCTCGGCCGGCGGCGTGCTCAAGCCCGAATACCTCGAGAAGATGGCCGAGAAGCCGCTGATCATGGCGCTGGCCAACCCCTATCCCGAGATCATGCCCGACCTGGCACAGGAGAAGCGCCCCGACGCGATGATCTGCACCGGGCGCTCGGACTTCCCGAACCAGGTCAACAACGTCCTGTGCTTCCCCTACATCTTCCGCGGCGCGCTCGACGTCGGCGCGCGCAGCATCAACGAGGAGATGAAGAAGGCGGCGGTGAAGGCCATCGCCGCGCTCGCCCGCGAGACCCCCTCCGACGTGGTGGCCCGCGCCTATGGCGGCGAGGCCCGACCGTTCGGGCCGCGCTCGCTGATCCCGAGCCCGTTCGATCCGCGGCTGATCCTGCGCATCGCGCCGGCCGTCGCCCAGGCGGCGATGGATTCCGGCGTCGCCGGCCGCCCGGTCGAGAACATCGCGGCCTACGCCGAATCCCTCGATCGGTTCGTCCACCGCTCCGGCTTCATCATGAAGCCGCTGTTCTCCAAGGCGAAGGAGAATCCCAAGCGCGTGATCTACGCCGAGGGCGAGGACGAGCGCGTGCTGCGCGCGGTCCAGGCCATCGTCGAGGACGGCGTCGCCAAGCCGATCCTCGTCGGCCGCCCGCGGGTGGTCGAGACCCGGCTCAAGCGCTTCGGCCTTTCGATCCAGGAGGGCCGCGACTTCGAGCTGATCGATCCCGAGGACGATCCGCGCTACCGCTCCTACGTCCAGACCTACCTCGACATCGCCGGGCGCCGCGGCATCACGCCGGATGCGGCCCGCACGCTGGTGCGCACCAACACCACGATCATCGGCGCCATCGCCGTGCGCCGCGGCGAGGCCGACGCGCTGATCTGCGGGCTCGAAGGCCGGTTCGAGACGCGCCTGCGCATCATCCGCGACATCATCGGGCTGTCGCCCGGCGTGACGCAATGCGCCGCGATGAGCCTGATCGTCACGAAGAAGGGCGCCTACTTCCTCGCCGACACGCATGTGCGCCAGGATCCGAGCGCGGAGGAGATCGCCGAGCTCGCCGTCGCCTGCGCCGGGCACGTCACGCGCTTCGGCATCACCCCGAAGATCGCGCTGCTTAGCCATTCCGACTTCGGCCAGTCCGACACGCCCTCGGCGATGAAGATGCGGGCAGCTCTGGGCCTGATCAACGACCGTGCGCCCGAGCTTCAGGTCGACGGCGAGATGCAGGCCGATTCCGCGCTGTCCGAGATCGTCCGCGATCGGGTGCTGCCGGGCTCGCGCCTGAAGGGCGCGGCCAACGTGCTGATCTTCCCGAACCTGGACGCGGCCAACATCGCCTACCAGTTCGCCAAGGTGCTCGCCGACGCCCTCCCGGTCGGCCCGCTGCTGATCGGCCCGGCCAAGCCCGCCCACATCCTGACGCCGTCGGTCACGGCGCGCGGCATCGTCAACGTGACGACCGCGGCGGTGGTCGAGGCCCAGGCGGGCGGCGGCCAGATGCTCGACTCGGCCGAGCCCGGCGCGGGCATGCTGTCGGAGTAGCGGCCCGGGACTCTGGCCGTGTCCTTGCATTTCCCGATCCGAGTGGGATGCCGGGGGTCGAGACGATGTGCCAGGGCGACGATCCGAACTGCGCGGCGTTCGCAGAGCACCGCCGCCGCTTCCTCGGCGATCTCGCGCCCGAGCGACGCGCCTTCCTGAAGAGCGGCTTCGTCGCCACGGGCGGCGCTGCCGCGCTCGCGGCCGGCGGCTTGTCCCTGGTCACGCCCGCGCTCGCCCAGACCAGCGCGGCGCGCGGACCGCGGCAGGCGACGCACCAGGTGCTGCTGGCCAACGCCGACACGGTGCACTGGGGCTACTTCAGCAAGAACCTGAAGCCGCAGGTCGAGATCGCGTCGGGCGACTTCGTCACGATCGAGACCCTCACGCACCAGGCCAGCGACGATGCCGAGCGGATGATCCAGGGCGATCCGGGTGCCGAGAGCGTCTATCTGTGGACCAAGGACAAGAAGGGCGTCGCGCGGCGCGGGGCGGGCCCGGAGGATGCCAAGCTCGGGCCGGGCGGCGGTCTCGGCGTCCACATCTGCACCGGCCCGGTGGCGATCCGCGGAGCCGAGCCGGGCGACGTGCTGGAGGTCCGCATCCTCGACGTCGCGCCGCGGCCCTGTGCCAACCCGAAGTTCAAGGGCCTGGCGTTCGGCAGCAACGCCGCCGCCTGGTGGGGCTACCACTACAAGGACCTCATCACCGGCGACCGGCCGCGCGAGGTGGTGACGATCTACGAGGTCGACGCCACCGGCACGCGCGACTGGGCGAAGGCGGTCTACAGCTTCCGCTGGCCCGGCGTGACCGACCCGAACGGGATCGCGCACCCGACGATCGACTATCCGGGGCTGCTGGTCGATCACACCAAGACCGAGCGCAACTTCGACGTCCTGAAGGGCATCCGCGTGCCGATCCGCCCCCATTTCGGGACGATGGGCCTGGCGCCGGCCGAAGCCGACATGGTGAACTCGATCCCGCCGAGCTACACCGGCGGCAACATCGACAACTGGCGCATCGGCAAGGGGGCGACGATGTACTATCCGGTCGCCGTGCCGGGTGCGCTGTTCTCGGTCGGCGATCCGCATGCTAGCCAGGGCGATTCGGAACTCTGCGGCACCGCGATCGAGTGCTCGCTCACCGGCACGTTCCAGTTCGTGCTGCACAAGAAGCAGGACCTGCCCGGCACCGCGCTCGAGAGCCTCGACTTCCCGATGATCGAGACGCGCGACGAGTGGGTCCTCTCGGGCTTCAGCTATCCGAACTACCTCAAGGACCTCGGGCCGGCCGCGCAGGACGCGATCTTCCAGAAGTCCTCGATCGACCTCGCGATGCGCGACGCCTTCCGCAAGATGCGGCAGTTCCTGATGCACGCGAAGGGACTGACCGAGGACGAGGCGATCTCGCTGATGTCGATCGCGGTTGATTTCGGCATCACGCAGGTGGTCGACGGCAACTGGGGCGTCCACGCCATCGTGAAGAAGGCGATCTTCGCCGAGCGAACGGCTTGAGCCCCGACCGGAGCGCCACGCTCCGGTCCCGTACCCGGATTGTCACCCGACGCGGACGCGCCCTTCCAGGCCGGCGATGCGGGCGAGGCCCCGGACCCGGTTGAGCAGGCGGTCGCCGTTCAGCGCGTCCCATTCGGGCGGCAGGCTCAGGACGACGCGGCCGTCCTCGATGCTGAGCGGCATGCGGCGGAGCGCGCCTTCCATGCCGGCGGTCATCGGGAAGGCGACGCGCAGCAGCGCGCCGATGAGGCGGGCGCGCTCGAACAGGCGCGGGCCCGCGAGCACCCGCAGCATGGGGGTCGCCTTCTCCGGGGCGACGCCCTCGTGGCGGAAGTAGATCGCCAGGGCGAGGAAGCCGCGGCCGGGATGGTCGATGCCGACGAAGGCCGCGTTCTGGATGATCGCGATGCTCTGCTCGCCGCGGTAGTCGGGATGCGCCCGCCAGCCGATGTCGGACAGGAGGCAGGCGGCGTGGCGCAGCCGGCGCTCGTCGGCGGTCTCCGGCCCGTCCAGCGCCGCCACGAACCGATCGGTCCAGGCGATCAGCTCGTCGGCGTGGCGCGGCGAACGCGCGCGCAGCTGATTCAGCTCGGCGCAGGAGGCGAGCAGCGGATCGAGCGCCCGGGTCTCGCGGTCGACCTGCTCGTAGAGCAGGCCCTCGCGCACGCCGGAGGCCGAGATCGCGACCTCGCGCGGGCGGCCGACGCGGATGATCTCCTCCAGCACCACCGCGCCGTAGGCCAGGAGCGGTCGCCGCGCCTCGGAGATCGCCTCGACGTCCTGCAGCGTCGCGGCGTCGGATTGCTCGACGACCTGGAGGAAGCTCAGCTCGTCCGTCGGCTCGACGCTGTAGCCGTGCATCACGTGGACGGGATATTGCCGCGCGGCCTGGTGCAGGCGGGCGAGCGCCCGCCAGGTGCCGCCGACCGCGTAGAAGGTGCGGCCGCGCAGGGTCTCGAGCTGCGGCGCGGCCTTCTTCATGTGCTCGCGCACGATCTTGCCGGCCTTCTTCAGCGAGCCGCCGGAGAGGTCCTGCAGCGCGAGGCCGCCGAGCGGCATCGTCACGCCCTGCCCGACCACGGCGCCGCGCACGTCGACGAGTTCCAGCGAGCCGCCGCCGAGGTCGCCGACGACGCCGTCCGGCGCATGGAAGCCCGAGACCACGCCGAGCGCCGACAGCTCGGCCTCGCGCCGCCCCGACAACAGCTCGATGCGCGTGCCGCAGGCCGCCTCGGCGGCCTCGAGGAAGGCGGGCCCGTTGGAGGCGTCGCGGGCCGCGGCGGTGGCGAGCACGAACAGGCGCGAAACCCGCATGGTCTCGCACAGCACCCGGAAGCGGGCGAGCGCGGCGAGCGCCCGGCGCACCGCCTCGTCGTTGAGGCGGCCGGTGGTGAGGACGTTGCGGCCGAGCCCGCACAGGACCTTCTCGTTGTAGAGCGGCGTCGGGGCCCGGCTCAGGCCGTCATAGGCGACGAGGCGGACCGAGTTCGAGCCGATGTCGATGATCGCGACGGGCGCGTTGACCAAGGCCGGCTCCCGGTCGGCGGAATGGGCGAGCGTGAGGTTGGCGCGATGGGGACCCAAGCAACGACCTCGCTGTATGATACCGATCGGCTCGTCGAACGCACGTCTGGATGACCCGGCGGCGCGATCCGCACCGCCCGATCCGTGTATCCGGCCGGGGGCCGGACGATCAGCCCCGCTGCGCGCGACGGCTGAGAGCCCGCGGGCTCGACTTCTTCGACGACTTGCCGCGACCGGACAGGCTCGGGTTCGTCATGAAGTACTTGTGCGCGTTGAACGGTTCCTCGCCCTCGGCGGGGTGGATGCGCTCGGCGCCGCCCGATGCCAGTACACGCCAGCTCTGGCGGTTGTCGAGAAGGTTGGCCAGCATGATCTGGTCGAGAACCTGTTGATGGACCGTCGGGTTGCTGATCGGCAGCAGCGACTCGACGCGGCGGTCCAGGTTGCGGCTCATCAGGTCGGCCGAGGAGATGTAGACCGTCGCCTTCGGGTGCGGCAGCCCGACGCCGTTGCCGAAGGCGTAGATGCGCCCGTGCTCGAGGAAGCGCCCGACGATCGACTTCACGCGGATCGTCTCGGACAGGCCCGGCACGCCCGGCCGCAGGCAGCAGATGCCGCGGACCACGCAGTCGATCTGCACGCCCTCCTGCGAGGCATCGTAGAGCGCGTCGATGATCTGCGCGTCGACCAGCGAGTTGCACTTGATCCAGATCGCGGCCGGCCGGCCCGCCCTGGCGTGGGCCGCCTCCGCCTCGATGTCGGCCAGCAGCCGCGCCTTGGCGGTCAGGGGCGAGACCGACATCCGCTCCAGCTGCGCCGGCTCGGCGTAGCCGGTGATGAAGTTGAAGATCCGCGAGACGTCGCGCGCCACCGCCGGGTCGGCGGTGAAGAACGACAGGTCGGTGTAGATGCGGGCGGTGATCGGGTGATAGTTGCCGGTGCCGACGTGGCAGTAGGTCACGAGCTTGTCGCCCTCGCGCCGCACCACCATCGACAGCTTGGCGTGGGTCTTCAGCTCGACGAAGCCGAACACCACCTGCGCGCCGGCCTTCTCGAGGTTGCGCGCCCAGCGGATGTTGGCCTCCTCGTCGAAGCGCGCCTTCAGCTCGACCAGCGCGGTGACCGACTTGCCGAGCTCGGCGGCCTCGGCGAGCGCCGCGACGATCGGCGAGTTCGACGAGGTGCGGTAGAGCGTCTGCTTGATCGCGACGACGTTCGGGTCGCGGGCGGCCTGGGCCAGGAACTGCACCACCGAATCGAACGATTCGTAAGGGTGGTGGACGCAGAAATCCTTCTGGCGGATCGCCGCGAACACGTCACCGCCGCTCTCGCGGATGCGCTCGGGGAAGCGCGGATTGTACGGCTTGAACTTGAGGTCGGGCCGGTCGATCCCGACGATCTGCGACAGCTCGTTGAGCGCCAGCATGCCCTCGACGATGAACACCGCGTCCGCGCCGATCTCGAGCTCGTCGCAGACGAAGCTGCGCAGGTCCTCCGGCATGCCGGACTCGACCTCGAGGCGGATGACGATGCCGCGGCGGCGCTGCTTCAGCGCGGTCTCGAAATGCAGGACGAGGTCCTCCGCCTCCTCCTCGATCTCGAGGTCCGAATCCCGGATCACCCGGAAGGCGCCCTGCCCCTTCACCAGGTAGCCCGGGAACAGGCGCCCGGTGAACAGCACGATCACCTGCTCGATGGCGATGAAGCGCGCGACCGTGTCGTCCTCGATCGCCGGAAGCCGCACGAAGCGGTCGAGCACGCCCGGCATGCGGATCAGCGCGCGCAGCACGCGGCCGTCGCGCGGACGCATCAGCATCAGCGCGATGGTGGTGCCGAGGTTCGGGATGAACGGGAACGGGTGGGCCGGGTCGATCGCTAGCGGCGTCAGCACCGGGAAGACGTGGTTGAGGAAGTACTCCTCCAGCCACGCGGCGTGCTCCGGGCGCAGCGCGTCGGGCTCGACCAGGGCGACGACGCCGTCGAGCTCCTCGCGCAGCTCGCGCCAGCGCGCCTGCTGGTCCTCCGCGAGCTTCGACACGCCGGTGCCGATGCGCGCGAACTGCTCGGACGGCGACAGCCCGTCCTGCGACGGCAGCGTCAGCCCGGCGCGGACCTGATCGTGCAGGCCGGCGACGCGGACCATGAAGAACTCGTCGAGGTTGTTGGCCGAGATCGAGAGGAAGCGCAGCTTCTCCAGCAGCGGATGCGACGGGTTCGCGGCCTCTTCGAGGACGCGCCGGTTGAACTGCAGCCACGACAGCTCGCGGTTGACGAAGCGCTCCGGCGAAAGCCGCAGGGCGCGGCCGGCCTCGAGGATCGTCTCGCGCGCGGCCTTGTCGTCGTCGGCCGCCGGCGGCTCGGGGATCTCGGCGGTGGTCGGCCACTCGTCGGCGGCGGCCTCGGATGCTGAGGGACGGCGCGAGGTCCGTGCGGATGCCGCCGCCCGGCGCGGCGCGCGCTTCGGCGCCGCGTCGTCTCCGGCTTCGGTGACGTCGTCCGCACGATCGAGGGCGTCCACGTTCGATTCGATGTCCGACAACCCTGCCACTCCTCACCTGCCGCCTGTCGCGGCGTCCCTAACATGGGTGCTCTGCCGGAATGCGACACTGCCGTGACGGTCGGCGACGGGCGAGCCCGTTCCTCGGCGATGGCCGGCGGCGTCCGACCGATCGCGATCAGTCGTCCTCGTCGTCGCCGCCATCCGCGATCCCGAGGCGTTCGAGGACGGCGAGCGCCAGCGGCCGCGTGATGCGGCGGCCGCGGCCGAGGGCGTCGCGGTCGAGCTCGGTCACCACCTCGCGGGCGCGCCCGAGGGAGCGGTCGATGCGCAGGGCGACGGCGTCGATCACCCGAAGATCGACCACGAGCTGCCGATCGACGAACAGCTTGACGATGACGGCGCGCAGCAGCGCGTCGTCGGGCTCGCGGATCGCGACGCCCGGCGCCAGCCTCAGGCGCGAGCGCAGGTCGGCCACCGTCAGGCCGATCTGGTCGATCACCGCGCCGCTGGTCAGCAGCACCGGGCATTTTCGCTCGCGGGCGAGGTTGAGCAGGTGGAACAGGGCGGCCTCGTCGCGGCCCGGGCGGTCGATGTCCTCGATCACCAGGGCGCCGTTCGAGATGCAGTGGGTCACGGTCTCCGCCGTGACCTCGGCCGCCGGCACGGTCCAGGCATGGGCCCGCGTCGCCCAGATCGAGGCGAGATGGCTCTTGCCGCTGCCCGGCGGGCCGGTGAGCACGAGCACGGTGTCCGGCCAATCGGGCCAGGCCTCGATCGACGCGTAGGCGGCCTCGTTGGCCGTGCCGACCAGGAAATCCTCGCGGCCGTAGCGCGGATCGAGCGGCAGGTCGAAGGCCAGTTGCTTCGGGGGGGCGTTCTCGCGCATGCGGCGCCCAGGGTGACCGTGCCGGCCCGACAGTCAAGCGCCAAGGCTCAAGGCCGCGGCACCTCGATCAGCGCCGGCTGCTCGGCGTGGTAGAGCCGGCTCTGCAGGTAGCGCGACAGGGCGAAGCGCACGACGACGCCGATCGAGGCCGCAACCGGCACTGCGAGCAGCAGCCCGAGGAAGCCGAACAGCGAGCCGAAGGCGAGCAGCGCGAACATCAGCCAGACCGGATGCAGGCCGACGGATTCGCCGACGAGTTTGGGCGCGATCACGTTGCCCTCGAGGAACTGCCCGACGAGGAACACGCCCACCGTCAGCCCGAGATGCAGCCAGTCCGAGCCCGGCCAGAACTGCACCAGCGCGACGCCGACCGAGAGCAGGAAGCCGGTGAGCGTGCCGACATACGGGATGAAGGTGAGGAAGCCGGCGATCAGCCCGATCAGCACGCCGAAGTTCAGCCCGACGAGCCAGAGGACGACCGCGTAGAAGGTGCCGAGGATCAGGCAGACCAGCGTCTGGCCGCGGACGAAGCCGATGATCGCGCGATCGATCTGCGCGGCGAGCCGGCGCACCGTCGTGCGGTGGCGCGGCGGCACCCAGGTGTCGAGCGTCGCGATCATCCGGTCCCAGTCGACGAGGATGTAGAACGCGACCACCGGCGTCACCACCAGCAGCGAGATCACCGAGATCACGGCCTGCGAGCCGGACCAGATCGACTTGAGGAAGGCGAGCAGCCACGCGCCGCCCTGCGTCGCGAGGGTCCCGACGGAGGATTGCAGCTCGTTGACCACGTCGGCGCCGCCGAGCCGCTGCAGCACCGGGCCGGCCCGCTCGGCGATGATGCCCTGCAGCCGCCCGATCATGCCGGGCAGGCTGTTGATCAGCGCCGCGACCTGGTTGGCGGCGAGCGGCACCAGGATCAGCAGCGACACGATCAGGCCGGCGACGAACATCGCCAGGATCAGCAGGCTCGCCGTCAGCCGACCGAGGCCGAGGCGCTCGAGCCGGTCGGCCAGCGGATCGAGCAGGTAGGCGAGCGCGATGCCGGCCACGAAGGGCAGCATCACCTCCCGCAGCAGGTAGACCACGATGCCGAGGCCGACGAGCGCCGCCAGACCGATCACAGCCCTGCCGCGCATCGACGCCCTCCCCTGCGAACTCGCGTGGGACAGTGGGAAGGCGGTTCCGAACGGTCAAGGCGGCCGCCGGTGCCTGCCCTGCCGTGGAGCGGCCGCGGCGCGTCATTTTCTTGTGGCCTGACGGGTTCGGTCGGCGCGAATCTCAGCTAAAGCAGCCCCGGACCACAGGAACGGGACGCCGATGACGGCCGAGACCACGAACGGGCTGACCTACGCGCATGCGGGCGTCGACATCGATGCCGGCAACGCGATGGTCGAGACCATCAAGCCGCTGGTGCGCGCCACGCGCCGGCCCGGCGCCGACGCCGAGATCGGCGGGTTCGGCGGCCTGTTCGACCTCAAGGCCGCGGGCTTCAAGGACGCGATCCTGGTGGCCGCCAACGACGGCGTCGGCACCAAGGTGAAGATCGCGATCGAGACCGGTCGGCACGACACGATCGGCATCGACCTCGTGGCGATGTGCGTCAATGACATCATCGTCCAGGGCGCCGAGCCGCTGTTCTTCCTCGACTACTACGCCACCGGCAAGCTCGTGCCGGGCGTCGGCGCCGACATCGTCCGCGGCATCGCCGAGGGCTGCCGCCAGGCCGGCTGCGCCCTGATCGGCGGCGAGACCGCCGAGATGCCGGGCCTCTACGACGGCGCAGACTACGACCTCGCCGGGTTCTCGGTCGGCGCGGCCGAGCGCGGCACCCTGCTGCCGAAGCCCGGCATCCGCGCCGGCGACGCGGTGCTCGGCCTGCCCTCTTCCGGCGTGCACTCGAACGGCTTCTCGCTGGTCCGCCGCATCGTCGCGCGCACCGGCCTGGCCTGGGACGCGGCCGCGCCGTTCGCCACCGGAAGGACGCTGGGCGAGGCGTTGCTGGAGCCGACGCGGATCTACGTGAAGCCGCTGCTCGCGGTGCTGAAGGCGACCGACGGGATCAAGGCGCTCGCCCACATCACCGGCGGCGGCTTCCCGGACAACCTGCCCCGCGTCCTGCCCGACGACGTCGGCATCACGATCGACCTCGACGTGGTCCGCCCGCCGCCGGTCTTCGGCTGGCTCGCGCGGGAGGGGGGCGTCGCCGAAGCCGAGATGCTGCGCACCTTCAACTGCGGCATCGGCATGGTGCTGGTGGTCGCCGAGGACCGCGCCGGGGCGGTGATTCGGGCCCTCGCCGAGGCCGGCGAGGCACCGGTGCGGCTCGGGGCGATCACCGCCCGCGGCCCGGAGCCCGTCGCGTTCACCGGCCGCCTCGCGCTCTGATGTCGGCGGGGCCCAGAACGCGCGTCGCGATCCTGATCTCGGGCCGCGGCTCGAATATGGTCTCGCTGATCGAGGCGGCGAAGGCGCCGGATTACCCGGCCGAGATCGTGCTGGTGCTCTCGAACCGGCCGGAGGCCGGCGGCCTCGCCCATGCGCGTTCCGTCGGCATCCCGGCGCACGCGATCGACCACACCACGTTCTCGGACCGCGCGACCTTCGACGCCGCTCTCGATGCCGAGCTGCGCGCGGCCGGCGTCGAGCTGGTGTGCCTCGCCGGCTTCATGCGGATCTTCTCGGCGGGCTTCGCCGAGGCCTGGGCCGGGCGGATGATCAACATCCACCCGTCCCTGCTGCCGCTGTTCAAGGGCACGCACACCCACGCGCAGGCGCTCGCCGCCGGCGTCCGCCTCCACGGCTGCACGGTGCATTACGTGGTGCCGGAACTCGATGCCGGCCCGATCGTGGCGCAGGCGGCGGTCCCGGTGCGTTCGGGCGACGATCCCGACAGCCTCGCGGCGCGGGTGATCGTGCAGGAGCACAGGCTCTACCCGGCAGCGCTAGCGCTGGTGGCGGGGGGGCGTGCCCGGTTGGAGGGCGAGCGCGTCGTGATCGACGACGATCGCGGCGCGGCCGACGCGGCCCTGCTGAGCCTGTAGCGTTCCGCGCCTTCCCTCCCCCCGCAGAAGGGAGAGGGAAGGCCTCGTACTTGTTTCTAGACCGGCCGCTGCAGCTTGCACGAATCCAGTGCGTTCAGCGCCTTGGCGCGGGCGGAATCGTTGAAGTAGCCGGTGGCGCGGTAGGCCTCGATCTCGGACTCGTCGAGCGAGCGCATGGTCTGCTTCGCGTAGCAGCCGCAGGGGCGCTCCAGCGAGGCTTCCGGCGCGTTGGTGATGCGGGCCTGGACCACGGCGCAGGCGTGGCGCACGCGGCCTTCGAGGTTGGCCTTCGGCACCGTGCGCAGCGCCGGGTCGGGCTGGTACTGATCGAACGGCGCGGAGGACCCGCTGGCGAGGGCGGCGGTCGCGGCGAGCGAGAGCAGGCCGGCGGCGATCAGGGACAGGCGGCGGGTCGTCATGGCAGGTCCATTGGCGAGATCTGGAAATCCGACGCCGTTGGACTCTCTGGCCGCCTGCTTCGTCAATGACGGTGCGGCCACACCGCCCTCCATTCCGGGCGATGTGGCGTTCTACCGAGCCGAAGGCGTCCCCGGTGTGTTCCGGCGACCACCCTCGGGCACGTGGTTCCCGCGTTCCTCAGCCGACGATGTCGGAATCCTGGAAGAACTGCGCGATTTCCATCTTGGCGTTGTCGGCACTGTCGGAGCCGTGGACGGTGTTCTCGCCGACCGATTCCGAGAAGGTCTTGCGGATGGTGCCCTCGGCGGCCTGGGCCGGGTTCGTCGCACCCATCACCTCACGGTACTTCGCGACGGCGTTCTCGCCCTCAAGCACCTGAACCACCACCGGGCCCGAGGTCATGAAGGTCACGAGCTCGCCGAAGAACGGGCGCTCCTTGTGGATCTCGTAGAACTTCTCGGCCTGGGCCTGGCTCATCTGGATGCGGCGCTGGCCGACGATCCGCAGGCCCGCCTTCTCGATGACCGCGTTGACGGCGCCGGTGAGGTTCCGCTTGGTCGCGTCGGGCTTGAGGATGGAGAAGGTGCGCTCGGTGGCCATGGTCAGTCCGCTTCGGATAAAAATGAAAAACGCCAGCAAGCGCGTCGCGAAAAACGCTTTGGCGCCGGGCTTATAGCGAGGGCGCCGGACACCCTCAACCCGAGCCTGCCCGATGCTTGGCCATGGCAACGCTGCAACACTGCCGAAAAATCGCCCGAATGCGGTGGCTGAGTGATCTCACGAACTCCACCCGCCCCGCGCCGTCAGGCGCCAGCTTCGGAGCTACCTGCATGCGTCTCGCCCTCGCCGCCACCCTCCTCCTCGCCGGCATCGCCTCGTCCCACGCCCAGTCGAGCAAGGATCCCTCCGGCACTTGGCTGACCGAGGACGGCCGCGCGAAGATCCGCATCGACCGCTGCGGCGCCGGCCAGGCTCAGGTCTGCGGCAAGGTGGTGTGGCTCAAGGTCGCCACCACGGAAGCCGGCGCGCCGCGCACCGACATCAAGAACCCCGATCCGAAGAAGCGCTCGCGCCCCGTACTCGGCCTGCCGCTGATCGAGGGCCTGCAGCCGGACGAGGCGAAGTTCTCCGGCAGCATCTACAACATCGAGGAAGGCAAGATCTATCAGGTCAGCCTCGAGCGTGAGAACGCCTCGGAGCTGTCGGTCTCGGGCTGCCTGCTCAAGGTGCTGTGCGGCTCGCAGACCTGGACCAGGGTGCCGGACGTGAACCAGCAGGCCGCGAATGTCGGCGCCGAGCCGGCGCCGCAGAAGCCGGCCAAGCCCGCCGCCAAGTAGGCGGGACCACTCCCCTGCGGACGCCGTCGATGGCGGCGTCCGATCAGCATGCCGGCGCGCCCGATCAGATCGCGGAGAGGCCTCTCTGCACGGCGGGCCGTGCCAGGACCCGGTCGAGCCACGCCTTTACGTTCGGCAGCGCCCCGAGGTCGACGCCCTGCTTGCCGGTGAACTTCGCCCACGGCACCGTCGCCATGTCGGCGATGGAGTAGTCCCCGGCGAGGTACTCGCGATCCGCCAGCCGCCTGTCGAGCACGCCGTAGAGCCGGTTGGTCTCGGCGGTGAACCGCTCGATCGCGTAGGGGATCTTCTCCTTCGCGTAGATCTTGAAATGGTGGGTCTGGCCGAGCATCGGCCCGAAGCCGGCGCATTGCCAGAACAGCCACTCGTCGACCGCGACGCGCGCCCGCTCGTCGGCCGGATAGAAGCGGCCGGTCTTGCGCCCGAGGTATTGCAGGATCGCGCCGGATTCGAAGATCGAGACCGGCTCGCCGCCCGGCCCGTCGTGATCGACGATCGCCGGGATCTTGTTGTTGGGCGAGATTTCGAGGAACGCGGGCGCCATCTGCTCGCCCTTGGCGATATCGACCGGGACGACCCGATACGGCAGGCCGCACTCCTCCAGCATGATCGGGATCTTCCAGCCGTTCGGCGTGCTCCAGGTGTGGAGATCGATCGGTTTGCCGGTCACGGCCGCCATCGCTTGCCTTCGCTCTCAACGGATCGGCCGGCCGTCACGACGGGCCCCGTCTGCCGACGGTAGCTACCTCGGAACTCGGCGCGTACTCAAGGGCGCCCGATCACCGCTCACGTTTTCGAGAGATCACCGGGTCGCCTGTTGCCGCTCGGTCGTTCGACCTTGTCCTCGGCCAAGCTTGGCGATGTGGTGGGGCGAGGTAGCGCACGTCGCGATTCGACGTGCCGCCCCGGAGGGTCCGCCGTCATGTTCGCCCGTTTCCTCGCGATCGCCGCCTTCGCCGTTCCGCTGGCCCTCGCACAGCCGGTCCTGGCCAAGGATCCGCCCGCGGCCAAGCCGACCGAGACGCCGATGGCCGCGCCGGCCGCGCCAGCGGCCAAGCCCGACGCCGCCCCGAGCGCGGGGCAGATGGCGGCGCGCCAGCGCCAGAAGACCTGCGGCGCGCAGTGGCGGGCGCTAGCCGACGCCGAGAAGGTGTCGCAGGGTCCGAAGTGGCCGCAATACTGGAGCAAGTGCAACAAGCGCCTGAAGGGCGAGAAGGCCTGACGGATCGTCCTGCGTTCCGGCGGGTTGTGCGTTCTGGTACTCAAGCGTAACCGAACGCGATGATGACGGAACGACAGGCGCTGCAGCGCACGGTGGCGGTCGCGGCGATCGTTCCGATCGCCGCCGGATTGTATGGCGTGGTCTTCGGCATGAACGGCCTGGAGGCCGGCCTGCCCGACATCTCGGCCGACAGCCATTTCCGCTACCTGTCCGGCCTGCTCACCGGCATCGGCATCCTGTTCCTGACCTGCGTCGCCGGGATCGAGGAGAAGGGCCGGCTCTTCCGGTTCCTCACCCTCGTCGTCGTGCTCGGCGGGCTCGCGCGCCTGCTCGGCCTGTGGCTCACCGGCGTCCCGTCGCTGACGATGCTCGCGGCGCTCGGCATGGAGCTCGGCGTCACGCCGCTGCTCTGCCTGTGGCAGGCGCGGATCGCCGGGCGGGCGCGGGACGCCGCCGCGATCGTGGAGACAGGGGCCGCCCCCGGCACGCCGGCGCGATGAGCGAGGCCGCCACCGAAACCACGCCCTGGCTCGGCCGGATGGTCGACCGGCTCGACGCGATCGTGCCGAAGCCGGCCGCCTGGGCGTTCGCCCTGCGGATCTGGCTGGCGATGATGCTGGCGCTTTACGCCGCGTTCTGGTTGCAGCTCGACAGCGCGTCGTCGGCCGCCACCGGCGTGGCAATCCTGGCGCAGCCGAAGCGCGGGCAGGCGATCTCGAAGGCCGCCTACCGCTTCCTCGGCACCGTGATCGGCGGCATCGTCGCGATCGTGTTCATGGCGCTGTTCGCGCAGGACCGGGTGACGCTGCTGGTCGCGTTCGCGGTTTGGATCGGGGTCTGCGTCTTCATCGCCCAGTACCTGCAGGACACCCGCGCCTACGGCGCGATGCTGTCCGGCTACACCGTGGCGATCATCGCGCTCGCACATATCGATGCGCCCCAGACGACGTTCGACGCGGCGGTCGGGCGCCTGGCCGCGATCACGGTCGCGATCGTCACCATCACCTTCATCAACGACGCCCTCGCCTCGCCGAGCACGTGGCGAACGTTGCTGCCGACGCTGGCCTCGGCCTACACGGGCACCAGGACCTTCGCCCGCGAGGCGTTCACCTCGGGCGATCCCGGGCCGCTGCGCACCGCCGCGCTGATCCGGACGATCGCGCCGATGCGGGCGGATGCCAGCGCGATCGCCGGCGAGCTCGACGACGGCCCCTACCGGGCGGCCGGCGCCCGCAGCGCCATCGCGGCGCTCTACGTGATGGCGGCGGCGAGCCGTGCCGCGGCGAACGCGGCCGCGTCCCTGCGCCATCCGAGCTCGGCGGTCGAGGAGGCGATCGGGCTGTGCCGCGAGGTCGCGTCCGGCGGGGTCGGCGAACCGGATGCCGGCCGCCTCGACCGGATCGATGCACGCCTGCGCGACCTCGTCGACGCGGCGGTCCGCGATGGGCGCCGGCCGCTGGACGAGCTGGTGGCGCTCCAGCGCTGCCTCGACTTCGTCAACGCCGCGACTTTCGCCGACGACGGCCTGCGCGCCCTCGCCGACGGCCACGTGCCGCTGCGCGACGTCAAGCTTCCGACCCACCGCGACTTCCCCGTGGCCCTGCGCGCCGCGTTGCGGGTGGCGATCGGCTTCGGGCTCACAGCCGCCTTCATGGTCCTCTCGGGCCTGCCGCAGACCTCGTTCGCGCTGGTCCAGGTCGCTTCGACCTGCGCGCTGTCCTCGACCGCGCCCGATCCGAAGAAGTTCGCCGTCGGCGTCCTCATCGGCATGCCGCTGGCCTCGCTGTTCGCCGGCATCGTGCTGTTCGGCTTCCTCAACGGGAACCAGGGTTTCCCGCTGCTCGCGATCGCGATGATCGTGCCGGTGTTCGTCGCCTGCTTCCTGTCGCTGAACCCGTCCACCTTCGGCATCGGCTTCATCGCGCTGGTGTTCACGCCCGTGCTGATCGCGCCCGAGAACCCGCAGAGCTACGACCCGCAGACCTTCCTGATGAACGCGGTGCTGGTGATGGCCTCCGCGGTCATCCTGTTCCTCGCCGTCCGGCTGGTGCTGCCGATCTCGGCCTCGCAGCATCGCGCCTTTGCCCTCGATTCCGCCAAGCGCGCCCTGGCGGAAGCGCTGGCGGGCGAAGGCGGCGACGCGACCACGCGGACCAGCCTGAACGCCGACCGCTTGTTCCAGTTCGCCGGATACACCTCCGGCAGCCGCGCCGTGCGGCACATGGCGATGGTGCACGCCTTCGCCCTGTCGCAGCTCGAATCCGCGGCGGCGCGTGCGCACGCTCAGATGCGGCTGCTGACCGGCACCGAGGCGATGCGTGCCCCCGCTGCGAAGGGCCGCGAGGCTTTGGCGCGCGGCGATGCCTGGCGCCTGCAGGACGCGGCCCGCGACCTCCTCCGCGCCGCGGCCGATCACGAGCGCGGCACGCGCATGACGGTCGCGCGCGCGGCGACCGACCTGGTGGCCGCCGCACGCGTTATCGAGCGTCATCGGCGCTTCCTCGTGCGCCTCGACATGCCCGGTTTTTGAAACGAAGGGGTCCCGGAAGGCGACGATGCGTCACGAACTGCAAATCGGCGGGATCCTGGTCTCGCCCTTCGTCGCCTATGCGCTCGGCGCCTTCGCGATCCTGATCGCGCTACGCTTCGTCTTCGCGCGCATCCGCTTCAGCCGTTACGTCGCCAACCCGCCGCTCGCAGAGGCCGGGATCTACGTCTGCGTGCTCGCCCTCCTGATCGTGTTGCTGTGATGGCCGACGAGGACGACCCCAAGGCCTCGACGGCCGATCGCGCGGACGCGACGCGCGCCGACCCGCCGGCGCTCGCCGACGACCGCCCGGCCCGTGCCCGGCGCGGGCGCATCGGAAAGGTCTTCCGGCTCGCCGCGACCGGGGTGATCCTGCTGCTCGCGTTCCTCGCCGCGGCGGTGGTCTGGTCGTACTACGTCACCGCGCCGTGGACGCGCGACGGGCGGGTGCGGGTTCAGGTCGCCAGCATCGCGCCGCAGGTGTCGGGGCAGATCGTCGAGCTTCGCGTCGGCGACAACCAGACCGTGAAGCGCGGCGACGTTCTCTACGTGATCGATCCGTTCGACTTCGAGGTGAACGTCGCCTCGGCCGAGGCCGAGGTGAAGAACCGCGAGGCCGACCTTTCCGTCAAGAACGCCCAGTCGGCGCGGCGGCAGGCGCTGACCACGGTCTCGACCTCCGTCGAGGAGAAGCAGCAATACGCGGGCACCGCCAAGATCGCCGAGGCGGCCTTGGAGACCGCCAAGGCGCAGCTGTCGCAGGCCAAGACCAACCTCGCGCGCACCCAGGTGAAGTCCACCGTCAACGGCCGCGTGACCAACCTGCTGCTGCGCACCGGCGACTACGCCTCGACGGGCACCTCGAACATCTCGGTGATCGACACGGACTCGTTCTGGGTCGACGGGTATTTCGAGGAGACCAAGATGGAGAACATCCATGTCGGCGACCCGGCCGAGATGGCGCTGATGGGCTATTCCGGGCACCTGCGCGGCACGGTCGAGAGCATCACGCAGGGCATCTCCACCGCGAATGCGGCACCGAGCACGCAGGGCCTCCCCAACGTCGATCCGGTCTACACCTGGGTGCGGCTGGCGCAGCGGGTGCCGGTGCGGATCCGCCTCGGCCACGTGCCGCCGGGTGTTCCCCTGGTCGCCGGCATGACCGCGACGGTCGTCGTCGGCGAGGGCGGCACGCCGCCGCCGGCCTGGTTCATGAATCTGCGCCGGCGCATCACCGGCGAGCCGGCGCCGACCCGGGAGGCGGAGGCCGAGAAGCGCTGAGGCCGGCGCCGTCCGAGCCCGCCGGGCCGTGTTGCAGAAAGTTGCGGCCTGCCGCGTGTCCCTGTACCGGCGCGCCCGGATGCGCGGGCTCGCGAGGAACGCCATGACACGCCGCCCCCTGCACGTCCTCATCGCCGCCGCCGGGCTGGCGCTGGCCGCGACCGGCGCCCGGGCCGCGCCAGCCAAGGCGGCGGTGTTCGACGTCCAGTTCGCGAACCGGTCGCCCGTCGCCCCCGACGCGGCCGAGATGGGGCGCCTGAAGCGCATCGGCACCGTGTTTCGCGACCTTCTGCAGAAGAAGGGCCTGTTCACGGTGGTCTCGGCCGAGCCGGACCAGGAGGAGGTCGCCAGGAGAGCGGACCTGCGTCGCCGCAACAGCTGCGCCGTCACCGTCGCGAAAAGGCTTGGGGCCGACACCGCGATCACCGGCGAGGTCCAGAAGGTCTCGAACCTGATCCTCGACCTCGATGTCTACGTGAAGCCGGTCGCCGACGACGCGCCGAAGCAGGCCTGCAGCGTCGACCTGCGCGGCAACACCGACGAATCGTTCGATCGCGCCGTGCCCCACATGGTCGAGAACAACATGAGCGACGGGCCGTAGGACCGGTCGATCTTAAGGATCTCGCAGAGCTTGCGACGCCGACCCGATCGATGTCGCGACGCATCAAGAGGTCGCTCATCATCGTCCAGGCGATCTTTTGCGGTGCGATCGACTATTCGCACATGCGAAGACTGGAAAGAGCAGCCGAAATGCACGCTTGACGTCATGGTCTGTCGGGATCAGTCTATCTCCGTGCTTCGCCGATGGCGAAGCCGAGGCCGACCGGTGGGGTGAGCCTTCCGCCGGAGCAGGCAGGAGGAGACGAGCATGACTCCACCGCAGCGCGACGCCGCCACGACGACTTCGTGACCTGTTCGGCCCGAGGTCCAGCGGCATCAGACGGACGACGGACGGAAGCGGCCTCAGGGGCGCAGAAGCGGCCGGCACGGCTCGCCTTCGAATGCGCGAAATGCCCCGGCTCGGCCGCTTCCGCCCGGTTCTCAGATTCTACTCGATCCCGAGCTTGCTCTTGAGCAGGGCGTTTACCGCCGCCGGGTTCGCCTTGCCGCCGGTGGCCTTCATGGTCTGGCCGACGAACCAGCCGAGCAGCGTCGGCTTCTCCTTCGCCTGCTGAACCTTGTCGTGGTTCTTGGCGATGATGTCGTCGACCGCCGCCTCGATCGCGCCGGTATCGGTGACCTGCTTCATGCCGCGGGCCTCGACGACCGCGCGCGGGTCTCCGCCTTCCGTCCAGACGATCTCGAACAGGTCCTTGGCGATCTTGCCCGAGATGACGCCCTCGCCGATCAGGTCGATGATCCGGCCGAGCTGGTCGGCGGAGACCGGCGTCGCGTCGATGCCGATGCCTTCCTTGTTGAGGCGGCCGAACAGCTCGTTGATCACCCAGTTCGCGGCCGCCTTGCCGTCGCGCCCGCGCGCCACCGCCTCGTAGTAGTCGGCCGACGCCCGCTCGGCCACGAGCACGTTGGCGTCGTAGGCGCTGAGCCCGAAATCGGCGACGAAGCGCGCCTTCTTGGCGTCCGGCAGCTCGGGCAGGCCCTCGGCGAGGGCGTCGACGTAAGCCTGGTCGAACTCGAGCGGTAGCAGGTCCGGATCGGGGAAGTACCGGTAGTCGTGCGCCTCTTCCTTGGAGCGCATCGAGCGGGTCTCGCCCTTGGCCGGATCGTACAGGCGGGTCTCCTGGGAGATCGTGCCGCCATCCTCGATGATCGCGATCTGGCGCCGCGCCTCCGACTCGATCGCCTGGCCGATGAAGCGGATCGAGTTGACATTCTTGATCTCGCAGCGGGTGCCGAGCGGCTGGCCGGGACGGCGCACCGAGACGTTCACGTCGGCGCGCAAGCTGCCCTTCTCCATGTCGCCGTCGCAGGTGCCGAGGTAGCGCAGGATGGTGCGCAGCTTGGTCATGTAGGCGCGGGCCTCCTCGGAGGAGCGCAGGTCCGGCTGCGAGACGATCTCCATCAGCGCGACGCCGGAGCGGTTAAGGTCGACGAAGCTCTGGGTCGGGTTCTGGTCGTGCAGCGACTTTCCGGCATCCTGCTCGAGGTGCAGCCGCTCGATCCCGACGGTGATCGACTCGCCGTCGAGCAGGTCGACGACGACCTCGCCCTCGCCGACGATCGGGTCCTTGTACTGCGAGATCTGGTAGCCCTGCGGCAGGTCCGGGTAGAAGTAGTTCTTCCGGTCGAACACCGAGCGGTGGTTGATCCGCGCCTTCAGGCCGAGGCCGGTGCGCACCGCCTGGGCCACGCATTCCTCGTTGATCACCGGCAGCATGCCGGGCATCGCCGCATCGACCAGCGAGACGTGGTCGTTCGGCTCGGCCCCGAACTCGGTGGAAGCGCCGGAGAACAGCTTCGAGCGGCTGGTGACCTGGGCGTGGATCTCCATGCCGATCACGACCTCCCAGTCGTGCTCGGCGCCCTTGATGAGCTTCTTGGGGTTCACGGGAGCCGTCATGCTCGGACTTTCATGCAACGGGGCGCCGGGGCGCCGCGGAGTGTCGTGGCGGTGCGGGGACCGGTCAAGGCGCGTGCGGCCGCAGGATTCGCCGGGCGGTGAAGCCGAGGATCGACCACAGGATGGCCGCGCCCACCCGCACCGGGAAGAAGGTCGGCCCGTCGTGGCTGACCGGCGCCGGCCACGGGATGCCGATCGCGGTGACCGCCCAGGAGAACAGCACCGCGGCGACGAAGCCGGCGATGACCGCAACGAACAGCTTGCCGAACTGATCGGCCGACCAGCCGAGATAGAGGCAGACCGCGATCAGGAGCGGGTCGAACCCGGCCCAGATCCAGACCGTCCAGGGATAGTAGGGGACCGTCACCACCAGGCCTTCGGCAGGACCGTGCGTCCGGCGGCGCGCTCGATCACCTCGGCGGTGGCGAACAGGGTCTCCTCGTCGAAGGGGCGGCCGATGAGCTGGAGCCCGAGCGGCAGGCCCTGGCCGTCGAGGCCGGCCGGCACCGCGATGCCGGGAAGACCGGCCATGTTCACCGTCACGGTGAAGACGTCGTTGAGGTACATCTCGACCGGGTCGGCCGAGGCCTTCTCGCCGATGCCGAAGGCGGCGGACGGCGTCGCCGGCGTCAGGATCGCGTCGACACCGGCCGCGTAGGCCTCCTCGAAGTCGCGCTTGATCAGCGTGCGGATCTTCTGGGCGCGGACGTAGTAGGCGTCGTAGTAGCCGGCCGAGAGCACGTAGGTGCCGATCATGATCCGGCGCTTGACCTCGCGGCCGAACCCAGCCGCGCGGGTGTTCTCGTACATCGCGGCGATGTCCTTGCCGGGCACCCGCAGGCCGTAGCGCACGCCGTCGTAGCGGGCGAGGTTCGAGGAGGCCTCGGCCGGCGCGACGATGTAGTAGGCCGGCAGCGCCAGCTTGGTGTGGGGCAGCGAGATCTCGCGGATCGTCGCGCCGGCATCCTTCAGCCAGGCGGCGCCGTCGTCCCAGAGCTTCTGGATCTCGGCGGGCATGCCCTCGACCCGATACTCCTTCGGAATGCCGATGGTCAGGCCCTTCACCCCGCGCGAGACCGCGTCCTCGAAATCCGGCACCGGGAGGTCGACGCAGGTGGTGTCGCGCGCGTCCGGGCCGGCCATCGAGCCGAGCAGGATCGCGCAGTCGCGCACCGTGCGGGCGATCGGGCCGGCCTGGTCGAGGGAGGAGGCGAAGGCCACCGTGCCCCAGCGCGAGACGCGGCCGTAGGTCGGCTTGATGCCGACGGTGCCCGTGAAGGCGGCCGGCTGCCGGATGGAGCCGCCGGTGTCGGTCGCGGTGGCGCCGAGGCAGAGATGCGCGGCGACCGCCGCCGCCGAGCCGCCCGACGAGCCGCCCGGGACGATCTTGGCGTCGGAGAGGACGCCGTTTTCCTGCCGGCGCCACGGCGAGATCACGTCGCCGTAGGCGCTGGTCTCGTTCGAGGAGCCCATCGCGAACTCATCGAGGTTAAGCTTGCCCAGCATCACCGCGCCGTCGCGCCAGAGGTTGGCCGAGACGGCGGATTCGTAGTGCGGCTCGAAGGTCTCGAGGATCCTGGAGCCCGCGGTCGTGACGACGCCCTCGGTGCAGAACAGGTCCTTGATGCCGAGCGGCAGCCCTTCGAGCGGGCCGGCGTCGCCCTTGGCGATCTTCGCGTCGGAGGCGTCCGCCATCGTCAGGGCGCGGTCGGGCGTCTCCAGCAGGTAGGCGTTGAGGACCCGCGCCTTCTCCAGCGCCGCGATGTGCGCCTGCGCGATCTCGCGGGCGGAGAAGGTCTTGGCCTTCAGGCCGTCGCGCGCCTCGGCGAGGCTGAGTTCGTTGAGGTCTGTCACGCTGTTCGTCCTCGGCCGTTCGGCCGCGATGCGGGTCGGGGGCGTTCCGTCGGGCGGGGCCGGCGGGCGCGGCAGGCGTCCTTCGTGGAAGTTGCGCCTACTCGACGACTTTCGGGACCAGGAAGTAGTGGTCCTCCGTCTCGGGCGCGTTGGCGACGACGTCGACCGCGCGGCCGCCGTCGGTGACCACGTCCTTGCGCTTCTTCATCGCCATCGGCGTCACCGAGGTCATCGCCTCGACGCCGGTCACGTCGACTGCGCCGAGCTGCTCGACGAAGGCGAGGATGGCGTTCAGCTCGCCCTGCAGCGGCGCAACCTCGTCTTCGGCGACCGCGATGCGGGCCAGATGCGCGATGCGCCGGACTGTCTTCTCGTCGACCGACATGCTGCCTGTTCGTCTCGGCTGTTCGTCCCGAAGGACCCGGCGCGCCGCGGCGGAGATGCGCCGCGTCGGCCCGGTCCCTCGACGGTCCGGGCGCTATAGCACCGGGCTTCGCGACGCCGCAACGCGCCGGGGCGTCAGGTGACGACGTGGTTCGGCGTCACCGTCGTCTCGATCACGATGCCGGCCGGGCGGATCGGGAAGCACGCGGCCAGGGTGAAGCCGAGCACCAGGACCTCGAAGGCGACGAGCAGCATCACCTTGTGCCGCCGCGGCAGCGGGCGGCGAGGAGGGGACGCGTGGGAGACGAGAGAACCGATGGCGCGCACGATTGCCTCCGCAGCGGGCTTAACGAAACCTTAACCATCGTTATGAGGGAAGCGCTGCGTTGTCGGCCACGGCAAACTCGCGACGCGGTTAACGGCTGTGGATGGAGCGTGAGCGCGATGTGGAACACGGTGTTCGAGCGGCTTCATCCGGGCGCACGCTCGAGCGACGCCGAGATCGCGCGGGCGGAGGCCGAGCTCGGCTTCGCGCTGCCCGAATCGTATCGCAGCTTCTGCCGTGACTGCGGCGCCGGCCTCGCCAACGGCCATTTCCGGATCGCCACGCCCCTGCCCTATCCGGCGGCCGACCTGGTGACGCGGGCGGAGATCATCGCCGACAGCATCAACGCGGCGATCGCGGCGCTCTCGGCCGCCGACGCGCCGCACCGGTTCGCGATCGAGGACGGCGACCTGTCGCGGCTCGCACGCGCCTGCTTCTTCGGCGAGGGCGAGGACGGCAGCTTCCTGTTCTGGGACGTCGCCGGCGCGGGCGAGTACCCGATCTGGGTGATGGCCGCGGATCTCGAAACCGTCCGCTTCGGCGGCGACAGCCTCGACGCGTTCTTCCGGCGCACGCAGGGCCTGACGATCCTCGACGTGCTCGGCGACGGCACCCCGCCGCTGGCCTCGACCTTCGAGGGCATCGAGGCGGCGGTGCTGGCGCGGGCTGGCGAGGCGAGCCCGCCCGGCGAGCCGGCATAGGGCGCGAGCGGAACGGGATACGATGGACGAGGACACGTTACGCGCCTTCGCCGAGGCCTCGCGCGGCGGGCCCCGGCTGATCGGCATCGATCTCGGCACCAAGACGATCGGGCTCGCCCTGTCGGATCTCGGCCGCCAGATCGCGTCGCCCTTGGAGACGATCAAGCGGGTGAAGTTCACGCCCGACGTCGCGCGGCTGCGCTTCCTCTGCGAGCAGCACGCGGTCGGCGGGCTAGTGATCGGGCTGCCGCTCAACATGGACGGCAGCGAGGGCGTGCGGGTGCAATCGACGCGCTCGTTCGTGCGCAACCTCAAGCCGCTCCTCGACCTGCCGGTCCTGTTCTACGACGAGCGCCTTTCGACCGCCGTCGTCACGCGTGCGCTGATCGCGGCCGACACCTCGCGGGCCAAGCGCGGCGCGCTCGTCGACAAGCTCGCCGCCGCCTACATCCTGCAGGGCTGCCTCGACCGGATGCGGGGGCTGGTCGAGTCCGAGGACGACGACCCGTTCTGAGCGCTTGCGCGCGTCTCGCCGGCTGCGGCTCAGCCGATCAGCGACACCATCCCGCTGCCGTGCCGCTCGATCCGCCCGTCGAGTTCGAGCTCGAGCAGCGTGGTCTGGACGCGGCGCACGGAGAGCCCGGTGGCACGCGCAAGCTCGTCCGTGCCGACCGGCGTCGGGCTGAGCGCGGCGACGAGCGTCTCCCGGTCGCCCACCGGCTCTGCCGGTTCCGGCGCCTCGAACGGCGCAGCGGGCATCGGCGCGGCGCCCTCATCGAGGTCGATCTCGTCCCAGAAGTCCGGCTGGTCGGCGAGGTCCGGTCGCGGGAGCGCCAGCACCTGGTCGGGGTCGTCGCCGCGCTCGATCAGCGGTGCGATGGCGGCGAGGACGTGCTCGACCTCGGCGACGAGCGTCGCCCCCTGTCGGATCAGGTCGTTGGTGCCCTCCGCCCGCGGGTCGAGCGGAGAGCCCGGCACCGCGAAGACCTCGCGACCCTGCTCGAGGGCGAAGCGCGCGGTGATCAGCGAGCCCGAACGGCGTGCCGCCTCGACCACCACGGTGCCGTAGGCCAGCCCCGAAATGATGCGGTTGCGCCTCGGGAAGTCGCGCCCGCGCGGCACCCAGCCCATCGGCATCTCGGCGATCACCGCCCCGCCCGCCTCCAGGATCGCCTCGACGAGGCCGGCATGGTTGGCCGGATAGATCTTGTCGTGGCCGCCCGCGAGCACCGCGACGGTGCCGGTCGCGGCGGACGCCTTGTGCGCGCGGGCGTCGATCCCGCGGGCCAGGCCGGAGACGACGACGAGCCCCGCTTCGCCGAGACCGCGCGCCAGCCGCTCGGTGAAGGCGAGCCCGGCGGCCGAGGCGTTGCGCGAGCCGACGATCGCCACCGCCGGCCTTGAAAGCGCGTCGGCGGATCCGCGCACCGCGACGAGGGGCGGCGCGGAATCGGCCGCCTGAAGGATCTTCGGGTAGCCCGCCTCGCCCATCGCGACGATGCGGGCACCGAGGCGGCACGCTGCCGCGATTTCCGCCTCGGCCTCGGCCCGCGCCGGCGGCACGACGCGCCGTCCCCGGCGCGCGGTCAGGTCCGGCAGGGCCGCGAGGGCGCCGGCCGCGCCGCCGAAGCGGTTGATCAGGCTGCGGAACGTGCGCGGCCCGACCCCTTCGGTTCGGATCAGGCGGAGCCAGTCGAGCCTTTGTGCGTCGGTGAGCTGCACGGGCCTTCCCCCGAAGGGGTCTCAGCCCTTCTGACCGATCCGTCCCTCGGTGCCGTCGACCAGCCGGCGGATGTTGGGCGCGTGCTTCCACCATAGCAGCAGGCCGAGGACGAGGAAGAGGCCCGCGCGCGCCGGATCGTTCAAGGCCCACAGAATGATAGGGGTCGCGGCCGAGGCTGCGAGCGCCGCGAGCGACGAGTAGCGCAGGGCGAAGGCGAGGCCGAGCCAGATCGCCGCGAAGGCGAGCAGCGCCGGCGGGCTCAGGGCGAGCAGCACCCCGAGGAAGGTCGCGACGCCCTTGCCGCCCCTGAACCCGAGCCAGACCGGGAAGAGATGCCCGAGGAAGGCGCCGAGCCCGGCCGCGAGCGCCGGCCACGCGCCGGTCCCTTCGCCGGTCCCTTCGCCGAACCGCTGCGCGATCAGCACCGCCGCGGTGCCTTTCAGGGCGTCGCCGAGCAGCGTCGCGGCGGCGAGCCCCTTGCGGCCGGTGCGCAGCACGTTGGTCGCGCCGATGTTGCCCGACCCGATCGCCCGCACGTCGCCGAGGCCGGCAAGCCGCGTGAAGACGAGCCCGAACGGGATCGAGCCGAGGGCGTAGCCGAGCGCCAGGCAGCCGAGGACGACCGGCCAGGCCATGTCCGACAGCGCGCTCATGCGGCCCCCGCGAGGTCGGCCGAGCGGTGGACGATCCGGCCGCCGACGAGCGTCAGCACCGCGGCGCCCTGCATCTGCGCCTCGTCGAACGGCGAGTTCTTCGAGCGCGACTTCAGGGTCCGCTTGTCGAGCACGTAGGGCACGTCCGGATCGATCAGCACGAGGTCGGCCGGGGCGCCGACCGCGAGCCGACCGGATTCGCGCCCGAGGATGCGCCCCGGATTCGCCGACAGCGCCGCGAGCAGGCGCGCGAGCGTGACGTCGCCGGCGCGCACGAGGCGGAGCGCGGCGCCGAGCAGGGTCTCGATCCCGAGCGCGCCGTCGGCAGCCTCGGCGAAGGGCAGGCGCTTGGTCTCGACGTCCTGCGGGTTGTGATCGGAGACGACGACGTCGATCACGCCCTCGTTCAGCGCCGCCGCCAGCGCCTGCCGGTCGGCCTCGCCGCGCAAGGGCGGCGAAAGCTTGCAGAAGGTGCGGTAGTGCCCGATGTCGCCCTCGTTCAGGACGAGGTTGTTGATCGAGGCGCCGCAGGTCACCGGCAATCCGTCGTGCTTGGCCCGGCGCACGATCTCGACCGAGTCGGCGCAGGAGATCATCGCCGCGTGGTAGCGTGCGCCGGTGAGGCGGACGAGGCGGAGGTCGCGCTCCAGCATCATCGTCTCGGCCTCGCGCGGGATGCCCATGAGCCCGAGCCGCGAGGCCAGCTCGCCCTCGTTCATCACGCCCTCGCCGACGAGGTCGGGCTCCTCGACGTGCTGCATCAGCAGCGCGCCGAAGTCGCGGGCGTAGGTCATCGCCCGCCGCATCACCTGCGCGTGCGTGACGGCGCGGAGCCCGTCGGTGAAGGCGACGGCGCCGGCTTCCTGGAGCAGGCCGAACTCGGTCATCTCGTGGCCGGCAAGCCCCTTGGTGATCGCCGCCGCCGGCAGGACGTTGACGCAGGCCGTGTCGCGGGCGCGGCGCAGCACGAAGTCGACGATCGCCGGGCCGTCGATCACCGGATTGGTGTCCGGCATGCAGACCAGCGTCGTGACCCCGCCGGCCGCCGCCGCGGCGCTGGCGCTCGCCAGGGTCTCGCGGTGCTCGGCGCCGGGCTCGCCGACGAAGGCGCGCATGTCGATCAGGCCCGGCGCCAGCACGTGGCCGGCGCAGTCGATCGTCCGAGCACCCTCCGGCAGGCCGGGCGCCGCGCCCCAGGCGATGTCGGCGATGCGGCCGTCGCGGATCAGGACATGGCCCGGCCCTTCGCGGCCGTCGGCCGGGTCGAGGAGGGTGGCGTTGGTGAGGATCTGAGCTTGTTCGGTCATGGCCATCACGCGTTCGGCAGATGCGAGGCCAGCGCTTCCATCACCGCCATGCGCACGGCGACGCCCATCTCGACCTGCTCGCGAATCAGCGACTGCGCCCCGTCGGCGATGTCGGAGGCGATCTCGACGCCGCGGTTCATCGGGCCGGGATGCATCACCAGGGCGTCGGGAGCGGCGAGCGCGAGCTTGTCGGCGTCGAGGCCGAAATAGCGGAAATACTCCTTCACCGAGGGCACGAACGAGCCGTTCATGCGCTCGCGCTGCAGGCGCAGCATCATCACGATGTCGCAGCCGTCGAGGCCCTTGCGCATGTCGGTGAAGACCTCGACGCCGAAGCGCTCGATGCCGGCGGGCAGGAGCGACGACGGGGCGATCACGCGGACGCGCGCACCCATCGCCTGCAGCAGGATCAGGTTCGAGCGCGCGACACGGCTGTGCAGCACGTCGCCGCAGATCGCGACGCGAAGCCCCTCGATCCGCCCCTTGTTGCGGCGGATGGTCAGCGCGTCGAGCAGCGCCTGCGTCGGGTGCTCGTGGGCGCCGTCGCCGGCATTGACCACCGAGCAGTCGACCTTCCGCGCGAGCAGGTGCACGGCGCCGGCCGAATGGTGGCGCACCACGATGATGTCGGGCCGCATGGCGTTCAGCGTCGCCGCGGTGTCGATCAGCGTCTCGCCCTTCTTCACCGAGGACGAGGCCACCGACATGTTCATCACGTCGGCGCCGAGGCGCTTGCCGGCGAGCTCGAACGAGGATTGCGTGCGGGTCGAGGGCTCGAAGAACAGGTTGATCTGGGTGCGACCGCGCAGCGTCGCGCGCTTCTTCTCAACCTGACGGGAGATCGCCACCGCCGCGTCCGCCCGGTCGAGCAGCCCCTCGATGTCGGGGCGCGACAGGCCCTCTATCCCGAGGAGATGCCGGTGGGGATAGTTCGGGTGCGTCGGCTGGCTCATCGCCTCGCGTGATAGGTCGCGCCCGATGCGACGGCAAGCGCGCGGCGCGGGACCGGGCTGGCAACTTTCGGCGGCGGCGATACGTAACCAGCCGAGACGAGGCGGCGAAGTGGTCGCCACTCGGACAATCAGGTGACACTCCCTTGGCAGCTTCCCCGGCGATTCCCTCCGGCACCGCGACGCCCCGCCGCGAGGCGATCTACCGGCATCCGCTGGTGATCCGCGTCGCGCACTGGCTCAACGCCGCCTCCCTGCTGATCCTGCTGATGAGCGGGCTGCAGATTTTCAACGCGCATCCGGCCCTGTACTGGGGCGCGAAGTCGACCTTCGACACCCCGGCGCTGGCGATCACCAGCGACACCGACGCCAAGGGCAACGCCCGCGGCATCGTGACGATCGGCGGCCGCACCTTCGACACCACCGGCGTGCTCGGGCTCTCGAAGGACCAGGGCCAGATGACCGACCGGGCCTTCCCGTCGTGGAGCACGATCCCCTCGGGGCAGGATCTCGCCACCGCGCGGCGCTGGCACTTCCTGTTCGCCTGGGCGCTGGTGATCAACGGGGCGATCTACCTGCTCTACGGGCTGGTGTCGGGGCAGCTTCGCCGGCGGGTGATCCCGGACGGCGACCAGATCCGCGACTTCGGCGGCTCGGTGCGCGAGCATCTCACGCTGCACTTCCCCAAGGGCGAGGAGGCCAAGCGCTACAACGTGCTGCAGAAGCTGACGTACCTCGCCGTGATCGCCGGCCTTCTGCCGGTGATGGTGCTGGCCGGCCTCGCGATGTCGCCGGGCATGGATGCCGCCTGGCCCTGGCTGGTCGACGTGTTCGGCGGCCGGCAGTCGGCGCGCACGATCCACTTCATCGTGGCCAACCTCCTGGTGCTGTTCGTGATCGTGCACGTGGTGCTGGTGCTGGTCTCGGGCTTCTGGAACAACATGCGCGGCATGGTCACCGGCTGGTTCGCGATCGAGAAGGACGGAGCGACCCCGCGATGAGCAACCTCGACCGCCGCCGCTTCCTCACCACCGTCGCCGCGCTCGGCGGCACCGCGATGCTCGCCGGCTGCGACCGCTTCGCCGGGTCCGCCTACGGCCCGCGGACGCTGAAGGCCGGCGAGGACGCCAACCTGTTCGTGCAGCGCCTGTTGCTCTCGAACGCCTCGCTGGCGAAGGAATTCCCGGATTCCGAGATCTCGGCGGTGTTCAAGCCGAACGGCACGATCGACCCGCCGGACAAGGCCTACAAGGCGCTTGCGGCCTCGAACTTCTCGACCTTCAAGCTCGAGGTCGGGGGCCTCGTCGAGCGACCGCAGAGCTTCGGCCTCGCCGACCTCCGCGCGCTGCCGTCGCGGACGCAGACAACCCGGCACGATTGCGTCGAGGGCTGGAGCTGCATCGGAAAATGGTCCGGCGTGCCGCTGGCTGAGGTGCTGAACCGCGCCGGGCTGAAGCCGCAGGCGCGCTACGTCGTGTTCCACTGCGCCGACACGCTCGAATATGCCGGCGGCGGCCTCGAAGGCGGCAAAGACGGCGCGTTCCTGCAGCCGGAGTACCCGAGCGCGGTGCGCCACGTCCAGGTGGCGGCCGCGGGCAACGATGCCGACGCCTGGGGCGGTGCCCCGGCCGAGGAGCCCGAGGAGACGCGCACGCCGATCCGCTACTACGAGAGCATCGACCTCACCGACGCCTTCCACCCGCAGACGATCCTCGCCTACGACCTCAACGGAAAGCCGCTCCCGGTTTCGAACGGCGCGCCCCTGCGCCTGCGGCTCGAGCGGCAGCTCGGCTACAAGCAGGCCAAGTACGTGATGCGGATCGAGGTAGTCGAATCGCTGGCCAGGATCGGCGACGGCCAGGGCGGCTACTGGGAGGACCGCGGCTACGAATGGTACGCCGGCATCTGAGACCGGCCCCCTCCCCCGCAGAGGGGGGGAGAATGCCCACCCGTACGCGCCTCGCGGCAGGCGCCCCGAACAGCCCCCCATTTGACAACCCGCGGGGCATGAACCACTTCATGCCCCGCGCAGGTCCGGCCCGGCCGCGGCGCGAAACCCAACAATTGGTGCGTTCCTGCCGCTGCTCGGGCTTTGACGAGAGGCTGTTTCGTCCATGAAAGTCGTCGTCGTCGAGTCGCCGGCCAAAGCCAAGACCATCAACAAGTATCTTGGCCGCGACTATGAAGTCATCGCCTCGTTCGGGCACATCCGCGACCTTCCGGCCAAGGACGGGTCGGTCGATCCCGAAGCCGATTTCAACATGATCTGGGAGCTCGACGCCCGCGGCTCGAAGCAGGTGTCCGAGATCGCCCGCGCCGTGAAGGGCGCGGACAAGCTGATCCTGGCGACCGACCCGGATCGCGAGGGCGAGGCGATCTCCTGGCACGTGCTGGAGGCGCTGACCGCCCGCAAGGTGCTGAAGGGCATCCCGGTCGAGCGCGTCACCTTCAACGCGATCACCAAGGCGTCGGTCGAGACGGCGATGCGGCAGCCGCGCCAGATCGATCAGGCGCTGGTCGACGCCTACCTGGCGCGCCGGGCGCTCGACTACCTCGTCGGCTTCAACCTGTCGCCGGTGCTGTGGCGCAAGCTCCCCGGCGCCCGCTCGGCCGGCCGCGTGCAGTCGGTGGCCTTGCGGCTCGTCTGCGAGCGCGAGGTCGAGATCGAGCGCTTCAAGCCGCGCGAGTACTGGTCGCTGGTCGCGACCCTCTCGACCGCAGACGGCGGCGTGTTCGAGGCTCGCCTCGTCGGGGCCGACGGCAAGCGCATCCAGCGCCTCGACGTCGGCAACGGCGAGGATGCGGCCGCGTTCAAGCGCGACCTCGAGCTCGCGACGTTCCAGGTCGCCTCGGTCGAGGCGAAGCCCGCCAAGCGCCATCCGCAGCCGCCCTTCACGACGTCGACGCTGCAGCAGGAGGCGTCGCGAAAGCTCGGGATGGCGCCGGCGCAGACCATGCGCGTCGCCCAGAAGCTCTACGAGGGCGTCGACATCGGCGGCGAGACGGTGGGCCTGATCACCTACATGCGGACCGACGGCGTCGACATGGCGCCCGAGGCCATCGCCGACGCGCGCCGGGTCATCGGCCGCGAGTTCGGCGACAAGTACGTCCCGGGCGTGCCGCGCCGCTACAGCGCCAAGGCCAAGAACGCGCAGGAGGCCCACGAGGCCGTGCGCCCGACCGACATGGGCCGGCTGCCGAAGCAGGTCGCGCGGATGCTCGATCCCGAGCAGGCCAAGCTCTACGACCTGATCTGGACGCGGACCGTCGCCAGCCAGATGGAGTCGGCCGAGCTGGAGCGCACCACGGTCGACGTGACCGCCAGCGTCGGCCCGCGCCGGATCGACCTGCGCGCCACCGGCCAGGTCGTGAAGTTCGACGGCTTCCTCACCCTCTACCAGGAGGGCAAGGACGACGAGGAGGACGAGGACGGCAAGCGCCTGCCGCCGATGAAGGCCGGCGAGGCGCTGAAGCGCGAGCGCATCGCCTCGACCCAGCACTTCACCGAGCCGCCGCCGCGCTTCTCCGAGGCCAGCCTCGTCAAGCGCATGGAGGAGCTCGGCATCGGCCGGCCCTCGACCTACGCCGCGGTGCTCCAGACCCTGCGCGACCGCGAATACGTCAAGATCGAGAAGAAGCGCCTGCAGCCCGAGGACAAGGGCCGGCTCGTGACCGGCTTCCTCGAGAGCTTCTTCAAGCGCTACGTCGAGTACGACTTCACCGCCGACCTCGAAGGCCAGCTCGACCGGGTCTCGAACGCCGAGATCGACTGGCGCGACGTGCTGCGCGACTTCTGGCGCGACTTCTCCGCCGCCGTCGGCGGCACCAAGGAGCTGCGCGTCACCGAGGTGCTGGAGGCGCTGAACACGCTTCTCGGCGACCACATCTTCCCCGAGAAGGCCGACGGCTCGAACCCGCGCACCTGCCCGACCTGCGGCTCGGGCCAGCTCTCGCTGAAGCTCGGCAAGTTCGGCTCCTTCGTCGGCTGCTCGAACTACCCGGAATGCAAGTTCACCCGGCAGCTCTCGGCCGCGGGCATCGAGGGCGAGGGTGACGGCTCATCGCCGGACGGCAGCCCGCCCGGCACGCGGGTGCTCGGCAACGATCCGGTGACCGGATTGCCGGTGACGATCCGCGACGGCCGGTTCGGCCCGTTCGTCCAGCTCGGCGAGGCCTCGACCGAGAAGGACGCGGCCAAGCCCAAGCGCTCGTCGCTGCCGAAGGGTGTGACGCCGTCGATGGTCGACCTGGAGAAGGCGCTGCGGCTGCTGTCGCTGCCGCGCGAGGTCGCCCGGCACCCGGAGACCGGCGAGCCGATCCTGGCCAATCTCGGCCGGTTCGGGCCCTACGTCCAGCACGGCAAGACCTACGCGAACCTGGGCAAGGACGACGACGTGCTCGAGGTCGGCGCCAACCGGGCGATCGACCTGATCGTCGCCAAGGAACAGGGCGGCGGCCGCGGCCGCCCGTCCTCGGATCCCGGCCGCCCGATCGGCAAGGACGAGGCGACGGGTCGCGAGCTGGTGGTCAAGGCCGGCAAGTACGGCGCCTACGTCACCGACGGCGAGGTCAACGCGACCCTGCCGAAATCGATGGCCGCCGAGGCGCTGACGCTCGCCGAGGGCATCGACCTCGTCAACGCCAAGCGCGCGGCCGGCGGGGGCAAGCCGAGCCGCGGCCGCAAGGCCGCGCCGGCGCGGGGTGCGAAGGCCACGGCGCGCAAGCCGGCAAAGGCGGCCAAGGACGGCGAGGTCGGGACGGTGAAGACCGCTTCCAAAACCTCCGCCAAACCCGCCGCGAAGAAGCGCGCCACGCCGAAGGCCGCTGCGGGCAAGGCCGCTGCGAAGCCGGCTTCGAGCAAGAAGGCCAGCGGCTGAACCGCCGGCGGCGCAGCTTGCCGGCGGTCCGCGCCAGGCGCGTCGCAGGTCTCAGACGAGGTAGCTGATCGTCGCGGCGAAGGCCGTCGCGAAGGTCGCCAGGGCGACCGTCGTCGGATTGACGAAGGCCGCGCGAGAGACGGGCGCAGCGTCCTGCTCGCATCCGAAGGCTTGCCCGGCGGCGCGCTCGAGGCGGGCGAGGATCAGGGTTCGGGCTTCGATCGAAGCAGTCGTCATCGTCGGCGTCCCAGCCCTCGTTACGGCAAAGATCTTGTGATATAATGCATGATCATGCCGCCGGTTCCGCGCGAAATTGCAGCGTGAGGCGATCTTAACCGGATCTGCGCATCACCCCGATGACGGTTGCATCGCAGCGTTTGGAGGGTTCGCGCTGCACATGCGAAGCTGCATAGCGGATTCGGCCTGCGATCGCCTTTGATGTTTCCGTTTTGTTCCGGTATCGTGAGCGGATGAAAGCCCATGCGAGACGTGACCCGAAGCCTGGAGCCCGTCGGTTGAGCGACGCCCCCATCGACCTGTTCGGGCCGGGCGCGAAGGCCGCTGCCCATTCTTCGCCAGCCCATTCTTCGCCGGCCAAGCCTTCGGCCACGGATCCCTCGCCCGCCGCGCCCCTGCCCTCTTCCGAGCGCCGGCGCAAGCCGACGGCGCCGATGGCGGCGCTCGAGCCGCTCGCCGGTCCGGAGGCCGGCTACACCGCATCCGACATCGAGGTGCTGGAAGGGCTGGAGCCGGTGCGGCGCCGGCCCGGCATGTATATTGGCGGCACCGATGAGCGGGCGCTGCACCACCTGTTCTCGGAGGTGATCGACAATTCGATGGACGAGGCGGTGGCGGGCCACGCCAGCTTCATCGAGGTCGAGCTGGAGGAGACGGGCGCGCTCGTCGTCACCGACAACGGCCGCGGCATCCCGATCGACCCGCACCCGAAGTTTCCCGGCAAGTCCGCGCTCGAAGTTATCATGACGACGCTGCATGCGGGCGGGAAGTTCGACTCGAAGGTCTACGAGACCAGCGGCGGCCTGCACGGCGTCGGCATTTCGGTGGTGAACGCGCTGTCCGACCTCCTGGAGGTCGAGGTCGCGCGCAACCAGACGCTCTACCGCCAGAGTTTTTCGCGCGGTCATGCGCAGGGCGGGTTGGAAACCGTCGGGCGGGTGCAGAACCGGCGCGGCACGCGCATCCGCTTCCATCCCGACGCGCAGATCTTCGGCTCGCTGGCGTTCGACCCGCGCCGCCTGTTCAAGATGGCGCGCTCGAAGGCCTACCTGTTCGGCGGCGTCGAGATCCGGTGGCGGTGTGCGCCGGCGCTGATCGAGGGCACCGACATCCCGGCCGAGGCGGTGCACCGCTTCCCCGGCGGCCTGCGCGACTACCTCGCCCGCGACATCGAGGGCAAGGAGCTCGTCACCGACGCGATCTTCTCCGGCAAGATCACAAAGCCCGGCTCGCACGGCTCGCTCGAATGGGCCGTGGCCTGGATGGTCCACGACGACGGCGTCTCCGCCTCGTACTGCAACACCATCCCGACGCCCGAGGGGGGCACCCACGAATCCGGCCTGCGCGTCGCGCTGCTGCGGGCGCTGCGCGAGCACGCCGAGCGGGTGAACCAGGCCAAGCGCATGACGGCGGTGACCACCGACGACGTGATGGCGACCTGCGCCTCCATGCTGTCGGTCTTCATCCGCGAGCCGGAGTTCCAGGGCCAGACCAAGGACAAGCTCGCCACCGTCGAGGCGTCGCGCATCGTCGAGACCGCGATCCGCGACGCCTTTGACCATTGGCTCGCCGCGTCGCCGGCCCAGGCCAACAAGGTGCTAGACTGGGTGATCGACCGGGCCGAGGAGCGCCTGCGCCGACGCCAGGAGAAGGAGGTCGCGCGCAAGACCGCGACGCGCAAGCTGCGGCTCCCCGGCAAGCTCGCCGATTGCTCGGCCGCCGGCACCGCGGGCTCGGAGATCTTCATCGTCGAGGGCGACTCGGCCGGCGGCTCGGCCAAGCAGGCGCGCGACCGGGCCACGCAGGCGATCCTGCCGCTGCGCGGCAAGATCCTGAACGTTGCCTCGGCCAGCCGCGACAAGCTCGGTGCGAACCAGCTTATCGGCGACCTCACCCTCGCGCTCGGCTGCGGCACCGGCGGTCAGTACCGCGACGAGGAGCTGCGCTACGACAAGGTGATCATCATGACGGACGCCGACGTCGACGGCGCCCATATCGCCTCGCTGCTGATCACCTTCTTCTACCGGCAGATGCCGAAGCTCATCGACAAGGGCCACCTCTACCTCGCGATGCCGCCGCTCTACCGGCTGCAGCAGGGCACCAAGACGGCCTACGCCCGCGACGACTCGCATAAGGAGCAGCTGATCAAGACGGTGTTCAAGAACGGCAAGGTCGAGATCAGCCGCTTCAAGGGGCTGGGCGAGATGATGCCGGCGCAGCTGAAGGAGACGACGATGGACCCGAAGAAGCGCATCCTGATGCGCGTCGCCGTCCTCGACGAGGCGCGCGAATCGACCGGCGACGCGGTCGAGCGCCTGATGGGCAACAAGCCGGAAGCCCGCTTCACCTTCATCTCCGAGCGAGCCGCCTTCGCCGAGAAGACCGACCTCGACATCTGAGCGGCCCGGCACGGCGGTCCGATCGGAGCCCGGCCGCGAGGCCGGGCTTTTTCATGCCCGCGATCCGACGACGAAAAAAGCCCGGCCTTTCGGCCGGGCTTCTCGGGTCGGGTCGAACCGCGGCTCTGGGCGAGCCGCGGCGGATCCGGCAGGTCCTAGTACGAGCCGAACTTGTAGTTCAGGCCGGCGCGCACGACAGCGAACTCGGTGCTGTTGTTGCGGTTCAGGCCGCTCTGCACGACGGTCACGCCCGGCGAGGTCAGGGTCACGGTGCCGGTCGAGTTGGAGGCGAAGGCGCCGTTGTTGCGGCCGCCCTGGTCGAGGTTCACGTACAGGCCTTCCACCTTCAGCGTCACGGCCGAGGAGCGGAAGAAGTTCAGGAACGAGTCGGTCG
>NZ_VRUU01000035.1 GCF_008039875.1 Methylobacterium sp. WL119 | reverse complement strand
CCAACGACGACCGCGCGATCCGCCTCGTCAGGCAGGTGCGGCGCTGGCGCCTCGTGGCGGCGGGGACGGGGCTGCTCGCGGCGGGGCTCGCGCTGTTCGTCGCGGTCGGCGGCCGGCGGGACGAGCCGGCGCCGGGCACGCGCTACCTCGCCGTGGTGCAGAGCGGCGGCGCGCTGCCCGCCCTCGTGCTGCGGATCGACACGGCCACGGGCACCGCCGAGGTGCGCCCGGTGGGCGCCGAGACCCCGTCCGGCAAGAGCCTCGAGCTCTGGTACATCGGCTCCGGGGCGTCCCCCAAGGCGATCGGCCTCGTCGGCGCCTCGGCGACCCGGATCGCCCTGCCGGCGGAGACCGCGGCGAGCGGGCTCATCGCCGTGACGGTGGAGCCGCCGGGCGGATCGCCGAACGGCGCCCCGACCGGGCCGGTGGTCTATTCCGGCACGCTGATCCGCGAGTGAGGCGGGCATCCGCGTGACCCGACCCCGATGACCGAGGCCGGAACGAGGAACACCCCGGACCGCGCGGCCCGGGGTGTTCCTCGTCGTGCAGCGCTCCGGCGCCTCGGCCGGAGCGCGGCGGTCGCGATCAGGGCTGCAGCACGCCGTTGATGACGTGGATGACGCCGTTCGACTGCATCACGTTGGCGATGGTGACGGTGGCGGTGTTGCCCTTGGCATCGGTCACGTAGACCTTCTTGCCCTTGGACGTGACCACCAGGGGATCGCCCTCGACGGTCTTGAGCTGGGCCTCGCCGCCGCCCTTCTTGACCTCGGCCATCAGCTCCTTGGCGGTGTAGACGCCCGGGACGACGTGGTAGGTCAGGATCTTGGTGAGCGTGGCCTTGTTCTCGGGCTTCACCAGCGTCTCGACCGTGCCGGCCGGGAGGCGGGCGAAGGCGGCGTTGGTCGGGGCGAACACGGTGAACGGGCCCGGGCCCGACAGGGTGTCGACGAGGCCGGCGGCCTTCACCGCGGCCACGAGCGTGGTGTGATCCTTGGAGTTGACCGCGTTCTCGACGATCGTCTTGTTGGCATACATCGGCGCGCCGCCGACCATCGGGTTCTTGGCGAAGGCCGCGACCGGCGCGGCGCCGAGGGCGAGCGCGAGGGCGAAGGTGGCGAAGCGGGAGGCGTGATGCTGCGTCATGGGGTATCCTGACCGTTCGTAGGGCCCCGGTGCGCGGGGCTACGGGCGGCCTTACGGAGCCTCGCACGGAAAGGTTTCGGGCGGGATCGATTCCGGTCGCGCATCGGGCGCGGCGTCGTCCGAAACGTAGAAAAACCGCCCGGTCCTCGCGGACCGGGCGGTTTCTGCTTCGACCTCGGTCGGCGGCGGATCCTGCCGGACCCGCCGCGTCTCCCGGCCTCAGTACTTGCGCATCAGGGGCACCGGCGCGGCGGCGGCGGCCTGCGCCGTGTAGAGCGGCGCGATGATGCGGAACCAGCCGCGGGTCTCGTCGGCGAAGGCGCCGACGCCGCGATCGGCGACCGTACGCGTCACGAACACCTGAGCCTTGAACGCGCCGAAGTCGTAACCGACGAGGCCACCGGCCGCGAACGTGCCCTGACGCTGATAGGCCGCAAAGGCTGCGCCGCGGTTCCGGTTGATCGGAAGGTCGGTGAAGCCGTAGGCCACGGCGCCGATCTCGAACTTGCCGAAGGTCTTGGTCGCCGTCAGGTCGAGGTAGAGGCCGTCGGCGTTCACGATCGGGCCCAGCGCCGCAAACTGACCGCCGAAGCGGGCCGCGTCGTCGACGTAGAAGATGTGCGTCAGGGCCGCGGTCAGGTTGTAGCCGTCGCCGGTGTACGAGATCGCGCCGGTGTTGCGGATCGAGGTGGAGGCGTTCTGCGGCAGCACCGGGGTGCAGCCGGCGGTCAGCGTGCCGTTGCAGAGCGAGCCGCGGTCGCCGACGCCGATGTAGGCGCCGACGAGGTAGGCGGTGCTGATCTTGTTTCCGAGATCCCAGGCGAAGATGTTGCCGATGAAGGGGTTGTAGAAGTAGCTCTGGTCCTGGTTCGGGACGCCGGCCGCGTTGTTCGTGCCCACGAACACCGACGGGACCGCGATCACCGGCATGATGCTCGCGCCGAGGACCTTGAAGCCGGTCGACCAGACCAGGATCGGCACGTTGACGCCGACGTCCGGGCTGTTGCGCGCGTCGCCGCGGCCGGTGCTGAAGGTGTTGATCGCGTAGACGCCTTCCGGCAGCGGGCCGTAGGCGAGACCGACCTGCTCGCCGGGCTGCGTGGACGGCGTCGCCTGAACGCTGGTGTTCATGCCGACGGTGAGGGCGACCGCACCTGCGGCAAGCCAGGTCTTCATCATTTTCTCGTTCCTTCCCAAGGATTTCCGAACTTCGTCCCGCCGCCTCTGCACTACCTTGCCGGTCTGCCGTCTGCGCGGCTCCCGTGCGAGATGTGCCAAGCGCCCCCTACGAAGCCGGCCCGTGTCTCAACGCTGATAACTATTCTACAGAGCGCTTGGGAAAGACAGTGGAATGCCTCGGATCTGGACAGCGAGAGCCGAACCGTTGCCCAAATGCCTCAACCTTGCTGCGGTGCGGCGGCCGAGCGATGGTCGCAGAAATTGCATTCGGAGAAGCCGGATTCGGCAGAATAGCGCATCCGTTTCAGGCTCTTGTCGGGGGAAGCGTAGCGGGAGGATTCGGCAAGCCCGGCGGGACCGATCGCCATCCCGGGGGGACGTCCCGGCCCGCGCCGGCGGGCTCCGTAAGTCGCGATCGGACGGTCGGGCCGTGCCCGGACGGGCGGATCGGCCGCGAGACAGGCCGAATCGGACGCCGATGCGGCGCGACCGCTCGGCAGATCTTGCCGAGCGGATGTCCCCATCGCCGGGAGGCGGAAGGGCGCGGCGCGCCTACTCCGCGGCCGGCCGCGCCACCGCCGCCCGCGAAGCGGCCGGCTTCGCCGCGGGGCGGCGGGCGAGCACGTCGCGCAAGAAGCGCCCGGTATGGCTCGCCGTCGACGCGGCGATCTGCTCGGGCGTCCCCTGGGCGACGACCACGCCGCCGCCGTCGCCGCCCTCCGGGCCCATGTCGATCACCCAGTCGGCGGTCTTGATGACCTCGAGGTTGTGCTCGATCACCACCACCGTGTTGCCCTGGTCGACGAGCTCGTGGAGCACCTCCATCAGCTTGGCGACGTCGTGGAAGTGCAGGCCGGTGGTCGGCTCGTCGAGGATGTAGAGGGTGCGGCCGGTCGAACGCTTCGACAGCTCCTTCGAGAGCTTGACCCGCTGCGCCTCGCCGCCCGACAGCGTCGTCGCCTGCTGCCCGACGCTGACGTAGTCGAGCCCGACGCGCTTGAGCGTCTCCATCTTCTCGCGGATCGTCGGCACCGCCTTGAACAGGTCGGCGGCCTCCTCGACGGTCATGTCGAGCACGTCGGCGATGGACTTGGCGCGGTACTTCACCTCCAGCGTCTCGCGGTCGTAGCGCTTGCCCTTGCACACGTCGCAGGTGACGTAGACGTCGGGCAGGAAGTGCATCTCGATCTTGATGACGCCGTCGCCCGAGCACGCCTCGCAGCGGCCGCCCCGGACGTTGAACGAGAACCGTCCCGGCTGGTAGCCGCGGGCCTTGGCCTCGGGCAGGCCGGCGAACCAGTCGCGGATCGGGGTGAAGGCGCCGGTATAGGTCGCCGGGTTCGAGCGCGGGGTCCGCCCTATCGGCGACTGGTCGATGTCGATGACCTTGTCGAGGTGCTCCAGCCCTTCGAGCCGGTCGAAGGGCGCCGGATGCTCCAGCGCGCCGTTCAGGCGCTTGGCCACCGCCTTGTAGAGCGTGTCGATGATCAGCGTGGACTTGCCGCCGCCCGAGACGCCGGTGACGCAGGTGAAGGTGCCGAGCGGGATCTCGATGTCGACGTTCTTGAGGTTATTGCCGCGGGCGCCGAACACCCCGAGCTTGCCCTTGCGCCCCTTCCGCCGCGCGGTCGGGGTCCGCACCGACTTCTCGCCGGTCAGGTACTTGGCGGTCAGCGAGTCGGGATGGGCCAGCACCTCCTCGGGCGTGCCCTGCGCGATGATCCGGCCGCCGTGGATGCCGGCGCCCGGCCCGACGTCGACCACGTAGTCGGCCTGGAGGATCGCGTCCTCGTCGTGCTCGACCACGATCACCGAGTTTCCGAGGTCGCGCAGGCGCTTCAGCGTGCCGAGCAGGCGCTCGTTGTCGCGCTGGTGCAGGCCGATCGACGGCTCGTCGAGGACGTAGAGCACGCCGGTGAGCCCCGAGCCGATCTGCGAGGCGAGGCGGATGCGCTGGCTCTCGCCGCCGGACAAGGTCCCCGAGCCGCGGGCCAGCGTTAGGTATTCGAGGCCGACGTCGACCAGGAACGACAGCCGGTCGCGGATCTCCTTCAGGATCCGCACCGCGATCTCGTTCTGCTTCTGCGTCAGCTTCTTCGGCAGCGCCGAGAACCAGCGGTGCGCCTCGCTGACCGAGAGCGCGGTGACCGCGCCGATATCCTCCATCGCGACCTTGACGGCGAGCGCCTCGATCTTCAGCCGCTTGCCGCCGCAGGCGGCGCACGGGGTCTCGCTCATGAAGCGCGAGATCTCGTCGCGCGCGGCGTCGCTCTCGGTCTCCTTGTAGCGGCGCTCGAGGTTGGGGATCACGCCCTCGAACGGCTTGTTGACGGCGTACTTGCGCATGCCGTCGTCGTAGTCGAAGCGGATCGACTGCTTGCCGGAGCCGTAGAGGATGATCGCGCGCGCCGCCTCGGGAAGCCGCGACCAGGCCAGGTCGGTCTTGAAGCCGTAATGCCGGGCGAGCGCGTCGAGCGTCTGCCCGTAATAGGGCGAGGTCGACTTCGCCCACGGGCCGATGGCGCCGCGCTTGAGGCTCAGGGCCTCGTCGGAGATCACCAGCTCGGCGTCGATCCGCATCTCGTGGCCGATGCCGCCGCAGGTCGGGCAGGCGCCGAACGGGTTGTTGAACGAGAACAGCCTGGGCTCGATCTCCGCGATGGTGAACCCCGAGACCGGGCAGGCGAAGCGCGACGAGAGGGTGATCTTCTCCCGGGTCTCGCCCTCCGGCACGTCGGCGAACTCGATGTCGGCGATGCCGTCGGCGAGCTCGAGCGCCATCTCGAAGGAATCGGCGAGCCGGCTCGCGATGTCGGCCCGCACCACGATCCGGTCCACCACCACGTCGATGTCGTGCTTGAGCTTCTTGTCGAGCTTCGGCACGTCGTCGATCGGGTAGTACTCGCCGTCGATCCGCAGGCGCTGGAAGCCCTTCTTCTGGAACTCGGCGATCTCCTTGCGGTACTCGCCCTTGCGGCCGCGAACCACGGGCGCGAGCAGGTAGAGCCGGCTCTTCTCGGGCAGCGCCAGGACGCGGTCGACCATCTGCTGCACGGTCTGGCTCTCGATGGGCAGGCCGGTGGCCGGCGAGTACGGGATGCCGACGCGGGCCCAGAGCAGGCGCATGTAGTCGTAGATCTCGGTGACGGTCCCCACCGTGGAGCGCGGGTTCTTCGAGGTGGTCTTCTGCTCGATCGAGATCGCCGGCGAGAGCCCGTCGATCTGGTCGACGTCGGGCTTGGACATCATCTCCAGGAACTGGCGCGCATAGGCTGAGAGCGACTCGACGTAGCGGCGCTGGCCCTCGGCGTAGATCGTGTCGAAGGCGAGCGACGACTTGCCGGAGCCCGAGAGCCCGGTGAACACCACGAGCTTGTCGCGCGGGATCGTCAGGTCGACGTTCTTCAGGTTGTGCTCGCGGGCGCCGCGCACCGAGATCACCCGCCGGTCGCGCTCCGCCGGCGTCTCGCGGTCGAACAGGCGCTCGAGCTTCGCGTCGACACCGGCCTCGGCCTCGACCGCCCGCGCGGCCGGGCTCGCCTTCGCCGGCTTCCTGGCGTGCGGCGTTTTCGCGGCGGGCGTCTTGGCAGCAGGCGTCTTATCGGCAGCAGGCGTCTTGTTGCCAGCAGGCGTCTTGGCGGCGACGGCTTTGGCCATGGCGGGGGCGGTCTTTCGAGGCGTCGACACGGGCGGGATCCGGCGATCGCGAAAGCGACCGCCGCGCCGGGTCATGTCGTCCGTCCGAAGCCTTCGGCAAGGTGCGGCGGGCGGGACGCAGGCCCGGCATGCTCGCGTGTCTGCTAGAACGAAACGCGTACGTGGGCAACTCGGCCCTTGTTCCGCGACGCGTCCGGCCCTGCGGCCGCCCGCATCTTTTCGCTGCGCCGGCCCCGTTCGGGGGGCGGCCGACGACCAGGATCACCGCGCGCCCGTGCCGGGCGCGCGGCTCCGGCGGAATTACTGCATCGCCTTCATCGCCGCCTCGGACGAGGAGGCCTTCGGGTTGGCCTTGCAGTAGGCGCGCATCTTCGCGTCCATCGCGGCCGCCTGCGGGTCGGCGGCGATCATCGCCTTGTCGGCGGCGCTCATCGAGGCCTGCGCCTGCGCGTCGGCCTTGAGATAGTCGGCGCAGGACATGTCGCCGGTCTGGGCCCGGGCGGCGGCGAGGCCGGCGATCAGCAGGCTCGCGGCGAGGATGGTACGGATCATGATGGCCTCCCAAGGGTACGCCCGGCGTCGTCGCGGCCGACCCGCCGCGCGCGCTCTCGGCGCCTCGTGATAGGGCGGCGCCGGGCGCGGCGTCTTGATCGGGCGTCCGGAATGCATGCCGCCGCGTCCCGATCCGTCGGCGGGATCGCGGATTTTCGCGCAGGTTCGGAAGTCGTGCCCGGGGCTCGCCCCGACGACGCGTCCGCATCGCCCGCCGATGTCCTGGTGTCCGGGTCTGCGAATACGCTGCCGACGGGCTCCCGCCGTTGAAGATCGCGCCAGCGACGATCGAACAGCGCATCGACCTGTGATGGCAACGGCGTCTTTACCGGTTGTAGCGCAGTCGTCCGTATCGACGCGGTACGAAGACTTGGGATGCGTGGGCGAATGAAGACCGGTGTTCCGATGTCCTTGCGGGGACGCATCGTGGCGGTGGCGCTGGCGCCCTGCCTCGCCTTCGCTGCGGTGGCCGGTGTCGCGATCTCCGACCGGATGGCGCAGCGCGCCGAGATGATCCAGGTCGAGGACCTTGTCGGCCTCGCCTCGCGGATCAGCGCCTTCGCGCACGAGGGCCAGCGCGAGCGCGGCGCCTCCAGCCTGTTCCTCGCCTCGAAGGGGTCGCAGTTCAAGGCGGAGCTGGTCGCGCAGCGCGCCCGCACCGACGCCGTGCGCCAGGGCCTCGCCGCGGCCGTCACGGCCGGCGCGGCGGCCTACGGCCCCGCCTTCGCCCGCAAGGCCGACGCCTTCGCGCAGGCGCTCGACGGCCTGGACGCGCAGCGCAACGCCGTCGACGCGCTGAAGCCGACGGCGCCCCAGGCGGCCGCCGCCTATACCGGCCTGATCGGCGAAGGCCTCGGGATGGTCCGCGCCCTGTCGGGCGCGATCGGCCCCGTCGGGATCGCCAACCACGCCGCCTCCTACGCCGCCTTCCTGACGATGAAGGAATATGCCGGCCAGGAGCGTGCCGCCGCCTCCGCCGCCTTCGCCGCCGGCAGCCTCGACCTCGCCGGGATCCGCCGCCTCGCCACCCTCCAGGCCGACCAGGCCACCTACGAGGGCCTGTTCCGGTCCCGGACGGAGCCGGCGCAAGGAGCCCTGCTCGATGCCGCGGAGGCCACCGCCCCGGCGCGGGGGGTGGCGCGCCTGCGCAAGGTCGCCCTCGAGACCATGCCCGGCGAGGCCCTGGCCTTCCGCGACGCCCCGCTCTGGTTCCGCCTCGCGACCCAGCGCATCGACGGCCTCAAGGCGGTCGAGGACCACCTCACCGCCGACCTCGCCGCGGAGGCCGGCGGCGTTCGCGCGACGGCCGAACGGGCGCTCGCGATCTGGTCGGGGGCGGCGCTCGCGATCTTCCTGCTGTCGGGCGCCCTCGCCTTCGGCCTCGGCACCGCGGTGGCCCGGCCGCTGATCCGGATGTCGCGGGCGCTCACCGCCATCGGCCGCGGCGACGACGACGTGGCGATTCCCCAGGGCGGCCCGATCGAGGTCCGCGCCATCGCCGCCGCGGCGATCGAGTTCCGCGACAACGTCGCCGAGCGCCGCCGCAGCCGCGCGGCGCAGGAGCGGATGTCGGCCGACGCCGAGCTGGCCCGGCGCGCGGCGGCGCTCGAGCTCGCCGACGGGTTCGAGGACCGGGTCGGCGGCATCGTCGAGGCGGTCTCGGCGGCGGCGATCCAGCTCGAGGCGGCGGCCCACGGCATGACGCGGGCGGCCGGGGATGCCTCGTCGCTGAGCCTTCAGGTCGCCCGCGCGTCGCACGAGGCGGCGCTCTCGGCCGACACGGTGGCGGCGGCGACCGAGCAGCTTTCGGCCTCGGTCGCCGAGATCGGCACCCAGGTCACGGCCTCGGCCGACCTCGCGGCGGCGGCCGAGCGCGACGCCGAGGGCATGGCCGGCGAGGTCCGGCGGCTCGCCACGGCGGCCGGCAGCATCGCCCAGATCGTCGGGCTGATCTCGCAGATCGCCGACCAGACCAACCTGCTCGCCCTCAACGCCACCATCGAGGCGGCCCGTGCGGGCGAGGCGGGACGCGGCTTCGCGGTGGTGGCGCAGGAGGTGAAGTCGCTGGCCGGCCAGACCGCCCGGGCGACCGAGGAGATCACGGCCAAGGTCGTCGAGATCAGCACCTCCACCGACGCTTCGGTCCAGGCGATCAGCGGGATCACCGACGTGATCCGGCGCTTGGCCCAGATCGGCGGCGACATCGCCGCCGCGGTCGAGGAGCAGGGGGCCGCGACCGGCGAGATCGCCCGCACCACGGCCCAGACCTCGCAGGGCACCCGCGCGGTGTCGGAGCATATCGGGGGCGTCAGCGAGGCGGCCGGGACGGCGAGCTCCGGCTCGGCCCAGGTGCTCGCCGCGGCGAGCGCGCTGTCGAGCCAGGCCGGCGACCTGCGCGGCGCGGTCGACCACTTCCTGGCCGGCGTGCGGGCGGCCTGAGGCCGCCCTCCCCCGTCGCCAGACTGCGCCAAAGGAAAAGCCCGCCCCCTCCGCAGGGGGCGGGCTTTTTTGGTGTCGCCGGCGATCTCGGGCGCGAGGCTACGGAACGTGGATCACCATCGCGGTGAAGGGATGCACGTAGGCCTGGAGCATCACCAGCCCGCCCACCAGGCAGGCGAGCGCGATCGAGTGCCAGAACACGAAGCGCAGGATCTTGCCCTCCTGGCCAAAATAGCCGGTGGCGGTGGAGGCGACGACGATCGACTGGGCGTCGATCATCTTGCCCATCACGCCGCCCGACGAGTTGGCCGAGGCCATCAGCACGCCCGACAGGCCGAGCTGCTCCGAGGTGATCTTCTGCAGGCCGCCGAAGAGCACGTTGGAGGCCGTGTCGGAGCCGGTCAGCGCGACGCCGAGCCAGCCGAGCAGCGTGCCGAAGAACGGGTAGAGGATGCCGGTTCCGGCGAACGCCAGGCCCAGCGTCGCGTCGACGCCGGCGTAGCGGGTGAGCACGCCGAGCGCGAGCATCGCCGCGATGGTGATCAGCGAGTAGCGCAGCACCCAGATCGTCTCGACGTAGGCGGTGACGAGGCGGACGGGCGAGAACCGCATGATCAGGCCCGAGATCAGCGCCGCGATCAGCACGCCGGTGCCGGTGTAGGACATGTAGGTGAACAGGAAGACGGCGCCCTCGGGATGGGCCTTGGCCACCACCGGCGGCACCTTCATGATCACGTTGTGCAGGCCCGGCACCTCGTATTTCCAGGTGAAGATCGGGTTGACGATGGCCTTGAACCAGCCGGTGCCCCAGATCGCCACGATCACCGACAGGATGATCCACGGGAGCCAGGCCAGCGCGATCTCGGAGGAGGTGGCGGTGCGGCCGGTGGCGGCCGGGGCGCGGGGCAGGTTGGAGGGAACCCCCGCGCCGAGCGCCACCGGCCGCGGCGCGCCGTAGCCGATCGACGGGTCGTTGCCGCGCAGCGCCGGCGAGGTCCAGATCGTGGCCGGCTTCCAGACCTTCAGGAACAGCACCAGGGCGCCCATCGCCGCGATCGAGGCGCCGATGTCGACGATCCACGGGTTGACGTAGTTCGAGATGCCGAACTGGGCCGCGGCGAAGGCGCCGCCGCAGATCAGGATCGCCGGCCAGACCTGGACCATGCCGCGGAAGCCCGCGAACACCCAGATCAGCCAGAACGGCACGATCAGCGAGAACACCGGCAGCTGCCGGCCGATCATCGCGCCGAGCACGTAGGGGTCGTAGCCCGTCACCGAGGCGAGGCCCTGGATCGGCGCGCCGAGCGCGCCGAAGGCCACCGGCGCGGTGTTGGCGATGAGCGACAGGCCGGAGGCCGCCAGCGGCGAGAAGCCGAGCCCGATCAGGATCGCGCCGGTGACCGCCACCGGCGTGCCGAACCCGCCCGCGCCCTCGAAGAACGCGCCGAAGGCGAAGGCGACGAGCAGCAGCTGCAGCCGCCGGTCGGTGGTGATGCCGGCCACCGATTGCTGGAGGATGGCGAACCACCCCTTCTCCACCGTCAGCCGGTAGAGGAAGATGACGTTGAGGATGATCCAGCCGATCGGGAAGAACCCGGTCACCATCCCGAGCAGCGAGGCGCGGGTCGCGAGGCCGAGCGGCATGCCGAAGGCGCCGACGGCGAGGGCGAAGGCCAGCACCAGGGCGAGCACGGCCGCGATGTGGGCCTTGACCCGGCCGCTGGCGATCATGGCGAGCAGCGCGATCACCGGCACGGAGGCGGCCAGCGTCGACAGCCACGGGTTGCCGAACGGATCGTAGACCTGGTTCCAGGTTTGGACGGGTTCCACGGGCGCATTCCTCCGATGGCCCGGGTTGATCCGCGGGCCGTTGGAGGCGGTGCTAGCAGAGCGGCGAATCCGGCTCAACGCCGAGAGATAATGTATTCAGAAGGTGTTGCGCGCCGACCGCTCCGGCACTTATCGCGAAAGCGGCCGGCGGCTCGGCTCGGCACGACGCGGTCTCGCCGCGCCTCGCGACCGGCCCGTCGTCAGACCAGCATCCCCATCGGGCTCTCGATCAGGCCCTTGAAGGCCGCGATCAGCTCGGCGCCGAGCGCGCCGTCGAGCACGCGGTGGTCGCAGGAGAGGGTCGCGGTCATCACCTGGGCGACGGCGGGCGCGCCGTCCTTGACCACGACCCGCTTCTCGCCGGCGCCGACCGCCAGGATCGAGGATTGCGGCGGGTTGATCACCGCGGTGAAGTGCTTGATCCCGAACATGCCGAGGTTCGACACCGAGGTGACGCCGCCCTGGTACTCCTCCGGCTTCAGCTTCTTGGCGCGCGCACGGGCCGCGAAGTCCTTCATCTCGTTGGAGATGGTGGACAGCGTCTTCTCGTCGGCCCGGCGGATGACCGGGGTGAACAGGCCGCCGTCGATCGCCACGGCGACGCCGACCTCGGCGTTCCTGAAGCGCAGCACCCGGTCCTCGGCCCAGACGGCGTTGGCCATCGGCACCCGGGTCAGGGCGAGGCCCATCGCCTTGATGACGAAGTCGTTGACCGAGAGCTTGAACAGCGGCTTGCCGTCCCTGTCCTTGCCGGCGCTCCGGTTGAGCTGCTCGCGAAGCGCCATCAGCGCGTCGATCTCGCAATCGACGGTCAGGTAGAAGTGCGGCGCCACCTGCATCGCCTCGGTGAGGCGCTTAGCGATGGTCTTGCGCATGCCGTCGAGCGGCACCTCCTCGTAGCTGTCCTTGGCGTAGAAGCCGCGGACCTGATCGGTGGTGAGGCCGGCGGCCCTGGCCGCGGGGGCGGGCGCGGCGGCTTGCGCCGGCGGTGCCGCCTCGAGCGCCTTCGGGGCCGCCTTGGGGGCGGGCGCGGCCTTGCCGGTGCCGGCCTCCTTGGCGGCGCGGACGTCGCGCTCGATCACCCGGCCGCGCGGGCCCGACCCCTGCACGGCCGAGAGGTCGATGCCCTCCTGCTTCGCGATGCGGCGGGCCAGCGGCGAGGCGAAGACGCGCTCGCCCGCCCCGCTCGGCGGATGGGCGGCGCCATCGGACTTGGTTCTGTCGGGCTCGGCGGAGGGCCGGGCCCCGTCGGGGGCCTCGTTGACCCGCTCGTAGGACATGTGGCCGCCGCCGGGCGTGGTGTTCTCGTTCGCCGACGACGCGTCGGCCTTCGGCGCCTGGGCCGGCGCCGGCGCCGCGCCGCCCGCCTGGACCCCGGCCGGATCCTCGCCGTCCACGGCGATCACCGCGATCAGGTCGTTGACCGGCACGTCGGCAGTGCCCTCGGGCACGACGATCCGGGCGAGCACGCCCTCGTCGATCGCCTCGACCTCCATGGTCGCCTTGTCGGTCTCGATCTCGGCGAGCACGTCGCCGGACTTGATCGCGTCGCCCTCCTTCTTGAGCCACTTGGCGAGGTTGCCCTTCTCCATGGTCGGCGAGAGGGCGGGCATCAGGACGTTGACGGGCATGGTTCAGGTCTCGTCCGAGGGCAGGGAGGGGGCGTCGGGTTCGGCGCGGGGATCGGCGAAGGGAAACAGGTCGTCCAGCGGAAACGGGACGGCGTCGAAGGGCGGCAGGGCCACGGTCTCGCGGCGCGTCACCGTCCCGAGCAGCAGCCATCGGGACGCGGTCAGCGCGAAGGCCTCCAGCACGCCGTCGGCGGGATCGAGCAGCCAGAGGTGCCCGACGCCGGCCTCCGCGTAGATGCGCCGCTTCGGGCCGCGGTCGAGACGCACCGTGGACGGCGACAGGATCTCGCAGACCCAGTCCGGCGGCGTCTCGACGAAGGCGGTCTCCAGCTCGGCCGGCAGCCGCTCGCGGCGCCAGCCGGCGAGATCGGGCACCACGACCTGCGCTCCGAGATGGAGCTCGGGTTCGATCATGAAGATCCAGCCGCCCGGTCCGCCGCGTCCGTGCCGGAAAGGGGGGCCCAGAACGGAGCCGAGATCCAACGCCGCCATCGCATGCCGCGGCCGCGGTCGCGGATGCGTCTCCAGCGCCCCGTCGATGATCTCGGCGACGAGGTGATCGGGGACCGCTTCGAGGTCGGCGTAGGTGGCGTGCCGGAGCGCGGGTTCGGCCATGGCCAGAATCCCGTCAGTTCAGGCCGCCGGGATCGAGGCCCTCAGCCTCCCACCCCGCGCGAATGCGCTCGAACGCCTCCTCCTCCGACAGGTCGGTTTCCAGGGCGTAGGCGCGGGCGGCCTGCTGGGCGAGGTCGACCATCAGGCGGCCCCACGTGGCGGGGTCGTCGAAGGACCGGCGCAACGCCACGCTCACCGCCCCGTCGACCACGGCCGCGCGCAGCACCTCAATGCCGCCCTGCTCCAGGGCGTCGGGGGGAATCTCGAGGGCTTGGAAGGATTCACTCATACGACGTCATGACCCATCGGTCGGCCCCGTTCCCGCCGGTCAGGCACGAAGGCGGATCGCATTCACCGGTAGCAGACGGCCTTGGCCGCCTCGACGACCTCGGCGACGTTGGGCAGCGCCAGCTTCTCGAGGTTGGCGGCGTAGGGCATCGGCACGTCCTTGCCGGTGACGCGCAGCACCGGCGCGTCGAGGTAGTCGAACGCGTCGACCATCAGGCGGGCCGAGATCTCGGCGCCGATGCCCGATTGCGGGAAGCCCTCCTCCACCGTGACGCAGCGGCCGGTCTTCTTGACCGACGCGAGCACGGTCTCGGTGTCCATCGGCCGGATCGTGCGCAGGTCGATCACCTCGGCCTCGATGCCCTGGTCGGCCAGGATCTGCGCCGCCTTCAGGGCGTAGGTCATGCCGATGGCGAAGGAGACGATGGTCACGTCCTTGCCGGTGCGGTGGATCCGCGCCTTGCCGATCGGCAGCACGAAGTCGTCGAGCTTCGGCACCGGGAAGGTCTGGCCGTACAGGATCTCGTTCTCGAGGAAGATCACCGGGTTCGGGTCGCGGATCGCGGCCTTGAGCAGGCCCTTGGCGTCCGACGCCGTGTAGGGGGCGATCACCTTCAGGCCCGGCACGTTGGAGTACCAAGCGGCGTAGTCGTGGCTGTGCTGGGCGCCGACGCGGGCGGCGGCGCCGTTGGGGCCGCGGAACACGATCGGGCAGCCGAGCTGGCCGCCGGACATGTACAGGGTCTTGGCCGCCGAGTTGATGATGTGGTCGATCGCCTGCATGGCGAAGTTGAAGGTCATGAACTCGACGATCGGCTTCAGGCCCGACAGGGCCGCGCCGACGCCGATGCCGGCGAAGCCGTGCTCGGTGATCGGGGTGTCGACCACGCGGCGGGCGCCGAATTCCTGCAGCAGGTTCTGCGTGACCTTGTAGGCGCCCTGGTACTCGGCGACCTCCTCGCCCATCACGAAGACGTCCTCGTCCCGGCGCATCTCCTCGGCCATGGCGTCGCGCAGCGCCTCGCGGACGGTCATCGTCACCATCTCGGTGCCGGCCGGGAACTCCTCCATCACCGGCTCGGCGGCCTTGTTGGTGATGGTGGCGGGCGCGGCCGGCGCCGCGGGCTTGTCGTCGCCGGTCTTGGCGGTGGCCGACGGGCCGGAGGCCATGCCCTCGGCCTGCATCGTCGGCGTCGGGGCTCGCTGCCCGCCCGTGTCCGCACCGTTCGGCTTCGACGAGGCCCCTCCGGCGGCGGCCGCCGCGACGTCCTCGCCCTCGCCCGCGATGATCGCGATCGGGGTGTTGACGGCGACGCCCTCGGTGCCCTCGGCGACCAGGATCTTGGCGAGCGTGCCCTCGTCGATCGCCTCGACCTCCATGGTCGCCTTATCGGTCTCGATCTCGGCGAGCACGTCGCCGGACTTGATCGCGTCGCCCTCCTTCTTGAGCCATTTGGAGAGCTTGCCCTCCTCCATGGTCGGAGACAGGGCGGGCATCAGGATGTCGGTCGCCATGGAGGGTCTCTGATCGGTGAGGCGGGCGGGGCGGCCTGGCAGGGGATCGTCGCGGGGCGGCGGCGCGCCCTCAGGCGCGCGCTTCCAGGAGGATGTCGGTCCACAGCTCGGACGGATCCGGCTCGGGATCGTGCGTCGCGAACTCGGCGGCGTCGTTGACGGTCTCGCGGACCTTGGCGTCGGTGGCCTTGAGCTCGGCCTCGGCGACGCCGTGCAGCTCGATCAGGCGCTTGCGCACCATCTCGATCGGGTCGTGCTCGTCGCGCATCTTCGAGACTTCGTCCTTCGTGCGGTACTTCGCCGGGTCGGACATCGAGTGGCCGCGATAGCGGTAGGTCTGCATCTCAAGGATGTAGGGCCCCTCCCCGGTGCGGGCATGCGCGATCGCCCGGCCCGCCGCCTCGCGGACCGTGCGCACGTCCATGCCGTCGACCTGCTCGCCGGGGATGCCGAACGAGATGCCGCGGCGGGAGAAGTCCGTCTGCGCCGAGGCGCGGGCGACCGAGGTGCCCATGGCGTAGCGGTTGTTCTCGATCACGTAGACCACGGGCAGCTTCCAAAGCTGCGCCATGTTGAAGCTCTCGTAGACCTGGCCCTGGTTGGCCGCGCCGTCGCCCATGTAGGTCAGGCTGACCTTGCCGTTCTTGCGGTAGGCGTCGGCGAAGCCGAGGCCGGTGCCGAGCGAGACCTGCGCCCCGACGATGCCGTGCCCGCCGAAGAACTGCTTCTCGCGGCTGAACATGTGCATCGAGCCGCCCTTGCCGCGGCTGTAGCCGCCGCGGCGGCCGGTGAGCTCGGCCATCACCCCCTTCGGGTCCATGCCGCAGGCGAGCATGTGGCCGTGGTCGCGGTAGCCGGTGATGACCTGGTCGCCGTCGACCGAGGCCATCTGCATGCCGATGACGACCGCCTCCTGGCCGATGTAGAGGTGGCAGAACCCGCCGATCAGGCCCATTCCGTAGAGTTGCCCCGCCTTCTCCTCGAAGCGGCGGATCAGCAGCATCTGATGGTAGGCGTGGAGGTCTTCCTCGCGGGTGAATTGCGGCGCGTTCGGTGCGGGCTGGTGCTCGGCCGCCACGGCCTCCGGCGTCTCCGCGGCAGGGTTGGGCTGCCCCGCATCTTTCGCGGCATCCATCGGCGTGCTCCCGTGCTGGCGTCTGTTCCCTCCCGGTTTAGGACACGCGCTCCGGGAATGCGAGGGCCGACGCTCTGACAGGTGTTTGTGGTTGTCATACCCGATCCGCATGCCCGATCCGCACGCCCGATCGGCATGATCCCCTCGGGACGGCGGATGCGGGCTGCGTTCAAGCCGGGACGCGCGCGTGGGACTGGAGGCGGTGCCCGCTCACGGGTCGATGACGACCACGTCGTTGGCGTGCACCCGGCCGAGGACGACCCGGGCGCGCTCCTCCAGCAGGTCGCGGTCGATCTGCTCGCTGCGCAGCAGCGCGACGCGGTGCTCCCAGGTCGCCCGCTCGGCCTTGGCCGCCGCGAGCTCCCGGGTGAGCCCGAAGGCCTGGATCTTGAGGGCGCGCTTGGCCTCCAGGCCCCGGTTGCCGTTCTCGGCCTGGTACACGAAGTAGCCGACGACCAGCCCGGACAGGGTCCAGAGGCTGAGAGGCAAAACGACCATTCTGACGCGGCGACGGACGACCATGGCGCGACCATCGTCCGGGTCAGTTAACAAAGCCTTTGCCGCGGCCGCCGATCGTGCGCTCGGCGGTGGACGGCGGCGCCCGGGTGGGTTGAACCGCGCCCCGCGGTGATGGACAGTCGGAACAAAGATCGAACATCGAGGCGGCCGCCCTGCGGTGCGGCGGTCTCGCGGAACGGGACAGCGCAGTGACCGCCCCGGTGCGGAAAGTCATCCACATCGATATGGACGCGTTCTACGCTTCCGTCGAGCAGCGCGACGACCCGGCCCTGCGCGGCCGGCCGGTCGCGGTCGGCGGCTCGCGCGAGCGCGGCGTGGTGGCCGCCGCGAGCTACGAGGCGCGGGCCTTCGGGGTGCGCTCGGCGATGCCCTCGGTGACGGCGCGCCGGCTCTGCCCGGACCTGGTGTTCGTGCGCCCGCGCTTCGAGGTCTACCGCGGCATCTCGGAGGAGATCCGGACGGTGTTCTCCGAGCACACGCCGGTGATCGAGCCGCTCTCCCTCGACGAGGCCTACCTCGACGTCACCGAGAACCTGCAGGGCCTGCCGACCGCCACCGCCGTCGCCCGGGCGATCCGCACCACGATCCGCGCGCGCACCGGACTCGTCGCCTCGGCCGGCGTCTCGTACAACAAGTTCCTCGCCAAGGTCGCCTCGGACTACCGCAAGCCCGACGCGCTGTTCGTGATCACCCCCGAGATGGGCCCGGCCTTCGTCGAGGACCTCGCCATCGGCCGCTTCCACGGCATCGGCCCGGTGACGGAGGCGAAGATGCGCCGCCTCGGCATCCACACCGGCCGCGACCTCAAGGCCCGCTCGCTGGAGGATCTGGCCGCCATCCTCGGCAGCGCCGCCCCCTACTATCACGGGGTGGCCCGCGGCATCGATGAGCGCCCGGTGCGGGCGCACCGCATCCGCAAGTCGATCGGTGCCGAGAACACCTTCTCCGACGACAGCGCCGACCTCGAAATCCTCGCCGAGCGCCTCGCGCCGATCCTCGACAAGGTCGCGGCGGCCTGCGCCGCCAAGGGTCTGCGCGGCCGGACCGTGACGCTGAAGGTGAAGTTCTCCGACTTCGCGCAGGTCACGCGGGCGCGCTCCCTGGCGGCCCCCGTCGGCGACCGCGCCAGCCTGGAGGCGATCAGCCTGGGCCTGCTGCGCGACCTCCGCCCGCTCCGGCGCAGCGTGCGGCTGCTCGGCGTCTCGCTCTCGGCCCTCGACCACGGCGACGCCGCGGAACCGCTGCAGCTCGGCCTGGCGATCTGAGGCGTCGCCGCGATCGTTTGATCGGGATCGCCGGCGCCGCGGTCATCGGGTCGCGCCTGCGTCCTCGGCGCCGCGCCCTATCTCGATGGGAAGCGACACCGGGAGCAGCCAACCATGACCGACGATCCACGCGAGGCCGGAGCCCGGCCCCCCTTCCCCGGCGACCAGCAGCAGGAGCGGCCGGGATTGTCGTCGCGGATGACCCCCGCCCCCGATCACGGCGAGCACAGCTACGTCGGCAAGGGGCTGCTGACGGATCAGGTCGCGCTGATCACCGGCGGTGATTCCGGGATCGGCCGCGCGGTGGCGATCGCCTACGCCCGCGAGGGCGCCGACGTGGCGATCTCCTACCTGCCGGTCGAGCAGTCCGATGCCGAGGAGACGGCGCGCTGGGTCGAGCGGGCCGGGCGCCGCGTCCTGCTGCTGCCGGGAGACCTGCGCGAGGAGGCCCATTGCCGCGACCTCGTCGCCCGCACGGTGGCCGCGTTCGGGCGCCTCGACGTCCTGGTCAACAACGCGGCCGCGCAGACGATCAACGAAGGGCTCGACGACGTGACGGCGGAGGATCTCGAGGGCTCGTTCCGCGCCAACGTCTTCGCGATGTACTACCTCGCCCAGGCGGCGGTGCCGCACATGAAGCCGGGCTCGGCGATCGTGAACTCGACGAGCCAGCAGGCCAAGGTCGCCGACAAGACGATGCTGATCTACGCCGCCACCAAGGGCGCGATCGCGAGCCTGACGATCGGGCTGTCGAACCTGCTGGCGCCGAAGGGCATCCGGGTGAACTGCGTCGCGCCCGGCCCCGTGTGGACCCCGATCCAGCCGATCGTGAAGAGCCCCGAGCAGATCGAGCAGCTCGGGGCCGACACGCCCCTCGGCCGCGCCGGGCAGCCGGCCGAGCTCGCCCCGGCCTACGTGCTGCTGGCCTCGCGCGAGGGCAGCTACATGTCCGGCGCCCTAGTGCCCGTCACCGGCGGCACGCCGATGTACTGACGCACGAGGCGCGGCGATCCGGAACGGAGCGCCGCGCCTGCGATTGACGGCGGAACCCCCGCGGGGCCGGACCGCCCCGCCATCGGAGCCAGATCCATGTCGAAGATCATCGCCGCCACGTTCGAGACCCGCCGCGACGCCGAGATGGCGGTCGAGCACCTCGTCCAGGAGCACAAGATCGATCGCAAGGCCGTGACCATCGCGCCGGTCTCGGACGAGAACAGCGCCGGCACCGAGACCGCGGGCGCCGACATCGAGGACGGCCGCGTCGAGAAGACCCACACCGACGGCGAGCCGAAGCTCGCCGGGCGCCTCAAGGTCTCGGCCGAGGTCGAGCCGGCGCTCGCGGACAAGGTCGAGTCCTCGTTCGCGACCTACGGCGGCCAGGCCGCCTGAGCCGGCAGCCGCCCGCATCCCGCTGCCCCGCCCGTCCCGCTCAGGCGGCCCAGACCTGGCGGTACAGCGTCGCGATCGCCTCCGCGTCCGGCACCACCGGGTTGTTGCCGGGCGAGCCCGAGGCCAGGGCCTGCGCCGCCATGGTCGGGATCAGGCCGTTCCACCGGGCCTCGTCGATGCCGTAGTCGCCGGGCGTCGGCACCTGCAGGTCGTCGTTGAGGTTCTGCAGCTCGGCGATCAGGCGGGAGACCGCGTTGCGCTCGTCGTCGCCCTCCCGCGCCACGCCCATCGCCCGGGCGCAGGCGGCGTAGCGCCCGGGCGCGCCGGGCGCCGAGAAGGCGGTGACGGCCGGCAGCAGCATCGCGTTCGAAAGCCCGTGCGGCACGTGGAAATGCGCGCCGATCGGCCGGCTCATCCCGTGGACGAGGGCCACCGAGCTGTTCGAGAAGGCGATGCCTGCTTGCGTCGCGCCGAACATCATCGCCTCCCGCGCAGCCCGGTCGCCCGGATCGGTCCAGACCCGGCGCAGGTTCGGCGCGATCGCCCGCATCGCGGCGAGCGCGAACCCGTCCGAGAACGGGTTGGATTTCCGCGAGACGTAGGCCTCGATCGCGTGGGTCAGCGCGTCGATCCCGGTATCGGCGGTGAGCCGCGCGGGCTTGCTCAGGGTCAGCTCGTAATCGACCAGCGCCGCCACCGGCAGGTAGGCGAGGCCGGCGCACAGCATCTTCTCGTCGGTGGCCTCGTCGGTGACGATGGTGAAGCGCGTCGCCTCCGAGCCGGTGCCGGCGGTGGTGGGGATCGCCAGGATCGGCAGGCCGGGCGCGTCCTGGCTGTGGGGCGCCTTGTAGTCGCGCATGTGGCCGCCGTGGCGGGCCAGCACCGCGACGGCCTTGGCCGTGTCCATCGGGCTGCCGCCGCCGAAGCCGACGACGCAATCGTGGTCGCCGGCCTTGAGCGCGGCCAAAGCCGCCTCCACCGAGGCCACGGTCGGGTCCGGCACGGTCTGCGAGAACAGCCCGGCCCGGACGCCGGCCGCCGCCAGGCGCTCGACGAGCCGCCCCGCCCGGCCGCTGTCGGCGAGGTAGGGATCGGTGACGACGAACGGCCGGGACAGCCCGAGCTGCCCCAGCACCTCCGGCAGCAGCCCGCACGCACCGGCTCCGATCCGCATCAGCCGCGGCAGGGCGATGGCGCTGATCATGGCGTTGGATCCGTCTTTCCAAAGGGACGCGCCGAGGGGACGCGCGCGAATGAACGCAGAATACGAAAGGCAGGCTAGCGGCTGCGCGGGCGCGAGGACAAGCCCGGTCGGCGCCCGTCGCGCGACATCCGGCGCGCAGTATCCTGCCTGAGCTTGCCGGTGCGACGCACTATCCCGCCTGCGAAAACAGCGCCTGCGCCGCCTCGACCGCGCCGACGATGAAGGCCGCCACCTCGCGGATGTGGGCGGCCTTCCGGTGGTCCTCGTGGATGTGCATGTGGAAGGCCCGCGTCAGCGACAGCGCGTCCGGCAGCACCGGCACGAGGCCGGGATGGGCGGCCGCGATGAAGGCCGGCACGATGCACAGGCCGGCACCGGCGAGCGTGGCGTGCACCTGGGCGAGCAGGTTCGTCGAGCGCAGCCGCGCGCTGGCGCCCGGCCCGATCACGTTGAGGTAGTTGAGCTCCCGCGCAAACAGCATGTCCTCGATGTAGCTGACGAACGGGTGCCGCCCGAGGTCGGCCGCCGTCCGGATCGGCTCGGCCGCGTCGAGGTAGGCCTTCGACCCGTAGACGAAGAGCCGGTAGTCGGTGAGCCGCCGCGTCACCACCCGCGCCTGCTGCGGCGCCGACAGGCTGACGACGATGTCCGCCTCGCGCTTCGACAGGCTGAAGATCCGCGCGGTCGCCATGATCTCGATCTCGAGCCCGGGATGGGCCTGGGTCAGGCGGTGCATCCGCGGCGCGAGGAACACGCTGCCGAACCCGTCCGGCGCGCCGATCCGCACCGTGCCCGCGACGCTCCGCCCGGTGCCGCCGGCCGCCGAGCCCGAGACGAAGGCGCTCTCCATCGCCTCCGCCGTCCCGAGCAGCGACTCGCCGGCCTCGGTCAGCGCGTAGCCGAGGTTGCTCTTGTGGAAGAGCCGGCGGTCGAGCCCCTCCTCCAGGGCCAGGATGCGCCGGGCCACGGTGGTGTGCTCGGTGCCGGTCTGCGCCGCCGCGGCCGTCAGCGTGCCGGTGCGGGCGACGGCGAGGAAGAAGCGCAGGTCGTCCCAGTTGCGGGTCTTCTTAAGGCTCACGGGCTGGGTCCGACGGGGATGGCGCTGTGCATCGATGCACACCGGCTGCGAGCAGGTCCAGCTTTATCGCCCGATCGGCGCTGCTATGGTCCGCTCAAAATCGGCCGGCCGTCGCGCCGGCCGGACCTGAGGAAACGAGAACAGGAGAGGCGCACATGCGCACGATCGGGCATTTCATCGGCGGCAAGACCGTCGCGGGCACCAGCGGCCGCTTCGCCGACGTGTTCCTTCCCTCGACCGGCGAGGTCCAGGCCCGCGTCGCCCTGGCGAGCCGCGCCGAGCTTCGCGCGGCGGTCGAGAACGCCCGCGACGCGCAAGCCGCCTGGGCCGCGACCAACCCGCAGAAGCGCGCCCGCGTGATGATGCGCTTCCTCGAGCTGATCCGCGGCGAGACGGATTCGCTCGCCGAGCTGCTGGCCTCCGAGCACGGCAAGACCGTGCCCGACGCCAAGGGCGACATCCAGCGCGGCGTCGAGGTGGTGGAGTTCGCCTGCGGCATCCCGCACCTGCTGAAGGGCGAGTTCACGGAAGGCGCCGGCCCCGGCATCGACGTCTACTCCCTGCGCCAGCCGCTGGGCGTGGTCGCCGGCATCACGCCGTTCAACTTCCCCGCCATGATCCCGCTCTGGAAATGCGCCCCGGCCATCGCCTGCGGCAACGCCTTCATCCTCAAGCCGTCCGAGCGCGACCCCGGCGTTCCGATGCGCATCGCCGAGATCTTCCTGGAGGCCGGCCTGCCGCCGGGCATCCTCAACGTCGTCAACGGCGACAAGGAGGCGGTCGACGCGATCCTCGACGACGCGGACATCAAGGCGGTGGGCTTCGTCGGCTCCTCGCAGATCGCCGAGTATATCTACGTCCGCTCCGCGCAGACAGGGAAGCGCGCCCAGTGCTTCGGCGGCGCCAAGAACCACATGATCATCATGCCCGACGCCGACATGGGCCAGGCCGTCGACGCGCTGATCGGCGCCGGCTACGGCTCGGCCGGCGAGCGCTGCATGGCGATCTCGGTCGCCGTCCCCGTCGGCGAAGGCACCGCCGACCGGCTGATGGAGCGCCTGGTGCCGCGGGTGGAGAGCCTCAAGATCGGCCCCTCGCACGACGGCTCGGCCGATTACGGCCCGATGGTCACCGCCGAGGCGGTGGCGCGGGTGAAGGGCTACATCGAGACCGGCCTCCAGGAGGGCGCCGAGCTCGCCGTCGACGGCCGCGGCTTCACCCTGCAGGGCTACGAGAACGGCTTCTACATGGGCGGCTGCCTGTTCGACCGCGTCACCGCCGACATGACGATCTACAAGGATGAGATCTTCGGCCCGGTCCTCTCGGTCGTGCGGGCCAAGGACTACGAGGAGGCGCTGGCCCTGCCCTCCACCCACCAGTACGGCAACGGCGTCGCGATCTTCACCCAGGACGGCGACGCGGCGCGCGACTTCACCGCCCGGGTCAACGTCGGCATGGTCGGCGTCAACGTGCCGATCCCGGTGCCGATCGCCTACCACACCTTCGGCGGCTGGAAGCGCTCGGGCTTCGGCGACCTGAACCAGCACGGGCCCGACGCGATCCGCTTCTACACCAAGACCAAGACCGTGACGCAGCGCTGGCCCTCGGGCATCAAGAGCGGCGCGGAGTTCTCGATCCCGACGATGCGGTGAACCGACCCTCCCCCCTCTGCGGGGGAGGGAGAACCGTCCAGCCAAGGACTTGATGACATGCGCTTCGGGCTCGACGAGGATCAGGTGGCCATCCGGGAGATGGCCCAGAACTTCGCGCGCGAGCACATCGCGCCGCACGCCCTCGACTGGGACGCGCGCAAGCACTTCCCCGTCGAGACCCTTCGCGCGGCGGCAGCTCTCGGCATGGCCGCGATCACCATCCGCGAGGATGTCGGCGGATCGGCCCTGAGCCGCGTCGACGCCAGCCTGATCTTCGAGGCTCTGGGCGAAGGCTGCCCGACGGTGGCGGCCTTCCTCTCGATCCACAATCTGTCGTCCTGGATCATCGACGCCTTCGGCAGCGAGGCGCAGCGCCGGCGCTGGCTGCCGTCGCTGACGCGGATGGACAGGATCGCCAGCTATTGCCTGACCGAGGCCGGCTCGGGCTCGGATGCCGCGGCGCTCCGAACCCGCGCGGTCCGCGACGGCGACGCCTACGTGCTGACCGGCGAGAAGCAGTTCATCTCGGGCGCCGGCGCCAGCGACCTCTACCTCGTCATGGCCCGGACCGGAGGCGAGGGCGCGAAGGGCATCTCGGCGATCGTCGTCGAGAAGGGCACGCCCGGCCTCTCCTTCGGCGCCGACGAGCGCAAGATGGGCTGGAACGCCCAGCCAACCCGCGCGGTGCGCTTCGACCAGTGCCGGGTGCCCGTCGAGAACCGGCTGGGCGCCGAGGGCGACGGCTTCCGCTACGCCATGGCCGGGCTCGACGGCGGCCGCCTCAACATCGCCGCCTGCGCGCTGGGCGGCGCGCAATCGGCCCTCGACCGGACGCTCGCCTACATGGGCGACCGCCGCGCCTTCGGCCAGAAGCTCTCGGACTTCCAGGCGCTGCAGTTCCGGCTGGCCGACATGGCGACCGAGCTCGAGGTCGCCCGCGCGTTCCTGCGCCACGCGGCCGCCGCCCTCGACGCCAGGGCGTCGGAGGCGACCAAGCTCTGCGCCATGGCCAAGCGCCACGTGACGGACGCCGCGTTCCACGTCGCCAACGAGGCGCTGCAGCTCCACGGCGGCTACGGGTATCTCGCCGAGTACGGCATCGAGAAGATCGTCCGGGATCTGCGCGTCCACCAGATCCTGGAGGGCACCAACGAGATCATGCGGGTGATCATCGCCCGCGCGCTGCTCGGGGAGCGCTGATGTCCGACATCCTCGTCGAGCGCGTCGGCACGCTCGGGCGCATCCGCCTGAACCGGCCGAAGGCCTTGAACGCGCTGACCCACGGCATGGTCGGCGCGATCGATGCCGCCCTCGATCTTTTCGCCGCCGACGAAGGCGTCGCCGCGATCCTGCTCACCGGCGAGGGCGAGCGCGGCCTGTGCGCCGGCGGCGACCTGCGCTCGCTCTACGAGAGCGCGGGTTCAAGCTCCGCCGAGAACTTCTGGCGCGACGAGTATCGCCTCGATGCTCGGATCGCGCATTACGAAAAACCGTTCGTGGCGATCCTGGACGGGATCACCATGGGCGGCGGCGTCGGGCTGTCGGGCCATGCCGGCCACCGCGTCGTCACCGGGCGCTCCCGCATCGCCATGCCGGAGACCGGCATCGGCTACCTGCCCGACGTCGGCGGCACCTGGCTGCTGCCGCGCGCGCCCGGCGAGACCGGGACCTATCTCGGGCTGACCGGCGAGCCCATGGGCGCGGCCGACGCGATCTTCGCGGGGGTCGCCGACGCCTGCGTGCCCGCAGCGACGCTGCCCGCCCTGATCGATGCGCTCGCCGCCCTCGCCCCGGAGGCCGGCCACGCCACCGTCCGGGCGGCGATCGACGCGCGCGCCGTCACGCCGGGGCCGGCCCCGCTCGCCGCGGCGCAAGCCGTCATCGACCGCTGCTTCGCGCACGATCGCGTCGAGGACATCCTGGCCGCGCTCGCCGCCGAAGGCTCCGAATTCGCCGGGCGGACCCGCGCGACGCTGCTGGAGAAGTCGCCGTCGAGCCTCGTGCTGACGCTGCGCCTGCTGCGTCTCGGCCGCGCGACGACGACGCTGGAGGCCTGCCTGGAGCGCGAGTTCCACGCGTCCCTCGCCCTGCTGGCGGAGGGGGATTTTTGCGAGGGCATCCGCGCGGCGGTGATCGACAAGGACAAGGCGCCGCGCTGGTCGCCGCCGACCCTCGACGCGGTCGACCCCGAACGGATCGCCGGCTGGCTCGCGCCGCGGGCGGCCCCGGTCTTTTCGGTGCCGGACGACGTCTTGTCCCACCCTGCCCCCTCATCCTGAGGCGCCCGCGCCAGCGGGCCTCGAAGGAGGGCTCCAGGGATCGCAGCGGGACCTAGATCTCTCCTTCGAGGCCTCCGCTTCGCTCCGGCACCTCAGGATGAGGGGGGGATGGGAGCAAGGAACAAGGATCGGTCGTGCTCCAGGCAGAGCGCCGCCGTGAGAGACATACGGGAGGAACCCATGACGACGCGGCCCCAGACCATCGCCTTCATCGGGCTCGGCAACATGGGCGGCCCGATGGCGGCCAACCTCGTCCGCGCCGGGCACGCGGTCCGCGGGTTCGACCTCGCCCCGGCCTCGCTGGAGGCGGCGCGGGCCGAGGGCGTCGCCGTCGCCGGCTCGGTGCTGGAGGCGGTCGAGGGCGCGTCCGCGGTGGTGACGATGCTGCCGGCCGGCCGGCACGTGGTCGAGGTCTGGTCGCAGGTCGCCGGAGCGGTCCCCGCCGGCACCCTGCTGATCGATTCCTCGACGGTCGACGTCGCGAGCGCCCGAGAGGCCCACGCCCTGGCCGAGGCGCGCTCCTGCGCCGCGATCGACGCGCCGGTCTCCGGCGGCACCGGGGGCGCCAAGGCCGGGACGCTGACCTTCATGGCCGGCGGCTCGGAACAGGCCTTCGCCGCCGCCGAGCCGATCCTGAAGCGGATGGGCCGGAGCGTGTTCCATTGCGGCGCGGCCGGCGCCGGCCAGGCCGCCAAGATCTGCAACAACATGATCCTCGGCATCTCGATGATCGGCGTGTGCGAGGCCTTCGCGCTCGGCGAGAAGCTCGGGCTCTCGCAGCAGGCCCTGTTCGACGTGGCCTCGGTCTCGTCCGGGCAGTGCTGGTCGCTCACCACCTATTGCCCGGTGCCGGGGCCGGTGCCGACCTCGCCCGCCAACAGCGGCTACCGGCCGGGCTTCGCTGCCGCCCTGATGCTGAAGGACCTGCGCCTCGCGCAAGAAGCCGCCGGGACGGCCGGCGCCGCGACGCCCCTCGGCGCCGAGGCCGAGCGCCTCTATGCCCGGTTCGACGCGCAAGGCCACGGCGGGCAGGATTTCTCGGCGATCGTCCAGATGCTGCGCGGACCGCGCGAGGAGGTTTGACCATGCCGGAGAATCTGACCGGGGACGAGACGATCCTCATCGAGACGCGCGGGCGCGTCCGGCTCATCACCCTGAACCGGCCCAAGGCCTTGAACGCGATCAACGCGCAGCTCACCCGCGCGCTGATCGCGGCGGCGACCGCCGCCGATGCCGATCCGGGGATCGGCTGCATCGTCATCACCGGGTCGGCCAAGGCCTTCGCCGCCGGCGCCGACATCAAGGAGATGCAGGCGGCGACCTATGCCGAGATGTATGCCGGCGACCGCTTCGCCGACTGGGAGCGCTTCACGGCCCTGCGGACCCCGATCGTCGCGGCCGTGGCCGGCTTCGCGCTCGGCGGCGGCTGCGAGCTCGCGATGATGTGCGACCTGATCCTGGCCGCCGACACCGCGCAGTTCGGCCAGCCGGAGATCAAGCTCGGGGTGATGCCCGGAATCGGCGGCAGCCAGCGGCTGACCCGGTTCGTCGGCAAGGCCAAGGCGATGGAGATGTGCCTGACCGGCCGGATGATGGATGCGGCCGAGGCCGAGCGGGCCGGGCTGGTCTCGCGGGTCGTGCCCGCCGACGGGCTCGTCGCGGAGGCGATGCGGGTCGCCGAGACCATCGCCGGTATGTCCAAGCCGATCGCGATGATGACCAAGGAGGCGGTCAACCGCGCCTACGAGACCACGCTCACGGAAGGCGTGCGCTTCGAGCGGCGGGTGTTCCACGCGATGTTCGCCACCCAGGACCAGAAGGAGGGCATGGCCGCCTTCGTCGAGAAGCGCGCGCCCAAGTTCACGCACGGGTAGCGCCACTTCTCGCTACGGAGGCCGATCGTCTTCACGCATCGTCCCGGCCTCGAGCGAAACTCATCCGGCCCCGCCCCGTCATCCCGGGCTCGCCTCCGGCGCCCCGGGAGGACGGTGGGGGTTTTCGAACCGAAACGCGCGAGCCGGGCGGACGTGATAGCCCCCGCAGAGGGGAAAGAGGCTCCGCCGAAGCTTCAGTTCAGCAAAAGACTGATCGAACACAAGACAACGGAAAAGCCACCGAAAACCAGGGAGAACGCCGATGCCGAGCTTTCGCGAGTCCCGCGACTTTCTTCTGGCCCGCCGCACCGACTACGCGGCGGCCTATGCGGGCTTCCGATGGCCGGACGCGGCGGCGTTCAACTGGGCGCTCGACTGGTTCGACGCGGATCTCGCGACCCGCCCGGAGACCCGCGACCGCCCTGCCCTGTGGATCGTCGACGCGGCCTCGGGGGCGGAGACGAAGGTTTCGTTCTCGCAGATGAGCCGGCGCTCGAACCAGGTCGCCAACCGCCTGCGGTCGCTGGGCCTGCGACGCGGCGACACCCTGCTGCTGCTGCTCGGCAACGTGCCGGCCCTGTGGGAGACGATGCTGGCGGCGATGAAGCTCGGGGCGATCGTGATCCCGGCGACCACGCTGCTGACCGACGGCGAGCTCGCCGACCGGCTCGACCGCGGGCGGCCGCGGCTGATCGTGGCCGGGGCCGATCAGGTGCCGAAGTTCGAGGGCGTCGACCTGGGGCCGGTGGTGCGCCTGACGACCGGGCCGGCCGCGCCCGGCTGGCAGCCCTACGCGGCCGCATTCTCGGCCTCCGACGCGTTCGCGCCCGACGCGGCGACCGGCGCCGACGACCCGTTCCTGCTGTACTTCACCTCCGGCACCACGGCGAAGCCCAAGCTCGTGCGGCACAGCCACCGCTCGTATCCGGTCGGCAGCCTGTCGACGATGTACTGGCTCGGGCTGCAGCCCGGCGACGTCCATTGCAACGTCTCCTCCCCCGGCTGGGCCAAGCACGCCTGGTCCTCGGTCTTCGCCCCCTGGAACGCCGGCGCCACGGTGTTCGTGGTCAACCAGGCGCCGTTCTCGGCCCCTGCCCTGCTCGCGGTGCTCGCCCGCTGCCGCGTCACCACCCTGTGCGCGCCGCCGACGGTGTGGCGGCTGATGATCCAGGAGGACCTGACCGGGCACGACCTGGCGCTGCGCGAGGTCTGCGCCGCCGGCGAGCCGCTGAACCCGGAGGTGATCGAGCGGGTGCGCGACGCCTGGGGCCTGACCATCCGCGACGGCTACGGCCAGACCGAGACCACGGCCCAGGTCGCCAACACCCCGGGCCAGACGGTGAAGCCCGGCGCCATGGGCCGGCCGCTGCCGGGCTACACGGTCCGCATCCTCGACATCGACGATCAGCCGGCGGGCGAGGGCGAGGTCTGCCTCGCCCTCGGCGAGCACCGCCCGGCCGGCCTGATGCAGGGCTACGACGACGGCGCCGGCCACCTTTCCGGCGCGGACGGACCGCTCTACCGCACCGGCGACGTCGCCTTCGTCGAGCCGGACGGAACCCTGACCTTCGTCGGGCGCGCCGACGACGTGTTCAAGTCCTCCGGCTACCGCATCAGCCCGTTCGAGCTGGAGAGCGTGCTGATCGCGCATGCGGCGGTGGCCGAGGCGGCGGTGGTGCCGGCGCCCGACGCGATCCGCTACACGATCCCGAAGGCCTTCGTGTCGCTCGTCGACGGCGCGGAGGCGACGCGGGAGACCGCCCTCGACATCTTCCGCTTCACCAACGCGCGGCTCGCGACGTTCAAGCGGCTGCGGGCGATCGAGTTCGTCGCGGAGCTGCCCAAGACCATCTCCGGCAAGATCCGCCGGGTCCAGCTCCGGCGCCTGGAGCACGACGGCACCACCGACGACCCGTTCCGGGGCTTGGCCTTCGCGCAGTCGGACTTCCCGGAGCTGAAGGCCGACGAGCGGAAACCGGGCTGAGCGGTCCGGCTCAGCCGGCCGCCCGGGGAAGCCGTCCGCCGCGGGTCGTGCGCGGCGGATCGTAGGCGAGCGCCGCGTGCGCGGGCGACGGATGGCGGACCTTGGAGGGCCGGCCGGTCTCGCGCATCCGCCGGTCGGCTTCGGGCCAGTCCGGCAGGCCCGGCGCGATCCAGTGGGCGACCGAGGCCTCGTCGCACCAGCGGCTGAGCTTGCCCATCGCCGCGCGGTGGTCGCCGGCCAGCACGTAGGCGCGCATCGCCGCCTCGTCGGTCCAGGCGGTGACGGTCCAGAAGGTCAGCTTGGCGTCGTTGAGCAGCGCGCCGTCGCGGTAGCCGGCGGCCCTGGAGGCCTGCCGGCTCGACCGGATCGCGTACCACGCGAATCCGGGCACGAACCGCCAGCCGCGAAGCCGCAACCGGGTGAGGCTGATCCACGACATGGCGGCATCCCTCGCAGAGGGGCCGGCCGTACCACGTCCTGTGCCGTCCGTACCGCCGCGGAGCATCCTCAAGGGCGGCGGATGCCGGCCTGCGTGACGAACATGCGGCCCCTCAGCAGGTCAGACTCGTTTCCGCGATCGATCGATGAGGGCAACCGCTCTAGCCGCGGCGGCTGTCGAGGCGCGGACCGCCGAGGCTGATCCGGCTGCCCTGCGAACGGTGGTTGCCGTAGCTCGGGGCGGCGTAGGGGCGGCGCGACAGGTCGTAGAGGGTGTTGCCGACGAGGCCGGCGGCGCGGCGCAGCACCGCGCCGTCGCAGGTGGCCGCGATCCGGATGCCGAGCTCGTGGGTGTGGCTGCGGCCGTAGAGGTAGACCGCCAGCCGCGCGCGGGTCGCCTCGGGGATCTCGCAGACCATCGCCGACACGGTCTCCGGGTCGGCGCGGGAGATCCGGCCCAGCGCGTCGGGCGGCAGCGGGCACTCGGCGGTGGGGTCGTCGAAGCTGAGGGTCAGGGTCTGGGTCACCACGGTCGCTCCCGGCTTGAAGGCCACAGGATGGCGAGCGGATGGTTAACGAAGCGTAACGGCGTGTATCCGATCGTGTCCGGAGCGACGCCTTGCCGGGGCGCGCGTCTACGGCGCGCGGGCCTGCTCGCGCAGCACGAACTTCTGGATCTTGCCCGTGGCGGTCTTCGGCAGGGGGCCGAACACGATCCGCTTCGGCACCTTGAAGCGGGCGAGGCCGGCCCGGCAGAAGGCGACGATCTCGGCCTCGCTCGGCGGGGTCGCGCCGGCCTTGAGCTCCAGGAAGGCGCAGGGGCTCTCGCCCCATTTGGCGTCGGGCTGCGCCACCACGGCGGCGAGCATCACCGCGGGGTGGCGGGTCAGGACCTCCTCGATCTCCAGGCTGGAGATGTTCTCGCCGCCGGAGATGATGATGTCCTTGGCGCGGTCCTTGATCTCGATCTGCCCGTCGGGGTGCTGCACCGCGAGGTCGCCCGAGAGGTACCAGCCGTCGCGAAGCGTCGCGGCCGTCGCCTCGGGGTTCTTGAGGTAGCCCTTCATCACGGTGTTGCCGCGCAGGGCGATCTCGCCGACCGTGGCGCCGTCCCGCGGCACCGCCGCCAGCGTTCCGGGATCGACGACGCGCACGGCCTCGACCGTCGGCAGCGCCACGCCCTGGCGGGCCATGCGGCGGTGGCGCTCGCCGGGCTCCAACCGGTCCCAGTCGGGGCCGGGCACGCAGATCGTCGCCGGGCCGTAGCTTTCGGTGGCGCCGTAGAGGTGGGTCACCGCGAAGCCGGCCGCCTCCATCGCGGCGATCACGGTCGAGGGCGGCGCGGCGCCGCCCGTCGCGCAGCGCACCCGCTGCGGGAACGGCCTGCGCACGTCCGCGGGGGCGTTGACGATCATCGACAGCACGATCGGCGCGCCGCACAGATGCGTGACGCCGTGCTCGGCGATCGCCCGATAGATCGCAGCCGGCTCGACCCGGCGCAGGCAGACCTGGGTGCCGCCGGCCGCCACCACCGCCCAGGGGTAGGACCAGCCGCTGCAATGGAACATCGGCAGCGTCCAGAGATAGACGCTGCCCGGCGAGAGCCCGAAGGTGAGCGCGTTGCCGAGGGCCTGGAGGTAGGCGCCGCGGTGGCTGTAGACCGCGCCCTTCGGGTCGCCGGTGGTGCCCGAGGTGTAGAGCAGGCAGAGCGACTGCCACTCGTCGTCCGGCCCCGGCCCGACGAAGTCCGGGTCGCCCTCCGCGACGAGGTCCTCGTAGGCGAGGCCGCCGCCCCCGGGGTCGTCCACGGCGATCACCAGGATCGGGTTCGGGACGGCCTCCAGCGCCTCGGCGGCGAGCGCCCGGAACGGCGCGTCGACGATCAGCGCCCGCGCCCCGCCATGGGTCAGCGAGGCGGCGAGCGTGGCGGCGTCGAGGCGGGTGTTGAGCGGGTTCAGCACCCCGCCGAGCATCGGCACGGCAAAGTGCGCCTCGATCATCGCGGGCACGTTGCCGGCCAGGATCGCCACCGTGTCGAGCCGGCCGATCCCGCGCCCCCCCAGCGCCGCGGCGAGGCGGCGGCAGCGGGCGTCGAGCGCGCGGTAGGTCAGGCGCCGGTCGCCGTCGATCACCGCCAAGCGGTCGGCGAAGGCGTCGGCGGCGCGCGCCAGGAAGCTCACGGGCGTCAGCGCCGCGCAGTTCGCGGCCGAGCGGTCGAGCCCGGTTTCGAACGGGCTCATGCGCCCACCCTCCCCGCGCCTCCGCCGGCCCGGGTCACAGCGGACGCCGGGTGATCCGCGCGATCAGGCCGACGATGCCCTCGCGGAACAGCAGCACGCAGAGCACGAAGACCACGCCCTGGATGATCGTCACCCAGGCGCCGAACTGCGCAAGGTAGGTCTCCATCGTGACGATCACCAGCGCGCCGATGATCGGCCCGAACACCGTGCCCATGCCGCCGACCAGCGTCATCAGCACCACCTCGCCCGACATCGCCCAGTGCACGTCGGTGAGGGAGGCGAGCTGGAACACGATCGCCTTGGTGGAGCCGGCGAGCCCCGCGAGCGTCGCCGAGAGCACGAACACCGCGAGCTTGTACTGGTTCACCCGGTAGCCGAGCGAGATCGCGCGGGGCTCGTTGTCGCGGATCGCCTTCAGCACCTGCCCGAACGGCGAGTGGATGATGCGATAGATCAGCAGCAGGCCGCCCATGAACACCAGAGCCACGAGGCCGTAGAGTGCGCGGTCGTCGGCGAGGCTGATCGTGCCGAACAGGGCGCCGCGCGGCACCGCCTGGATCCCGTCCTCGCCGCCGGTGAACTTGGCCTGGAGCGAGAAGAAGAACGCCATCTGCGCGAGCGCCAGCGTGATCATCGAGAAGTAGATGCCCTGGCGCCGGATCGCGAGCGCCCCGAAGACCAGCCCGAGCAGCGCCGCCGTCAGCGTGCCGCAGAGGATCGCGAGTTCCGGGCTCAGGCCCCAGACCTTGGCCGCGTAGGCGCAGAGATAGCTCGCCATCCCGAAATACGCGGCGTGCCCGAAGGAGAGCAGGCCGCCGTAGCCGAGCAGAAGGTTGAACGCGAGCGCGAACAGCCCGAAGCACAGCACCTTCATCAGGAACACGGGGTAGAGCACGAACGGCGCCACCGCGAGGAACACGGCGATGCCGAGCATGATCCTGCGATGCAGGGCGCGGTCGTCCCTGCCTTCGGAAATGACCGGGGCGATGGCGGCGTCCGCGGGAGCGAGGGCGGCGGTGTCGGCCATGTCAGAATCCGTCTGTCTGGATGGCCATCGACCGTGAACGGCCGATGGCGTCCGCCGCACCTGCGGCGACGCGCGGTCGCGCTTGCCGCCGACCGCGCGTGGGCGGGCCGGCCTCGGCGCTCGTCGGCGTGGGCTGGCGCATCAGGCCGCCCGCCCGAACAGGCCGGCGGGCTTCACCAGCAGCACCAGCACCATGATCACGAAGATCACGGTGGCCGAGGCCTCGGGATAGAACACCTTGGTCAGCCCCTCGATCAGCCCGAGGCCGAACCCGGTGATGACCGAGCCGAGGATCGAGCCCATGCCGCCGATCACCACCACGGCGAAGACCACGATGATGATGTCGGCGCCCATGTTGGGGTTGACCGAGTAGATCGGCGCAGCGAGCACCCCGGCGAAGCCTGCGAGCGCGACGCCGAAGCCGTAGGTCAGGGTCAGGAACAGGGGCACGTTGACGCCGAAGGCCTGGACCAGGGTCGGGTTCTCGGTTGCCGCGCGCAGGTACGAGCCGAGCTTGGTCTTCTCGATGACGAGCCAAGTGGCCAGGCACACGGCCAGCGACGCGACCACGACCCAGGCGCGGTAGTTCGGCAGAAACATGAACGGCAGGCGCTGCCCGCCGGAGAGTTCCGGCGGGATCGCGTAGGGCAGGCCCGAGACGCCGTAGTAGTTGCGGAACAGCCCCTGGATGATCAGCGCCATGCCGAAGGTCAGCAGCAGGCCGTAGAGGTGGTCGAGCTTGTACAGGCGCGCGATCAGCACCCGCTCGAGCACGATGCCGAAGGCGCCGACGAGGAGCGGTGCCAGGGCCAGCGCCCACCAGTAGTTGACCCCGAGGTAGTTGAGCAGCATCCAGGCGACGAAGGCGCCCATCATGTACAGCGCCCCGTGGGCGAAGTTGATGATGTTCAGGAGCCCGAAGATGATCGCCAGCCCCAGGCTGAGGATCGCGTAGAACGAGCCGTTGATCAGCCCGAGCAGGAGCTGGCCGAACAGCGCCTGCATCGGCACGCCGAAGATCGTGGTCATCGCAACCCAGCCATCGTCTGCCCCGACGCCGCGGCGCGCCGTGCGCCGCGGGAGAACGCCAACCGCTCAGCCCTTTACGAGGGGGCAGCCGCCCTCGTTCAGCGGGCGGAACACCTCGTTGCCGGGGATGGTGGCCAGCAGCTTGTAGAGGTCCCACTCGCCCTTGGACTCGGCGGGCTTCTTGACCTCGAACAGGTACATGTCGTGGATCTTGCGCCCGTCGACGCGGATCGTGCCCTTGCCGAACAGCGGGTCGTCGGTCGGCATGTCCTTCATCCTGGCGACGACCCTGGCGCCGTCGGAGGCCGCCTTCAGCGCCTCCACCGCCTTGAGGTAGTGGAGCGTGCCTGCGTAGACGCCGGCATGGTTGGCGGTGGGCTTCTTGCCGCCCATCTGCTTGGCGAAGCGGTCCGAGAAGGCGCGGGTGGCGTCGGTGAGGTCCCAGTAGAACGGCTCGGTCAGGACGAGCCCCTGGGCCACCTTGGTGCCGAGCGAATGCACGTCGGAGGAGAAGACGAGGAGGCCGGCCAGCGCCTGCCCGCCCTCGGTGATGCCGAACTCGCCGGCCTGCTTGATCGCGTTGATGGTGTCGCCGCCGGCGTTGGCGAGCCCGATCACCTTGGCGCCCGACCCCTGCGCCTGCAGCAGGAACGAGGAGAAGTCGGCGGTCGGGAACGGGGTCTTGACCGAGCCGACGACCTTGCCGCCGTTCTTGGTGACGACCGCGGTGGTGTCGCGCTGGAGCGTCTGGCCGAAGACGTAGTCGGCGGTGAGGAAGAACCAGGTGTCGCCGCCGCGCTTGACCATGGCGCCGCCGGTGCCGTTGGCGAGCGCCACCGTGTCGTAGACCCAGTGCACGGTGTTGGGGGTGCATTGCACGCCGGTGAGGTCGGCGGTGCCGGCGCCGGTGTCGATGAAGGTCCTGTTCTTCTCCTTGGTGACCTGGTTGATCGCCAGGGCCACGGAGGAGGTCACGCCGTCGATGATCATGTCGACGCCGTCGCGGTCGTACCATTGCCGCGCGATCGCCGAGCCGACGTCGGGCTTGTTCTGGTGGTCGGCCGAGATGACCTCGACCTTGAGGCCCTTGTCGGCGGCCTTGAAGTCCTCGACCGCCATCCGGGCGGCCACGAGCGAGCCCTCGCCCGCGATGTCGGCGTAGACGCCGGAGCGGTCGGTGAGCACGCCGATCTTGACCGGCGTCTGACCCTGCGCGGCCGCCGCCGTCAGGGTCCCCAGCGCGGCGGCAAGCAGCATTCGTCTCAGCATCCGGTCCGTCCTCCTCGGTGCGCCGGCCGTTTTACGCGTCGGGGCCAAGTGCCCGTCCGTCGTCGGCCTCGTGCGTCGCGTTTCTCTTCGTATGAGGACTCTAGAAGTCCGTCGATGCCCGAGGTCTTCAGACCCCGAGATAGGCGTGGAGCTTGTCGATATTGGCGTCAAGCGCGTCGTTGGCGATCTCGTCGACCACCCGCCCCTGCTCGATCACCACGTGGCGGTCGGCGAGCGTCTGGGCGAAGCGGAAGTTCTGCTCGACGAGAACAATGGTGTAGCCGCGGCCCTTCAGCTCCCGGATCGTCCGGCCGATCTGCTGGACGATGACGGGGGCGAGCCCCTCGGTCGGCTCGTCCAGCAGGATCAGCTTGGCGCCGGTGCGCAGGATGCGGCCGATGGCCAGCATCTGCTGCTCGCCGCCCGAGAGCTTGGTGCCCTGGCTGCCGGCCCGCTCCGCGAGGTTCGGGAACAGGGTGTGGATCTCGGCCACCGACATGCCGCCCGGCTTCACGATCGGCGGCAGCATCAGGTTCTCGGCCACCGTGAGGCTCGCGAAGATTCCGCGCTCCTCCGGCACGTAGCCGAGGCCGAGCCGCGCGATGTTGCGCGAGGCCATCCCGATCGTCTCGACGCCCTCGTAGGTGATCGAGCCGGCGCGGCGCGCCAGGATGCCGATGATGGCGCGCAGCGTCGTGGTCTTGCCCGCGCCGTTGCGGCCCAGCAGCGTCACCACCTCGCCGGCCCGCACGTCGAGGTCGATCCCGTGCAGGACGTGGCTCTCGCCGTACCAGCCCTCCAGGCCGCGCACCGCCAGCAGGGCGTCCGAGCTCGCGCGCGGAACGGTCTTCAGCGCCGCCTCAGCCATGCCCGGCCCCGATATACGCCTCGATCACGCGCGGATCCTTCGACACGGTGGCGTAGTCGCCCTCCGCCAGCACCTGGCCGCGGGCGAGCACGGTGATCCGGTCGGAGAGCGAGGCGACCACCGACAGGTTGTGCTCGACCATCAGGATGGTGCGGTCCTTGCCGACCCGCCGGATCAGGGCCGCGGTGCGCTCGACGTCCTCGTGGCCCATCCCGGCCATCGGCTCGTCGAGCAACAGCATCTCGGGATCGAGCGCCAGGGTGGTGGCGATCTCGAGCGCGCGCTTGCGGCCGTAGGACAGCTCCACCGCCTGGTGGCCGGCGAATTCCGATAGGCCGACCTGGTCGACGAGGTCCAGGGCCTCGGCATCGAGGCGGCGCAGCACCGTCTCGGCGCGCCAGAAGTCGAAGGAGTCGCCGTGCTTGCGCCGCTGCAGCGCGATGCGGACGTTCTCCATCACCGTGAGGTGGGGGAACACCGCCGAGATCTGGAACGAGCGCACCAGCCCGAGCCGGGCGACGTCGGCCGGCTGCAGGCGGCTGATGTCGCGGCCCTTGTAATGGATCGCGCCGGCCGTGGGGCTGAGGAACTTGGTGAGAAGGTTGAAGCAGGTGGTCTTGCCGGCGCCGTTCGGGCCGATCAGCGCGTGGATGGTGCCGCGCACAACCTCGAGCGTCACGCCGTTGACGGCGCGGAACCCCTTAAACTCCTTGGTCAACCTGGTCGTGGACAGGATGATGTCCTGTGCCAAACGCAACCCTCCCCTGCATCTTTAGCAGGATGTATCGCCGGAAGCGCCGGCGGCGTCCATCGCGTTTTCGAAGGCGGCGCGAACATTCCCCGGCCGATGACACCCCTTCCGGCAGCGGAAAGCGTGACAGTCAGGGGCAGGTTGTCCGGCCGGCGCTTGCCGGCCGCATCGCAGAATGCCAGTCTGACCGCGTCCGCATAAAGCGATACGGGAGAGCCCAGATCGGTCCGACGACCGATCATGGCGCCGACGGAGCAACCACCCCCGGAAACTCTCAGGCACAATCACCGTATCGTTGGACGATCTGGAGAGAGGCGCCACCTGGCGCCCACCGAAGGAGAAACCTCGGAGACCGCCGACGCGGCGTCCGGGGGAAGCTCTCAGGTAACCGCGACAGATGGGGGCATCCGAGGAACGCATCCGCGTTCTTCGGCGGCTCGTCGTCGTGGAAACACCAGATGCATGCGGACCCCCTCGCGACCGTCGACACCCCCCGCGCTTCCGGCCTGCTGCGCAACCCGCTGCACGCCCTGCATCTGCGCCGCGGCGCGCGGATGGTGCCGTTCTCCGGCTACGACATGCCGTTGCACTATCCCGCCGGGCTGCTGAAGGAGCACATTCACACCCGCGCGAACGCCGGCCTGTTCGACGTGTCCCATATGGGCCAGATCGCGCTCGCGGCGGACGACCCGGCCGAGGCCGCCCGCGCCCTCGAGGCCCTGATCCCGGCCGACATCGTCGGGCTGAAGCCCGGCCGGCAGCGCTACGGCCTGCTGACCGACGCCGCCGGCGGCATCCGCGACGACCTGATGGTGGGCAATCTCGGCGACCGGCTGGTGCTGGTGGTCAACGCTGCCAACAAGGCGGCCGACCTCGCCCATCTCCGGGCCTACCTTCCCGCCGCGGTGACGGCGACGGCGCTCGACCGCGCGCTGATCGCGCTCCAGGGCCCGAAGGCGGAAGCCGCCCTGGCGCGCATCGCCCCGCAGGTCGCGGCGATGCGCTTCATGGATGCGGCGGAGGTTCCGATCCTCGGGCATGCCTGCCTCGTGACCCGCTCCGGCTACACCGGCGAGGACGGCTTCGAGATCTCGCTGCCGGACGTCGCCGCCGAGGCCGTCGCCGAGGCCCTGCTCGCGGACGCGGCGGTGATGCCGATCGGGCTCGGCGCCCGCGATTCGCTTCGGCTCGAAGCTGGCCTGTGCCTGCACGGCGCCGATATCGGCCCCGACACCTCGCCGGTCGAAGCCGGCCTGGCCTGGGCGATCCCGTCCGTGCGCCGCATCGGCGGCGCGCGCGCCGGCGGCTTCCCGGGCGACGCCCGGATCCTCGCCGAGATCGCCGCCGGCCCGTCCCGCCGCCGCGTCGGCCTGCGCCCGGAGGGGCGCAGCCCGGTGCGGGCGGGGGCACCGCTGTTTGCCGAGGAGGCCGGCACCGAGCCCGTCGGCACCGTCACCTCCGGCGGCTTCGGCCCGAGCCTCGGCGCGCCGGCGGCGATGGCGATGCTGCCCGTCGCGCTCGGGACCGACGGCACCCGCGTCTTCGCCGAGGTCCGCGGCCAGCGCCTGCCGGTTCGGGTCGTCCCCCTCCCCTTCGTCCCGGCCGGGTTCAAGCGCGGCCGGATCTGAAACATCCCGTCAGGAGCAAGACCATGCTGCGATTCACCGACGCGCACGAGTGGCTGAGGGCGGAGGGCGAGGTCGTCACCGTCGGCATCACGGCGCATGCCGCCGAGCAGCTCGGCGACCTCGTCTTCATCGAGCTGCCGAAGGTCGGCGCCAAGCTGTCGAAGGGCGAGGCGGCGGCCGTCGTCGAATCGGTCAAGGCGGCCTCGGACGTCTACGCCCCGCTCTCGGGCGAGGTCGTCGCGGTCAACGACGCGGCGGCGGGCGACCCGGCCGCCGTCGGCACCGATCCGCAAGGGGCCGGCTGGCTCTACCGCCTGCGCCTCGACGACCCGTCCGAGATGGACGGGCTGATGGACGAGGCCGCCTACGCCGCCCTGCCGAAGTAACCGCCTGCGACGCTCCGCCGCCGGCGCCGACGCGCCGGCGGCCTTATCGCCCTTCCAAGCCGGGATGCCGCCATGACCGCGCTTTACGACCCCTACGACTTCGCCAACCGCCGCCACATCGGCCCGACCCATGCCGAGATCGACGCGATGCTCTCGGTGGTCGCGGCCCCGAGCCTGGAGGCGCTGATCGACGACACCCTGCCCCCCGACATCCGGCAGGCGCGGCCGCTCGCGGACGACCTCGCCTTCGGCCCCGCGCTGACCGAGCGCCGGGCGATCGAGCGGATGCGCGAGATCGCCGACCGCAACCGGGTCCTCGTCTCGCTGATCGGCCAGGGCTACCACGGCACGACGATGCCGCCGGCGATCCAGCGCAACATCTTCGAGAACCCGGCCTGGTACACCGCCTACTCGCCCTACCAGCCGGAGATCAGCCAGGGACGGCTCGAGGCGCTGATCAACTTCCAGACGCTGGTCTGCGACCTCACCGGCCTCGACGTCGCCAACGCCTCGCTGCTGGACGAGGCCACAGCCGCCGCCGAGGCGATGGGCATGGCCCGCCGCGTCGCCAGCTCGAAGGCCGAGGCCTTCTTCGTCGACCGCGACTGCCTGCCCCAGACCATCGCGGTGCTGCGGACGCGCGCCGCGCCGATGGGCTGGCGCATCGTCGTCGGCGATCCCCTCGCCGACCTCGACCCGGAAGCGGTCTTCGGGGCGATCTTCCAGTATCCCGGCGTCTGCGGCGCGATCCACGACGTCTCGCGGCCGATCGCGGCCCTGCACGCGGCCGGCGCCATCGCCGCGGTCGCGGCCGATCCGCTGGCCCTGACACTGCTGAGGTCGCCCGGCGAGATGGGCGCCGACATCGCGATCGGCTCGATGCAGCGCTACGGCGTGCCGATGGGGTTCGGCGGACCGCACGCCGCCTACATGGCGACCCGCGACGCGCACAAGCGCGCGCTGCCCGGGCGCCTCGTCGGCGTCTCGGTCGACGCCCACGGACACCGTGCCTACCGCCTCGCGCTGCAGACCCGCGAGCAGCACATCCGCCGGGAGAAGGCGACCTCGAACATCTGCACCGCGCAGGTGCTGCTCGCCGTCATCGCCTCGATGTACGCGGTGTTCCACGGCCCCGCCGGGCTGAAGGCCATCGCCCAGCGCGTCCACCGCGACGCGGTGCGCCTCGCCCAGGGGCTCGCGGCGTTGGGCTTCACGGTCGAGCCCGAGCACTTCTTCGACACGATCACCGTCCGGGTCGGGGCGTTCCAGGGCGTGATCCTGGCCCAGGCGGTCGCCAACGGGGTGAACCTGCGCAAGGTCGGCGACGACCGGATCGGCATCACGGTGGACGAGCGCACCCGCCCCGACATCCTGCAGGCGGTCTGGTGCGCCTTCGGGGCGACGGATCCGATCTACGACGAGGCCTGGCCCGCGTCCCGGCTGCCGGACGGCCTTGTCCGCACCTCCGCCTACCTCACGCACCCGATCTTCCACATGAACCGGGCCGAGAGCGAGATGACGCGCTACATGCGCCGCCTCGCCGACCGCGACCTGGCGCTCGACCGGGCGATGATCCCGCTCGGCTCCTGCACGATGAAGCTCAACGCCACCGCCGAGATGCTGCCGATCTCCTGGCCGGAATTCTCGGAGATCCATCCGTTCGTGCCGGCCGATCAGGCCGCCGGGTATCACGAGCTCATCGGCGACCTGTCCGGGAAGCTGTGCGCGATCACCGGCTACGACGCGATCTCGATGCAGCCGAATTCCGGCGCGCAGGGCGAGTATGCCGGGCTGCTCGCGATCCGGCGCTACCACCTCTCCCGCGGCGCGGCGCACCGGACGATCTGCCTGATCCCGTCCTCGGCCCACGGCACCAACCCGGCCTCGGCGCAGATGTGCGGGATGAGCGTGGTGGTCGTCGGCGCCGACGCGAACGGCAACATCGACGTCGCGGATTTCCGCGCCAAGGCCGAGCGGCATTCCGACAACCTCGCGGCCTGCATGATCACCTACCCCTCGACCCACGGGGTGTTCGAGGTGCGGGTGCGCGAGCTCTGCGACGTCGTCCACGCCCATGGCGGCCAGGTGTACCTCGACGGGGCCAACCTCAACGCGCTGGTCGGGCTGGCCCGGCCCGGCGACATCGGCGCCGACGTCAGCCACCTCAACCTGCACAAGACCTTCTGCATCCCGCACGGCGGCGGCGGGCCCGGCATGGGGCCGATCGGCGTCAAGGCACACCTGATCCCGTTCCTGCCCTCCGATCCGCGCTCGGGCGAGGAGGGGGCGGTCTCGGCGGCCCCCTACGGCTCGGCCTCGATCCTGCCGATCTCCTGGAGCTACTGCCTGATGATGGGCGGGCGCGGCCTCGCCCAGGCGACCCGCGTCGCGATCCTCAACGCCAACTACATCGCCGCCCGGCTCGGCCGCGCCTACCCGATCCTCTACGCTGGCGCCAACGGCCGGGTCGCGCACGAGTGCATCGTCGACGTGCGCCCCTTCCAGAAGAGCGCCGGCATCACGGTCGAGGACATCGCCAAGCGCCTGATCGATTGCGGCTTCCACCCGCCGACCATGAGCTGGCCGGTGGCCGGCACGCTGATGATCGAGCCGACCGAATCCGAGACCCAGGCCGAGATCGATCGCTTCTGCGACGCGATGCTGGCGATCCGCGACGAGATCCGCGCCATCGAGGAGGGCCGCGCGGACCGGGCGGACAACCCCCTCAAGCACGCGCCGCACACGGTCCAGGACCTGATCGGCGCCTGGGAGCGGCCCTATTCGCGGGAGGCGGCCTGCTTCCCGTCGGGCGCGCGCGGCATCGACAAGTACTGGCCGCCGGTCAACCGCGTCGACAACGCCTACGGCGACCGCAACCTGATGTGCTCCTGCCCGGCCCCCGACAGCTACGAGGCCGCGGCGGAGTGAACCGACGCCCGCCGCGCCCCTCGGCGACGACGCGTTCCGGCCGCCGGCCGGCACGCACCCGACGTTTCGGGAGCCTCGAATGACGGTTCCGCGCCATTTGCCGACTCTTTGAGCGCCGAATGCCCGTTCCGGCACTTTCGCATGAGGAACATTCACCTCTACCGGTATTTGGAAAGTCTTTCCTCCTCGCGGCGGAGCGCCCCATGAAGATCCGGACCGGCTACACGATCGGCTACGACACGTTCGGCCCGACGGCGCTCACCTACCAGCTCAACGTCCACCCCTCGCGGGCGATCGACCTGCTCACCTCCGACGCGATGCGGGTCGATCCGCCGGTGCCGATGCGGACCTACACCGACGGGTTCGGCAACACCTGCGTGCGGCTGCTGTCGCCGGGCGGGCGCATCACGGTGTCGGCCGACTTCCTGATCGTCGACAGCGGCGAGCTCGACGCCTACGAGCCGACCGCGCAGCAATTCGCGGTGCCGGACCTGCCCGACGACGTGCTCGTGTTCCTGCTGGGCTCGCGCTATTGCGAGACCGACAAGCTCTCCGGCATCGCGTGGTCGCTGTTCGGCAACACGCAAGAGGGCTGGGCCCGGGTGCAGGCGATCGTCACCTGGGTGCACCAGCGCATCCGCTTCGACTACCAGCTCGCCGACGCCACCCGCTCGGCCTTCGACGGCTACAACCAGCAGGTCGGCGTCTGCCGCGACTACGCGCACCTCGCCGTCGCCCTGTGCCGCTGCATGAACATTCCGGCGCGCTACTGCACCGGCTATCTCGGCGACATCGGCGTGCCGGTCGACATCAACCCGATGGACTTCTCCGCCTGGTTCGAGGTCTACCTGAACGGCCCGAACGGTGGCCGCTGGTACACCTTCGACGCCCGCCACGACGCGCGCCGGATCGGCCGCATTGTCATCGCGCGCGGCCGCGACGCCACCGACGTCGCGATCTCCACCAGCTTCGGCACGGCGCTGCTGGCGCAGTTCGACGTCCACACCGACGCGGTGCCCGACGACTTCGTGCTGATGCAGGCCGCCTGAGCGTCCGCCCGCGCCAGGGCATCCCGCCGCAGCGACGGATCGCGGGATGGCCGCGCGGGACTCCCCCCGGTATCCGCCCGCCATGGATCCGACCGCGCTCGCCCTGATGGCCACCGCCCTCACCTATTCCGGCTACCTCGTGCTGCTCGGGTGGCGCTGACGAGCGTGTTCCATCTCGCCGCGGCGAAGACGGGTTTGGATGCCTGGGCCGGCTCGAGCCCGTGAAGCTGCATCGTCGGGCACTTCGGGCCGCGTGGGCAGTGGTTCGAGTCCTGGGACGATGCCGGCGACGGGCTTCGCGCAGGCGATTCCTGTCCCAAGCCGCATCGGCCGTGACGATGTCGACCCGAAGGTGGGTGATCAGGCTCTCGGCCTGAGGCGCACCGCCCCTCCGGCCCGCGCCGAGGGTGAAGCACAACCGGGCAGCCTGGGCCGTGCAAGGCGAAATGGATCCGACTGCTCCGCCGGCCGCGCGAACGTCCGAGCGCCGGGTCGGACGCGGCTCGATCGCCGGCCCCCGGCGCCGACCGAAGGCCGGCGGGCGCGCGCGATGGTGGCATCCACGATCGGGTCTTCGAAGCCGGGATCGTCCGACAGCGCCCCGGAGATCTGCCGCCACCCCCCTCTCCGGTTCCGGCAGCCGAACCGACGAAGCACGCCGTTCTGCTCGGAGCCTCCGGCGGATCGCGTCGAGGCCAGCCGCGGCGCTGGATCCAGAGGACGCCCCCGACGAACGTCCGGTCGTCGCACCGGGCCGCGCCCTTCAGGTCCGGCCCCCCCAATGATCAGGGGCGCCCAGCGCTTCCACGGCCCGTCGCCGAGAACCAATAAATATAATTTTTCTAAGTAACCTCTTCAGTAATCAAAAACCGACTTGTATATCGCAATAAATCAAGGTATTTCATGAGGCGCATGACTTTTGCTTCAGTAAATAGCCTGGATTTTTCCCTCATCCCGGCTGCGTCGTGAAGTCGTCTCTTAGACTTGCAAGACTGCAAATTTCCGCAATTCTATGTTGTTGATGTCGAAGATAAGGACGTGCTATCAAATATATACTCGAAAGACGATTGCAAGACGACGGCCTTGCAGGGCGTAACTTAACTGTTTATCGGAATTTACGTAAGCCATCCTTCCCCGAAGGCCAAGCAGAATCGGCTGCCTACGGGGCTCTTTGGCCTTGCGGAGCCAGTCAGGCCATGAAAACCAAACGGTTTCCGCCCTGCCTCCCGCCGGTTGATCTGTGTTGCGGCATTCATCCATTGCATCCATCAAACGCATGATGTAACGAGGCCAAGCGATTCCTAGCATCACACGTGTGGTATACATGGAGTGGCAGATGTCGGATCTGGCAAAAGTCGGATTATATTGCGATGAAGCAAGGAATATTATTGCGCGCGCAGAGGAAACTTTTCTTTGCTTGAGCGAGGGCGGCGCTTGCTTGGGACATAAATTGATGGCCGCCCAGAATTTCGCGGCGCTGAAGCGGCTCGGTCAAATCATCGATCGGCATGATTGTCTTATAAGCTCGAGATCGCCTATCAACGCTGTTGAGATTCCCGTTGTCATCAAGCGGCGCTGGTGGGCAATCGTGCTAGGGCGCAACAAAGGCAATGATCGCACCTTCGAGACGCCGACCTCGGCCGCTTTCATCCCGTCCGAAATCGAAACGCATGGGAATTCGTCGACGATGACGGGTTCCGACAAATAGGTCCTGGTCTCCGGTCACGGCCTGTCGCAGGACCGTTGTGCTCGTCATCGAGGCGCCGGCATGTTCAAGCCCCTGCTGATCTGGCCGGCGGTGCTGGCCTTAAGCGCGAGGATCCTTGTCGCCGAGATGATCAATCCTCCATCGTCGAGCCAGGCGGTGGACATCGAGGCGCTCGTTGATGAGGCGGCCCGGATTCTGGAAACGCACGGTGCGGAAGCATTCGGAGATTTTCGAAAGAAGAATACGTTCTGGCGTCATGGGGACGTATACCTGTTCGTCGTCGACATGCAGGGCACCGTCCTGTTCAACGCCGCTCATCCGGATCGCGAGGGACGGGATCTGTTCAACGAGCGCGATGCCGACGGGAACCGATTTCACAAAGACTTCATCGATGTCGTCAATAGGTTCGGCGCCGGCTGGGTCGACTACATGTTTCCCAAGCCCGGTTCATCGATACCGTCCGTCAAGTGGAGCTATGTCTGCGGAACGCGCGTCGGAGGCGTGGCTGCGCTCGTGGGCGCCGGCGTCTATGTCGATTGACCGCGTTGCAGCGACGCCCGTGGCGGACGGCTCGGGCGCCTTCGCAAGGCGCGATGGGAGAGCTTCTCGGCCTGGACGCAGGTCTTTAGAGCGCCTAACAGAACGGCACCCTGAGCGTTGATGTGCGTTGGTGTTTCATGGCCCGCGCACTTCTTCCCGACGATCTCTGGGACGAGATCGCCCCGCTGCTTCCGCCTCCCCGACCCCGTCCGAA
>NZ_VRUU01000034.1 GCF_008039875.1 Methylobacterium sp. WL119 | reverse complement strand
GGTAAGGAGCTGTACAAGTTCAAGACCCCGTCGGGCATCATCGGCAACGTGATGACCTACCAGCACAAGGGCAAGCAGTACGTCGGCATCCTGTCGGGTGTCGGTGGCTGGGCCGGCATCGGCCTCGCGGCCGGCCTGACCGACCCGAACGCCGGTCTCGGCGCGGTGGGTGGTTACGCCGCCCTCTCGAGCTACACCAACCTCGGTGGTCAGCTCACCGTCTTCGCGCTGCCGAACAACTGAGAAGCGCGAGCGGTCCCCGCGCTCGCGTGCGGGGGGACCGCTCGCCCGCAGGCCACCTCGGGATTGAGGGCTGCCTGAAGCTTTCGATCTGCGGCTGGATCACGTTCGCCACCATCCTGATCGCGAGCAGTTCGCGCGACGCTGCTCCCCATATGAAGGGCTCATCACATGTCCGAGTACACAGCTCACATCGACGTCGCCGCGCCCTCTGACGCTGTGTTTCGCTTCGTCTCAGACATCAAGAACCTGCCAAGATACCTTCCCACCGTGAGCGGAGCTCACTCGCATACCCATGAGCGGGTCGATGTCGACGGGACTGCCAACGGTCACGCCTACAACTCGGAGGGCTGGTTCAAGGTCGATCCGGATACACGCACGATGACGTGGGGCTCGGATGGTAGCAACGAATACTCGGGGAAGATGGCGGTCCGAGTCGATGGCGACGCATCGAAGGTCGAATGCACGCTACAGTTCACACCGACAGCAGATATCAAGAAATCCATGGACGAGTATCAGGGTGGCCCAAGCGCGGCGATGACGGATGGGCTTCGCGCCTCGCTCGCCAGCATCAAGGAGATCTGCGAGGGCACCGGCGGCAAGCACTCCAGCACGGCTGAATGATCCATCTTTGCATTCGTACGGCAGATGGTCCTGCACGATGACGCTCGACACATATGGAAACGTCTTCGAGAGGGAAAGATTGGGTGTGAGGTGGAACGTCTGCTTTGGAACCAGAGGTCAAGTTTCGGTTGCCATCCCGAGCCGAAATTACCGGACGGCCGACGAATGAGCGCTTGTTGGAAGCGCCTATGGCGAACCAAGCGACCAGGTTGGGTCGAAACCAGCGGGTGCATGTGGAGATCAGCGGTATAGCCCCTCGGCCCGGAGGCGGCCGAGCAGCGTGCGAGCCTGCTCCTGGGCCGATGCGCTATCCTCCCGCTTCTCAAAACCATACTCACACATCGGCGTCAGCTTTCGCATTGCCCGATCCATTGCCGAGTCCGCCCACAGGATCAGAACCTCACGGTCGGTGAGATCCTTGAGGAAGCACCAGAGCATCAGCATGAGGCTCAAGGCTGGGCGCTCGTGCCAATTGGTAGCCGCAATCCGTTTGAGGCGCTCAAGGCGACGTATGAGCGCTTGCCTCTTGTGAGGTGGCAAATCAGCAAACGGCTCTAGCGAGGCGATCCGTAGGTTCCCGCGTAGCTCCGTGATATCCGCTTCAGCTCTGGCGGCCAGATCGGAGTCAACGGGGACGAACACGTTCGACGCCCCCGTTAGTGCGTAGAGAAGGTAGGCTGGGACTGCGAGTTCGATCCTTTGGCGGTCGGTTAGGAGAGGCATGGGGGCATTTATAACCCTTACCAAAGTCGAAAAGGCCAAGCTAATTCGGCGACGCTGCCCCATCCCTCCCATATGTCCGTAAATCGGTCGTTTTTTTGACAGCTATCATATCTAGCGTCAAGCTTTTGCGACCTCATCCAAGAGCGACTTCATCGGGTATCGGAGGATAAATCATTCGTCGATTTGAAGGCACGCTTTGATGGGTGTCACGTTCCATTTAACGTCTGATGCGTAGTGTACATTGATATTTTGGATATTTACCAACAATACCAAACCGTTCAAAGCAGCTAATCTGATTTTGCATGCTTAAGCTGTCGGCTAAAATTCTCTGTATTTTCGTCTTGCGCTCTGACAAACGCCTGAATAAACGGCTTGACTGCCGTCGCACACCATTCGTGCATTCTCGCCTCCTCCTCTGCGTCGTTTGAAGCGGTTGCCGCGCGGAGCGCGCGCATAGCTGCCGCTCGTGCAACGTCGGCTGCTTGGTGCAGGACGATCTGTACTTGCTCTGGCGTTAAGCTGTCACTCACTGCGTCCTTCACGCGCTGCGCGTATTCCGGGACGGTGCCGTGTGGACCGCCGAACTCGTGCGAGAAAGAGGGATCGGTGGCCGTGCAGGCGTTACTCACCATCAAAGCCAGATCTGCTGGGACAAGTAGGCGCGTCAGCGCATCAAGATCGCGCGCGACGGCGGCACTTGCCGGGGCTGATCCTGCAATCCCTAGAAGCAGCGAAGCAAAACGCACTTTGGTCCACAGAGGCAGTCGCACCTCTCGGGATACGTGCAATCGTTTAGAATCGATAAACATAAAGGGAGGCCGCGATTAGAATTTCTCGACTACGACGTTTCAATACTGAACCGCAGCTCGAATGCCTAAGACAGCTGCATTCTTGATCCGCCGGCCGGTTCCGTCCTGAGGATTGGCAATTCCTGCACCCGGGTGAACGATATATTGGAAGTCGGGCTGAACCGTGAAGCCCGGGACGACTACGGCTTGGTAGGTGACCTCGTAGACCGTCTCAGCGCTGCGAACCGGCACAGCCATGCCGCTATAGAAAATTTGATCCCTGTCGGCTTGTCGCGCGTCCCTTGCGATCCGGGCGTGGCCAACGCTGAAGCCGAGGGTGTCGTCCTCACGGCTGTCGAATAAGCCCTTATAGGCAAACCCTGCATCGACATAGAGGTCGACGAGACTGCTGCGTGTTGGCGAGTATCCCCCACGCACGAATATACTCAGCCCTTCGTCGTCCTTTCCAGGTTCGCGATAGAGGGTCTGGTCGAGGACGCCGAAGATGCCGGCATTGCCCCGCACCTGCCGCGGGATCCCTGTCGAAAGGGGATCAGCAAGCGATTGCCCTGCGCTGTCGATCCGGAGATCATCGAAGCGGCCGAAATGCTGCCAGCCGCCGAGCGTCACTGTTCCAGGAAGGCCACTCGCGTCTTTGTCGGTGTTGTAGGCATACACGACCTCCGCCACCACAAGGGCTGGGTCGTTCGTCCGGAAGTTCGTCCCGGTTCGATTGAAACGCTGAGGCTCGACATCAGGGCCGAGACGGGATGCACCTCCGGGATCGCCGTCGTAAAGGCCGGCTTGGAAAGTCAGGTTGTCGTTCGGCTTGTAGCGCGCTCGAATGGCAGGCGCCGCGAGCGGGTAAATCGGCCCGCCACCCGGCAGATTGAGGAAACCGAGAGCTGGGAAGCCGAAGGTCGTGTTCATGAACAAGGTTGCGGTCTGACTCACGAAAAACTCGGTGTCGACGGCAAGCTGTCCTGCTCGAATGGCAAGCTTGCCATCAAAAAGCGTCTGGTCGAACCACAATACGTAGAGGCGTGATGCGGGCAAAGCTTCGATCGAACTTGTAGTCAGCAGATTATCAACGTAGTAGCGCGACAGCCCAGTACCATGGATGAAGTACGCATTGGCATGGATCGTTGCACCCTCCCACCCTGCAATCTTTTCGAGATCGAGATTGAGACGTAGGTTCAAGCGATCCTCAATGATGGCTCCTCGCCGCACACCACCTGTTGGATTGCCAAGCACGTCGACGATGTAGGTGAGACTGTACTCGATGCCTTGTGGCTTCAAGAAGGCCCGTAGGCCTAAGGGATCGGCGAGCGGACCGAGCGAGGGCTCGACGGAGCGGACATAGCCTCCCGAAGCCTGACTGGTACTCTCCGGTTGAGCAACCGATGTGCGCAGATGGTTGCCGGCGCCCTCCAGCCCGTTCGGCAGGAGTTGTTGTGCTTGGGCTACGGCACCGGGCAGGCTCATCGTGAGTGCGAGTGCGAGGCTTCGCCACACTGTCCGTCGATCGCTCACGGAGATCCTTGCTTCGCGCGCTGTCGGGTCGACACCTACCGTAGCCCCGCAGGAAGCTCAGTGTCCAACCATCAGGCCAGGATATTGACGGCCCGAGCCGCGACCAGGGCGACGGTGAGGAGCGAAATTAAAGCTTCCGCCATCATCAGGAGCTTTCCCAGGTGTGAGAGTGGCAGGGTGTCCGTGAGTGAAAAGGCCGTCGCGTTCGTAAAGGACAGGAACAGGTAGTCGACGAACCCGGGCACGAACGGTGGGGACTTACCGTCCCCCTGCAGTGTCATCTAGGGGGAAGAGGAAGTCTCTGCTGCACCGCCTCGGCCTTAAGCGAGAGGAGAGCCGCCGTCTCTTCGACGTGGCCGACGCGACGGCCGGCGTTCGGCGGGACTGGCTCAACGACGAGGCCGGCGCCATCGCTTGGGCGGCGCGGGCCGAGGCTGCGCGCGATGCCAACGGGTTTCGTGCCGCGTGGATCGTGGCGAGGGATGTCGATGCCGCCCTGTCGCCCCTGGTCGGCCCCTATCTCAACGACCCGATGCAGACCCTGCCGGGGATCGTCCTCAAGGCCGCGCTCGGCGAATGGTGGACCGAACGAACTCTGATCGGTCTGTCCCGCCTTGCGGCCGGTCATTTCGGCCTCCCTTTCGACGAGCCTGCGCCGTTCGAGATCGGGGAGTTGGAGAACGACGCGGACGACGCTTCCGTTTGACGCCAAGCGCGTCGTCCCGGGCCCGCGAGCGCAGGAGCGAGCCGACGCCATCGTAGCGGCCTGGGACCGGTGGCAGGCCGAGATTGGCGCCGCGAAGGAAGCCGTCGACCTGCCGGCGCTGAACGCTGCTCATGGGGATGTGGACCGCGAGGACGGTGGCGACGCCGAACCCGCCCTCGGCACGCTCGAAGGCCACGACAGCCAAGTCACATGGCTGCGCGGCACGACCCGCGACCTCGAACTGACGTCAGCGGAAGAGTGGTAGGCCGGTGCCGAGCAAGCAGAGGCCACCGACAACTAGGCAGCCGCCCATGCTCTCGAACGCGGCCCGCCGCACAGGTCGATGTGGGGCGATGCCCGCGAGCGTCGCTCCCGAGACGAGACACATCAGGCTCAGAACGAACATCTCGACCGCCCTCGCGGCCATCATGGTCGCCCCTCAGCAAGGAATGGATCAGGCTATGAAGACCCGCCCCTCAATGCGCGCTGCCCTCATGCTCGGCCTGCCCGAGGTCGCCCGGAACATCAGCCACGCCCGGCGCTGGTGGCGCGCGCTGCCGGCGCTGGCCGGGCACGAGGCGGGCAAGGGCAACGTGGTCTCGGCACTCGGACTGATGTTGCTCTACGTGGCGGGGCTGTGATGCCGACGGCGCTGCCTCGTTCGCCGCTCCCGAGAACCATCACGGCAGCTAGGTCGTCTGGCTGCGCGGGAACGACGAGGACCGGGAGACCGAGGCGCTGGAGACCGGGTTGCCGGTCGTGATCGTCAGCCCCGTTCCGCGGTTTCGCCACGTAGACCTCGCGCCCGAGCTGATGGCCTGGGGCGGGCATGGCAACGTCGTGGCAGCGGCCGGCGCAATGCTTCTCGACATGGTGGCGGAAGGTGGGCGCTGATGCCTACTGCCCTCACTCTTAATGCAGCAGATACAAGGCGAAGAGGCGCCTCGGCCTACATGCCCAAGCTCACAGTGGGTGCATAGGCAGCCATGCGGCATTCTTCACCGAGCCCATCAATTGAGCGTATGCGTCTTGGGCCACTTGATAAGCTTCTCTCCGGTTCATCCCGTGGACCAATCCCAAGGACTCTGGCGCGCCCTAACCCGGCGCGCCTTTTTCGTTGTAAAGAGTTGAAAACAATCAAATTTAGGCGAAAGCCATTAAGATTTCTTTAACCTCTTATCCGAGCAGCCGACGCGGTCCCTAGCGCTCTCAAGGGTGGAGAGACGTGATGTTGAATAAATCGGACCGCTTTGGATTTGCCGATCTCGACAACCTACCGGCCCCATCTTGTTACCGGGTGCTAGTGCTGGGATCTGAAGGCCAAGTTACTCGCATGGTGCCGATCAAGGCGCGAAACGACCTTGATGCAGAGCGTTTGGCAAGAGGCTTCCTAGATGGCCATGGGGTCGAGCTATGGGACGGAATGCGGTTTATGGAACGCTTCATGTCGATGGATCGATAGCTGGCGAGAAGTTGCCGCTTCGAAAGGCGGGCACTGAGAAGCCTTAGATCCTCGCCTCGGCATTAAGGCGCCTCATCTCAGCAATTGCTTGCATAGCCACTTCATAGTTACGTTCCGGATCGGAGGGCCCTTTGGCTATCCGGCCCTCAATGAAGCGTACGCGTTGCTCGCTCACTGAGATTGGGACAGGCGCTCGCCGAGAGGCATCCTCACGCTGGGGCGCCGGACTGACGAACGGGCGGGGGGCTCGATCTGACATGGGGCAAGATTGTCGCACTCCCGTCCGCGCTGCACCATAAAATGTTACGGCGCACCATTTTTTGCGTCAGCGCTTTTGGGTGAGCTTGCTATCTAATACCGCCATCAAGCCGTTGACGACCTAATAACCGATCGTGGGCACCTTGCTCGCAAGCCGGGCTCGACACCGCTGATAGCCTTCTCGCGATCCTCGACCGCATGGACGGGGACATCGATGCCGAGGACAGTGCGGACGCGGAACCCGGCCTCGCCGCTCCTGAGAACCATCACGGAAGCCAGGTCGTATGGCTGCGCGGGAACGACGGGGACCGCGAGGCCGAGGCGCCGGAGACCGTGTTGCCGGTTGTGGTGGCCGAGCCGGCAATGATCCCATTCGCGGCACTGCCCTGGGGTGGTCGGGGCAACATCCTCACCGTTGCTGGCGTAGCTTTGCTCGACATGGTAGTGGGAGGCATTCGCTAATTCAAATCAATACTTCTCACGTAGCAGGTCGAGGCCTAATCGTTGTCTATTTTATATGATGGGCGGGAAGTAACAGGCCGAATTTAAGTTAAACAACCTCATTTTAATCATCCATAGGCATAAGCAATCCATGTGACTAAAAAGTCTCAGTGAGATGAACTTAGCGCTTAATAACGGAGTCGCTATTTCGGTATGAGCGACTTTATAGGAAGGACGTACCCCTGTCCGCAGCTGCTGCCTTGAACAGCGCGCGGTGCGATAGAGGGCGCCATGAGTGAGCAGACGAAGGCGAAGCTGTGCCGGAGCCGCACTAGCTCCAACACTACCTACGCTGGCCTTGTTGTCGCGAGCCTCGGCAATGGGCAACGTCGCCGCTTGATCTCGGTGTTGCGGTTGGCCTGTCGCTGCCTCGGCATGGGCCGGCGCGAGCGCGTCGGCGCCCTCGGACTTGGCGGGGGGAGCGCCGGTCTAGCCGCTCCGTGGGCGGTGGCCGTGATGGCTGGGCTGGGTGGGGTCGCAGTTGTGAGTCCGGCGCTCGCGCAGAGCGTCTGCAGCACAACCCCAGCTACTGGAGACTCAACGGGCATTGGCTCCTTCGCATGCGGACCTGGTGCAACAACTGATACCGGAACTACTCCTGCGATTTATTCGACCGCCGTGGGCTTCGCTGCAAGGGCGAATGGGGACTTTGGCACATCGTTCGGCTCTTTTGCTGGATCTGGTAGCGGCGGCAGTGGAAACACTGCAATTGGAACTTTAGCCAACAATTATTTCCGGACTAATCCTACCAACTACACGACGGCGATCGGTTCGGGATCAATCGATGCACAGGGGAACTCTCGGAGTGGAGCGGCTGTGTTCGGTGATAATGCGATCGCCATTGGCAGCGGTGATGGCACGAACAGCTTCGCCGCAGCGACTGGTAGTGGGCGGGGTAATGTCGCCATCGGTTCCAACTCGGGGGCGGGCGCTACTGTCGCATCAGGCGCTATCGTTACTGCTCTTGACGGCACCGGACTAACCGCTCTCGGTTTTGGCGCTCAGGCCGGCTCCACGGCGGACGGGCAAAACAACGCCACCGCGATTGGCGCCGGATCAATCGCCACCGCAATCAACGCCACCGCGATTGGCGCCGGATCAATCGCCACCGCACCCAACACCACCGCTGTTGGCGAAGGATCGATCGCCAACGCATTCAACGCCACCGCGATTGGGCAAAACGCACAATCATTCTCCATAAACGGGGTAGCGGTCGGAGCTAGCTCAACAGCCTATGCTACGAGTGGCGCGGGCATTGCCATCGGCAACGGCGCCACTGCGGGTACCGCCGGCATCACGATCACCGGCGACCCGCTAGCGATCGGCACAGACGCAAAGGCAAGTGGGGGGGACGCCATTGCGCTCGGTGGTCAGAGTAACGCTGCGGGGGCTAACTCTATCGCCATCGGCGGCTTCAATGGTGGAGGGGCTGGGACGACCGCTGCTGGCGACAACTCGATCGTGCTCGGCCTTGGGGCAGTCGATAATGCGGTTGCGAACTCCACCGTCCTTGGCACGGGAGCGGGTATTGCAGCAGGTGTGCAGGGGTCTAACGTAGCGCTGGGTCAGGGTACGCAAGCGGCTCGTGGGTCACAAGCCGGTTATACTGCAGCCTACTTAGCAACTACGCAGACTTCAATCGGTGAAATGGCAGTTGGCAACCGCCAAATCACAGGTGTTGCAGCTGGATCTCAAGGCACCGACGCGGTCAACCTCGACCAGCTTCAGGCCGGCATCGCGAGCGTGCCGTTTGTAGCTAACAACGCGAACAATCGAGCTGCGCCCAGTGCTACGGGTGGAGATGCTGTAGCAGGCGGTTTCGGGACAATGGCCAACGGCGCCCAAGCTACTGCACTTGGCAACACAGCAAATGCGACTGGGTTTGCAGCGACCGCCTACGGGCAAGGCACGCGAGCAACGGGCGAGTTCGCCACCGCCAACGGCTTCCAGGCCAATGCTGCCGGCGATCAGGCAACTGCTGTGGGCGCTACCAGCATTGCCAATGGCTCGTTCGCCTCAGCCTATGGCTACGGCGCAAATGCGGCCGGTGGCCAAGCAACTGCTGTTGGTCTGAGCAGCGCTGCCACCGGTGAAAATGCGTCCGCCTTCGGACGAAATGCCCGAGCCACCGGTGATAACGCAACCGCGACCGGCTACGCCAGTTTCGCCAATGGCGTTCAAGCTACCGCAAATGGCTTCAACGCAAACGCGACGGGAGCTGTCGCCTCTGCCTACGGCAACGCTTCGGCCGCCAACGGCTTCGGAGCATCGGCTTTTGGTAGCGGAGCGACCGCCACGGGTGAGAGCGCCTCCGCTTTCGGCCGTCGATCCGTCGCCAACGGGGCTAATGCTTCTGCCTTCGGCCTCAGTGCTAACGCGGTCGGCGCTCAGGCGACTGCCTTGGGAGGGACAGCCAACGCAACAGGGGCAAACGCGACAGCAGTAGGGTTTGGTAGTGCCGCGACCAACGACACCGCCACCGCGCTGGGCCAGGGGGCCCAAGCAACTGCAGCGGGCGCAGTCGCGCTCGGTCAGGGCTCGATCGCCAACCAAGCAAATACTGTCTCTGTAGGAGCGGCGGGTGCTGAGCGGCGGATCGTCAACGTTGCGCCCGGCACCCTCGCTGCGGGCTCCACCGACGCGGTGAACGGCAGCCAGCTGAACACGACCAATCAGAACGTGACCAACAATGGCAACGCCATAGCCGCGACCGCCACGGCACTCGGCGGGGGCGCGGCCTACAACCCGGCGACAGGTGCTTTCACTGGACCGACCTACACGTTGAACAGCGGAACCGTCGCCGTGAACAATGTTGGCGATGCGCTCTCCAACCTCGATGTACGCACGACCACAAACACCACTAATATTACTGCCCTCCAGAACGGCACCGCCGGCCTCGTACAACAGGCAAATGGCAACGCTCCAATCACCGTGGGCGCTGCTACTGGCGGTACGGTCGTGAACGTTGCCGGGACAGCCGGTAACCGTCAAATCACAGGCGTTGCGGCCGGTGCGGTCACGGCAGCTTCGACTGATGCGGTTAACGGTAGCCAGCTTTTCACTTTAAGTCAGCAGGGAGCCACCAGCGTAAACAACCTCGGTACGACCACCGCTGCAGCCATCGGCGGCGGTGCAACCTACAATGCGGCGACCACCAGCATCGTTGGACCGAGCTACCAACTCAATGGCTCCAACCAGACCTTCACCAACGTCGTTGCCGGGCAGCAGGCGCTCGCCAATGGCGCGGCCGGTCCCATCCAGTACGCGACCCCTGGAACGCCCTCGAACAGCCTGAACCTCGTCGGCACCGGCGCACCCGTCACCTTGGGTAACGTCGCAGCCGGCGCACTGACTGCAGGTTCGACACAGGCCGTGAACGGTAGTCAGCTGCTCACGACAAACCAGAACGTCGCGACGACCAACCAGCGCACGGCGGCTGCGTTCGGTGGCGGCGCAGGGACCGATGCCAACGGCCTGCTGACGGCACCCAGCTACGCGGTTCAGGGTGGGACGTATGACAACGTCGGGGGCGCGCTCGGTGCTTTGGATACGCAGACCACGACCAACACTCGCAACATCGCCACCACAAACCAGCGTACGGCTTCGGCGCTCGGCGGCGGCGCTGGTGTTGATGCGAATGGGTTGCTGACTGGACCGACCTACGTGGTGCAGGGTGGCAGCTACAACGCGGTTGGTGGCGCTCTTGGGGCGCTCGACGGACAGACGACGACGAACACCCGGAACATCACCACCAACACGCAGGCGATCGGCGTGCTCCAGGGCCAGACCATGGCCAACACCGCGGCGATCGGGGTCAATAGCCGCGACATCACCGACTTACAGAGTGGCAACACCGGACCGTTCCGGGCCAACAACGCCGGTGGGTTTGCGGCACCGCAGGCAAGCGGCGCGAACGCTGTGGCAGGCGGCTTCGGTTCGGTTGCCTCTGGCTCCGCCGCCACGGCGATCGGTACGGGGGCGCAGGCGACCATGCCTGGCGCAACGGCAATCGGTGCAGGAGCCATTGCCACAGCCGATCCGACTACGGCGGTCGGCTTCAATGCAGCAGCGACGGGCAACGAGGCATCGGCCTTCGGCGCCTTTGCTACGGCCTCCGGGACCAACAGTACGGCGCTTGGTCGTTCGGCCACGGCGGTCGGCAACAACGCGACGGCGGTCGGCTTCGGCTCCAGTGCCAACGGGGCCGGGTCGGTCGCGGTCGGTGTCGGCGCCTCGGCGCAGCAGGCCAACAGCGTAGCGGTCGGCACCGGCGTAGCGACGACACGGGCTAACCAAGTGGCGATCGGCACGGGCGGTCAGACCTACACGTTGGCTGGCGTAACTTCGGCGCAGAGCCTTGCAGCCCAGTCTGGCGGAACCGGGTTCGTGACCACGGATGCAGCTGGCAACCTTGCTGCCTCCGGTATCGGACCCAGCAGCATCGCCGCACTTGATGGCCGGGTGAGCAACCTCGAAGCCGGGTTTGGAGCACTCAGCCGCTATGCGTTCGAAAGCCGCCGCGAGGCTCGCCAGGGTGTTGCGGTCGCGCTCGCTCTATCGTCGGCGCCGCTGCCGTCTGCTCCTGGAAGGCTCACCTACACGCTCAATGGCGCAACTTTCAAAGGCGAGTATGGCGTCGGTGGAGCGATCGCCTACCGCCTCGATACCCTTACGCCCATGGCAATTACCGCTGGCGTCGGTGGCGGCGGCAGGGGTGATGTCGGTGTCCGCTTCGGCATCATGGGGGAGCTGTGAGGCCTATCCGATCGACGGCGCTGATCTGCGTCGGCTTGCTTTGTGGATGGGCAGAAACTGTTTCGGCACAGCCGAAGCCACAGCCGTTTCAACAGCAGGCTACACCCCAGCCTGCGCAGATCGACCGGAACGGGGTGCTCATCCTGATCCGGTCGACCTTGCTCGCGCTTCATGAGGCGAACGAGACCGGCAACTACACGGTGCTACGCGACCTCTCGGCGCCTGGGTTCAGAGACGCCAACACCGCAGCTCGCATCGGAGAGATCTTCGCCAGCCAGCGGGCTCAAAAACTCGACCTCTCAGGCGTAGCGGTACTCGACCCGCAACTGACGCTCCTGCCCCAGATTGAGCCCAACGGGCTGCTACACATGGCGGGCTTCTTTCCCTCCGTGCCAAGCCAGGTGAACTTCGAGTTGCTCTATGCCCCAGTCGATGGTCGGTGGCGGCTGTTCGGGATCTCGGTCAACGTTGGTTCGTCCACGCCAACGGCCCCCTCCCCGCTGCAACCGCCGCCCGCTGCGCAGGTGAGCGAGCAGCGACGGGTAGAGCCTCCGAAGGGGAAGCCGGCTCCATCAGTGCGTGCCGCGAAGCCGACTAATGGCGAGGCTGCTCCGGCAGGGCCTTGAGTGGATCGGGTCGGTATCGCGTCCGGCGGCAGGCGCCTGCTACACTTCACCCGGCGCTGGCTCGCCTGCCATGCCGAGATTGCCGCACTGTGCGCCGAACCGGAGCGCGAGGATGCGGATGCGGTGCGGGCGACACTGGCAGGGCATTTGCCGGGCGGCTCTATCATTAGAGCGCATCCGGCTTGCACAGACCCGCCACGCCGCGACCGGCCTGCCTGACATGCAGGCAAGCCATTTAGAGGGCAAGCGGGCCTGTGGGCAAGCTGTCAATCTTTATCCGCGACAGGTAGGTTCCCGCTGTGCTGAAACGACTAGGCGTGCGACTCGCGGGCTTGTGGGCAGGCGGGCACGGAGACAGGTAGGGAAGCGGGCGTGCGGACAATCGCGATCATCAGCCAGAAGGGCGGCGTCGGGAAATCGACCGTCGCCGTCCACCTTGCCGTCGCCGGCACGCTCGCCGGCTACCGCACGGCGCTGGTCGATCTGGACCCGCAGGCTACGGCCCGGAAGTGGGGCGATAAGCGCGAGGCGTCCGAACCTGAAGTTATCGGCGACCATGCCGAGCGGTTGCCGCAGCTCGTGGAGGCTGCCCGCGCGAACGGCGCTGACCTTCTGGTGATCGATACGGCCCCGAATGCAGATCGAGCTTCCCTCGCGGCGGCTCGGGCGGCCGACCTGATCTTGATCCCGTGCCGACCAGCGGCCTTCGACCTTGAAGCGATCGAGGCGACGCGGGATCTCGCGACCATCGCCAAGAAGCCGGCTTGGGTCGTGCTGTCCTCAGCGCCGATCCGCAGCGCGATCGTTGAAGAAGCACGGCGCGGCCTGGAAGCCGATGGCTCGCACGTAGCCCCGCAGGTGATCCATCAGCGCGTGGCCTACTCTTATGCAGTGATCGACGGGCGTTCGGCCTCCGAGTATGAGCCGGACGGGAAAGCAGCTGAGGAAGTAGCGGCCTTGTTTACGTGGGCATGCGAGCAGGTGGGCCTGCCTGCAAGCGTACAGGGCAACAAGAGGGCGAGGGGGCAAAAATGACGAAGCGGCCAAGTCTGTTCGGAGCAAAGTCGAGCGCAGCTGCGCCAGAGGCTGTCGCCGAAGCTGCGGCGTCGGCGCTTCCGCTGGCAGCGCTGCGGGATGCGGCGTCCGCTAACCGCTATCCGAAGGCATCGACCCGTGAGGGCAAGCGCGTCGTGACCGCCTACGTCTCCCCCGAAGCGTTCCGACAGTTAAAACGCCTGGCGGCAGACACCGATGCCCAGCAACAGGATCTGCTGGTGGAGGGCATCAACCTCCTGTTTGAGAAGCACGGGCTGTCGCGGATCGCATGACATGACAGAACCAACAGAAGACCCTCAGGAGACTTACAAGCGCAACCTTCGAATGGCTGAGCGAGCGCACGATGAGGCGTCCGTTGAAACGCGGACGATGCTCGGAACAGTTATCACATTCGGGTCGGAAGCCCTTAAAGCCGCAGCCCTAATAAACGGTGGGTCAGCTGCTGCGATGTTAGCGTTCATCGGCACCGGCCGCCAACCTGTGACGCTGGATACGATCCAAGCGCTTCGGCTCTTCGGGTTCGGACTATTTGCTGCAACGGCCGCAACGGGTGGGGCATACATCGCGCAATACCTCTACCAAAATGCGACTGACTTTAGATCTTATCATTGGGAATATCCCTTCGTTCGCGTAAGCAAAAAAAGTCGAATATTTCTGCGTCTTGGTATAGCCTTTCACTTGGCAACTATGTTGCTAGTATTTATTGCTTATAGTTGTGCTGTGACGGGATTGCCCGATGTTGCAAGTACGCTTGTCCCCATGCCTGCGAAATGACATTTCCACATGAAGGCATGCCCCGGTGAAGTCTTGCCCACAGGCCAACAATCCGGCCCGTGGGCCTTGCTGCAAGCCCGCATCCACTGTAACTTTTGATAACAGATATTCTCGGAAGTTTGAGGTGGTAGGGGGTCTCAATGGCGGCGATCGTTCTGATAGATGGGACCAACGGCGAGCGCCTTCCGGTGAAGCCAGCCTATGGCACGCCCTGCAACGGTTGCGGCTACTGCTGCGCGACGCAAGCTTGTGGCGTGGCGCTCGATCACATTCCCAGCCATCCGGCCGAGGGCGCGTGCCAGGCGCTGGAATTCGAGGACGGTCAGTTCCTCTGCGGCATTATCCGTCGGCCGGGCCACTACATGGGCCTTCCGAACGATTGGGCGGACGACGTGCTGGGCGACATGATCGCGACGGCCCTCGGGGCCGGAAGGGGATGCGATGCCGAGTTCTGAACCCTCAATGCAAGCCGTCGCGGTTCTACCCCTCGCCGGGGGCAACCTGCCGGCCGAAGCGCTCGCTCTAGTGCGTGACTATCAGCGCGCCTCGAAGGCCAAGGCCACGATCCGCGCCTACAAATCAGATGCGGCGGCCTTCACGGCCTGGTGCGACGGCCATGGGGTCTCGTCTCTGCCGGCCTCGCCCGAGACGGTGGCGGCGTTCCTTTCGCACGAAGCTGAAGCCGGGCGGGCCTCGTCCACGATCGGGCGGCGGCTCGCAGCCATCGCCTACGCGCACAAGCTCGCCGGCCTGCCGGACCCTGGCGCGCACGAGACAGTGCACGCGGTTATCAAGGGCATCCGGCGTCGACCCGACATGGAGATCCGGCAGAAGACCGCCGCAACCGCCGAGGTGCTGGCAGCCATGCTCTCGCACGCCCCGCCTGGGCTCGCCGGCAAGCGGGATCGAGCGCTGCTCGGGCTCGGGTTCGCAGGCGCCTTCCGGCGGTCGGAGTTGGCTGCGTTACTCATCTCGGACCTGACCGACCACGCCGATGGCCTGCGCGTGCTGATCCGGCGCTCGAAGACAGACCAGGAGGGCAGGGGAGCCGAGAAGGCGATCCCGCACGGCCGGCACGTTCGGCCGGTGGCACTGCTGCGGGACTGGCTCGCGGCGGCTGAGATCACGGATGGGCCGGTGTTCCGCCCGGTCTCGCGGTCGGGCCGGATTAGAGCCGAGGCCCTGACGGATCGCAGCATAGGGGATATCGTGAAGCGCTACGCCGGGGCCGCAGGGTTCGATCCAGCAGCTTTCGGCGGGCACAGCTTGCGCGCTGGGTTCGTAACGACGGCAGCCGAGCGCGGCGCCGACCTCGCCCGCATCATGGAGGTGTCAGGCCACCGCGATCCACGTACCGTCCTAGGGTACGTTCGGCGGGCCAACGCCTTCAAGGATCATGCAGGAAGTGGGTTCCTGTGAAGTCCAGCCGGGAGCGATGGGCAGGGGAGATCCGGCGTGCCCGCATCTCATCCATCCTAAAATGGCTGTCCGTGGCCCTCGCCTGTGTTTGCCTCATGTTTGGGGTGATTTTGTTCGATGCCAAGGGGATCTATGCCGGCGCGGCCATGTTCGCAGGCGTTATCTGGTTCGTAGCCGATCCTTACAGTCGCGCGGATCGCTTGGCGGCGCGGATTGAGGCTTGGCTTTCTGAGCCGCCTTCCCGGTGAAATAGGGATAGGCTTGAGTGCGAGCAAACGCCTTCAAGGATCATGCGGGGAGCGGGTTTCTATGAAGTGCGATATGGATCTCGTACGGAACATCCTTCTGGCGCTAGAGGCAGAACCGCAGAAGCCGAGTTCAGCGTCTCTGCGGGACGATCTCGGCGAGGCTGAGCCTCATCAGGTCGCGGATCATATTCGCCTGATGGAAGATGCGGGCCTTGTGACCTGCATCAGAAGCGCACCGCTAGCCAGCCATTGGCGTTGCCAGAACATCGATCTCACATGGGAAGGTCACGACTTCCTCGACACGGTTCGCGACCCTGAGGTGTGGAAGCGGACGAAGGACGGCGCGAGCAAGATGGGTGGCTGGACGTTCGGCCTGCTGAAGGATCTCGGAACTGCCTACCTCAAGCACGTCGCGAAGGAACGGCTGGGATTGGATCTGTGACCAGTTCCAATCTCGCCCGGATCATGGACCAGTCCGGGCACCGCGACCCGGGCACGGTCGTCGGCTACATTCGCCGGGCGAGCGCGTTCAAAGGGCACTCGGGAAACGGATTATTTCTAGGCGTGCAGAGCCCGCATACTGCCACCCGACGCGACTTAGTCTCCGCTGTCCACGGCAATCCATCGTAGATAGTCCAGGGCCGATCTACGATCCTGACCAGTTCGAAGCTTCTGCCATAGGTGGAGAAGCTCCATTACATCCCCGTGGCTCTGCGATGTTTCCCCATCGAAGAAGCGGGCAATAGGGAGGTCGAGCAATCCTGCAATCGTTTGTAGGCGTAAAGCTGTTGCCTCTTGGACCTCAAGGGGTAAGACGTTTTCAGGTTCAAGCACTAAAAGCCATCAATACGGCTAGAGCACACTGCAGTGATAAAAGCGTTCCAAGAACAATCCAGCTTCCAGGGATAAGGGGTGGCATCAAGTTTTCCTAGATGGCACAGCAGCCGCGTCCAAGACGGTGAAATCGAGGCGAAAAAGTATCAGACCCTTTTCGTCAGTTACCTCCATCCGCCAGTCTTCGCCAAGAGATATTTGGCCTGCCGTGTGTTGGAATATCTCTCCTGCTAATCGAATTGCTTCATGCCGGGCTTGCTCCCACGAAAGCAATTCAAATCCATCTTTATCTAGGTATTCCTTGCCGTCATAAATATTGAAGTGGTAGCGAGGCACGCCGATCTCCGCCGTCAATTGGGCGGGGGGCTACTGAACCCTCACTCGTGCGCGTGCCAAGGGTCGATGCGCTCGATTGCGCAGTCGGGTACCAGATCCGAACCAGCTGCGACTGCTCAATTGACGGATTTTAGTCGGATCGGCCATATGACGCACTGTACATGCGAACGATATGATCGCCACTCGGAATGAGGGGTTCTTTAGCGTGGAGTTGTCGTACCATCCTTCAGCCGAGGTCATACGCTTTTTTAAAGGTCGCCCTTGCCTGGTAAGCAAACAGGATATATCCGCACGTTTTTATGGGTACACATAAACAACCAAGCATCGGAGGAAGTTAAATCTTCTCAAAGAACAAGGATCACTATATGAAGCGCTACTACTTCGACATCCACGATGGGGTCGCGTTCCGACGCGATGCGGAAGGCACACAGTGCGAGACGCCCGAAGCAGCCCGGCATGAGGCAATATGTGTACTGCCAGAAATTGCCAATACCAAGATCCCCAAAGCGGGGGATCAACAAGCGTTCATGGTCATGGTGCGCGACGAGCAAAACACGGTCGTCTATACGGCAACCTTGGCATTCGCAGGACTATGGATGGGTGACACTCCAATCCCCGAGCCGGAACAGTCAGAGGAGTAAGGCTTGGAACGGCTTTGAGGCGACGTCCGATTGGTTAGCGTTACGACTGGGTCGGGTGGGTCGTAGATCTACTCGTGATCGCGTGAAAAGGCCCTCGCCGTGCCACCGGGAACGGTATCGCGTCATCCGGTTGAACGGGAATTTGCGACGTCCCTGCCTCAGTCATACTTTTCGGTGCTGACGCAGCCATCGCGTGGCCTCCTCCAGCGTGGCGAAGATCGGCGCTGACACTCCGAAGAGACGTCCGAAGGCCGCCTCCACGAACCAGCCCGGGCCCACCTCGTGCTCGGGGGTATCGAGACGCACCAGCACGGCAATCAGCAGGCCGTTGGCGAGAACCAAGCGCCCTTCCCGGTCTGGGCTGCCGGTATCGACAGCGATCGGCTGCAGCACGAGCAACGCCTCGACGTTGTCGCGCGCATCCATGCCTAACTTTCCCGTAGCTGGTTCAGCCACGGCTTGCTCCGGCGTGCGCCCCAACGAGTGTTCTTGAGGTGGAGGTAGTTCGGCGTAAAGCCGCAGAACGACTTGAGCTGCTCGACATCATGGATCGTCAGAACCCGTCGTTTGAGCGTGATCAGGCCGAGTTCACGAAGCTCGCCAAGCGTACGGTGCACGTGAACGGCGGACAAGCCCATCGCATCCGCAAGCTCCACCTGCGTGAACGGAAAGGGGTAGCTGTCGTTCGTGACTTTTCCCACCGCATCGAGCCTAACCAACAGTTCGCAGAGAAGATGAGCGATACGCTGCACCGGCGTACGGCCACCAAGGTTGACCAGCCATTCTCGAAGTACCGCCTCATCGACGAGACCGCACCACCAGAAGGCCCGCGTGATCTGCGGATGGGCCTGGGTAATCTCCTCGATTGCCCGACGCGGGATGTCGACGACATGACACGCGGAGATCGTGCCGATGTTGTGGTCCATCTGGTCGAGAATGAACACGTTTAGATCGCAGAAATCTCCTGGAACCAGCAGTGCCATGATCTGGCGCTTGCCGTTCGGGAGCACCTTGTAGCGGCAAGCGAGGCCATCAAGGATCAGATGGACGTTCTCGGGTTCATCGCCTTCTCGGACCAAATCGACCCGTGCACCGACCTGCCGAATGCGTGGCGCCAAGCCATCCAAGGCTCGGCGATCGCCATCCGATAGGTCCTCGAAGCCTTCCAGCTTCTGGGTTAGCACCTGCTGCATCTCGCCTCGGTAGAATTTAACCGGAACGACTATGTAGGAAATCCGCCATCTCAAACTGTCTTTTGATGAAAAATGCTAACTTACGTCCGTATTCTCCCTACAATCATGCAGCGTCTGCAACATTATGGGCACGTGCAGCCGAGGGATCGTACCCCCGGCCTTCTCGGGACGATCCGTGACACAGATCCGACAGTCCACATGCCGCGCCGCCCACTCGTCCGCCGTCAGTTCCAGGCCGGTGACGCTGAGGTACGCGAACGACGTAGCTGCGTAGGTGGAGGTCAGAGCCACGGCGCGGGTGCGCCCTTAAGCACGGCATCATAGTCCGCAGCGCTCTCCTTCAGCGTCCGGGTCGCGTAGTAGGCCGCCTGCTGTGGGGTACACTCGCACGGCTCCTCCAGAAGGGCTTCATACCGGAGCCGGGCGGCCTCGATCTCATCAAGCATGTAGCGCCTGGGCATGGCCTCTCGGGTAGCCTCCAAAGCGGCCAGGCGCTTTTTGAGGATGGTTGGCATCATAGGCTCACCCATTCCGTCGCGAGGCTGATCGCCGGCTCTGCGTCTACGAGGTAGGGGTACGCCTGGAACGCCTCGGGCATGTCCGCGATCAAGGATTGGATCGCCACCTCGTTGTGGTCCATTCCGGCTGATGGTCCGCCGTTCCGCTGCCTCAGAAGCAGCGTGACCGCCTCGCGATGTCGGCAGTTCCATTCAATCAAGGCGGTCCCGTCGGCCTGCATCGCAGCCCACATCTCCCTGACGTGCTGGTAACCGAGCGCCCGCGCTACGCCCTCGGCTATGGACTGCTTGGGCCGGAGGCTGCCTGTGTGGACGGCCAAGAGCAGCAGCAACAGTCGGATGCCGGGGGTGAAGGTGTTGGCGGCGGCAGGAGGTGGAACGGCCTGCCCTTCGAGCCGGGTCAGCCGCGTCATCAGGTTCGGGGTCATGTGCGCGCCTCCGTGAGCTCGGCCGGAACGCCGTAGGCGGCGAGCGCGCGGGCGAGGGTGCCGCTGTCGTCTGCCTCGGGCCAGTCAGGGTTCTGCGCCTTCGCCCCGGCCCACTCATTCAGCGCCGCGGTCATCACCTGGGAACTGCAGCTCTGCGGATCAGGGCAGGCGTCCGCCCCGTACCATGTGCACAGGGCAGCGTCCGCCCGCTCGATCCGCTGGCCCCACTCCTCGGGGTTCGCTTCGGCCTGGGCCTCCATGTCGTCGTGATCGGCATACCCGAGCGCCCGAGCGAAGCCGTCGCTGTAGGAGTCCTCCGAGTGCGGCGGTGCCGAGGACTGCGGCCGAGGATAGCCGCCCAGCGCAATGGCGACGGCCCGGAGCCAGACCTGGGTCAACTCATGGGAGGCCAGTCCCTGACCGGTGCGCCCCGCCTGTCCGGCTTCCAGGCGGTTCAGACGCTCGATCAGCTTCGGGGTCATTGCACGTTCCTCGGCCGGTCCAACTGGAAGGTGAAGGCGGCGCAGGTTTTCGGCCACTGGCCGGCTGCCCCGGCCTTCGCACGCGCCTCCTCCGTCAGGATGGCAGGCGACAAATCCCGCGGCGGGTCGCCCTCGGCCATGCGGTAGGCCCCAACGTTCATGACGAAGGCGTCGTCGCCGTCGTGGATGGCGTGACCGCGGGCTTTCAGGAGGGCGACGATATCGCTGAGCGGCGTCCCAGGCGGGGCTTCGACCTGAAAGACGAGGTGCTTGCCGGCTGAAGGGGGTGCAGTCTCCGCTTCCAGGCGGGTCAGCCTGTCCATCACACGTGGTGTCATCGCTTTCCTCCAGATGCCTGTTCCAGGGCGGCGAGGCGTTCCGCGAACTCGTGCGCCTCAATGGCCTTCACGTGCGCGTCGATCGCCTTGCCGACATCGGCCGCCTCGGATGGCGTGAGGTCGCCCGAGGACACCGCGTGGAGCAGCGCACTCGTGGCCTTGGGGATGTCGGCGGTGCTCTCGATCGCCGGCAACTCGAACGTGACAGGGCGATCCTTCCGCGCGGGCATCAGCCGATCCATGCAGAGCCGCAGCGCCGGGCCGTCACCGTCCAAGGCCATCTCGATCGCCTTCCGGGTCAGGGCCTCGCCCTCGCCCTCCAGGATGGCCTCCATCGCCAGGGACGTGCGGTTGCGCGAGCCCTTCGGCCGCCCGCTCGGGTTGCCGCTCTGTCCCTTCTCGAACTGCGTTATGTTCTCCGCCATGTCCTTCGATCCACGCTAAAGCTGATGCCTGCGGCCACTGTCATGCGCCTGATAGTACAGGAGAAATACAGGCGCGGGACTATCCCTGACGGACCTCCGCCGTGCGGTCGCGCAACGGCAGATTGATCGGCTGACCGTTCTCGGCGTCGGTGACGACCCGGATGATGTTGAAGTCCTCGTCCCGCACCTCGTGTCCGCTCGAACGCAGGAACGCGACGGCATCCTCAGGCGGCAATCCGGCAGGCCCCTCCATCAGGAACCGGCAGGTCTGACGAGGGATGGCCGGCGGCGCGGTTGCCACCTCCAGCTTGGCGAGACGCTTGTGCAGGTCGTTCATCACGGTTCCTCATGGGTTGGATCGGGCTTCGAAGCGAGGGCCAGCGCCTCGGCGCTCTCGGCGAAGGCGTAGAGGGCGGCGACCGCAGCCTGCTTGCGCACGTCCGTCGAGCCCGGCGCGGTCTCCATCGTGATCGCACCGGTACGGGCGGCATGGATGGCAGCACGTAGGCCAGCGTTATAGGCGGCGCGTTCGCGCTGGTTCATGCTTGTGCTCCAAGGTATTTTAATCCACGTCGGCGCGTGCGCGGCGTCACGTCGAGAATGAAATCGGCACCCCATCTTAGTTTCAAGCAGAAGGAAACAGGCCCGATCCAGGGATTGTCCTGCACAGGAGTTTGAATACGACCATGAAGACCCGTATCGCCGCCATCGCCACCGCCCTTGTTGTTGGCGTTGCCTCGATCTCGTCTGCAATGGCCTATGATCGGCCCGCCCGCTACACCGGGTTCTCGCCCTACGAGGTTGAGACGACGGGGTCGTTCAACGGTTACGATGCTGGCTTCCACCGTGACCCGGCGACCTGCCCGATGAGTTCGGCTGCCGAAGGCAACGCTAACCAGCAGCACTTCCCAGTGAAGCAGTACGGCCAGACCGCTGGCGGAAACCGCTGCTGATCGGCTGACAGGTTCACAGGCATGCAATTGAAGCTGTTCAACTACGCGATGATCGGAGCCTTCGCCCTCGGCCTCGTCGGCACCGTCATCGGAACGGTAGGCGTCTTCGTCTGGCTCTGACGGTAGAGTCAGAAGCGACATCGGGATCGTGCGGCGGGGTGAGAGCCCCGCCGTTTGCGTGTGCGCTATCATTATTGCGCACCCCCCATGATCGGTTGCCCATCCGCGTAGGCTTCGAGGTCCACCGCGCGGATGTACGTCACGCCGTCCCGCTTCCGGGCTGGTAGCGCACCAGAGGCGATCAGTTCGTAGAGCTTGGTCCGGCCGACCCCGAGTTCCTTCATCGCACCGTTGATCCGATAGGCGGTGGGGCGAGACACCGGCTGCTGAACCGCCTTCGATGGCTCGGGCTGAGGCGACGGTGCGGACGTGCCGATCCGGGCGCGCTCGGCCTCGGCGAGAAAAGCGGCCTGAACCGCGATCTTGGCCTCCCGCTCGATCACGCCCCGGACGAACGACTCCGAGAACATGCTTTGCAAGGCCACGATCGTGCTGTCGGCGACGCGCGCCGCGGTCTCGGCGACGATCTGATCGAGGTCTGATGGCTTGGCAGAGGGGCGGGCAGGCGGCGGCATCGGGGGTTCCTCAGTTCGGACGATGAAGAGCGGCGTAGCTCGCCAGGACGTGCCGGCGATCGATGGCGGCGAGGCCGTCCAATGCAGCCAGTGCCGGCTCCAGGGCGTCGGGATCGCACTCGGCACGTCGGAGGAGATCGGCCAGCGACTCGCCCCGTGGGCCGGTCGATAGGCGAACGATGGCGCGGAGGCACCGAAGCCGAGCGCGGAATTCAGCAGCTTCGAGGTCGGGCATCCATGGACCGAACTGGCTGGCGACGGGGATCACTCGGCGGCCTCCAATCTGATGATGCGCCCGCCGGCAAATTTGGCAGCCCGCATCAGGTCCAGACGGCCAGCGATCAGGGTTGGGAAGGCAATGGGAGCCGCTGGGTCGAAGCGGATCACCTCGGCGCGGACCGCGGCCGGGCGAGCAGCGTCGGGCTCGCGGCTGACGACGAGGCGGTAGCGAGCGACGAGGGCGGGGTCGTAGTCGGCGGCGCGGGGCACGGCGCGCTGCGGCGAGGCTGGCGCTTGGGCTTCCTGAGAAGGCGCCGGCTCCTCGACCTCGAACCTGACCCACTCGATCGCGCCGAGGCGGTCGGAGAGCCACGATTTCAGATCGGCAGGTGCGTTCGGAAGTAGGACAGCGCGGGCGGGCGCGAAGCGGCCCAGGCGCTTGTAGGAGACCTGTCTGACGCTTGGGGTAACGTCTATATATATCTTCCTTATAGATGTTACCCCAAGCGTCGGAAGGGTCATTTCTCGCGCCCGATCGTGCGTTGCCGCGAGATCGGGGAAGCACGCTTGGATGTCCTTGGCGCTGGTGAGAAGGACGCCCTCTGGCGCCATCTCGGCCCATGCACCCACCTTCGCGATCTCCCACGGCACGGCCGCATCGACGCTGACCGGCAGCGGCATGTCGTTGATGATGTCGAGGAAGCCCGGCACCTTGCTTGTGCGTCGTAGGGCGCGCAGTCGGCCGATAGCCTGGATCAATCCGCCTTCCGTGATCTGCCAGCGTAAGGCTTCCACGGTCGGATCCGGGTGCCGTCCATGCTCGACCGCCGCGCCGTCGCCAGATGCGAGGCGCACGCCTCCCCGAACCCGCGGATACCAGCGACCGCCCTTCGTGCTCGGCGGAATGGTCTCGGGAACCGTGCCGGTGACGATGCCGGCCAGCGGCTCGGTGATGCCGGGGCCGGGCTGCAACCGGCCGATGCAGATGAGGCCAGCGGCGCTGGCCCAGCGATCGATCCCGGCGACCGCTCCGAAGTGGGCGGTCTCTACGTTCTCGGGCAACCCTGCATCGGTCAGCTTCTCAATCAAGCGCATCGGGGCGATCACCACGACGATGCGGGGCCAGACCACCGCGGCGCGGAGCCGGATCAGGCGGAGGAGGTCGGTCACGACCCGGCGGCTGGTGTCCGGCTCGTCGGTTTCAAGGATGCCGAGCTTGCGCGCCGTGACGGGCGCGTTGAGGATCTGACGCACCTGCACGTGAGGGCTCCATCTGGCGGTGATGTCGGCCTGGATCTCCACGCGATGCCCGACGACCGGTTCGAGCAGAGAGGCATCGGGAAGCGTCGCGTCGATCAGCAGCGCGGGCGCGGCCCAGGTGGAGCGCACGCTGTTCAGCGAACGGCGTTCCAAGATGCGGACCTCGTCGGCCTCGTCGTAGCGGAGGCTTAGGCGTCCGGATGTCTCGGCGTCGCCAGTAAGGAAGGTGCGCAACTCGCCCCAGATGCCGGCGAGCATCTTCACCTCGGCGTTGTGCCGCCCGGTCGTGACTGCGCATGCCTTCCGCGCCTGAGGGGGCATGCCGGGCGTGATGCCGGGGTCCCTCATCCGACGCCATTCCAGGCTGTAGGCGGCGCCTGCGGTTGCGGCAGTGACGCCGTGGCGCAGCAGGATTTCCCGGTGCAGCGGGCCATCCTCGTGGTGCGCACGCAGCGCCCTGAGGAGATCGCCGCGGGAGGTTTCGAGGTCGTTGGCCGTGTTGCTGAACACGACCACCTCGTCCGTGAGTTCGAGGTCGGCGTGCTCGATCGCATCCAGCGACATGCGGACCGGTGCGTCTGGCAGCGCGCCCATCGTGATCCCCTCATCGATCACGAGCGCGTCCGGTGTCGGGATGAACGCAGGCTTGGCCTGGAACAGCAGGGCCTGCGGCACGAGCCAGACGGCGGCCTTGGCCTGGCGCTGCTGCTGCATCCCGCACCGATCGAAGAAGGCGCAGAGGTGCTTCTGTCCGTCGATCTTGCGTTCGCACACCGCGCTCGGGATGGCGGTCCCCGCCTCGCGCGCGTCCTGCATCGCCGGAATGTCGAGACACATCGCCAGGCCGGGTGCGTCCGGGTCCGGGGTCGTGTACCCGCGGTAGACCCGCGCCGTGACACCCTCGGCCGCGAACCGTTCGGCGAGTTCGGCGAGAAGTGAGTGCATCGGGGCGGCGTAGACCGTGTGGATGCCAGCCTTGGCGGCTTCGGCGGCGCCTGCGATGGCGAGCGCCGTCTTCCCGATCGCAGTCTCGACACGGGCACCCCACGACACGGGGGTCGGCTTCTCCAGTGCGTCCTGACCGCGTTCCTTCGCCTCCTCAGCCTCGGCTTCCCAGGCGCCTCGCTCGATACGCCACGCCGGCACGTGCTCGGTGAAGAAGGCTGTGACGACGGCCCGCGTCTCGACCTCGGCCTCAGCGACTGACACACGGCGGTCGGGGTACGTGGGTGCGACGGTCTCGCCGGCCTCGCTCGGCGTCGGATCAAGGGTGACGAACCCACGGCGCACTCGGTCCAAGAGGGCGACGGCCTTCACCCGCGCTGCCTCGGGCGACCACCGGCTGTCATCGACCACCGTCGAGGCACAGAACGTGGTCCAAGCCCGTGCAGTCAGGCTCGCGACCGTGATGTCCTCGCCCTCGTTCTTCATCGAGAGGGCCGTGGCGTAGACGATCCGGGTCAGGTGAAATTCGCGCCCATCGACCACCAACCCATCGGCATTGCGGACGATCTGCGCGCTACCGCCGCCACCCGTGCGTCCAGCCCGTCCGCCCGTGCCGTTCAACTCCACGATGCTGCGGAGGCGGGCGAGGAAGTCGTTGATCTGCGCCTGCGTGACCTCGGGGGCCGCGTCTGGCCCAGCGGTCAGGGGGCTCTCAGCGCCGATCCAGGCGTAAGGCTGGTGCGTCTTAGCGTGGATGCCGTGAGCAACGAACTGTCGCCCCTCGGCGAGGATATCAAGGCCGTCGCCGCACCCGTCCGCGGTCTTCAGGCTGACGCTCGGGATCGCCTCGGCGGCCCGGTAGACAAGCGCGACCTTCGGCGCCTGCCCCTGTCGCAGGAACGGCGTCTCGCCGAATACCTCGATCGCCAGCGCCGTGACACGCTCGGCAAGCATGGGGTCGGTGGCAAAGTCGGCGTCGATCGTCACCACGTCGCCGCAAGCGATCCCGGTGCCGGGCCACTGGAATTCCTTCCGACGCCAGTCCTCTAAGTCGGCCGCTGTCGTCGCCGGCCCCTCGAACCGAGCCCGCTCCTGCCACGCCTTGATCCCCGGTGCTTTGCCCGGCGACGTGTGCGCGCCGTTATAAGCATGGATAGGCAGCGCACCCGTCCACCCCATCCGCGCGAGTTGCGCGCGGACTTGGGTCGGGGTGAGGCCCGCGACGCCAGAGGGTGGGGGGGCGCCGCCGCTCAACCGGTGCCCTCCGTCTGCCGGAAGGCCAACCCGTCTTGGTCGGCCGCAACCGTGGCGATGGCATCCTCGCGCTGCTGGGCGTCGGGGCTTCGGTCGCGATGATGCTCCCAAAGAGCAGCGGCGGTTTCCTCGCTGGTCTCGTCGCCCGTCTTGCCCTTCGGCCCAAAAATAAAGAGGCGGAGGCGCAGGTTGGGCGTGATCTTCCTGACTAACGTGAACCGAGCGCCGCCCGCGGGCACGGGATTGAGGCCCATCATCGCCTTGGTCGAAACGATCTCGGCCAAGGTCATGCGCCGGATGCGGTGCCGGCGATCAGGCCGGGCCTCGAACCACCGCCGGTCTTCGGCGGTGATGTGATCGACGCCGGCCGCGGCTCTGTCGAGTGCACGGCGCTGTTGGCGAGAGAGATGCGCCTTCATGCTGCGCGCTCTCCGGCCTGTCGGCTGGGCCGAAGCTCGTCGGCGAGTCCGCTGGCCGTCATCAGGCAGGCGGCAGCGCTCCGAAGGCTGTAGCCAAGCCCGCGGGCGTCGCCGATCGCCGCGAAGTCCGCTGCGGCACGGGCGTAGACTTCCGCCTGTGCGGCGGCCTCTGCGACGGCCTCGAACACCGGCAACAGGTTGGGCGGCGCGGGTTTGTAGGAATAGGAGACAGGCCGGCGGCTCATAGACGCCCCCGCCAGCTATCGACCTGTGGGTAGGCCAGCGCCGCGACCGCCGAGGCGAGGGAAGGGCTAAAATCGTAGCGCGCCCGGAGCCGCGCGGTCTGGATTTCGTGGGCGTCGGATGCTATTTCCGGGGCGTCAGCCTGCGAAGCGACAAAACCCGGAAGCCGTGCGCGCCTGCCAGCGCCGCGGCTTTCCTCGTTTCTGGGCATGGTGTTCTGACTTCTCGCTGTTGATGCGCCGGCCGGATGGTTCGGCGCGGTGGTCCAGCGGGACGCGCCCGCCGGCATGGCGGGGCTCAGGCGGCGATCGGCGCCGGCAGACCAAGCATTTCGCGAAGCTTTGCGGTCGGCACGCGGTACTGCGTGCCGACGCGAAAGGCTGGGAGGGAGCCGTCTTTCGCTGCCTGATACGCAGCCCGTCGCCCTACTCCGAGGACTCGACCAGCCAGAACCACGCTCACCGCAGGCTTCGTAAGGACCTCAAGGATGTCATCGCTCATGGCGTCCTCTTTAATGCGCCCAGATATGGGGTTAATAACGACGTAGCGCGCAACGCGGCCCCGCGCAACCCTTATTGCGCCCGAAATCGTTCCCATGTATGCGAATGCAACAGGAGCGACAGCGATGAGCACCGAGAGCACCCCAGAGCCCAAGCGACGCGGGCGTCCGCCCAAACCTGCTGCGGAGCGGAAGTCAGACAATTTCAAGTTCCGAGCGCGTGGATCAATCCGAGACCAGCTTGAAGCATCGGCCTCGAAGAACAGTAGATCGCTTAGCGAAGAGATAGAATTCAGGATCGGACAATCGTTCAATTACAACGATATACACGATGCTGTTGACGATGGATTTACACGCAACATGCGGCTACTTTTCGGGGGTGCCGACCATACAATTACTATGATCGAATTGGCAGGTTATCTACGACGGTCTATCCAAGCGGCAGATACTCAGGTCGATAGCGACGAACCGTGGTTCAGCAACGATTTAAAAAAACAGATCGTTGAGGACACATTCGTCCATTTGGCGAAACGCGCGCTCAAAGGTGCGGCGGCCAGAGCCCAGGAAGAGGCCAAATCATTGAAGCCTTGAGACGGGCCTGAACAAGCAAACATGCGCCTGAGACATGCCCGGCCCACTCCAATCAGACATCAATGGCACCTACCTAACATAAAGCGCCATAGAAATGCATTTCCCTTCATAGATTGGCATTCCGTATTAGCGCAAGACAATATCAGCACTTCCCCTATGATCCATCTGGGGAGTGCTGATTATGCCGTCGCGTTATTCATCGCATCTGTACATCCGTTTAGACCGATCGCTTCGGGTAGAGATCACGTCCGCGGCCGCCGCCGAAGGCGAAACCGTTTCGCATTTTGCACGTGATCTGCTTCGCTCAGCCCTAAGCGCTCGACGCCAGTCGCATGCCGGCGCCCGCCGGCACGTGGAAGGTTGAGGTCGGCCCATGGACCCGCGCACGCGATACGACGACCCGCTCGAAGTCTTCGAGAGCTTCGCGGATCAGGTCAGGTCCAGCGTCATGACGGCGATGCCGGTTCGGGTGATTAAGGATGCGGACGGGCACACCGTCTCGATCCAGCCAACGGTGAAGGCAGTTTTCCGAAAGGAAGACGGGTCGTTGCAGCAGGTGGATTACCCGCCGATCACCGATGCGCCGATCCAGTTCTCGGGCGGCGGTGGCGTGACCTCGACGCACCCGGTCAAGCAGGACGACGAGGGCATCGCCCTGTTCATGGCCCGCTCGATGGATGCCTGGCACCAGCAGGGCGGCACGCAGGCCCAGATCGATGCTCGCGTGGCCGACCTCTCGGATGCCGTCTACATCCCCGGCATCCGCTCCACGCCGCGCAAGCTCCCGAAGTTCAATCCCGACGCACACGAGATGCGATCGGATGACGGGAAGCACGTCGTGTCCCTGCACCCTCAGAAGGGGGTCACGGTCTCGGTGGACGACGGGAAGCACACCCTCGCCTTCGACAAGGACACCGGCATCAGCATGAAGTCGGGCATGGCGATCGCCATGGAGTCGTCCAAGGGGTTCGCGCTCAAGGGCGACCTGAACGTCAAAGGCAAGGTGAGCCCGAGCGGCGGCCTTTTCGGCAGCGTGTTCCAAGGCATGGCTGGCGGCGCCATGGTGCTGCTCGTCGCGCTGCTCGCATCTCAGGTCCGAGCCATTCCTGAGCCGGTGCAGCGCGCGGCCTACACCCTCACTGCCCTCGTATCGAGGTGATGGAGCGATGGGGCAGCAATACCTTCGGCAGGTCTCCGTTTCGATCGACGGCGGCTTCAGCTTTACCAGCGACGGCGACAACGGCCCCCGCGTCCGGTTCGACACGCATCAGTTCGTATCGTCCACACCGGCCCACGCAAACATCTACGTTTCGAACCTGTCGAAGGACAGCTATGCGAAGCTTGCGAAGGAAAATCTGAAGTTCACGCTTTCGGCCGGCTACCGCGATGGTGGTACATCAATCATCTTCAGCGGTGAGATCCGGCAGGCTCGAAACTTTCGTGAGGACATCACCGACGTGGTGACGCATATCGTTGCGACCAGTTCGGGGAATGCACGCAACTTCGCGACGCTGAACAAGACCCTTGCCGCCGGGCACACGCACGATGACCGCGTGCAGATGGCTCTCAGTGCCTTCAAACCATTCGGTGTCACGGCAGGGCATATCGACAAGCTCGACGGCCCGAAGTTTCCGCGCGGCTTCCTCGCGTGCGGCATGGCCCATCAGATGCTCCGCGATGTCTGCCAGGCGCGCGAGGCGCAGTGGTTCAACGTGAACGGCCGCTTCCACGTCCTAAAGGCTGCCAACACGCTTCCCGGCAGCACGATCGTCCTGAATAGCTCCTCCGGCCTCATAGGAATGCCTGAGCAGACAATCGGCGGGGTCAACTTCCAATGCCTGCTCAATCCGCTCATCGTCCCCGGCTGCAAGGTCAAAATTGACGAGAGCAGCGTTGTTCGCGCGGCATTCGATCCATCGGTGGCCGGCCAGGGCAACAACGCCCTACTTCAGTCCGGCAACCTTATGGGCGTCCAAGCTGACGGCCTCTATAAGGTTCTGAAAGCCGAGCATAGTGGGGATACGCGTGGTAATCAGTATTTCACGATCGGCGTAGGCGTCGGTCTGAACTCGGACTCTCGCGAACTCCGCTCCATCGGCATCAGTGACGACTTCAATACCGACGCTCCCGCGGCAGGAGGCTGAGATGGGTGAAGTGGTCCCGCTCCGCCTCCGTCCGATAGCCCTGGAGACGGCGCCCGACGTGCCGCGCGCCTATGTCGAGATCGCGCACATGTGGACCGTGGCGGCCGTCCGCATCGTCGTCGCGACTTGCCCCGGTGAAGAACGCTCAGGCCCCTTCAGAGTGGTCCTGAGGGCCGCAGGCGTGCCGGATCGATGCGTGCTGTCGATGACGGCCGAGCCTGAGCACGAGGCCGAGTTGATGGACTGCCTCGACGCCTACTGCCACGCGATGGCGCAGACCCTGAACTACGCGTCGTCCTATCCCGCGACCCTGGTGCCGCCTCCCTCTGATCCGCCGAGAGGGGCCGCCTGATGCCGGTCGAGCGCGGGAAAGACCTGACGAAGGAGCTTGATCGCGCTTTGCGCGACCTCGCCTCGATGGAAGTCGTGGTCGGCATTCCGGCCGAGGCCGGCGCACATGGCGATAGCGGGCTCACGAACGCAGCGCTCGGATACATCCACGAGTACGGCGCCCCGGAGGCCAACATCCCGGCTCGCCCGTTCCTGTTTCCCGGCATCGAGCGCATTCAAGACAAGATCACCGACGAGCTAGCGAAGGGGGCCGCCCGCGCGGTCGAGGCTACGGTTTCAAGCGGCAACCGGACGGCAGGCAAGGCCGAGGGGGCGAAAGCCCTACAGCGTGTCGGTATCCTCGCACAGAGCAGCGTCCGCGGCGTCATTACGGACGGGATCGCCCCGCCGCTCGCCCAGCGCACCGTCTACGCTCGACTGCATCGAAAGAAAAACAGGCGCTCGCCTGGACCGATGACCCCGCTCGTGGACACGGGAAAACTTCGGGAAGCCATCACGTACATTGTCGGACCGAAGGAATATTAGGCATGTCAAACGACGTTCTCAGGGCATTTATTGTTTCGCTTGGCTTCAAGGTCGATGAAGCCGGAGCCAAGCGGCAACAAGAGGCAATTGGAAAAACTGAGCGTGCCGTTGCGGGCCTTGAGAAGGCCGAGCGCGATGCGCACGAAGCTGGCGCACGGCGCGCCGCCGAACTGGCGCGGCGGGCGGAAGGCATGGCAGCGACGGCGAGGCTCGCGTCTACTGGCCTCCTGGCGTTCGCCGCAGTCGCGACCGGTGCAGTGACCGCTCTCGCCGTACACCTGCAAAAGTCACTCGGCGAGTTCGATCGGCTCTACTACGTCGCCGGCCGAACCGGTGCATCCGTCAACAACATCAAGGCGCTCGGCCACGCCTTTGAGCAGACAGGCAGTTCGGCCGCTCGCGCGATGGGAATGCTGGAGAGCTTCGCCAAGGCTCGCCGCACGAACCCCGGCGTCGATGCCATGCTGAAGAACTACGGCGTCGATACCAAGGGGGACGCCAGCGACGTTCTCAGCAACGGCATCGACGCCATCACCAAGCGGCACCCGCACTTCTCCGGCTCCCAAGTGGCTGGCATCCTTGGCATCTCAGAAGAAGACTACGAGCACTGGAATAGGACGCGACCCGAGCGGGAGAAGTTCGCGAAGGAGTACAAGGCGCTTCAGCGGTCCCTCGGGGTCAACGGCAATGAAGTCGCATCGAATGCAGCCAAGATCTCACAGGCTTACGGTTCGTTCAGCGCCGTCATCGAAGTTGTTGGCCAGAAGATCACGCAGACCTTCGCTCCTGCTATTGAGCGAGTGGTGAAAGGCTTCCGAGACTGGATTGACGCTCACTCGGAAACGCTCACCGGGATCATGCAGAGCTTGGCGAAAGCCCTAGAATGGGTCGGCGATAAGCTCGTCGTGATCGCGGATTGGACGACCGACAAAGGCAAGCTATTTGGAGACTTCTGGCTCAAGACCTACGGCTACATCGAAAAGATCGTGGACGTGGTGAAGGTTCTGCTCGACCTGCTGTTTAAGCTCAACGCCGCGATGATGGCGGGGCCGGTGGGCAAGTATATGGACTTCATGTTCGGTGGCGGCTTGGCCGGCAAGCTGTTCGGCGGTTCGGCGCAGGCCGCAGAAGTCGAAGGCGGAGGGGGAGCTAACGACAACGGCGGATCGAAACCGGGCCTGATGCGACGCGGCTGGAATGCCGTGAAGCGCACCCTCGGGATCGGAGGCGTCTCAGATGACGGCCCAAGGATCAGATCACAGGGTGCCGTCCCGTCATCGCAGAGTGCGAGAGAGCAGCGTGCGATGGCCCGCCTTATCGCGCGAGGGTGGACGCCGGAAGGAGCCGCCACTGCAATCGGGCAAGCTGTTGAGGAAAGCAGCGTGCGGTCTGACGGGCCGCTCGGCGACACAAAGAGGTTCGGAACTGGCGATGCCGCTGCGCATGGAATGTTCCAGTGGCGCGACGGACGTTACCGCGAGCTAAAGAAGTTCGCCGATGCAAGAGGCAAGCTTTGGACGGACTTCGACACACAGGTTGATTTCTTCGACCAAGAGCGCAAGACCCGCGGTAGGCGGGAGCGCAACTGGCACACAGTCACAGACCTGGGCGAAGGCAACAGAACTGGCAAGGACTTCGAGGGGTATGCCGGCGGCTTGCAGGCTCAGCGGGAGGCGCACGCGCGCCGATTGCTCAATTCGTATCGCAACGGTGGCGGGGCGAGGCTCCCATCCGCCGAAACGCCCAAACTGCCGAGCATGGCCGGCGTCGGCCTCGACGTGAACAGCTACCTGCGCTCAGCGCCTCTCGGCGCAACTTCGACCACGAACAATCAGTCGAGCATGAACGTGAACTCACCGACCAGCGTAACGATCAACGGTGTGACGGACCCGCAAAAAGCGGCCGAGCACTTCGAGCGTGCCGCGAACCGGAGCAATGATCTCATGTTGCGCAACGTCCAGGCGGCGGCGCGCTAGTCGGGTTGCAGATCGTTAGAGCGAACCGAATTCGGGCCGCAGGGGTGCCACTCTTTTTGCCCCTGCGTCTGTCCCTTCATGCCGAAGCACCATCCAAGCTGAGACAAGCGCCCGAACAGCCTATCTCGGCGCGAGCATTCCTCGGCTGCTCTGCTCGGGTCTGCGCTGCCCTGACAGGTCCGCGTAGCCTGCGCTTCGGCCGCCAGCAGTTGCTTCACCGTCGGCTCGGTCGCCCTAGCAACCGTGACGGAACCGACAAGGGCGAAGGCGACAAGGGCAGCGCGCATCCCGGCAATGTATGCACAGGGGTGCAGTTGTCGAGATGGCTCAGCGTGTGAGCGGTACGGCCGTGACGAAGTGCATTTGACGCGGCTCACGCGGCTCCCAAACCGTCCGCAATGGCATTTCGCGGCCGTCTGGTGCCGTCACCTCCCCCTCAAACACCACCAACAGCACGCCTCGCGCCGAGATCGATTGAACACCGGGAAGGTTGCGAGCTACATGCTCGGCCAACGCGTTCGCAAGCGTTAGCGGATCATCGGGGGTGAACCCGAAGCGCATCAGGTATTTGGCCTTCGAGGCACCACGCTTGCTTGTTAGATCGAGAAGGTAGCGCGAGATTTTCGGCCGATCGATCAGCCACGAAACCTCGACTTCATCGGAACTCAAGGCGCGGCGGGCTCGGCCATGCGGATTTCGTCAGGGCCGACCGAAGCGAGGGTGCCCTCCGGCTGGGCGAACTCCACCACGTAGGCTTCGCCGCCGCGGAAGACGCTGACGATCGTGCCTTCGGTTCCGGCGGGGATCGAGATACCATCGTCGCTCATCACCGCAGCCGTCAGCACCACATCATCGAGGTCCTGAAGGCTCGACGGCGGCAGGTCCTGCTGGAAGCGGTAGGCGAACTGAACCGACATACCGGTAAGATGACTGCTCTGCCCAACTTGGGCAAGGCAGCGGTTCCCGATTTCCCGATAGACCGGGTTTCCCGATCCCCCGTGAACCTGCGCGGCAACGACGAACCCCCGTCGCGGTGCTGACGTCCTGGCGACCTCTATCGCGGCGGCACCTTGCCTGTGTCGGTGTTCTTATAAGCGGTCACGACTTTCGCTGCCTCTCTTCGCGATCTCGCGCATCCAACATTCCGCGGACATCGTGGCTCCCAACGCTGTTGCGAAGGCGTAGGGCGACTCGGTTACCGATGTGGTGGACAGAGCCGTGATGCTCCACCGATAGGAGCCCGGTTGTTGCTCGCTCGGAAACACCGAGATCACATGGTCGCGTTTCGTAACGGTTGTCATGCCTGCGTCATGCCACGCGGGTGCGCGCCAACTAAGGCGGGTTACCTCCGGGCGCACGCGCTTGTGACAGCCAACGGCCAAGCTGTGTGCTACCTCAAGCTTGGCTCCAGACCTGGGGCGTTAGATCCAAGCCCAACCTCGGCGCGCCCTTACCGGTGCGCCTTTTCTTTGGGGGAACGAGCAGGAACTTACTCAAAGCAATGATGTTTTGCTCCATATCCAAATCGGCTGGGCAGTGCGGTCGATAAAATTGCTATTTTAGCAACAGGAACTTCGCTCATGCCGAACAGGTCCTATAAGGATACTGCCGTTCAGCTAGCTCTCGAACGATCCTATGCCCGTATTGACCAGGCTCGATCCTCGGTTGACGCTTCCCGTAGTACGATGTCTACCTCTAGAGAGAGGATCAATTCTTCTCGCGCGATACTTGATAAAATTTCCGCACGATATTTTGATGATATCGTCAGCGTGTCAGAATTTTATACTTTATCGGCAATGGATGACGAATGTATCAGCGAAATAGTTGATGACTTTATTGCAGCATACCTAGAGTCTCGCGATACAGGAGACGAGACCGGGGCTGATGTTATTCAAAACGCATTGAAAATTATTGGGCGTTACCTGGCTAAAGAGCTTGGCCCGAAGGATGCCGGGGTGGTTATGAATTGATTTGGCATGTGGCATACTTAGATCTATAAGGACTGAATGACGCACCCTAGAGGCGATCCCACCTTATTGCGTGAGAGCTTGGAGCGTATCGCACGTGCGCTGGAGCAGCCCGTGTCCGCTCTTTACGATGCAGGCGGTCAGACGACCCGTGAGGCTGAAACGCTCGCGCTTGTGAAAGCCTTTGAACGCATCCCCGATAGTCAAGCTCGCGCTCGGTGCCTCGCGTTCGTGAACGCAGAGGCTGAGGAACGGTAGCGCCCCCGGTCCCGGCCTTCAGTCAGGTGAGTTTGCTATCTGATACCGCCTCTATCGATCTTGTGCCTTACCCGTGTCGGAGTTCTCGTAGGCGGCCACGACCGCGGCCGAGATGCGGAGCAGCTTTCCGCCATACTGAAACCCGGCCAAGTCGCCCCGTTTGATCATGTTGCGGATGTGGTTGCCAGAGCACTGCCACCGATCAGCCAGGGTCTCAGGTGTGTAGACGTTGTGGTAGCCCGGCCATTCCTTGGACATCATGGGCGGAGCCCTCCGCTTCTGCGCAGGCTTCCCGTTGGGCTGCACCTCATCACCCGAGGCCGCCTCGAACGCTGTATCAAGGGCCATTCTGTCCCAGACGGCGGTCACGCCGAGTTGCCGGGCAGACGGAAGCTGGCCGACCCGCACGAGGGCGCTGAAGGCGGTGGGGGTGAGCCCGAGGTATCGAGCCGCCGCGGCGAGATCGAGGCCCCGCGGCGGGTAGGCGTAGGGGTCGATGATGTCTGGCACCTGCCTGGTTCCCGTCATGGTGGATAGACCCCCCGAAACAGATCCCCCAGTGCTCTGCGCCGAAACAGCGTTCGCCACCGCCGCCGCTGATGCTCCGGCCGATCGTGGTTCACGTGGCAGCGCTGGCAGAACGCGGACAGGTTCGCATCCGCGTTGTTGGCCGTGTCATGGTCCCGGTGTCCGGGTGGGTAGGCTCAGAGACCAACCATAGCGGTAAAAACCTGACGGATGGCAGTCCTTTAAAGCGTCCGAGATGGGTGGGGAGCAGACCCTGACCCTTCGCTCTCAAGCGGACGTTCCGCCAGCGATCCCCGAAAGCAGCCGTCCTTGTGGACGATACCCCAGGCCTCGGGGGCATCAGCCGACCTTGAGCTACGCGCTCCGGTCCTCGGCATCGGCGCCGCTCTCCGCGAGCCTGTTACGCAGCGTTCCAAGAACACGCAGCGCCGTGGCGAGATCGTCGGAAGGGATGTCTTTGGCCAAGTTGCCAGCCGCCGGAAACCAAGCCCGAACGGCGGCTTCGTAGGCCTGCCGACCTGCCGTCGTCAAAACTACGAGTTGTGCGCGCTTGTGGTGCGGGTTGGTCTCGAAGGCCACCAAGTCGTCCTTGGCGAGTTCGTTGACGATGCGCTGCACGTTCTGCCGGTTCGCGCCGAGGTCCCGAGCCAGCCAAGCCACTGGCTGCGGCCGATCTGCGTAGGCGATGGCCCCCATGATCTGCCAGCGCGCGCTGGTGAGCCCGAAGGGCTCGACCAGGCGGTCGCCCCAGATCAGCGTCGCGTTGTTGACCCGGAAGAGCGTGAGAACGAGATTGGTCAGCGCTTCAGCAGAGGAAGAAACTTCGGACATCGCAGAGATCACCGCCCTATTGACATCATGATGCCATTTCGCTGAGTATGACACCATGGTGCCATGTTGGCATCGCGCGGGCAACTTATTGGCCTGCCTGCCCAGGGAGCACCCGATGTCGACCTTCATCGAAATGGATAACACCGTGACGCTCGCCGACCAGTTGGCCGACGAGGAGGCCGGTCCGGTCGTCTTGATCAACACCTTCGTCGTCCCGCCAGAGGACGCGGACGCGCTTCTGGAGGTCTGGAGCCGCGATGCGGCGATCATGAAACGGCAGCCGGGCTTCATCTCGACACAGCTCCATCGCGGCATCGCGGGAAGCGGTGTCTTTCTGAACTATGCGGTTTGGCAGTCCGTCGCCCATTTCCGGGCCGCCTTCGCCAACCCCGAGTTTCGGGCGAAACTCTCGGAGTATCCAGAGAGCGCGAGGGCGAGCCCCCATCTGTTCCGTAAGGTCGAGGTTCCCGGCATTTGCATCGCCTGACGCCTCGTGGGCCCGGATCAGAACACCGCTCTTCGAGAACGCGGATGAAGGCTGATCACTGCGGTTGCTCGATCGAGTGAGGGCCACTTTCTCAGCCCTCACTTCCCGAAGCGGACCATCGGAAATCCACCACTCTGGACGTGGGTCATCCTCGACTTAGCTGCCGAGAAGCGGACCTTCCAAGGGTCTGAGAAGGGTCGGAAGCAGTAGCGAATTGGCGGCGAGCGTAGGGCCAGCGTGGCGGCGAAGGCGCTCGACGTTGGGGCGATCATGATGCTTGCCGCCTCGCACGGATCATCCAGGCGTCGCGATCGGCACGCGTAACGGCCAACTCGCGCTGCACCTCCTCAAGCCGGGCATGCATCTCGCCGGCATCGACGGCGGTCTCGATCAGGAGTTCCTGCGCCTCGGCGAGGGCTGCGCGCAACTCGGCGATCTCGGTGGCGAGCGTCAGGATCAGGGCTGCCGTGTCGTCGCTCATCCTTCAGCAACCTGTCTGATCCACCGTGGACGCCGCCGCAGCCGCGGCCAGCAGGTCGCCCGATCTGTTGCGGCGGTCCTGTTTGCCCCTTCAAGCAGGACCGCCACCCTTCAAGGCTTCGAACGGGCCATAAGCCGGCGTCGGCGGTTCCTGTTCCCCGCAGCACCGACCTTCACGCGACCACCCGGCCCGAGGCGTCACGGGCACGGTGCAGGGAACTGGCCCGCACCGACCTGTCATCAGGTACTCTGTCTGCTCGGCAAGCTACCGGCGTTCGCGACCACCGACAGCGCGTGCGTCGAGAGGCCGGCGGCATAGCACCCTGCGAAGTCTAAGACGTGTCCGGCATGTCGAACGCTCGTGTGCAGCTACCGCATAGCTCGGCCCGCTCTACCCGCCTCGCGATTTCCAGATGTTGCTCTGTCGGCAGGGTCGCCCGCCGCTTGCCGGCAGCCCTTTTGACGGCTCCGAGCTCCTGAGTTCACAGGATATGGAACATCAGTATGCGTGCGCTTCGCTGATTTGCACCCTACCCCTTCGAAGGAAGGGGGTAGCGTTTCGCGGCTCCCTTTCCGTGCCAGTCGCAGCCAGGCCGTCCACTCGGCCGAGACGATACGGACCACGTTCGTGTCGTTGCGGAAGCCGGTTACTCGCCGCTCCTCAACCGTCACCAGCCCGAGCTTGCGCGCCTCCCTGATCGCGTTGCGCACCGTCGTCTCGGCCACCCCGACGATCGCCGCGAGATGTCCGACGGCGAGGCGGCAGTCCCCGCGCCGGCCGGTCTCGGCCGCGACGAGGGACAGGACCGCTTGCTCTGCTAGGGTGAACCGTGACGCGAGCCCCGGAGGAAGCCGCCCGGAGGCCGCCCAGCGGCGGCGGCGGGCCATCGACGCATCCGTGCGCGGTCGGGAGCCGGCGCCCGTCCTGGGGCTTCCTGCTCGGTCCGGGGGCAAGTTCTTTCCAGAACCGGAAGAAACCTGCCGCGCCTCGATGACGGCGGCCAACGCCTCCGCCTCGACCTCGGACAGGTGCCCCTCTCCGAACGCTTTCCACAACGCGGACGCGACGGCCGGTAGCGCGGCGCGCGGAGCCGCCTCCGCCTGCCTGCGGATCTCATAGGCGTAGTTCATCGCTCACAGCCCTGCTTGGGCCGCGTCAAAGCAGGGGGCTCAGCGTGAACCGTCCCCGGCAAAAGGCAAAGCGCCATCGTTTCGGGAAGCGATCCCGATTGACTCCCGGCGGGAGCTATGATGTCTGGGGAGTTGGAAAAGGTCTCCACAGACCCATCGATTTCGACGGCCTCACCCTTGCCGGGGTGGGGCCGTTGGCGTTTTGGGCTTAGGTCTTTCTCGCGGCCTTGATCTCCTAATGCCCGCCGACTCGCACGGGTGCGCAGCCCTCGGGACCGCTCATGTCGGCTGGGGCGTACAGCCGAGTCAACGTAGTTGCTACCCGCGACGCGACGCCATCTCCAAAAAATATGGCCTTGAAACCATATTGCTCGTAAGGCATTCTTTAGTCGATGCCGTTCACGGTCGCCCTGCATGACGACTTCGAGCCCGAATTTCAGCGGCTCCCGGTGCCGATCCAGAATGAGCTTCTGGCGCGGCTCCGGCTGCTTGCCGAATTCGGTCCCGATCTCGGCCGACCGAACGTGGATAGGCTGCAAACGTCGCAGTTCCAGAACATGAAGGAGCTACGTTTTCGGCTCGATGGTTTGTGGCGGTTTGCCTTCGCGTTCGACCCTCAGCGTCAGGCGATCGTCCTGTGCGGCGGGGACAAACAGGGGGCAAACCAATCGAAGTGGTACGAGCAACTTATTCGGACCGCCGACGAACGGTTCGCAGCGCATCTTAAGAGTCTCAACCCCGTGAGGAGGTCGAGTAGGAAGCCATGAAGACGCTTGACCAGATCCTAGAAACCCTCCCCGAGGAGCGCCGCGACCAGATCGCCGGCCGTTCCGACGAGCTTATCCTTGAGGAGTACGCACTGCGGCGGATGCGCAAGGCCAGGAAGCTGACCCAAGAGCGCATGGCCGAACTTCTCGGCGTTCGGCAGGACAGCATTTCGCGCCTTGAGCGCCGTAGCGACCTGCTGCTTTCGACGCTCCGAAGCTATGTCGAGGCCATGGGCGGCTCCCTGCAACTCACGGTCAAATTCGATGACGAACAGCCCGTCACACTGCCCTCACTCCAAGACGTTGAGGAGCGGTCGCCGATCAGCCATTGCGATTACGTCCATTCGTGCTGGGCGCTGCCGACGCTGATTGACTGGTCTCATGCCGACATCACGGCAACGGCAAACTCGAATGCCGAGCGCCATGCTTTCTTGAAGGCGCTTCAGGTTACTGCATGCCGGCCTCAGACGGTGATCGATCCGCATGCGGTTTTTGGCACCGTGCTTCTCTATCGGTACGACCCTCCGCGTCAGTGCCATAAGCACGCCTGGAGCGCCGCCGAGGTGCCGTGCGAGCCCGCGGATCACTGCCGGTAGCTGGCACTAATTGCCGGCCGGCAGGCACGGCTAAGTCAACGGTAGGTCTCTCGACCAGCTAGGCGACCTTCAGTGATGGGGAGGCCTTGAGGCCTCGCTGTCGCGGCGATCAGGCTGTTGGCGTGGTGAGCCGGGCAGTTTTAAGATCCCCGGATGACCGCTCCCGCGAACAGCAACACGCCTGTCCAGGCCTTCGACATGCGGAAGGATGACGAGGGCTGGACGGTCTACGACATCGCCACCTACGAGCCGGCGCGGGTCAACGGCGTGCCGCAGACCGGCCTCAGCATAGAGGTGGCCGACGACCTTGTGGACCTCCTGAACACGCTTGCTCGGGAGAAGAACGAGAGCACCGGGCATTGAGTGACGACCCGTTCCACGAAGCCGTCGAAGCCCTTCGCGCGCTCGGCCTGTACGTCGAGCCAACTGGCGACGACCTGAGCCTGTGGCTCGTGAATGGCGAGGAGATGACCGACGCGGGCTTGATGAAGCTTGCCGCGCTGATGGGCCTCGTACCCAGCTCGGCGACGATCCAATGACCGGCATTCCGAGGCACCTCCGCAACCCACGTCGCTGGTACAACGCCGACGGCATCGAGCAGCCGCCGGCTACGATTGCGAACAGCAAGGCGAATGGCGCGCGCGGGTTGCTGGTGTTCTGCGAGTGCGGGCACAGCGGCGCGATGCCGTTCGATGGGCTGCCCGACGACTTCCCCGTGCCGGATGTCGCGCTTCGGCTGGTGTGCTCGGCCTGCGGGCGGAAGGATCGGATCAGCACCCGGCCGGACTTCACGGGAGTGCATACCGGGGCGGGCCCGAAGCTGCGGTCGGTGGAGTAGCGCGGCCAGAGCCGTAGGTGAGGCAGGCCCGTCCCCCGATCTAATCACGGGGCGACGGGTGCTTCGTCCATCTCACCAGCGAACCGGTCCTGAGCCCGGCTTGCCGGTAAGGTGCCCCCGATCGGTTAGCAGACTGTCACCCGGCAACGGCAAAGGGATCTCAGTACGGGAAGCCCCTGCATAACCCGCCACCAGTCGGGCTGAGGTTCAAGCTCGCGCGTCATCGCGCCGGCCGACCGGGCGGAACGCGAGTATCTAGGGCGTCCAGCCACTCGTCGATCGAGCGAGTGCCGGGCTCTCCCTTGCAGCGGTCTATCCATTGGTCGAGGTCTCGGCGGTCGTACCGCTGCACGGTGTCTACGCGTAAGCGGATCGGGCGCACGTCGCACTCGCGCTGGAACACGCCCACCGAGAGGCCGCAGTACGATGCCGCCTGCGCCCTGGTGAGCAGGCGGGCGGCGGGAAGGGGCACCGCCTGCCTCGTCATACTCAACTGAACACGCTGTTGCAGTCCGAGACGATCCGCAGGAGGTGGTTCGCCAACATGATGATTTCGAACGCCTCGTCGGGATCGTCGAGGGCGACCCGCCGATGCGACTGCGGGTTCTTGTAGGCAGCGATAGCGCCAGCAAACAGCGCGGACCGCCCTTCCTGCTCTGCAAGGGGCGCCTTCGTGTCCCTGAGATTACCCTTTTTCGGGTCGAACGCGGTGCGCATCAGGTGCACCCCGATCTCGGTGGCCGGCAGGTTGGCTGCCTCTCGGACCGCGATCTCAACCGCCTTCATGGCCTCGAACACCGCCGTATCGTACTTCCCGCGGTGGAACAGGCTCCACACGTCCTCGCGGATAGTAGGGTGCAACGCTTCCTTCGGCAGCATGCGAGTGCTCAAGCCGAGTTGTGGTTGCAGCGCGATCCGCCGCCCCTTCCGGCTGACCTGTCGGTTCGTCGGGTGGAACTCCTCGCCGCCACCCGTCAGGTTGACCAGAACCGGCATGAGGAGTCCTTCCCTCTCTAGCCAGGCCCATGCTTCCGCGATGGCTTCCTTGACCTCGGGATGGCGCTCGGCTGGGTACGGGCTTCTAAAGCCAAGCCGGCCATCCGCGTACTGAACGGTCGCGAAGGCGAACCCAAGGAAGGTTTGAAGGGCGAGAGGTATGCCCGGCATCGTCGAGGGTCGCGCCAGGGTCGGCAGCAGCCTCAAACCGATCTCGTCCGGCTCCAAGGCCAGGAGCACGTCGGCTTCGTCGGGCAGTCCCTCGAAGTGCATGCCGGCCTCTATCCCTCCGCGCCGCCGTCGTTTTCGCTCGTGAGTTGATCCGGGCGCAGGCCCTCGTCCGGCTTGGCGTCTGATCGCTCTCGAAACCTGACGCCGGCCCCGCCTCCGTTCTCGGGCGTGAACTCGATCCCACCGGCCTCAAGGGCCTGCCGTAGGTCGTCGGTCGTTCGCTCCCGAGCCGGACGCTTCCCCGTCTCGTAATCCGCGATCGTCGCACGAGACACCTTGCTCTCGCGGGCTAGGTCTTCGCGCGTCCAATCCAGCAGCGCGCGAGCCGCCCGGCACTGAGCCCCAGAAATAGCTTTTTCGTCGTATATCATAAAAAACAGCTTGCTAGATCGAAGGGTTTCAGATTATATGACTGAAATCAGCCGAAACGCAAGGCCGCCCCGATGCGCTACGCCAACCTCATCCCCGCCTCGCACATCGCCCGCAGCGCCGACCCGCGCCTGACCGCCGATGCCCGCCGCGCCTTCATCGCCACGAAGGCCGCGGTCATCGCCTCAACCGAGAGCGCCAAGCGCTTCGCCGCCACCGTCGCTCCGCTGGTCAACCGGGATGGCACGTTCGACCGCTCGGCGATCATGCGCGCTGCCATCCGTTCGGCTCAGGCCCGCCTGGAAGTGACCGGCGACGCCTGGGGCGTGTGCATGTCCTACGCGCTGAAAGGCGCCTGGGCCGCCGCCAAGTCTTCCCGCGCCTACCGTGCGCACTGAGGGTCGGACCGATGGCCTCCGACCTGATCCGCTCCCCCGCCGTCCGCCTGCTGCACGCCCGACAGGATCACGCGATCTGCCTGCGCCTTGCGGCCTCCTACCGCCTTCGCATTGCGGCCGGCGAGACCGACCAGCGCGCGGCCCATGCCTGGGCGCTTGGCAACGCCCGCCGCTGGCGCCTCGTCGCCGCCGAACTGAGCGGGGCGCACTGATGGCCGACCTCTCCCGCCGTGGCGTCCTCGGCGCCTTCCTCGTCCTCGTGTCCTCGCGGGTGCCGGCTATGGCTTCCGACCGTGTGCTGCCGGCGATCCGCTGGGCTGAAAAAGCCGATGCCACCTATACCGCTTCGGGCCGTGTCGCGGCCGACCTGACCGCCTCTGGCCTGCCGATGCCCGCCGGTTGGCGTGCCTATCGCGCTTCCTTGGCTCACGTCCGCAGGCTGGCCCGCCTCGACCTCTACGCCCTGACGCCAACCACGCCTGAGGCCGCCGCTGCCCTGGCCGCCTACCACACCGCCCGCGTCGAGCGTGCCGGTAGCGCAGGTGCCCGACGTGCCGCCCGTCGCCAGCTGCGCAAGGTGTTCGCCCGGCCCGGCGCCGTGCTGCCGCCTCGGCCGACCTGATCGGCGCCCAAACGGGCCCCCCCTCCAACTTCCGCGTCCACCCCAAGCCCTCTGGAGCCCCAGCTATGGCAACGACCCTGCACGCCTCGAACCCGCAGACCGGCCCCGTTACCCGCGCCATCGCGGCGATGCGCAACGACGAGCCCGTCCCGCCCCGCCGCGGCTTCCTGCGCGGCCTGCTCTCGCTGACCCTGATCGGCGGCGGTGTGACCCTGATCGGTAGCCCATCCGCGGTCGCCGAGCCGCTGACCCTGCCCCTGATGAAGCGCTACGTCGCCTTCCTCGCTCGCGAGCACGGCCACGCCCACGACGAACTGCTCGGCATGCTGAGCCCGGAAGAACGGTACTACAGCGGGTACTACAGCCCCCTCTCGGCGCCGATCGCCCCGCTGGCCGACAAGATGCTCAGCCACTGGCCGATGGATGCCAGGGCCGATGCCATGGTTACGGCTGCCCCACCCTCGACGCGGGCGGCCCTGGTCCTCAGCACGATCGGCGCCGACTGGCGGGAGGGCGGCCGATGAACGGTCCCTCATCCCGTCGCGGCTTCCTGCGCGGCCTCACCGCGCTCTCAACCGGTTCGATCGTGCTCGTGGCTCCCACGGTTCTTGCGGCGGCACCGAGCCCCGACACCGACCTTATCCGGCTCGGCGCCGACCTGGACAAGGCCCTGACCCGCTTCCTGATGCTGTGCGAGCGCAAGGCCGAGCGTGTCGCCCAGTTCGAGACGATCAAGCCGGAAATCCCGCCTGAAATCGTTCGTCCTCGCATCACCGGCCCGGCAGGGTGGCACTTCCATGGAGAGGCACCACCCAACGCGGACGGCGAGCCGTGCCACAGGCAGTTCGACCATCGCGTGATGATCCTGTGGCCATGGGAGGCAGTGCAGAGCACGAAGCGGTATCACGACGGGCGCACCCGCATCTGCAAGCACCATCGGCGCCTTCGAACCTCGTGCGAGGCCTACCATGCCGCCCATCTCGCAGCGCGCGAAGCGGCTGGTATCCCGGCTGTCGAGGACGCCCGGTTCCATGCCGGCCGCGATGTCTTGCGGATCGCCTTCGACATCGCCGCGATGGATGCTGCCACGATCCCCGGCCTGGCAGTCAAGGGTCGGGCCGGGCTCGCCATGCAGCAGGTCTGGAGCAGCGATCGTGGAGGCAGCTCGATCGATCCCTCTTACAGGAAGCTGCTGCAGAACCTCGTGGCACTCGGGGGCAGGGAGGCAAAAGAGAAGGGTTGATCCCGTGCGGATCCCGTCGTCTCACAAACGTTGGAGCAACAGTCAGCCGGTCCTTTGCTCCATCGGCCGTGCTGGTAGCGCGGCCCTTCTACATGTACCGCAACAACCTGCTCAGTTTGCGTTGCTAATGAGACGGGCACGCCACCATCTTTGGCGGATGCGTCGGGCTATGGTGCGGCAAGCTCGGATCAGCGTGGGTCGCGGAGGCGGCCGCTCCCTCCTCCACTCCACCCAGCGGTGGCTGGCCTACCAATCATCCTAGATAGTCTCGCAAGGGCCTCCAATTTGGGCGATGCGCAACTGAAACCATCAAATGCAGTTTCCGACCTCATTATTATCAATTGATCGGTTTCTAACGGATTTTATGCTGATAGTAATTCCGTGATGGGGCTATAGATTAGGGAATTATTGATTATAATCTGGCATGACAGGCGGAACAGATCCAATCTATCCGCATGGAGCCCGCCGGTGCGCTTGTTCGACACCCCCTTACGCGCGTTGTTCGACAGCATCGACCGTTCGCGTGCCCGCATCGCGTTCGCCCCCGATGGCACGATCCTCGATGCCAACGCCAACTTCCTCGGTCTCGTCGGCTACACGCTGGCCGAACTGAAGGGTCAGAGCCACCGAAACCTCGTCACGTCGTCGGAGCGCGACGCACCGGCCTATCGCGCGTTCTGGGACGCACTACGCCGCGGTGAGCCGCAGACCCGTGAGTTCAAGCGTGTCGCCAAGGACGGTCACGAGGTGTGGATCCAGGCAACCTACAGTCCAGTCCTCGACCGCGCCGGTCGGGTCAGCAAGATCGTCAAATTCGCCTC
>NZ_VRUU01000033.1 GCF_008039875.1 Methylobacterium sp. WL119 | reverse complement strand
GCCCTGCGGGGGCTGGGCGGGCCTGCGGAGCCTGGCCGGGCACGATCCTTGCCGGCCGCCGGGCCGTCACGTCGGCATCGTGACACGAGACACACACGCGACGACGGAGGCCAGGATGGCCGGCACGGCAAAGACCCACAACCTGCGCATCGACGGCTCGCGCCTGTGGGAGACGATCCAGGAGACGGCGCGGTTCGGCGCGACGCCGGCCGGCGGCCTGAACCGCCTCACCCTGTCGCCCGAGGACGGCGCGGTCCGCGACTGGTTCCGGGACGCCTGCACGGCGGCGGGGCTCGAGGTGCGGGTCGACGCCCTCGGCACCCAGTACGCCCTGCGGCCCGGGCGCGACGCGGCGCGCCCGCCGGTGGCCTTCGGCTCGCATCTCGACACCCAGCCGACCGGCGGCAAGTTCGACGGCATCCTCGGGGTGCTGGCCGGGCTGGAGGCAATGCGCGCCCTGAACGACGCCGGCATCGAGACCGAGGCGCCGCTTCTGCTGGTCAACTGGACCAACGAGGAGGGCTCGCGCTTCGCCCCCGCGATGATGGCGTCGGCGGCTTACGCCGGCGATTTCACCACCGACGAGATCCTGGAGAAGACCGACGCGGCCGGCATCAGCGTCGGCGCGGCGCTCGACGCGATCGGCTACCGCGGAACCGACACCGTGGGCGACCGGAAGATCAGCGCCTTCGTCGAGCTGCACATCGAGCAGGGCCCGATCCTGGAAGCCGAGGGCCGGACCATCGGCGTGGTCGAGGGCGGGCAGGGCATCGCCTGGTTCGACGGCACGATCACCGGCTTCGAGGCGCATGCCGGCACCACGCCGATGCCGCGCCGCCGCGACGCGCTGCTCGGGCTCGCGGAGGTCGCGCTCGCGGTCGAGCGGATCGCGCTGGCGCACGCGCCCACCGCCGTCGCGACCATCGGCGAGGCCGTGATCGGCGCGCCCTCCCGCAACGTGGTGCCGGGGCTGGTGCGCTTCACCCTCGACGTGCGCGACCCGAAGCCGGAGGTCCTCGACGCGATCGAGGCTGAGCTGCGCGCGAGCCTTCCCGCGATCGCGGACCGGCGCAAGCTCGCCATCGACCTCGCGCGGATCTGGCGCAAGGAGCCGGTGCCGTTCGACGCGGGCGTGATCGCGGCGGTCGATGCCGCCGCCGAGGGGCTGGGCCTGAGCCGCCGCCGCATGGTCTCGGGCGCCGGGCACGACGCCTGCAACCTCGCGGCCCGCGTCCCGACCGCGATGATCTTCGTGCCGTGCAAGGACGGCGTCAGCCACAACGAGTCGGAATCGGCGACCCCGTCCGACTGCGCCGCCGGCGCCGACGTGCTGCTGCAGACGGTGCTGACGCTCGCCAACGCGCCGAAGGCCTGATCCGTGGACGCCTTCGCCCCCCGCATCCAGCAGCGGCTCGACGCGCTGGCCCAGATCAGCGCCGAGCCCGGCGCGATCACCCGCCTCTACCTCACCCCCGAGCAGGCGCGGGCCGAGGCCCTGGTCGCCGGCTGGATGGGCGAGGCCGGGTTGCAGGTGCGCCGCGACGCCGTCGGCAACCTGATCGGCCGCGTCGAGGGCCGCGAGCCCGGCGGGCCGGCCCTGGTGATCGGCTCGCACCTCGACACCGTGCGCAACGCCGGCCGCTACGACGGGCCGCTCGGCGTCGTCGCCGCCATCAGTTGCGTCGAGGCCGTGCTGCGCCAAGGACCGCCACCGGTCGCGATCGAGGTGGTGGGCTTCGCCGACGAGGAGGGCGTGCGCTTCGCCGCGACGCTGACCGGCAGCCGGGCGTTCGCCGGCCATCTCGACCCGGCGGCGCTGCGCACCCTCGATGCCGCCGGCACGACGCTGGCCGCCGCGATGCGCGAATACGGCCTCGACCCGAAGGCCGTCCCGACCGCCGCCCGCACGCCGGATCAGATCCTCGGCTACGTCGAGCTCCACATCGAGCAGGGGCCGATGCTGGAGCGCGAGGGCCTGCCGGTCGGCCTCGTCACCGCGATCAGCGGGGCGAGCCGCCTGGAGATCACGCTGTCGGGGGAGGCGGGGCACGCCGGCACCGTCGCGATGACCGAGCGCCGCGACGCGCTCGCGGGCGCCGCCGAATGCATCCTGGCGATCGAGGCGCGCTGCCGCGGCGAGGAGCACCTCGTCGGCACGGTCGGGCGCATCCAGGCGCTGCCGGGGGCGGTCAACACCATCCCGGGCCAGGCCAAGTTCAGCCTGGACCTGCGGGCGCCCGACGACGCGCAGCGGCACGCCGCGCTCGCCGACATCGACCTCGCCTGCAAGCGCATCGCGCTCCGGCGCCGGCTCGGCTTCGGCATCGCCCTCCTGCACGAGGCGGAAGCCGTCCCCTGCGACCCCGGGATGACGGCCCTGGTCGAGGCGGCGATCGTCGCCGAGGGCCATCCCGTCCTGGCGCTGCCGAGCGGGGCCGGGCACGACGGCATGGCGGTGGCGGCGATCGCGCCGATCGCCATGGTGTTCGTGCGCTGCCGCGGCGGCATCAGCCACAACCCGGCCGAGTTCGCCAGCCTGCCCGACATCGAGGCCGGGACCCGGGTGCTGCTCGGGACGGTGCGCGGGTTCCTCGCGGCACGGGAGCGGTCGGCCGATCAGACCAGCCCGAGGTCGGCCGGCGCCGCGTCCGCGAAGACCCGCCGGAGGCTCGCCGGATCGAGCCCGTAGAGGCGTTGCAGCAGCCCGGCGAGCAGGCTGCGGTAGTCGGTGAGCACGGGATGGTCGCGGTTCTGGAACAGGTGCGCCTCGTCGGCCCGCACCTGCGGCCCGGCGATGCGGCCGCCGCGCACGGCACCGCCCAGCACCCAGTAGACGCTGCCGTGCCCGTGATCGGTGCCGCGGTTGCCGTTCTCGCGGAAGGTGCGGCCGAACTCGGAGAGCACGACCACCACCGTGTCGTTCCAGGCGGGGCCGACCTCCTCGACGAAGCCGGCCAGCCCGCGGCCGAGCTCGCCGATCCGGTCGGCGAGGTAGCCGGTGGCGGCGCCCTGGTTCACGTGCGTGTCCCAGCCGCCGACGTCGACGAAGCCGAGGTTGAACGACTCGCGCATCAGCCGGCCGATGCGCCGGGCCGAGCGCGCGAAGCCCTTCGGCGAGACGCCGCCGCGGTCGGCCTCGGCCTGATGCTCCGAGACCGACTGGTAGACCGCGTCGCGCACGCGGAACCCCTCGGCCACCGAAGCGGCCAGCGGGGTGTCGCGGTACATCGCCGTGATCAGCCCGGCCTGGCGCGCGTCGATCCCGGGCTTGGCGACCTCGTTGATCGCGATGTTGGGCACCGTCTCAGGGCCGCGGAAGATCAGCGGGATCTGCTCGGTGAAGGCGATCGGGCGCGTCCGCGTCAGCTCCGCGGCGAGCCGGGCCATGAAGCCCGAATTGTAGTCGCGGGAGGCGCCGACCGTCTGCCCGAGCTCGATCGTGTCCTGGGTCTCGAAATGGCTGCGCGTGAGGTCGTCGGTGCCGGCGAACGGCACGAAGGCGGCCTGCCCCCGGGCGTAGAGCGGCAGGATCGTGTCGCGCAAGCTCGGGTGGAGGCTCCAGTCGGCGTCGAGCGCCAGCGCCGCCGCCGGGTCGGCCGCATCCGGCCGGGCGACCGCGAGGGTCGGCCGGGCGCGGTAGTAGAAGTCGCTGCCCGTCGGGATCACGACGTTGGCCGCGTCGTAGGCGCCGCGCAGGAACACCACGAGCAGGCGCGCATCCGCCTTCGGCGCGGCCCAGACCCGGCCGGCGACGGTGGACAGGCCGAGCGCGAGGGAGGCTCGGATCAGCGCGCGGCGGGGCGGGTCGCGCGGGTCCATGGGCGGCCGAGGCGCATGAATTCGGGGGCGGACAGGAACAGGGTGTTCCAGTCCTGCGGGGAGACGGCGCGGGCCAGGGCGTCCCGGGTCGGGGCGCTCAGGGTGGCCGAGAGCGTCGAGAAGTAGAGCCCGTTCTGCAGCAGCGGGAAGGCCGGCTCGTCGGCCATGTCGGGGGCGGGCTTGAACAGGCCGGCGGAGCCCGACCCGATCTGCCGGGCGATCTCGAAGCGCGTCGTCATCTGTCCCGGCCCGTTCCAGGCGGCGGCGCCGAGCGGGTAGCCGTCCGGCGTCGAGCGGTTGAACAGGCCCTCGCCGAGGCGGTTGAGCCAGCCCTGGATCGGCGCGGCGTTGCGGATCGTCCGCCCGTCGTAGGCGAGGCGCACGGCCGAGAGCACGTAGCGGGCCGGGTCCTTGAACCCGCCCCCGAGGGAGGCCGCGAAGTCGGGCGCGTGGAACAGCGCGTCGAGCACGGCCGCGATGTCGCCGTCGCTCCGGGTGAAGACCTGCGCCAGCCGCGCCACCAGGGCGTCCGAGGGCGGGGCGCCCAGGAAGTAGCGCGCGAGCGCGGCCGACACGGTTCGCGCGGTGGCGGGCTCGCGGGCGATCAGGTCGAGCGCCTCGACGATCTCGGGCCAGCCGCGGCCGCGGATCGCGTGGCCGAGGAAGACCTTGTCGCCGTAATCGTGGCGGTTCGGGTTGAATTCGAACAGGCCGGCGCGGACGAGATCGGCTTGGCGCTCCGGCTTCAGCTTCGGGTCCTCGGGGCGGGCGTCGATGCCGACGCCGGTGAGGATGCGGGCCAGCGCCTCGACGTCGCCCTGCGTGTAGCCGGAGCCGACCCCGAGGGTGTGCAACTCCATCAGCTCGCGGGCGTAGTTCTCGTTGAGGTGGCCGGCGGCGTTGTCGGCATTGTCGAGATAGCGCAGCATCGCCGGGTGCCGCAGCGTCGCCTCCAGCAGGTCGCGGAAGCGGCCGAGCGCGTGCGGGCGGATCGCCGCGTCGACGTAGTCGCCGACCATCGCGCGCAGGTTCGCCTTGCCCTGGTGGACGTTGAAGCGGTTGAGCCAGAACCAGGTCAGCCGCTCGCGCACCTGGTCCGGGCTGTCGAGCGCCCGCAGGAGCGTCGCCGCGGCGGCGTCCCGGGCGGCGGCCGAGAGCGCCCCCTGGTAGGCCTGCTGCGCGGCCTTCTTCGCATCCGGGTCGGGCTTGGTGCTGGCCGCCCGCGCCTGCGCGTCGAGGGCGGAGATCCGCTCGAGCAGCGTGCCCTTCGGCGTCAGCGCGTCGACCTGCGCCTGGGCGGCCTCCGGCAGGGCTGGGCCTGCCGGCGGATGGAGCTGCTCCCGGAGCCAGCGCTCGCGGCCCTTGGCGCGGAGCTCCGCGTGGCTGGCCGGCGAGACGCCCCAGGTCACGGCGTCGAGGAAGGCGGCGTCGGCCTCGGGCGTGGTCGCGGCCCGGGCCGCGGCGCCCGCGAAGGCGAGGCCCGTCGCGAGCGTCAGGCAGGACAAGCGGAGCGCGGGCCGCATCATCGGATCCCCCCTCGTGCCCGCACGATCCAGCCACCGGATTGTGGCGCCGGTGCGGTAAGGGGCGCCGCGCCTATTCCAGCGGGCCGATCGCGGCCTCCACCGCCGCGACCACCGCCCCCGAGCGCACCAGCGCGAGCGCGGCCTCCATCTCGGCCTGGTACCAGCGGTCGCCCGACAGCGCCGGGGCGATGACCTTGCGCACCGCGTCGAGGGCGGCCTGCGTGCCGGAGCCGAGGGGATGGTCCCGAGCGACGTCGGCGACCAGCGAGAGCGCCTGGCACGCCATCAGGATCTCGCCGGCGACGATGGTCTCGACGTTGGCGACGACGGTGCGGGCCTTGCGCGCGCACCAGGTCGAGTTCGAGACGTGGTCCTCGGCGTTCGACTTGCCGGGGATCGAGTCGACCGAGCCGGGCATCGACAGGGTCCGGTTCTCCATCACCAGGGCCGACATCGTGCACTGCACGGTGGCGAAGCCGGTGTTGAGGCCCTTCTTGCCGGCGAGCAGGTTGCGCGGCAGGCCGTAGCTCATGGTCGGGTCGATGAGGCGCGCGAGCCGCCGCTCCGAGATCGAGCCGAGGTCGGTGGCGGTGATGGCGAGCAGGTCCATCGCCTGCGCGACGTAGGCGCCGTGGAAGTGCCCGGCCGAGATGCAGGTGTAGTGGTCGGCCCCGTCGGCGAAGATCAGCGGGTTGTCGGTGGCCGCGTTGATCTCGGTGCCCATGATGCCCTCGACGTAGGCCAGCGCCTCGCGCACCGGCCCGTGCACCTGCGGCGCGCAGCGCAGCGAGTACACGTCCTGCACCCGCGGCGGCGGGGCCTGGCCGGGGGCGCGGGCCTCGTCGGGGAACACCGTGACGCGGGCGCCCTCCGTGCAGCGCTCGGAATCGCCGATCATCCGCAGGACGTTGCGGGCCGAGGCCGCCTGGCCCTTGTGCGGGCGGGCGGCGTGGACGCGGGGATCGAAGGCGGCCTTCTCCGCACGCAGGGCCTCAAGCGTCAGGGCGAGGGCGATCTCGGCGGCCTTGAGGACCCGCTTCATGTCCTCCAGCGCCAGCACGCCGACGGCGAGCGACACGGTGGAGCCGTTGATCAGCGCCGAGGCGTCCTTGGCCTCCAGCGGAAACGCCTCGGGCAGGCCCGCCGCCTTCAGCGCCGCGCGGGCCGGCAGGCGGCGTCCCTCGTAGAACGCCTCGGCCTCCTCGAACCCGCAGATCGCGCCGGCCAGGTGCGCCAGCGGCGCGAGGTCGCCCGACGCCCCGACCGAGCCCTTCGACGGGATCACCGGCACGATCCCGGCGTTCAGGCAGGCGAGCAGGCGGTCGACGACCGCGACGCGCGGCCCGGAGAAGTTCGACGCGAAGGCGTTGGCGCGCAGCAGCATGGTGGCGCGCACCGCCTCCGCGTCGAACGGCTCGCCCATCCCGGTGGCGTGGGCGTAGACGGTCAGCCGCTGGTAGGCCTGCATCTCGTCCATGCGCACGCGCTGGTCCTTGAACAGGCCGACGCCGGTGTTGAACGAGTACATCAGCGGCGCGTCGTCGGTCATGAAATGCGCGTCGATGTAGTCCCGCGCGCCGACAAGGCTCCTGCGCGCGCCCTCGTCGAGCACCGCCTCGGCGCGGAGGCCCGCCGCGTCCGGCCGGGCGACGGCGAGCACGTCCGCGGCGGTGAGGGTGCGGCCGTCGATGGTGGTCGTCGTCATGGGCTGTCTCTCGAAAGGGGCTTTCCCGGAGCGGAGCACGAATCAGGCCGTCACGGCGCTGGGTGGCGGGCGATCCAGTGCCGGGCGATGTCGACGCGGCGGGCGAGCCAGACCCGGTCGTGCGCGGCGACGTGGTCGAGGAAGCGGGCCAGCGCCGCCATCCGTCCCGGGCGGCCGACGAGGCGGCAATGCAGGCCGACCGACATCATCTTGGGCGCCGTCGCGCCCTCGGCGTAGAGCACGTCGAAGCTGTCGCGCAGGTAGGCGAAGAACTGGTCGCCGGAATTGAAGCCCTGGGGGCTCGCGAAGCGCATGTCGTTGGCGTCGAGGGTGTAGGGCACCACGAGGCCGGTGCGCCCCGCGCCCGTCAGCCAGTAGGGCAGGTCGTCGGCGTAGGAATCCGACAGGTAGGTGAAGCCGCGCTCCAGGCCGAGCTCCAGCGTGTGGATCGAGGAGCGGCCGGTGTACCAGCCCTCGGGCGCCGAGCCCGTCACCGCCGCATGGATGCGGATCGCCTCGTCCATCGCGGCGGCCTCCTCCGCCCGGGAGGCGTCGCGCATGTCGATCCACTTGAGGCCGTGGCTGGCGATCTCCCACGCGGCCTCGCGCATCGCCGCGACGGCCTCCGGGTTGCGCATCAGCGCGTGCGCCACGCCGAACACGGTGACGGGAATCCCGCGGGCGGTGAACAGCCGCCACAGCCGCCAGAACCCGGCCCGCGCGCCGTACTCGTAGAGCGATTCCATGTTCATGTGGCGCTGCCCCGGCCAGGGCTGCGCGCCGACGATCTCGGACAGGAACGCCTCGGACGCGGGGTCGCCGTGCAGGATGCAGTTCTCGGCGCCCTCCTCGTAGTTCAGCACGATCTGCACCGCGATGCGGGCGCCGTCCGGCCAGTCGGCGGCCGGCGGGTTGCGGCCGTAGCCGACGAGGTCGCGGGGATAGGGGCGGGGATCGGTCAACGGGTCTGCTCGGGCGGTCTGAAGGCTCGGGGACGCAACGACGCAGCCGCCTCCGCCGTCAACCCCGCCGCGGCCCTCGGCCCCGCAAACCCGCCCTCGGCCATACGCAAGCCGGCCCGAATCCCGCTTGACCGCCGAGGCGAGCCGCGGAAGCTCGGCCCCGTGCCGCGAAGCCGGGCACGAAGCCAGGACGGACGATGCGCACGATCCCGATCGAACCGATGGACGAGGTTGCCTTGCGGCCCTTCGCCGACCTGCTCGCCGCGCCCGCGGCGGGGCCGCGGCAGGACCATGCGAGCCCGATCGAGAACCGGCGCGCGGGCGTCTCCGCCAACCTCGCCCTGATCCGCAGCGAGCCGTTCGCCGGCCTGATGCCGCTGACCCGCCTGGAGCGGCATCCGCATTCGAGCCAGGCCTTCCTGCCGCTCGCGGTGGATTCCTACCTCGTCGTGGTGGCGCCCGACCGCGACGGGCGGCCCGACGAGGCCGCGATCCGCGCCTTCCGGGTGCCGGGGCAGGCCGGCATCAACTACCGCGCCGGCGCCTGGCACGCGCACCTGATGACGGTCTCGGCGCCCGGCACCTTCGCGATGCTCGTGCACGAGGACGGCACGCCGGAGGATTGCGTCTTCGCCGCGATCGCGCCGGTGACGCTCGGCGCCGGTTGACCGGCCCTGCGTCCACGATGGGCGTGGCAGCCGCCGATTGCCTATCTCGTAGGCAGACGCGATTGACCGGATTATGCCTATTCGATGAGCAATTCAGGCGTCCGGCCCAGCGGGGCGGCTTGGCGCGGCCCTTGCCCGCTCGAGGTCCGATCGTTCGATGAGGATGCCCGATGACGACCCGCGATGCACCGCCGCCGGATCTCGACGCCTTCGCCGCCGCCGCGGCCCCGCTGCTCGGGCTGCGCCTCGATCCCGCCTGGGTCGCGCCGGTGATCGCCAACCTCCGGGTCCTGGCCGCCGCGGCGGACCTCGTCGGCGGCTTCCCGCTGCCCGACGAGGCCGAGGCGGCCCCGGTCTTCGAGGCCTGAGGCGATGGTGGAGCAGAGCACCGACTGGAGCCGCGCCGACGCCGCTTCGATCGCCGCCGGCGTCGCGGAGGGGCGCGTCCGGGCCCGCAGCGTGATCGAGGCGACGCTGGCGCGGATCGGCCGGGTCGACCCGGCGGTCAACGCCTTCACCGACGTGACGGCCGCGCGCGCCCTGGCCGCCGCCGACGCCGTGGATGCGCGGCGGGCCGCCGGCGCGGCGTCGGGGCCGCTCGCCGGCGTGCCCTTCGCGGTGAAGAACCTGATCGACTGCGCCGGCCTGCCGACGCGGGCGGGATCGACGATCAACCGCGAGCGGGCGCCGGCCGCGCGCGACGGCGCCCTGGTGCGCCGGCTGGAGGCGGCCGGCGCGGTCCTCGTCGGCGCGCTCAACATGGGCGAGTACGCCTACGACTTCACCGGCGAGAACGTGCACGACGGCGACAGCCGCAACCCGCACGGGGCCGGCCACATGACCGGCGGCTCGTCGGGCGGCTCGGGCGCGGCGATCGCCGCCGGCCTGGTGCCGCTGACGCTCGGCTCCGACACCAACGGCTCGATCCGGGTGCCCTCGGCCTTCTGCGGCTGCTTCGGGCTCAAGCCCACCTACGGCCGCCTGACCCGGGCCGGCAGCTTCCCCTTCGTGAACAGCCTCGACCATCTCGGGCCGATGGCGCGCAGCGTGACCGACCTGGCCCTCGCCTACGACGCGATGCAGGGTCCCGACCCGGACGACGCTGCGGCGACCGCGCGGGCCGCGGAGCCCGTCCTGCCGGGGCTGGATTCCGGCCTCGGCGACCTCCGCATCGCCGTGGCCGGCGGCTACTTCGCCCGCGGCGGCGACCCGGAGGCGTTCGCCGCGGTCCAGGTGGCGGCGCGGGCGCTCGCCGCGACGCGGGTCGTCGAGATCCCGGAAGCCGCCCGCGCCCGGGCGGCGGCCTACCTGATCACCGCGGCCGAGGGCGCCGCGCTCCACCTCGACCGTCTCCGGACCCGGCCGGAGGACTTCGATCCGGCGGTGCGCGACCGCCTCATCGCCGGCGCGATGCTGCCGGCGCCCTTCGTCGAGCGGGCGCAGCGCTTCCGGCGCTGGTACCGCGGCGCGGTGGCCGACCTGTTCGCGGACGTCGATGTGATCCTGGCGCCGTCCACCCCCTGCCGGGCGCCGCCGCGCGGACAGACGCACTTCACCCTCGACGGCGTCTCCCTGCCGGTGCGGGCCAATATCGGCGTGTTCACCCAGCCGATCTCGTTCATCGGCCTGCCGGTGGCGGCGGTGCCGGTCTGGCTCGACGGCGGGCTGCCCCTCGGAGTGCAGATCATCGCCGCGCCCTGGCGCGAGGACGTGGCGCTGCGCGTGGCGCGGGTGCTGGAACGGCTCGGCATCGTCCGCGCCCCGATCGCGGAGCTGACGTGATGGTGGTCGACGATTTCGCGGTGAAGGCCGAGGTCGAGGCGGCGTTCCGCGCCTACGAGACCGCGCTGACGGAGAACGACGTGCCGGTGCTCGAGGCCTTGTTCCGCGACGATCCCCGCACCATCCGCTACGGCGGGGGCGAGAACCTCTACGGCATGGACGCGATCCGCGCCTTCCGCCGGGCGCGCTCGCCCGTCGGCCTGGAGCGGACCCTGTCCGAGACGGTGATCACCACCTACGGGCGGGATTTCGCCACCGCGATGACCCTGTTCTTCCGCGAGAGCGCGCCGGGTCGGATCGGGCGCCAGAGCCAGACCTGGGTGCGGTTTCCCGAAGGCTGGCGGGTGGTCGCCGCGCATGTGAGCCTGATCGACGGGTAGGCCCCCCCGCCGATCCGCGCCTCCGGTGCAATTGAATAAAGAATGACACCCCAGCGCCGGTCTGGCCGCGCGCTTGCATGGAGCCGGGCGTCCTCTCGGGCGCCCCGTCGCGGGGGCCCGCCTCACGGAGCAGACCCGCCCGACATGCCGTTTCGCTCGATGAAGAACTTCACCGCCCGTGCGGCGTTCGCCGGCGCCCTCGCGCTGTCGGCCCAGGCGCCCTCCGCCGCGATGGCGCAGGGCACGCTCCGGATCGGCATGACCGCCTCCGACATCCCGCTGACCACCGGCCAGGCCGACAACGGCGGCGAGGGCATGCGCTTCATGGGCTACACGGTCTACGACGGGCTCATCAACTGGGACCTGTCCTCGGCGACCAAGCCCTCCGACCTCGTGCCGGGGCTGGCCGAGAGCTGGGCGGTGGACGCCGCCGACAAGACCAAGTGGACGTTCAAGCTGCGCCCCGGCGTGACGTTCCACGACGGTTCCGACTTCACCGCCGACGCCGTGGTGTGGAACCTCGACAAGCTGCTGAAGAACGACAGCCCGCAATACGATCCGCGCCAGTCGGCTCAAGGCCGCACCCGCATCCCGGCGGTGGCGAGCTATCGCGTGGTCGACCCGCTGACCGTGGAGATCGTCACCAAGGCGCCGGATGCGACGCTGCCCTACCAGATCGCCTGGGTGATGATGTCCTCGCCCGCCCAGTGGGAGAAGCTCGGGCGGAGCTGGGACGCCTTCGCCAAGACCCCGTCCGGCACCGGCCCGTGGAAGCTGACCCTGTTCGCGCCGCGCGAGCGCGCCGAGATGGTCCCCTTCAAGGCGTACTGGGACAAGGCCCGCGTGCCCAAGCTCGACAAGCTCGTGCTGGTGCCGCTGCCCGAGGCCAACGCCCGCGTCGCGGCGCTCCGCTCCGGCCAGGTCGACTGGATCGAGGCGCCCGCGCCCGACGCCGTCGCCTCGCTGAAGGGCGCCGGCTTCACCATCGTCACCAACACCTATCCCCACAACTGGACCTGGCACCTGTCGCGGGTCGAGGGCTCGCCCTGGAACGACGTGCGCGTGCGCAAGGCCGCCAACCTCGCCATCGACCGCGAGGGCCTGAAGGAGCTGCTCGGCGGCCTCGCGGTGCCGGCCACCGGCTTCTTCCCGCCCGGCCACCAGTGGTTCGGCCACCCGACCTTCAAGGTGACCTACGATCCGGCCGCGGCCAAGAAGCTGCTCGCGGAAGCCGGCTACGGGCCGAACAAGCCCCTGAAGACCAAGATCGCGATCTCGGCCTCCGGCTCCGGCCAGATGCAGCCGCTGCCGATGAACGAGTTCGTGCAGCAGAACCTCGCCGAGGTCGGCATCCAGGTCGACTACGAGGTGGTCGAGTGGAACACGCTGATCAACATCTGGCGCGCCGGCGCCAAGGCCGACATCTCGCGCGGCGTGACGGGCATCAACTACTCGTACTTCATCCAGGACCCGTTCACCGGCTTCATCCGGCATCTCCAGAGCAACTTCGCGCCGCCGAACGGCACCAACTGGGGCTACTATTCCGACCCGGCGATGGACAAGCTGTTCGACCAGGTCCGCAACACCTTCGACAAGGCCGAGCAGACGGCGGTGCTGGAGAAGGTCCATGAGAAGTTCGTCGACGACGCGCTGTTCATCATGATCACGCACGACGTGAACCCGCGGGCGATGAGCCCGAAGGTGAAGGGCTTCGTCCAGGCGCAGAACTGGTTCCAGGACTTCTCGAACATCACCATCGCGACCGCGGGGCGCTGACGCGATCCCTCCCCCCGTCGCGGGGGAGGGGCCGGCCCACGCTCGCCCCCCCGGTCATCGGAACAAGGACACCCGGATCCGATGCTGCTCTACATCCTTAAGCGCCTCGTCGCCGTGACGCCCGTGGCGTTCGGGGTCAGCCTGGTCTGCTTCCTGCTGGTCCACCTCGCGCCGGGCGATCCCCTCAGCGCGATCCTGCCGGCGGACGCGACGCAGGCGACCATCGACGAGATGCGCGCCGCCTACGGCTTCGACAAGCCGCTGCCGGTGCAGTACGCGATCTGGCTCTGGCACGTGCTGCACGGCGACCTCGGCGTCTCGATCGCCACCGGCCGGCCGGTGCTCGGCGAGGTCTCGCGCGCGGTGGTCAACAGCCTGATCCTCGCCTCGGTCGCGACGCTGATCGGCTTCACCTTCGGCACCCTGTTCGGGTTCGTCGCCGGCTATCACCGCAACTCGATCCTCGACCGGGTCGCCTCCGCGATCTCGGTCTTCGGCGTCTCGGTGCCGCATTACTGGCTCGGCATGGTGATGGTGATCGTGTTCTCGGCCAACCTCGGCTGGCTGCCGCCGACCGGCGCCGGGCCCGACGGCTCCGGCAACTGGCGGCCCGATCTCGAGCACCTGCGCTTCATCATCCTGCCCGCCGTCACGATGTCGGTGATCCCGATGGGCATCATCGCCCGCACCGTGCGGGCGCTGGTGGCCGACATCCTCGCCCAGGACTTCGTCGAGGCCTTGCGCGCCAAGGGCCTCGACGAGGTCGGCGTGTTCAAGCACGTGGTCCGCAACGCCGCGCCGACGGCGCTCGCGATCATGGGCCTGCAGCTCGGCTACCTGCTCGGCGGCTCGATCCTGATCGAGACGGTGTTCGCCTGGCCCGGCACCGGCTTCCTCCTGAACGCCGCGATCTTCCAGCGCGACCTGCCCCTGCTCCAGGGCTCGATCCTGGTGCTGGCGATGTTCTTCGTCGCCCTCAACCTCCTCGTGGACGTGATGCAGACCGCACTCGATCCGCGCATCGAGCGGGCCTGAGCCCGAGGAAAGCATGACGTCATGACCGCACCCGTCACCGCCGCCACCATGGCCCTCGACGGCGGCATCGCCCCCGCGGCGTCCGAGGTCGAGCCCGACGCCTTCGTCGCCTCCCGCGGCTACTGGGGCCATGTCGGCCACCGCCTCGTGCGCGACCCCGTGGCGATCGCCGCCGGATTGGTGATCCTCGCCATCGTCGTCGTCGCGATCCTGTCGCCGTGGATCACGCCGATGGACCCGTATCGCGGCTCGATGCTGCGCCGCCTGAAGCCGGTCGGCGACGCGACCTACTGGCTCGGCTCGGACGAGCTCGGCCGCGACATGCTGAGCCGCCTGATGGTCGGCGCCCGGCTGTCGCTGTTCATGGGCGTGACGCCGGTGCTGATCGCCTTCGTGATCGGGTCGTCGATCGGCATCGTCGCCGGCTACGTCGGCGGCTGGACCAACACGATCCTGATGCGCACCATCGACGTGTTCTTCGCCTTCCCCTCGGTGCTGCTCGCCATCGCGCTCTCGGGCGCGCTCGGCGCCGGCATCTTCAACGCCATCGTCTCGCTCACCTGCGTGTTCGTGCCCCAGATCGCGCGGATCTCCGAGAGCGTCACCACCGGCATCCGCGCGCGCGACTACATCGACGCGGCCCGCCTCTCGGGCGCCTCGGCGCTGACGATCATGCGGGTGCAGGTGCTGGGCAACGTGGTCGGGCCGATCTTCGTCTACTCCACCGGCCTGATCTCGGTCTCGATGATCCTGGCCTCGGGCCTGTCCTTCCTCGGCCTCGGCGTGCGGCCGCCGGAGCCCGAATGGGGCCTGATGCTCAACACGCTGCGCACCGCGATCTACGTCAACCCGACGGTGGCGGCGCTGCCGGGGCTGGCGATCTTCATCGTCTCGATCTCGTTCAACCTGTTCTCGGACGGCCTGCGCAGCGCCATGGAGATCCGCCAGTGATCCCCACGGCTCGGCACCGCCCCCCTCTCATCCGCCCGACGTCGGCGAGCGCGCCCGCGCGTCGCCGCCCACGGGGCGGATCGCCGTCGCGGCATCAGCGCCCAGGGCAACACTCATGAGCGTCATCGTCCAGCCCGCCGACCTCGCGACCGCTTCGCTACGCGACCGCGGCGGCCCGGCCCAGCCGCTCCTGTCGGTCTCCGGCCTCGTCAAGCACTTCCCGGTGCGCAAGGGCGTCGGCGGCAAGAAGTCGGTCGTGCGCGCCGTCGACGGCGTCGACTTCTCGGCGCTCAAGGGCGAGACCCTCGGGATCGTCGGCGAATCCGGCTGCGGCAAGTCGACGACGGCCAAGCTCCTGATGGGCCTGATCGAGCGCGACCAGGGCGAGATGCTGTTCGACGGCGAGGCGGTGGGCAGCCGCGCGATGCCGTGGCGGACCTATCGCCGCCAGGTGCAGATGGTGTTCCAGGACAGCTACGCCTCGCTCAACCCGCGGATGACGGTGGAGGCCTCGATCGCCTTCGGGCCGACGGTCAACGGGGTCGGCAGCCGCGAGGCGATCGAGCGTGCCCGCGGATTGCTGGCCCGCGTCGGCCTGGAGCCGAAGCGCTTCGCCGGCCGCTACCCGCACGAGCTGTCCGGCGGCCAGCGCCAGCGGGTCAACATCGCCCGCGCCCTCGCGCTGGAGCCGCGGCTGATCCTCCTCGACGAGGCGGTCTCGGCCCTCGACAAGTCGGTGGAGGCGCAGGTGCTCAACCTGCTCCTCGACCTCAAGGCGGAGTTCGGGCTGACCTACCTGTTCATCAGCCACGACCTCAACGTGGTGCGCTTCATCTGCGACCGGGTGATGGTGATGTATCTCGGCCGCGTCGCCGAGCTCGGCCCCTCGGACACGGTGCTGGCCGAGCCCGCCCACCCCTACACCCAGGCGCTGCTCGCCTCGATGCCGTCGCTCGATCCCGACAACCGCACCGAGGCCGCCCTGCTCACCGGCGATCCGCCGAACCCGATCGACCCGCCGGACGGCTGCCGCTTCCATCCGCGCTGCCGGCTCGCCGAGCCGGTCTGCTCCGGCGTGACGCCGCCGCTCGCCCCGATCGCGCCGCTGCATCAGGCCGCCTGCCTCGCGCGCCAGCCGGGCTCGGGCCATTCCCTTGCTCCCGCTGCCGAGCAGGTGGCGGCATGAGCGCGAAGATGAGCGCGGACATGAACGCGTCGCCCCCCGCGGTCGAGCTCACCGACCTCAAGGTCGGCTTCGGCAAGGTCGAGGTGGTCGACGGGGTCGACCTGCGGCTCGAGCGCGGCCAGGCCATGGCGCTGATCGGCGAGTCGGGCTCGGGCAAGAGCGTGACGCTGCGCGCGATCCTGCGCCTCTTCCCGGAAGGGCGCAGCCGCACGCGGGGCGGGATCTCGGTGGCGGGCCGCGACGTGCTCGCGCTGTCGAAGCGCGAGCTGGCGGATTTCCGCGGGCACGTCGCCTCGATGATCTTCCAGGAGCCGCTGCTCGCCTTCGACCCGGTCTACACCGTCGGCCGCCAGATCACGGAAGCGATCCGCCGCCACGAAAAGATCGATGCGGCGGGAGCCCGGCAGCGGGCGCTCGCGCTGTTCGAGCGCGTCCGCATCCCGAGCCCGGAGCGGCGCCTCGACGCCTACCCGCACGAGATGTCCGGCGGGATGCGCCAGCGCGCGATGATCGCGCTGGCGCTCGCCTGCCGGCCGCAGGTGCTGCTTGCCGACGAGCCGACCACGGCGCTCGACGCCACGGTGCAGATCCAGATCCTGCTGCTGCTGCGCGAGCTGCAGCGCGATCTCGGCCTGTCGATCATCCTGGTGACGCACGACCTCGGCGCCGCCGTCGAGGTCGCCGACCGGATCTCGGTGATGTATGCCGGCCGCATCGTCGAGACCGGCACCGCGCACCAGGTCGTGCTCGATCCGCACCACCCCTACACGATCGGCCTGCTGCGCAGCCGCGCGGAGGGGGCGCTGGCCAAAGGCGCGCGGCTCCAGACGATCCCGGGGAGCCCGCCGGACCTCGCCAACCGCCCGGCCGGATGCCCGTTCGCCCCGCGCTGCTTCCTCGCGATCGACAAGTGCCGCGAGACGCCGCCCTCGCTCAGCGTCGGCGACGGGCACCTCGCCGCCTGCTGGCGCACGGAGGAGGCGTCGGCCGCCTACCGCGCCGGGCCGCAGCCGGTGAGGGCCGAGGCGGCGGCCTAAGGGGGAAACGCGGACGATCGGCCCGATCAGGCCTTCTTCCGGCCGGAGGGACCACACTCGGCGTCCTGCGAAGGCGGAAACGGCTGACCGGCTGCGACGGCGCCCCCTCGGTCCGATCCCGTCCGCCGATAAATCCCCGCCTCACGCGCCGTATCGGCTTCCACATGCGGACCTGCGCCTGGATCATCCACGATGCGGGCCAGCACGTCATGCATGCGGGTCTGCCAACCGGGACCGGTCGCCTTGTAGGCATCGAGCACACGGCGATCGATCCGAAGCGTGAGTTGCACCTTGGGCGACGCGGCCCGCGGGCGTCCGCCGCGGTTTCTCGGAAGCGCGGCGTAGATATCCGGAGGCAGCTCGCGAGCCGGTCTCAACGCGGCGAGTTCCACGTCCGTCAGGTCGGGGTTGTCGGAGACCTCATCCCAATCCGCCTGGGAAAATGCCGGCGCGTCTGTCTTGCGATCCGAGACGATCATGGACGGCCCTTTCCTTCGGATTGGCGTAGCGCAAACTCACCAGGGCGATGGCTTCCGCCCCCAATGGCGAGACGATCACGACGACGACCAACCGGTCCCGCCATCGACCGATGATCTTGTAGCGGATGCGGCCGGTGCGGCTCGGCTGCGCGGGCAGGTAGACGGCATCCTCGCCATCGAAAGCGGCCTCGAACTCGGCGAAGTCGAGCCCATGCTTGAGCAGGTTCGCCTGCCGCTTCGCCTCGTCCCAGACCGCCGTCACGGGTTTATGTAACTCCGAAAACCATGAGGGACAATCCGGTCGGCTCGTTGGTGCCGCATCGGTCGGTTGTCGAACCCTCTAAAGCCGGATTCGGGATGATAGCACAGGCGCGCGGTGCGGATGGCAAGGCGCGGGCCACGTCGCCTCATCCCCCGCCGGCGGCCCACAGAGTCGTCGCCAGGCGCGTCACCGCCGGCGCGATGGCGCGCTCGGGCACGGCGGCGTAGCCGAGCAGCAGGCCCGGCTCGGCCGTCATCGGGTCGGCATGGTAGGCCGAGAGCGCCACGGCCGCGATGCCGGCCTGCGCCAGGGCGGCGACGGCCGCGGCGTCGCCGAGCCGGGGCGGCCAGTCCGGACCGGGGCGGGCGACCAGGTGCATCCCGCCCTCCAGCGGCGCGACGTCGAGCAGGCCCGCGGCCCGGTCGCGGGCGGCGTCGAGCAGGGCGGCCTGCCGCCCGGCATGGAGCTTCCGCGTCCGGCGCAGGTGGCGTCCGAGATGGCCCTCGTCGATGAAGCGGGCGAGCGCGCCCTGGCCGAGGCCGGAGGGCGCCGGCCCGGTCTCCGCGAGCGCCCGCTGGACCGGGCCGGCGAGCCCCTGCGGCAGCACGAGGTAGCTTAGCTGCAGCGCCGGCAGCAGCACCTTGGAGAAGCTGCCGGCGTAGATCACCCGTCCGGTCCGGTCGAGGGCGCGCAGCGGCGGCAGCGGCCGGCCGGCATAGCGGTACGTGCCGCCGTAATCGTCCTCGACGATCCAGGCGCTTGTGGCCTCGGCCCAGGCGAGCAGCGCCAGCCGGTTCTCGAGGCTCATGGCGTGGCCCAGCGGATAGTGATGCGCCGGGGTCACCACGGCGAGGCGCGCGCCCATGGCGGCGCCCGCCCGGTCGATCGCGAGGCCGCCCGGCCCGACCGGGACGGGGGCGGGGCGCAGGCCGGCCTCCGCCAGCGCCGACGCGATGCCGGGAAACCCCGGATCCTCGACCAGAGCCGTCTCGCCCGGATCGAGCAGCAGCTGGGCCAGCAGCCGCAGGCTCTGGCGGATGCCCGCCGTCACGATCACCTCGTCGGCTGTGCAGGCGACGCCGCGGGTGGCGGCGAGGTAGGCCGCGGTGGCGGCGCGCAGGCGCGGGTCGCCGAGGGGATGGGGCGGCGGGGCGCCGTCGCGCCACTCGGTCTGGAGCAGGCGCCCGAAGGTCGCGAACGGGAAGGCGTCGGCGGCCGGCCGCCCGAGGGCGAAGGCATCCGGCGCAACAGGCGCGGAGAACCACGCCCGCGCCGACGACGCCATCAGGGCCGTCCCGCGCCGCGACAGCACGGGCGGTGCCGGGAAGGACCCTGCGGCCTGGGGCGGGCTCGCGACGGCGAGGGTGTCGTCGGGGAGGATGGCGGCCACGCGGGTGCCGGAGCCCCCGTGCGCCGTCAGGTAGCCCTCGGCTACCAGCTGCTCCAGCGCGGCCAGCACGGTGCCGCGGGCGCATCCGAGATCCTCGGCCAGCGCCCGCGAGCCGGGAAGGCGGGCGCCGCGGGCGATCCGGCGTTCCAGGATCGCCCGGCGAAGCGCGTCGCCGATGCGCGCCTGCAGCGGCAGCGCCCCGCCGGGCGCGAGATCGAGCACGAGGGGGAGGGCGCTCGCGTCCCCGGGAGGGCTCGCCCCCGCCGTTTCCCTCTCCGGGTCCTTGCGCACGAAGTGGTCCAGTCGCTTGCGTGAAACCGGATCTTTTGCCTGGACCGGAGATCGGTCAAGCACGGGCCTCCACCGGTCCGGAGCGCCGCGATGTACCAGCCACCGCATTTCCGAGAGGACGACCTCGGGGCGCAGCATGCCCTGATCCGCGCCCATCCCCTCGGGCTCCTGGTCACCGCCGGTCCGGGGGGCCTGATGGCGAACCCGATCCCGTTCCTGATCGACGGCGCGGCGTCCGAACGGGGGACGCTGCGCGCGCACCTGGCGCGGGCCAACCCGCAATGGCGCGAGCTGGCGCAGGTCGCGGAATGCCTCGTGGTGTTCCAGGGTCCCCAGGGCTACGTCACCCCGTCCTGGTACGCGACCAAGCGCGAGACCGGGAAGGTGGTGCCGACCTGGAACTACGCCACCGTCCACGCCTGGGGTCGGCCGCTTGTGGTCGACGACCCCCACTGGCTCCGCCGCCAGATCGCCGAACTCACCGACCAGCGCGAGGCGTCGCGGCCCGAGCCCTGGTCGGTGGACGACGCGCCCAGACCCTTCACCGACGCGCAGGTGAAGGGCATCGTCGGGATCGAGATCCCGGTCGCGCGCATCGCCGGCAAGTGGAAGCTCAGCCAGAACCGGCCGGAGGCCGACCGCGCCGGCGTGGTCGCGGGTTTTCGCGCGGCGGGCGGCCGGGAGGATATGGCGGCGGACATGTCAGCACACATGGCCGACCTGGTGCAGGAACGGAGCGGACGATGAGCGCGCGCGAGAACAGCTTCGGCCAGCCGATCGGGCCGGCCCTGCCCGACTGGCGCCCGCGCCCGCTGCCGCCGCGGGAGGCGATGCAGGGACGCACCTGCCGGGTCGAGCCGCTCGATGCGGAGCGCCATGGCGCCGACCTGTTCTCGGCCTTCTCCGCGGCGCCGGACCGGCGGGGCTGGACCTATCTCGGCAACACCCTGCCGGAGACGGAGGGGGCCTACCGGGCCGAGCTGGCGGCGATGGCGGCCGGCGCCGACCCGCTGTTCCACGCGGTCGTCGATGCCGGCACCGGCCGGGCGGTCGGGATCGCGTCGTACCTGCGCATCGATCCGGCCAACGGCGTCATCGAGGTCGGGCACCTGCACTTCTCGGCCCTGCTGGCGCGGCGGCCCGCCGCGACCGAGGCCATGGCCTTGATGATGGCCCGCGCCTTCGACGAGCTCGGATACCGCCGCTACGAGTGGAAGTGCGACGCCCTCAACGCGCCCTCGCGCGCGGCGGCCCTGCGCTACGGCTTCACCTTCGAGGGCGTCTTCCGCAACGCCGTCGTGGTGAAGGGCCGCTCGCGCGACACCGCCTGGTTCTCGGTCACCGACGCCGAGTGGCCCCGGGTGAGGGCGGCGTTCGGGGCCTGGCTCGCCCCCGACAACTTTTTCGAAGACGGGCGGCAGCGGCGATCCCTCGCCGATCTGCGAGCGGGCTGATCCCGGCTCAGCCCCCCGCGCGGGCCGCCCTGACGAAGGCGGCGATGCGGTCGGGATCCTTCACGCCCGGCCCCGCCTCGACGCCCGAGGAGACGTCGACCGCGGTGGCGCCGGTGCGGGCGAGCGCCGCGGCGACGCTGACCGCGTCGAGGCCGCCCGACAGCATCCAGCCGGCGGGAAGGTCCGCCCCGGCGAGCAGATCCCAATCGAAGGCGCGGCCGTTGCCGCCGGGCAGCGCGGCTCCGGGCGGCGGCTTGGCGTCGAGGAGCAAGCGGTCGGCGACGGCGTAGGCCGCGATCCGATCGAGGTCGGCGCGGGTCGCGACGCCGATGGCCTTCATCACCGGGCGGCCGGCGAGGCGGCGGATTTCGCCGACGCGCTCCGGGGTCTCGGAGCCGTGCAGCTGGATCAGGTCGGGATCGATCGCCTCCATCGCGGCGGCGAGCGCGGCATCGTCCGGATCGACCAGCAGCACGACGCGCTCGGCCCTGCCGCGGGCCTGCTCGGACAGGGCGCGGGCCGTGTCGAGGCCGACATGGCGCGGGCTCTTTTCGAACCGCACGAGGCCGATCCAGTCGGCCCCGGATTCCAGCGCGGCGGCCAGCGTCTCGGGCGTGCTCAGGCCGCAGATCTTGACGCGAATCGACATGGCCCGAGAACCGGAATCGCGCGTCAGCGCGGGGCCGGCAGCGCGGTCCGCCCCGGCAGCGTCAGGCCGGTGCCGGGCTCCGGCGGGGCGTAGGCCTTCAGCCGCTCGGTCTCGCCTTCGAGCCGGCGGATCTCGCGGCCGCGGTGGCGGACCTGGCGGCGCGCCTTGCCCTGCCCGAGCCAAGCGAAGATGCCGCCGACGACGATGCCGAGCGCCACGGCGCCGAACAGGATCGCGTAGAGGGGAAGCGTCACGCTGAACACCGGATCGGGCGAGAACGGATCGAGCGAGAGGCGGACGGGATCGCGGTTGGCGACCGCGAGCAGGATCACCAGGACCGCGATGGGCAGCAGCACCAGACTCTTGAGGAAGCGGACCATCGATCTCTCCGAACCGTTCTTAACCGTGCTGCGGATGGCCCGAGGGGCCATCCGCGATCCGCCGCACCGGCGGCGACGCGGCCGCCCGGCATCCCGCGGCGCCCTACTCGGCCGCGGACTGGCTCTCGCCGATCCCGGCCGCGTTGAGGCGCAGGCGCATCTCCTTGCCGGTCTTGAACACGGGGATGGCCTTTTCCGACACGGCAACGGCCGCACCCGTGCGCGGGTTGCGCCCGCGGCGCGCATCCCGGCGCTTCACCGAGAACGCGCCGAAGCCGCGCAGCTCGACCCGGTCGCCCCGTGCCAGCGCGTCGGCGATCGTGTCGAGGATCGCGTTGACCAGCGTCTCGACGTCCCGCTGGTAGAGGTGCGGGTTCTGCTCGGCGATCTTGAGGACGAGCTCCGACTTGATCATGGCGTCTGGTCTTCTCGAAGTTCCGGGGCGCGAATCCTGATGGATCGCACCAATCAGGGCGCGGCGGACGGGCTCGGGCGCCACAGCACGAGCATGCCGCCCCGGGTGACGGCCCTCGCCTCGGCCCCGGCCTCGGCCAACCGGGCGGACAGGCCGTCGAGCCCGAGGAGGTCGGCACCGAGGCCGAGCGCCGAGAACAGGCCGAAGCCCTGGCCGGAAGCCGGCTTCCAGTCGGTCACCGGCAGGTTCTTGGGCACCTTGCGCGCGCTCTCGAGCCAGGCGATCGCCTGCCGCTCGCTGCCGAGCTCGTCCACGAGCTTCAGCGGCACGCTCTGGCGGCCGCTGAACACCCGGCCGTCGGAGACCGTGGCGACCTGGGCGCCGTCCATCCCGCGCCGCTCGGCCACGAGGTTCTTGAACCAGGCGTAGGTGTCGCCGACCACCGCCGCGAGGGCGGCGCGCGCCTCCGGCGAGGTCGGGGTGAAGCCCGACGGCTCGGCCTTGAGCGGCGAGGACTTCACCGATTCGACCTTCACGCCGACCTTGTCGAGCAGCCCCGACACGTCCGGATACTGGAACAGCACGCCGATCGAGCCGACGAGCGAGGTCTCGCGCGCGACGATGTGGTCGGCGGCGATCGCGGTGATGTAGGCGCCCGAGGCCGCGGTGCCGTCGACGAAGGCGACGATCGGCTTCTTCTCGGCCAGCGCCCGCAAGTTGCGGAACAGCTCCTCGGAGCCGGTGGTGGTGCCGCCGGGCGAGTTGATCGAGACCACCACGCCCTCGACGGCAGCGGATTCGCCGACCCGCTTCATCAGCTTGGCGGTGGCCTCGCTGCCGGAGATGAAGCCCGAGATCGAGATGCGGGCGATCTGCGGCTTCACCGCACCGAACAGCCCGCCCTCCGTTCCGGCGCGGACCCGCAGGCCGACCGCGCCGACGGCGACGACGAGGCCGCCGATGCCGACGACGCGCCACAGGGACAGCTTGCGGCGCAGCCGCCGCCGGTCGATCAGGAGTTCGGCGTCGGCTGCCATGCGATGGTCTGCTCCCTCACGGTCCCGGCCGCGCGGGCCGGCCGGTTCTCAGCCCACCCGCAGACCGATGCCCGGGGCAGGGCGCACGAGGCTCACGTGCCGCGACGCGGTCCGCACCTTAGGCAGCGGTACAGACCAAGTCCTTGGCAGGCTTGAGCTCGTGGGCGCCGGGCGGTTGCCCGCGAGCGGTGTTCTAGCCCTGCCGGACACGGACCGGCAAGGGGCGCAGGGGGCCAAAACCGCATCGCCTTGCGGTTGCGCCGCGCCTGTCATGGGCCGCCGGATCGTCTTGCCCCGCCAAACGAAAGGCCCGCGCCGGACGGGTGTCCGGCGCGGGCCTTCGATCGACCGGGACCTGACGGCCGCCCGGATGGACCGGGCGGCCGGCATGGACCGGACTACTTCTCCTCGACGTCGTCGCTGGTGCGGGCCTTCTTGAAGGCTGCACCGAGGATGTCGCCGAGCGAGGCACCCGAATCGGCGGAGCCGAACTGGGCCATCGCCTCCTTCTCCTCGGCGACTTCCAGCGCCTTGATCGACAGCTGGACGCGGCGCGCCTTGCGGTCGAACTGGATGACGCGGGCGTCGAACTTCTCGCCGGCGGCGAAGCGCTCGGGGCGCTGGTCGCCGCGGTCGCGGGCGAGCTCGGCGCGGCGGATGAAGGTCGACATGTCGGTGTCGACGATCTTCACCTCGATGCCCGAATCCTTCACCTCGACGACCTCGCAGGTGACGATCTGGCCCTTCTTGACGTCGCCGGCCTCCGCGAAGGGGTCGCCGCCGATCTGCTTGATGCCGAGCGAGATGCGCTCCTTCTCGACGTCGACGTCGAGAACCTGCGCCTTGACCATGTCGCCCTTCTTGAACTCCTCGATCACCTGCTCGCCGGGACGGTTCCAGTCGAGGTCCGACAGGTGGACCATGCCGTCGACGTCGCCTTCCAGGCCGATGAACAGGCCGAACTCGGTCTTGTTCTTGACCTCGCCCTCGACCTCGGAGCCGACGGGATGCTTCTCGTTGAAGGCCTCCCACGGGTTCTGCAGGGTCTGCTTGAGGCCGAGCGAGATGCGGCGCTTGACCGGATCGACCTCGAGGATCTGCACTTCCACTTCCTGCGAGGTGGAGACGATCTTCCCGGGGTGGACGTTCTTCTTGGTCCAGCTCATCTCGGAGACGTGGATCAGGCCCTCGATCCCCGGCTCGAGCTCCACGAAGGCGCCGTAGTCGGTGATGTTGGTGACGCGGCCCTTGAGCTTGGCGTCGACCGGATAGCGCTGGGCGATGCCCTCCCACGGATCGGCGAGCAGCTGCTTGATGCCGAGTGAGATGCGGTGGGTCTCGTGGTTGATCTTGATGATCTTGACCTTGACCGTCTGGCCGATGGTCACGACCTCGGACGGATGGTTCACGCGGCGCCACGCCATGTCGGTGACGTGGAGCAGGCCGTCGATGCCGCCCAGATCCACGAACGCACCGTACTCGGTGATGTTCTTGACGACGCCGTCGATGACCTGACCCTCCTCGAGGTTGGCCACCAGCTCGGAGCGCTGCTCGGCGCGGCTCTCCTCGAGGACGGTGCGGCGCGAGACGACGATGTTGCCGCGGCGGCGATCCATCTTGAGGATCTGGAACGGCTGCGGGGTGCCGAGCAGCGGGGTCACGTCGCGCACCGGGCGGATGTCGACCTGGGAGCGCGGCAGGAACGCCACGGCGCCGTCGAGGTCGACGGTGTAGCCGCCCTTGACCTGGTTGAAGATCGTGCCGGAGACGCGCTCGTTGGCCTCGAAGGCCTTCTCGAGCTTGACCCACGACTCCTCACGGCGCGCCTTGTCGCGCGAGATGACGGCCTCGCCGAGCGCGTTCTCGATGCGGTCGACGTAGACCTCGACCTCGTCGCCGACGGCGAGCTCGCCCTCGCGGCCGGGGCCGTTGAATTCCTTGAGGGCGACGCGACCCTCGGTCTTGGCGCCGATGTCGATGACCGCGACGTCCTTCTCGATCGCGACGACGCGACCCTTGACGACGGAGCCTTCGGTGATCTCGTGTTGGAGGAACGATTCCTCGAGCAGCGCCGCGAAGTCGTCGCGGTAGGCGTCGCGCTGCAGAGCGGTACCAGCAGTCATTCTGTCTCCTGAACGGGCTCCCTCAAGGGATGCCCTCACGTCGGCGGCTCGTGTTGCGAACGCCCCCGTTGCCGCTGCCGCTCCGGATGGGGGAGCGACCGATCCGAAAATGGGATCGGCTTGCCGACGCGTTCGTACGGTGTCCGAGGGCGGTCGTCCCGGGGCGGCGCGGCGCAACACGAGAACACGCGCGTGCGGTCGGCCCGGAAGGACGCCGGCTCTCTACAGCAACGGGCCCTGAAGTTCAACAGAAACGGATGTCGGCACGAAAATGGGTCCGCTTCCTTCGAAGCAGGCCCACGCCTTCGGTCCGGAGACTTGAGACCCCCGGGTACGATCTAGTCTTCGTCGTCGTCCGCCGGGCGGACGCCCTTGAGCTTGGCGAAGACCGAATCGGCGTTGATCCGCTCCTCGCGGCCGCCGTGGCGGTGCTCGTCGGCCTCGGGCGCCTCGTCGCGGGTGGAGACCTCGGTCGGCAGGAGCGAGGCTCCCGAATCGGCGGCGAGCGCGGCCGGCCGGTCCTTGGCGGCGCGCTGGACCTCGAAGTCGAGGTCGATCTGGGTGCACAGGCCGAGCGTCACTGGGTCCATCGGCTGCAGCGAGCCGGAATTCCAGTGCGAGCGCTCGCGGATCTGCTGGATCGTCGACTTGGTGGTGCCCACGAGCCGGATCACCTGCGCGTCCTTCAGCTCGGGGTGGTTGCGCAGCAGCCAGAGGATCGCGTTCGGGCGGTCCTGGCGGCGCGACAGCGGGGTGTAGCGCGGCCCCTTGGTGGTGCGCTTGACCTCGGGCAGCTTCACCTTCGAGACCGCGACCTTGAGCTTGTAGGCCGGCGACTTCTGCGCCTTCTCGATCTCGTCGCGGGTGAGCTGGCCCGCGGTGATCGGATCGAAGCCCTTGATCCCGGCGGCGACCTCGCCGTCGGCGATGCCCTTCACCTCCAGCGGGTGCAGCTTGCAGAAATCGGCGATCTGCTCGAAGGCGAGCGAGGTGTTCTCGACCAGCCAGACGGCGGTCGCCTTGGGCATCAGCGGACCCTGGGTCATATTTCGCACGGGCTCCAAAACCGACGCGTGGACGGACGGGGCCGGGCATCGGTCCGCAGGCTCCGGACCGCTCGATCCGAAAGTCCCGTCTCACGCATTCAAAAGGGGAATGACCTTGTATACGCGGGGCCGCCGGAGGGCGCAATCGACTCGACGGCCTGCGACCGGGCGATCGTCGGGCGGCGCCGGGTCGAAGAACCGGCCCCGGCCCTCCGGTCCGTCCGTGTCGGGCGAAGGGTTTCGGGGCGTTCGACCATGGCCGGGCAAGCAACGCGAGGGGACACTACCCTGAATTGTAGTAATTCGGCGTCGAGAATTTCGGGGTCCCGCCGGAAGACTTGACTTCGCGTCGTTCTCATGACGTACCGCCCGCGATGCCCGTCCCCCTCCGCACCGTCCTGTTCCGCCTGCACTGGGCGCTCGGCCTCACCGCCGGTCTCGTCCTCGCCGTGGTCGGCGTCACCGGCGCGATGATGAGCTACGAGGAGGCCATCGTCGATCTCGCCAATGCCGACCGTGCGCGGATCGCGGTCCTGGACCGGCCGCATCTCGGCCCGGAGGCGCTGGTCGCGCGAGTCGGCGCGCAGCGCCCGGGCCTGAGGGTGAGCACGCTGACGATCGCCGGCGACCCGGCGATCGTCCCCCGCGTGCGCTTCGCCGACGACACGTCCGGCGCGCGGCCGCCCTCGGTCTACCTCGATCCCTACGACGGCACGCTGCGCGGCGAGATCCGCGGCGAGGCGACCTTCGCGACGATCCGCGGCCTGCACCGGTGGCTGCTCCTGCCCGGGGAGGGCAGGGGCTGGGGTCGGACGATCACCGGGGCGGCGGCGGTGGCGCTGCTCGCGTTCCTCGCCACCGGCCTGTACCTGCGCTGGCCCAAGGCCCACGCCTGGCGGATCTGGCTGAGGCCGAGCCTGCGCCGGCCGGGGCGCCCGCGCTACTGGTCGCTCCACGCCGTCGCCGGCACCTGGCTGCTGCCGGTCTACGCCGTGATCGCGCTGACGGGGCTGTGGTGGTCCTACGAGCCGTACAGGTCGGCCGCGACCCGGCTCCTCACGGGCAAGGCGCCCGAGGCGCGTGCCGGGCGCAAGGCGGGAGAGAGGCAAGGCGAGGCGCGCCCGGTCGGGAGCACCGAAAACCCGCTCGCCCTGGACAGGGCCTGGGCCGCGTTCCGGGCGGAGGAGGGCGCGTCGGCGGCGCTCGCGACCGTGACGCTGCCGGGGCGCGACGCGACGCGGATCCGCATCCGCTGGATCGCCGCGGCGTCCGACGCCCCGAAGGCGCGCAACGAATCGACCTTCGACGCCGCGACCGGCACCCGCCTCTCGCGCGTGCGCTTCTCCGACGAGGCGCTCGGCCGGCAGATCGCCGAGTCCATGCTCGAGGTCCATCGCGGGCGCTTCTTCGGTGGGGTCTTCGCCCTGGTCTTCTGCCTCGCCGCGCTCATGATGCCGCTGCTCGCGATCACCGGCCTCGTGCTCTACGTCCTGCGCCGGCGTGCCGGGGCCGCGCGACGGTCGGCGCCGCGCGGCCCCGGTCTCGTCGCCGAACCGCGGCCTTGAGACGGGCCGGCGGAGGGAGTAGGTCTGAGGGCACCGGAGCCGTGCCCGGCATCGTGCCTTCGCGACCTTGCCTTCGGGGGCTGCCCTGGTTTCCGTGAGACCGCCGACCACGCTGCCGACGCCCGAGCCGGATCCCGCGGGCCCCCGCCCCCGCGTGAGCGCGCGCGGACGGCTGCGGACGTACTTCCTCACCGGCATCATCGTCGCGGGGCCGCTGGCGATCACCGCCTACATCACGTGGTGGATCATCACGCTGATCGACGGGTTCGTGAAGCCGCTGGTGCCGGCGAGCTACCTGCCGGACCATTACCTGCCGTTCTCGATCCCGGGGCTGGGCATGCTCATCGCCTTCGTGGCGGTGACCCTGCTCGGCTTCCTCACGGCGAACCTCGTCGGGCGCAGCGTGATCGAGTTCGGCGAGGTGCTGCTGGCGCGCACGCCCGTGATCTCGGGGCTCTACAAGGGCCTGCGGCAGATCTTCGAGACGCTGTTCTCCGCCAACGGAACCTCGTTCCGCACGGTCGGCCTCGTCGAGTTCCCGGTGAAGGGAACCTGGTCGGTGGTGTTCCTGTCGGCGCCGGCCGCGCCCGACGTCCAGGCGGCGCTTCCCGGCGGCAAGGGAGAAGCAGGGGAGGACGGCCGCAGCGACTATGTCGGCGTGTTCCTGCCCTGCGCGCCGAACCCGACCACGGGGTTCTTCTTCTACCTGCCGCGCACCGACATCATCGAGGTCGGGATGAGCGTGGACGATGCGGCCAAGCTGGTGATGTCGGCCGGCGTCATCCAGCCGGACGATCCGCAGGCCCGGCTTCAGGCCATGGCCGCGACCCTGCGGACGGCGCAGGGGCTCGCGCCCGAGACGTCGCGGGAGACGCCGCCGGCAGGCGCCGCCCCGCGTCGCGAAACGGTCTGACTCAGGAGGCGCTGGCGGTGACGACGGTCTTCGGCGTCGCCGCGACGCGGTTGCCGCTCATCCAGCCGGTCGAGGTCTCGGCGGCCAGCAGGAGCGCCAGGGCGAAGCAGAGGCCGTTGGCGGCGATCCAGAGGGGCCGCGCGGCCCGGCGAACCGCGATACCCACGTCGGAAGCCTGCTCGGAGGCGGCGTCGGAGATCGGCAGCAGCCAGGGCTCGTGAGCGAGGGACTGCCATCCCTCGGAAGACCCCGGCAGGCGTTGGAACGGTCCGGTCAGCATCGCTGTCCTCCATCTTTCCCGTGACGGCCTGAACGAATCAGCCTTTCGTTCAGGTTCAGTTAAGATTGAAACATGGCCACTGCAAGGCATGCTCGGCGACGTGGGCCTCTCAACCGCGTCCGGGCCGATCGCGTTCCCTCCCCGAATCGATGATTTGCTCGCGGCGCCGGGATGCGCGCCCCGCTCTGTATCGCCCGCCCCGATCGAAGCCATTGCGCCGGGCGCCCCGTCCCTTATCTCGCCGGGCACGATCTCACGCGAAGAAGAGGCGACGACGATGCCGAAGGCGATACGCGTTCAGGATTACGGCGGCCCCGAGGTGATGGCCTACGAGGACGTGCCGACGCCGCAGCCCGGCCCCGGCCAGATCCGCATCCGCGCCGGCGCGATCGGCGTCAACTTCATCGACATCTACTTCCGCTCCGGCGCCTACAAGGCGGCGCAACTGCCGTTCACCCCGGGCAAGGAGGTCGCCGGGACGGTGACGGCGGTCGGCGAGGGCGTGACCGGGTTCTCGGTCGGCGACCGGGTCGCCACCGGATCGGGGGAGGGCACCTACGCCGAGGAGCCGCTGATCGCGGCCTCGGCCGCCGTGCACGTGCCGGACGGGATCGAAGATTCGACCGCCGCCGGCATGATGCTGAAGGGGCTCACCGCCGAGTACCTGCTGCACCGGACCTATGCGGTGAAGCCGGGCGACACGATCCTGTGGCACGCGGCCGCCGGCGGCGTCGGCCTGATCGCCTGCCAATGGGCCAAGCACCTCGGCGCCACCGTCATCGGCACCGCCGGCTCGGCCGACAAGGCGGAGCTCGCCCGCGCCCACGGCTGCGACCACGTCATCCTCTACCGCGAAGAGGACGTGGCGGCCCGCGTCCGCGAGATCACCGGCGGCAAGGGCGTCCCGGTGGTCTACGACGGCGTCGGGCAGGACACGCTGATGGGCTCGCTCGATTCGCTGGCCCCGCTCGGCCTGCTCGCGAGCTTCGGCTCCGCCTCCGGCCCGATCAAGGCGCTCGACCTCGGCCTGCTCGCCGCCAAGGGCTCGCTCTACGTGACGCGCCCGACCCTGTTCACCTACGCGAGCCGCCCGGAGATCCTGGCCGAGATGGCGAAGAACCTGTTCTCGGTGGTGCAGAGCGGGGCGGTCAGGATCCCGGTCAACCGGACCTACAAGCTGTCGGAGGCCCAGCAGGTCCACCGCGACCTCGCCGGCCGCGAGACCACCGGCTCGACGGTGATGGTCCCGTGATCCCGGGATCGCCGGATCGGAGGATCCCGGGCGGACGCCGTTCCGCCGAAGCCGGGGGCTGCCCGTGACGGTCGGCGCGGCCGAGGCCCTGCTCGTCGTCGACGTGCAGCACGACTTCCTGCCCGGCGGCGCGCTCGCGGTGCCCGACGGCGACGCCGTCGTCGCGCCGATCCGGGCGCTGGCCGCGCGGTTCCGGACCCTGGTGCTGACGCAGGACTGGCACCCGGCCGGGCACGTCTCGTTCGCGAGCGCGCATCCGGGCCGGGCGCCGTTCGAGACGGTGCGGCTGGCCTACGGCGAGCAGGTGCTGTGGCCTGACCACTGCGTGCAGGGCAGCGCCGGGGCGGCGCTCGCCCCCGGCCTCGACCTGCCCGGCGCCGCCCTCGTCCTGCGGAAGGGCCTGAGCCCCGGAGTCGACAGCTACTCGGCCTTCGTCGAGGCCGACGGGACGCCGACGGGGCTCGCCGGCTACCTGCGCGAGCGCGGCGTCCGGCGCGTGGTCCTGTGCGGGCTCGCCACCGATTACTGCGTCGCCTGGAGCGCCCTCGATGCGCGCGCGGCAGGCTTCGAGGCCGCCGTCGTCGCGGACGCGACACGGGCGATCGACCAGGGCGGATCGCTCGCCGCCGCCTGGGCACGGATGGAAGCCGCCGGAATCGGCAGGGCGACGAGCGCCGACGTCACGGGATCGTAGGCCCCGAAGGCGCTCGGAGCACCGGACGGCGCGCGTCCCGAAACGGTCAGTTCGCGGTGCGGTCGCGCATGCGGTAGGTGCCGCCGGGGTCGCGCTCGAACATCTCCGGGATGCCGGCGTGGCGCAGGCTCTCGCCCGAGGTGTCGGGCACCAGGTTCTGCTCGGACACGTAGGCGACGTACTCGGTCTCGGCGTTCTCGGCGAGCAGGTGGTAGAACGGCTGATCCTTGCGCGGACGCGCCTCCTCGGGGATCGCCAGCCACCAATCCTCGGTGTTGTCGAACACCGGGTCGACATCGAACACGATGCCGCGGAACGGGTAGATCCGGTGGCGCACCACCGCGCCGATCCCGAACTTGGCGATGCGCAGTCTCGATTCGGTCGGTCGCGGGTCGGTCATGGCCTGATCCATCATGACGGATCAGATAGGCGCGGATGGCGGGCTTGTCACCGGGTTCCGGGGGCGGTGCATCGGAACCGACCCGCGTCGCGGGTCGCCCGCGCCCGTGCGGCTAGCGTGATCGAGGCGAGCCTCACCCGCCGGCGGGGAGGGCGATCCCGAGCTCGGCGGCGACCCTGCGTGCGGTCGCCTCCCGCCGCGCGGTGATCTCGGCGACGCCGGTGCGCGCCCGCTCGAGGATCGCGGCCGGGGCGGTCCGCGGCGTGCCGCTGTCGAAGGGCGGCTCGGGGGCGTATTCCATGCCGAGCTGGATCGCCTGGGCGACCTCCGGGCCGCGCAGCTCGGCCGCGAGCCTCAGCGCGCCGTCGATGCCCGCGGTGACGCCGGCCGCGAACACCCACGACCCGTCGACCACGACGCGCCGGTCGACGGGCTGCGCGCCGAAATACGGCAGCAGCGCGAAGGCGCTCCAATGCGTCGTCGCCCGGCGCCCCCTGAGCAGCCCGGCACCGCCGAGGAGCAGGGCGCCGGTGCAGACCGAGAAGACGTGCCCGGCTCCCCCCGCCTGCCGCCGGATCCAGCCGAGCACGGCTTCGTCCCGCATCAGCGCCTCCTGGCCGAAGCCGCCAGGCACGTGCAGCACGTCGAGCTGCGGCGCATCGGCCAAGGCCGCGTCGGGGGTGAGCCGCAGGCCGCGGACGTCGCGCACGCTCTCGGCGGTCGGGGCGTAGATCCGGTAGGTCGCGTTCGGGATGCGGGACAGCACCTCGAACGGGCCGGTGAGGTCGATCTGGTCCAGCCCCTCGAACAGGAGCGAGCCGATCTGCAGGTGGGTCTCGGGGGGGATCATCGCGGGGTCTCCGTGGTGGACAGGGACACCCTAAAGCCTCAAGATCTGGCCGGGATGCCAGACGACCCTCGTTTCCAGCCAGATGCCGCTCGAACCCATACCGTTCGAACCCATGCCGGATCGCCCCGCATCGTCGAGGTGCTGGCCTTTCCGTGCGTGCAACTGCTCGACGTGGCCGGTCCGCTGCAGGTCTTCGCGACGGCCAACGAGCAGGCACGGGGCTCGCGGCCCTACGCGCCGCGTGTGGTCGGCTGGGGCGACGGCGCGCTGACCTCGTCCGCGGGCCTGCGGCTGGCGGTCGACCCCCTGCCCGACCGCGACGCCCCGCTCGACACGCTGATCGTCGCCGGCGGCCCCGGCGTCGTCGCGGCCTCGGCCGACGCGGACCTCGTCGACTGGATGCGGGCGCGGGCGGCGCGGGCGCGGCGGGTCGCCTCGGTCTGCACCGGCGCCTTCCTGCTCGGGGCGGCAGGGCTCCTCGACGGGCGCCGGGCGGCCACCCACTGGGCCCATTGCGAGCGGCTCGCCGAGCTCTATCCGCTGGCGCGCGTCGAGCCGGACCCGATCTTCGTGCAGGACGGCCCAGTCTGGTCCTCGGCGGGGATCACCGCCGGCATCGACCTGGCGCTGGCGCTGGTGGAACAGGATCTCGGCCGTGCGCTGGCGCTCGGCGTCGCCCGCCATCTCGTGATGTTCCTCAAGCGCCCCGGCGGGCAGGCGCAGTTCAGCGCGGCGCTCGCGCTCCAGGCCGGCGACGACCGGTTCGACGCCCTCCATGCCTGGATCCGGGAGAACCTGGCCGGCGACCTCTCGCTTCCGGCGCTGGCGGCGGTGGCGGGCATGAGCGAGCGCAGCCTCGGCCGGCACTACCGCGCGGCGACCGGGCTGACGCCGGCCAAGGGGGTGGAGCGCCTGCGGGTGGAGGCGGCGCAACGGGCGCTGTCCGAGACCAGGCGCCCGGTGAAGCGCATCGCGCAGGCCTGCGGCTTCGGCTCGGAGGAAACCATGCGCCGCAGCTTCCTGCGGCTCGTCGCTGCGCTGCCGCAGGATTACCGAAGCCGGTTCGGGCCGTGACGGCTCATGCCGGACCTCATGGGCGAGAACCCGTGAGGTCCGGCGGAGAGCCGCCGCCCCGCGGTCGCGGGGGCCAAGCCTCGATGCGTCGGGCTCATCGAGGTCTGGTCATCAGCCGAGCTTGTACACCGCGGCCAGCTCCGGGTCCTTGGCCGCCACGAGCTTGGCCAGGTCGACGATGACCTTGGCCTGCTTCCAGGTGGCGTCATCCTGCATCTTGCCGTCGAGCATCACCGCGCCGGTGCCGTCGGGCATCGCCGCGACGATGCGGGCGGCGAAGGCCACCTCGTCCGGATCGGGGGCGAAGACACGCTTGGCGATGGCGACCTGGTTCGGATGCAGCGTCCAGGCGCCGGCGCAGCCCATGAGGAAGGCGTTGCGGAACTGGACCTCGCAGGCCGGGCCGTCGGAGAAGTCGCCGAACGGGCCGTAGAAGGCCTTGATGCCGTTGGCCATGCAGGCGTCGACCATCTTCGCGATGGTGTAGTGCCAGAGGTCCTGCTGGGCGGAGGCGCGGGCGACGCCCTCGCCGGCCGGGTCGGCGATCACGCGGTATTCCGGGTGGCCGCCGCCGACGCGGGTGGTCTTCATGCCGCGGGACGCCGCCAGGTCGGCGGGGCCGAGGCTCATGCCGTGCATGCGGGGCGACGCGCAGGCGATGGCGTCGACGTTGGCGACGCCTTCGGCCGTCTCCAGGATCGCGTGGATCAGGATCGGCTTCGTCACGCCGTGGCGCGCCTCGAGCTGGGCGAGCAGCTGGTCGACGTAGTGGATGTCCCACGGGCCCTCGACCTTGGGGATCATCACCACGTCGAGCTTCGAGCCGACGGCGGCCACGAGCTCGAACAGGTCGTCGAGAAACCAGGGCGAGTTCAGGGCATTGATGCGGCTCCACAGGCCGGTGCCGGTCGCCGCAAAGTCGGTCGCCTGCGCCATCTGGACGAAGCCCTTCCGGGCCGCCTCCTTCTGGTCCATCGGCACCGCGTCCTCGAGGTTGCCGAGCACGACGTCGACGGTCGGCGCGAGCTCCGGCACGCGGGCGCGGACCTTGTCGTTGTGGGGCGGCACGAAGTGGATCATCCGCTCCAGCCGCACCGGCAGCTCGCGGAAGGGCTCGGGCGCGCCGGCGGCGAGCGGCTGGAAGAAGCGGCGCGGCAGTTTCATGGAAGAACCTCGTTGCAGGTCGGCTTGCCGAGTCGGCGTGACGGACCGGTTCGTCCGGTTAGTGCAAGCACAGGCCCGGCGTAAAGCGATCCGCGTGGCAAGCGTCATGGTGCGCTGCCGCACGAACGGCGCGGCCGGCTCGGTGGTCGTGCCCGGTTGCGGGAACACCGCGGACGGCGCAGCGTTTTCGAAACGAGGCGGGTCAATCGGTATCGGGAAACGGGCTATGCCCTCTTCGAAGACGCGTCAGCTCGCGCTTTGCGCGACGATCCTCGCACTTGGAATCGGTGCGCCTGACCTTTCCCGTGCCGGATCGGATACTGCCAAACGCACCGAGCGCACGGCGTTCACCGCCGGCGAGATCGCGACGGCGCGTCCTGCCGCCCTGAAGGGCGCGATCCGCATCGCCGGCGACGACGGGCAGGCCTTCCAGGCGCTGATCGACGGGGCGTCCGCGGCGGCCGACCCCTGGCTCGTGCTGTCCGGCGGCGGCGAGAACGGCGCCTTCGCCGCGGGCCTCCTCTCCGGCTGGAGCGCGAGCGGGCGCCGCCCGGCCTTCGGCGTGATCACCGGCGTCTCGACGGGCGCCCTGATCGCCCCCTTCGCCTTCATCGGTGCCGCCGGCGATGCCGCTCTGCGCGAGGCCTACACCACGGTCTCGGCGGCGGACGTGTTCGAGTTCGGCGGCTCCGCCGAGGCCCTGACCGACACCTGGCCGCTCAAGCGCCGGATCGAGAAGGCGGTGACGCCGCGCCTGCTCAAGGCGATCGCCGCCGAGCACGCCAAGGGCCGGCGCCTGCTGGTCGCCACCACCGAGCTCGACACCGAGCGCCCGGTGCTGTGGGACATGGGCGCGATCGCGACGATCGGCGACGACAAGGCGCTGAACCTGTTCCGGTCGATCGTGCTGGCCTCGTCCGCCGTGCCGGGCGTGTTCCCGCCCGTCTCGATCGACTCGACGACCGTCGACGGCAAGACGAACCAGGGCAAGACGATCCAGGAGATGCACGTCGACGGCGGCACCACGGCGCCGTTCTTCCTCGCGCCGAAGCCGGCGCTGATCGCGGCGCAGACGGGTGCCGGCGGGGTCAGGATCCCGGCCCGGACGGTCTACCTCGTCGTCAACAACAAGCTCGCGCCGTACTTCCAGATGGCGACGCACACCACGCTCTCGGTGCTCGGCCGGGCGATGTCGTCGGCGATCAAGGCGCAGACGCGCGACGCCCTGGCGCTGGCCGACGCCTTCGCCCGCCGCGAATCCATCGACCTGAAGGTCGCCGAGATCGACGACCGCTTCACCGACACCTCGCCGGCCCCGTTCGACCAGCGCTACATGAAGGCGCTGTTCGCCCACGCGGAGAAGCTCGGCCAAGAGGGCACGGCCTTCGGCGGACAGGAGGCGCTGGCCGAAGGCTCGTCGAACCTGCCGACCGGCTCGCTCGGCGCGCTGCATCCGAAGGCCCCGCAGCCGGCGACGCCGCGCCTGGACGCATCCCGACCGGACGCCTCGCAGGCCCTGGCGACGCGCTGAGCGGCGCTTACGCCGCCTTCTTCTTCCCCCCGCGCTCGGCGATCCCTGCCAGCGCCCGCACCACCTGCGTCGCGGTCTTGAGCCGGGCCGGGATCGAGTCGAGCTCGCGGATGAAGACCACGCTCATGTCGGGCCGGACCTTCGCGAACGAGGCCTGCTCGGCGACGTAGGCGACCAGCCCCTGCGGGTTCGCGAACGACTTGTCGCGGAAGTGGACCACGACGCCCTTCGGCCCGGCCTCGACCTTGGCGATGTTGGCGGCCAGGCACAGGATCTTGATCGTCACGATCTTGAGCAGCTGCTCCACCTCCGGCGGCAGCGGCCCGAAGCGGTCGATCAGCTCGGCGCCGAACGCCTCCATCTCGGCGTCGTTCTCCAGGGTCGAGAGCCGGCGGTAGAGGGCGAGCCGCACGCCGAGATCCTCGACATAGGTCTCGGGGATGGTGACCGGGGCGCCGAGCGCGATGGTCGGCGACCACGCCTCCTCCACCGGCTCCTCGTAGCCGGCCTTGAGCGCGGTGACCGCGTCCTCCAGCATCTGCTGGTAGAGCTCGTAGCCGACCTCCTTGATGTGGCCGGACTGCGCGTCGCCGAGCAGGTTGCCGGCGCCGCGGATGTCGAGGTCGTGGGAGGCCAGCTGGAAGCCGGCGCCGAGCGTGTCGAGCGTCTGCAGCACGGTGAGGCGCTGCTCGGCCTGGGCGCTCAGGGTGCGGTTGGCCGGCGTCGTGAACAGGGCGTAGGCGCGGGCCTTGGAGCGTCCGACGCGGCCGCGGAGCTGGTAGAGCTGGGCCAGGCCGAACATGTCGGCCCGGTGCACGATCAGCGTGTTGGCGGTGGGGATGTCGAGACCGGATTCGACGATCGTGGTCGAGAGCAGCACGTCGTACTTGCCCTCGTAGAACGCGGTCATCACGTCCTCGAGCTGGCCCGCCGCCATCTGCCCGTGGGCGACCGCCACCGTAGTCTCGGGCATCTCGGTGTCGAGAAAGCGCTTCACCTCGGCCAGATCCTCGATCCGCGGCACCACGTAGAACGACTGGCCGCCGCGGTAGCGCTCGCGCAGCAGCGCCTCGCGGATGGTCAGCGGATCGAACGGCGTCACGAAGGTGCGCACCGCCAGGCGGTCCACCGGGGGGGTCGCGATGATCGAGAGGTCGCGCACGCCCGTCATCGCCAGCTGCAGCGTCCGCGGGATCGGGGTGGCCGAGAGCGTCAGCACGTGCACGTCGGCCTGCAGCGCCTTCAGGCGCTCCTTGTGGCTGACGCCGAAATGCTGCTCCTCGTCGACGATGATCAGGCCGAGGTCCTTGAAGGCGATGGTCTTGGCCAGCACCGCATGGGTGCCGACCACGATGTCGACGGTGCCGTCGGCGAGCCCGGCGCGGGTCTGCTTCATCTCGGCCGCGCCGACGAAGCGCGACAGCTGCGCCACCTGGATCGGCAGGCCCTTGAAGCGCTCGGCGAAGGTGCGGAAATGCTGGCGCGCGAGCAGGGTGGTCGGCACCACCACCGCCACCTGCCGCCCGGAGATCGCGGCGGCGAAGGCGGCGCGGAGCGCCACCTCGGTCTTGCCGAAGCCGACGTCGCCGCAGACGAGCCGGTCCATCGGGCGGCCCTCGTTGAGGTCCGAGAGCACCGCCTCGATCGCGTTGGCCTGGTCCTCGGTCTCCTCGAAGGCGAAGCGGGCGGCGAACTCGCCGTAGAGGCCCTCGGGCGGCACCAGCCGCGGCGCCTGCCGCACGAAGCGCTGGGCGGCGACCTTGATGAGCTCGCCGGCCATCTCGAGGATGCGCTTCTTCATCCGCGCCTTGCGGGCCTGCCAGCCGGCGCCGCCGAGACGGTCCAGCGCCACCTCGGAATCCTCGGAGCCGTAGCGGGTCAGGAGCTCGATGTTCTCCACCGGCAGCAGCAGCAGGCCGGTGGCGTATTGCAGCTCCAGGCAATCGTGCGGGGCGCCGGCCGCCGTCACCGTCTTCAGGCCGACGAACCGGCCGATGCCGTGGTCGGCGTGCACGACGAGGTCGCCGGGCTGAAGCGCCTGCACCTCCAGGATGACGTCCTGCGGGCGCTTGGACTTCCGCTTCTGGCGCACCAGCCGGTCGCCGAGGATGTCGCCTTCCGAGATCACGGCGAGCTGGCCGGCGGTGAAGCCCGATTCGAGGCCCCAGACCGCGACGGCGACGTCGGTGCCGCGCTTCAGCGCGTAGACGTCCGACAGGCGCGAGATCGCCATCGGCTTCCTGAGGCCGTGGTCGGCGAGCACGCCGCAGAGCCGGTCGCGCGAGCCTTCGGACCAGGATCCGAGGATCACGTGATGACCGGATCCCTGCAGATCCTTCACGTGCGCCACCGCCGCGTCGAAGACGCTCGCCGCCTCGCTCGCGCGCTCGGCGGCGAAGGTGCGGCCGGGCTCGGCGCCGCAATCGATGGCCGGGCCGCCGGCCCCGCCCTCGGGCACCGCGAACGGCGTCAGCCGGGCGACGGAGCAGGCCGCGATCCGGTCGCGCAGCTCGTTCTGGGTCAAGTAGAGGGCGCGCGGCGGCAGCGGCTTGTAGGGCGCGACGCCCGATTGCGGGGTCTTGCGCGCGCCTTCGCGAGCCTGGAAGTAGTCCTGGATCAGGGCCAGCCGCTCGGCGGCCGCATCCTCGATCTGCGGCTCGAACACCATCGGCACCCCGGCGACGTAGTCGAACAGGGTGTCGAGGGATTCGTAGAACAGCGGCATCCAGTGCTCGAGGCCGGCATAGCGCCGGCCCTCGCTCACGGTCTCGTAGAGGCGGTCGTCGCGGGTCGCGGCCCCGAAATTGGCGACGTAGCCCTGGCGGAAGCGCCGGATGGTCTCGGTGGTGAGCTGGACCTCGCTCATCGGCACGAGATCGAGGGAGCGGAGCTGGCCGACGGTGCGCTGCGTCTCCGGATCGAAGGCGCGGATCGATTCCAGCGTGTCGCCGAAGAAGTCGAGGCGGATCGGGTTCGGGAGCCCCGGCGGCGACAGGTCGAGGATGCCGCCGCGCACGGCGTACTCGCCGGTGTCGCGCACCGTCCCGGTGCGCAGGAAGCCGTTGGCCTCGACCCAGGCCACGACCTTGTCCATCGAGACGACGTTGCCGATCGCGACGGAGAAGGTCTCGACGGCGATGCGCTTCATCGGCGGAACGCGCTGGATCAGGGCGTTGACCGTGGTGCAGACGATGCGGGGCGCGGCCTCCGAGGAGCGCGTGCGCGTCAGCCGCGAGAACGCGGTCATGCGCTGCGCCGCCGTGGCGCCGTTGGGCGAGACCCGGTCGTAGGGCTGGCAATCCCAGGCCGGCACGCTCATCGCCTCGATCTCGGGCGCGACGAACTTCAGGGCGTTGACGAAGGCCGCCGAGCGCCCGGAATCGCGGGCGACGTGGACCAGCACCGCCGGCCCCTCGAAGCCGGCGCTCAGGGCGCGCGCGAGGTCGGCCACCACCAGGGCGTCGAACCCGTCCGGGACGCCGGCCAGCGTCGGGCTCTCGCCGCGCGCGAATGCGTCGCGGATCCGCGCCAGCGGCCCGGACTTGGGAAGCGCGAAGCGCGCCGTCTGAACCTTCGGCGCGGGGACCGGGGGCGCGGGCGTCTTGGATGCGGACGTCTTGGATGCGGGCTTGGCCATCGGGTGTCTGTTCGTCGTCGAATCGGGCGGGCAGGCGATGCCCGGGGGCGGGACGTGGGGCCCGCGAGACGGGATGTATAGACCGGAAGGCAGGGTGTCAGGAGGCGGCGATCCGACGATGCGGCGCCCCGACCCGGGCCGCCATGGTCCGACCGGACGAATGCATGGGATGAGCTTTTCGAGGCAACCTACTCGAAATCAGCGATTTTCGATCGTTTTTTCCCGATGCGGACCCGTCGGCTCTTGCGCCGACAGGTCCGGCACGGAGCGGCTCGGGTGGGTGCTCCGCATGCCGGTGTCGCAGGGGCGGATTGCAGGAGGGACGCGCACCCGATTTTCGCGCCGAAACGCTTGATGCCCAACGCGAGCCGATAGGGACAACCCACACGCCGAAAAGAGTTTTTCCGTTCAGCGCGCGGCCCGCATCTGCTCGGGTGCGCCGAGCCGCGGCAGGACGCCCTCGCGCATCACGGCGCGGCGCAAGGGCCCGATCGCGCTCATCGCCAGCAGGCCGAAGCCGCGCAGCGCGTCGACGGGCACGAGGTCGGCGAGCAGGCTCCGGTTGAGCGTGTCGACCGCCGCGGATCGCAGCGCCGCGTCGAGCCGGCGGGCGCGGGCGAAGCCGGACAACGCCGCGCGGGAGCCCGGATCGCGGCGCTCGCGGGTGGCACCGAGCACCGCATCCCGAAGGGCGGCGGCATCCCGCAATCCGAGGTTCAGGCCTTGCGCGCCGATCGGCGGGAAGACGTGGGCGGCCTCGCCGATCAGGGCGAGGCGGTGGGCGGTCGGGGTCGCCACGGAGAGGCCGCGCATCGGCACCAGGCCGCGGGGGCCGTCGATCCGCATCGTCCCGAGCATGCCCTGCGCCTGGCGCGTGACCGCCTCGGCCAGCGCCGCGTCGTCGAGCGCGGCGAGCCGGCGCGCGACGCCCTCGGCCGCGACCCAGACCAGGCTCGAGCGGTTCCCCGGCAGCGGCACCAGGGTGAAGGGGCCTCCGCGGGTGTGGAACTCGGTCGAGACGTCGCCGTGCGGGCGGTCGTGCGCGAGAATCGTGGTGATCGCGGATTGCGGGTAGGACCAGTCCCGCACCCGGATGCCGCTCGCGCTCCGCAACGGCGACCGCCCCCCGTCCGCGGCGACGACGAGCTGTGCCGAGACGCGCCCGCCATCGACGAGCCGAACCTCGGAAACCTCTTCGCCAGGAACGGCTTCCGCGGCATCGCTCTCGAACAGCGTGAGGTTCTCGGTGGCGCGTGCCTGCCGGCGCAGGGACTCGACCAGGAGCCGGCTCTCGACGTTCCAGCCGAACGCTTCCAGCCCGATCTCGCCGGCCTGGAAGCGCGCGGGCGGGGGGCGGAACAGGCTGCCGGTGTCGTCGATGATCTGCAGCGTCGCCAGCGGGCCGGCCTGCGGGGCGATGCCGCCCCAGGCCTTCAGCGCCGCGAGGAAGCGCACGGACCCGTCGAGCAGGGCGACGGTGCGCCCGTCGGCCACGGGTGCATGGCGTCCGACCAGGGCCGTGGGCACGCCGTCGCGGGCGAGCGCCAGGGCGGCGGCGAGGCCCGCGGCGCCGGCGCCGACCACCGCGACGGCAAACGTCCTGTCCTGTCGGGGCGGCTGGGGCACGGGCGGAGAATCCTTGGTACGACCCAAACGGATCTAGGGCGATCGCGCGCGCCTGTCGCCCAGGCTGCGGCAACCCGCGCCGGCGAGAGCATGGTCCGTGATCCGTCAATCACGGACACGGCTCGCTCTCGTCTCGAGGGCGCATCGTCGTCACGCCAGCGGGAATCCACCTCGCTCGACGATGCTCTAGCCGGCTCCGAGCAGCCGGATCGCGGCGTCGCGCTCGAACAGGTAGAGCAGCACCCGCAGCGCCTGGCCCCGCTCGGTCCGCAGGGTCGGATCGCGCTCGACGATCAGCCGTGCGTCGTCGCGGGCGACCTCCAGCAGGGCGCCGTCGCTCTCCAGGCGGGCGAGCCGGAAGGCCGCGAGGCCGGATTGGCGGGTGCCGAGCACCTCGCCCTCGCCGCGCAGCCGCAGATCGGCCTCGGCGATGCGAAACCCGTCCTCGCTCTCGCGCATCATCTCGAGGCGGGCCTTCGACACCTGGCCGAGCGGCCCGCGATAGAGCAGCAGGCAGGACGAGGCCTTCGCGCCGCGCCCGACCCGGCCGCGCAGCTGGTGGAGTTGGGCCAGCCCGAAGCGCTCGGCATGCTCGATCACCATGATCGTCGCCTCCGGCACGTCGACCCCGACCTCGACCACGGTGGTCGAGACCAGGACCCGGGTCTCGCCCGCGGCGAAGCGGGCCATCGCCGCATCCTTGTCGGCGCCGGGCATCTTGCCGTGGATCAGCCCGACCTCGGCCCCGAAATGCTGCTTCAGGTCCTCGAAGCGCTCCTCCGCCGCGGCGAGGTCGACGAACTCCGATTCGGCCACCAGCGGGCAGATCCAGTAGACGCGCTCGCCGCCCTGGAGCGCGCGGTGGAGGCCGGCCACGACCTCGTCGATGCGCTCGGTCGGGATGGTGATCGTCCGGATCGGCTGCCGTCCGGCCGGCTTCTCGTCGAGGACCGAGACGTCCATGTCGCCGAAGCAGGTCAGCGCGAGCGTCCGCGGGATCGGGGTCGCGGTCATGACGAGAATGTCGACCGCCGCGCCCTTGGCGCCGAGCGCGAGGCGCTGGTGGACGCCGAACCGGTGCTGCTCGTCGACCACCGCCAGCCCGAGATCGGCGAACACCACGCTGTCCTGGAACAGGGCGTGGGTGCCGACCAGGATGTCGATCTCGCCGGCGGCGAGGTCGGCCAGCGTCGCCCGGCGCTCGGCGGCGCGGTCCCGGCCGGTCATCAGGCGCAGGCGCAGGGCGCCGGCCAGCGGCTTCAGGCGCTCGAAGTGCTGGCGTGCCAGGATCTCGGTTGGGGCCATCAGCGCCGCCTGCCGGCCGGCCTCGCAGGCCGAGGCCATGGCGAGGAGCGCCACGGCGGTCTTGCCCGACCCGACATCGCCCTGGAGCAGGCGCAGCATCCGCTTGTCGGAGGCCAGATCGCCGCGAATCTCGGCGACGGCGCGCGTCTGCGCGCCGGTCAGCGCGAAGGGCAGCCCCGCCTCGATCCGGGCGGAGAGGCGGCCGTCGCCGGCGTTGACCCGTCCGGGCTTGCGGCGGCTGCGCGCCCGCATCAGCGCCAAAGCCAGCTGCGAGGCCAGAAGCTCGTCGTAGGCCAGCCGTTTTCGCGACGGCGTCGCGGGCGGCGGGACCGCGACGCCGTTGGGGCCCAGCGTCGAGGGCTTGGGCGCCTCCTCGGGCCGGTGCTCGGCGCGCAGCGCGTCGGCGAAGGGCGGCAGCCGGTTCTGCCGCAGCCAGGCCGGGTCCTGCCACTCCGGCAGCACCGGCAGCCGCTCCAGGGCGGCCACCGCGAGCTTGCCGATCGCCCGCGAGGTCAGGCCTTCCGTGGCGCCGTAGACCGGCTCGACGGAGGGCAGGGCGGCCAGGCCTTCCGCGTCGACGATGCGGGAGGGATGCACCATCTGGCGGCTGCCGTCCCAGAGGTCGATGCGGCCGGTGACGTAGCGGTGGCTGCCCAGCGGCAGCATCTTCTCGACCCGCGCCGCCGGCATCCCGAAGAACACCAGGGTGATGTCGCCGGTCTCGTCCTCGACCAGCACCCGGTGCGGGCGCCTGCCCGGCCCGGTCCCGGCCGGCCGGTGATGCGAGATGGTAACGCCGACGGTGACCGGCTCGCCCACAGGGGCCTCGCCGACCGAGCCGACGAGCTTCTGCGCGATGCCGCCCTGCGGCAGGTGGAACAGCAGGTCGACGATGCGGGCCGGCCGCTCGGGCGTGCCGAGCAGCCGCTCGATCATGGGCGCCATCTTCGCGCCGACGCCCGGCAGCCCGCGCGCGGGCGCGAACAGCGGATCGAGGATGCTGGGGCGCAGGAGCGCAGGGGCCGTCTCGTCGCGCATCGCCAATCCGCTCGTTCGGCCCATCCTGCCCGGCGGGCCCTAATAGCCCGTGCATCCCGCCCCGTCGCGCGCGGCCGCTCGACGCTGGCGCGCCGCGTCGCCCTCCCGTGATCGGCGGATCGGAGGATCCTGTGCCCGGCGCCCGGATGCGGCCGGCTGGCAGGTCGGCCGCGATGGCTTAGATACGGACGGTGGCGGCGCTCGGCGCGGCCGGCGGCGGGAGCCAAGGCGATGATCGAGTTTTTCGACCGGGAGGGACGTCCATCCGCCTTCTGCGACGACGGCCGGGCGGTCTACCACTGGGATGGGCGGCCCGCGGCGATCATCGACGACGACAAGGTCTTCGCCTATTCGGGCCGCTTCGTCGGCTGGTTCTCCGACGGATGGATCAGCGACGCGCGCGGGAACCGGCTGCTGTTCGAGTTCGATGCGGTCGGCGGCCCGGCCAAGCCGGACCGCGGCACCCGGGTCGCCAAGGGCCAGCGCGGGCACAAGCCGCCGGTCGGCCCGCGCGATCCCGTCCCGGCCCCGCCCGGGCCGTCCGCGGCGTGGTCCGAGACCGCCTTCGCGGGCCTGGTCTGAGCCTTTCGTCCCGTGATCCTCGGATCACGGGTTGTCTCCAGCGATCCGAAGGCCCTCACGATGTCCGGCACCACCCGCACCAGCGCGGATCTCGATCCCCGCCGCCGCCGCACGCTGTTCCGCGCCTGGCACCGGGGCATCCGCGAGATGGACCTGATCATGGGGCGCTTCGCCGACGCCGAGATCGGCAGCATGAGCGATGCGGATCTCGATCTGTTCGAGGGCCTGATCGAGGTGCCGGACCGCGACCTGTTCCGCTGGCTCGTCGGGGAGGAACAGGTGCCGGGAAACTACGACACGGCGCTGTTCCGCCGTCTCAAGGCGTTCCACAAGCACGACGCGCCGATCCATTCGTAGCGGATCGGCGCCCGGGCCGGGCGATGCCTAGAGGTCGGGTTCGTTGACGACGTAGGGGCCGATGCGGCTCATCAGGTCGATCGGCGCGCCCGCGCGGCGCCCCTTCGCGCCGTCGATCACCAGGACCGGGATGCACTGGTCGCGGACCTGCGCACGAAGCCGGGCTGCGAGGCGGGCATAGCTCGAATCGCGACGCGACGAGGTCTGGAGCAGGATGGCGGCAGGCCGGGCGATCACCGCCAGCACGTCCGCCGCCGCCTCGAGGGAGACGGTGACGCTGGCATAGCCGAGCTCGGCCAATTCTCCGGCCAGGGAGTGATCGATGGCACGGACACCATCGTCGACGACGAGCACTTGTTGCAGCGCACCCATAAGATCGAGAGCTACCCCATCGCAGGCCACTTGGGAAGAGAGCTGAGCTTTAAACCCTCCGCCAACGGTTTGGTTCGCCGGCGCCCTTTGCAGATGCGAAAATAAACCCTTTCGATGAGCGTCCGATGAACCGCGCGGCCGGCGCCATCGATCGTACCGGGCACAGGCGCGGGCACGATCGGCCAAGACCCTGGCGACGCTGAGCTTTCGGAACGGTTTCGTTTCACGGGCGATGATGCGCGGTCGAGGGATGCGCCGGGCGGGCACGCGGCACCGCCGCGCCGGATGGTGCGGCGCGGGGCGGCCCGAGCGGCCGCTCAGGCCTCGGTCACGGCGATCCCGGTTCCGGCAAAGCGATCGACGCGGAAGCGCGAGGCGCGAAACTCATCGGCTTCGGACGCGCCGGCCTCGCCGCGTTGCACCAGGGCCGTCGCGCAGGCCTGGCCGCGGAAGGCGAGGCGGCCGTCGGGCTCGCGGCGCAGCTCGAACAGGGCGGGGGGCAGGGA